>JAQJDB010000006.1:632457-1264914 GCA_032139905.1 Nitrospira sp. MA-1
GACAGCCTTTGCTGTTCATATCCTGGTGAATACCGAATGTGGCGAATGCTTTACGATTCAGGAAAGTCGCCAATGGATGGATCAAGCCGGGTTTCGAATCGTGGAAGAATTAGAACCGCGTGCCATGATTCAAGGCACCAAATAACAGAAGGGCATGGCACAAAATTATGGATGAAATGGCGGTATGGCTGAGAGAACCCGGATTTTTCGGCACCCATGCCACGGTTGGAGCGGATGTGAGCCAACTCATGGCGACGTTCTTTACGGCATTGTTTATTGTCGGATGGATTCAGGCGAGGCAGCACAACAATGATCGGCACCATTGGCTGATGTTCGGTGGGATGATTGCCATGCTCGCCTTCTTTATCAGCTATTATTTGTTTCGCAGTCTGGGTGTCCTGGCTTTTGAGGGAAAGGAAGGCTTTGGCGGACCTCAATGGTTATATGACCAGGTGTTTGTCCCTGTCTTGACCCTTCATATTCTCCTGGTCGTGATCGGCCTCGTGATGGCCATTTATATGATGGTGTTGGGGTTCCGGTCACAGACTTTCGTGGAAGGGAAGCGGGTTTTGAAGGATGCGATATTAAAGACTTCCGGGAGACGTATTGCGATGATCCTGGGAGGGGTGACCACCATTGTCCTCCTATTTTTCCTGTCACGGGTCATGACCTCTGGATTTTCCATGGGAAAATTCAGTGTGTATCTTGGTCTTATTCTTCTCATTGCATTGGTGTTTGGCATTGAAATATCTATCCAGCGGATTTGGCCAAATGGGGCCAGACGGCATCGAGTGCTTGGACGATTCACCATGGTGATTTACTGTGTCTTGTTCGTAACGGGAACGTTCACCTACACGATGCTCTACATCCTCTATCCAGGAAAAATTGGGTAGGCTGTTCATGCAATGCGGTTGTGATTATTTCTTGCGGCTCATGGATATTGAAGAGTTGCCCTCCGATTCTGTGTTTGCCAAATTTCATTGCGATCGGTGTGAATTTTCTCTCGGGGCCGAAGGAAGTGCCAAGGAATTGGATTCTATGGTCCCTCACACTTTATGGTCAGATGAGGCTTTATATCAGTTGAGCCGGCTTCCTCCCTATTTACTTCCCCTTGTTCGGGAAGAGGTGGAGGAGTTTGCCTCTACCAGGGGGCAAAGGGTTGTGACGGTTTCCCGAGTTGGGTCGGCGCGGAATAAGGGGATGGTAGAGTGGAGCCCGGACGCAGAGCGCCGTATCAATAATGTTCCGTCAGGAATTCGGGCAATGGCGAGAATTGAATTGGAGCGTACAGCTTTGGATCGCGGGATGCCTGCGGTCACGGTTGCACTCATGGAAGAGGTGAAAGCCCGTTATTTTGGTATGGCGGCAGGGCGCGGATGAAACGCCTTGTGAGCGAATTAGCGAAAACGATTAATCTCTGGAAATCTCTTTAAAGCGAGTAACGATATGTTGCATCGACTTTCCCTTCGTGTTCTTCCGCAATTGAATGCCTTAGTAACGGATCAACCCGTTCGCAAGCGGAAACGTTTGGTGATGCTGGCTCCCGGCTTAGTGGCCTTTGGGATCTATCACCTTCTCAAGCCTGTCTTGCCGTTTGCCGATCCGTTGGTGCTTCTGGCATTCACCGGCTGTATTTGTATGCTTACCGCCATCTGGTCCTATCGACAGGGACGTGGAGTCTCTCTCATGGAATCCTGGCGCGAAGACGGGGTAAAGCAGTGGGTCTGGTTGGTGGGATGGATTGGTCTAGTCTATGGGATTCAATTATCCCTTTTGGTTTTGGCGATTCTTCAAGTTTTTGTGGCCTATGATTTTTTGCTCCATCCGGAAGGTCCAGCCATGATGGCAACCATCATTTCATGCACGTCTGTCACCCGGGATGCCTTTGAAATCGGGCATGTGCAACGGATGAGGCAACAAGGGGTTGTCGTCCCAACCTTTCCTGACGGAGAGGCATTACGAAAATGGATTCCGCAGGAAATAGGAAACATTGTGAAATGGAGCGCGTTGGCAACCATGATAGGGATAGCCGGTTCGTGGCTCCTGTTCACTGTGGGGCCGATTGAACTGCAACCCATCCTTCAATCATTGCTTGTTCCCGTTATGATCGCCTCCATCGGAATGAAGACGTTTTTCAGCGGGGAATCGTTATATGCTCAAAATACACAGGGAAGTAGGCCACGAACCTGGCTGTCATCCCTTTGGTTTTGGATGTGGCCAAATCTGACCTTTTCAGCGACGTATTTTCTGGTTCTCATGGGGATGGCCGCCTTTGTCTTGCGGGTGGAGCAGATTTCCCAAGTAGGATTTATGGGGATAGCCGCCTGTACCGCCATGGTGATGGCGCTGTATACCCTCTTTCTTGGTTGGCGCAAATCCTATGAAGAACAGCTTGTCGGCATTCCTGAATCCATACAACGGTGTCCCTTTGTGATGGGGATACTCCAAAATTCTAAATCCTCAGAACCTCTTCCTTCCCTCGCTGATGCCAAAGTCGGGCATGGCAATTTGGTGAATTAAATTGAAAAATCTTTTCAAACCATTATTGAGTGTGCTGTTCATCTTTCTCATGCAGTCCGGAATTGCGTTGGGTATGGATGCTTATTCCTTACCGGCAACTGATGGGCAGGCAAGCCAGGATATTTTCTACAAAACTCCCGGAACGATTGAGGGTCCATCTGTCGCGGAGACCCACCAGGATTATTCAGCTTATCCTCTCGTGGATAACCGGTTGGTGGTCTGGTTTGTGACTCAGCAACACACCTACTTTGGGGGATTTGTCTTATCAATTCCCCTATTTTGTCTATTATTGGAATTCATAGGAATTACTCGAAAGCAGCCGGCATCCCAACAGAAGTTCGATGGACTGGCTCGTGATATTTTGCGCGTGGCCCTGTTGTCCTTGTCCATTACCGCTTTATTAGGCTGTCTCATGCTCATAACCTTTGTGACTCTTTACCCTGGGTTTATGAGTTACATGGGGTCGACGTTTAAGCCCGTCATGCCGGTGTATGCCACGGTGTTTGTGAGTGAAGCATTCCTGTTGGCCCTCTATTATTACACCTGGGATTTTCTCAAGACTCCGGCGGCAAAGTGGGTCCATATGACTCTTGGAGTTCTTTCAAACGCAACCGGAGTGGTTTTACTGTTGTTAGCCAATTCATGGGCTTCGTTTATGATGGCACCAGCCGGAGTTGATGCCGAAGGGCACTTTTTAGGAAATGTGTGGCATCTTTTGCATTCTCCATTATGGAATCCACTGAACACGCATCGCTTTTTGGCGGATATTATGTCAGGTGGCGCCGTGGTCGTCGCCTATGCGACCTACCGGTATTTCATGGCAAAAACCCCTGAGGATCGGGCGTATTATGATTGGGTTGGGCATGTCTTTATTGTGGTTGTGGTCTGTGCGCTCCTGCCCATGCCACTTGCAGGCTACTGGTTGATGCGCTCTGTGTTTGAGTTTCGGCAAACTATGGGCATGGCCATGATGGGGGGAATGTTGTCGTGGCTGTTTGTGCTTCAAGCTATTATGGTTGGTGTCTTGTTTTTGGGAATTAATTATTACATCTGGCAATCATTGGCCCGCCTTCAGGGTGGTGAGCGCTTTCATCCACATTTTAAGGCCATTCTCTTTACATTGATGGTGTGTTTTCTCGTGTGGTTTACCCCGCACACCATTGCGATGAGTGGGAGTGAGATGAAAGCCATGGGCGGGCAACAGCATCCGGTGCTTGGGAATTATGGGGTCATGTCCGCAAAGAATGGTGCGGTTAATGTCATGATCTGTTTAACCGCACTGAGTTACATTCTGTATCGGCGAGCCAATTATGTGATGACAGTACCGTGGGCATCCAAGGGAAATATTTTTCTTGTGGGGTTGTTCCTCATGGGGATTGCCAATATTGTGTGGTTGGCTATTTACGGATTTTATATTCCGGCAAATGTCCGCGTGGGCCTTTCTTACCCTCAAGGGATGACGACCGCGACTCTAGTGGTTGGTGGGTTATTGTTGAATCGGTTGTTATTGCGTGGCGCTCACATGAACGGGCCTGTGCATTGGGGACGAATTACCCCGCGTGGGATTGTGGCATTGTTTGTTGTGGCTGCCGCCTTTACCTGGGTAATGGGGTTGATGGGGTATATACGGTCCGTTGGCCGATTGGAGTGGCATATTTCCGAAATAATGCCGGATCAATCCTCGTGGGCATTTACCCCTTCTCTGGGATTTGCAGCAAAAATGGTCACCCTCAATATGATTGTTTTTTGGTCTTCAGTCTTTTTCGTGTTTTGGCTTAGCCGACGGGATCAACAAGTGGTAGAGCGGCGAACGGCTGAATTTGCAAGGCCTTCTCCGGTGATTCAGGTTATTTCAGAAGAGGAATCCGCATAATGAAAGTTTATCATGGGCAATACAATAATTTAGGAAATGTGAAGCGAGTCCGTGCAAGGTCTTCTTTTTTGGCCTGTTTAATCGTGAGTATTTTAGTATATGGAAGTGGTGCCGCATGGGCCCAAGAGGTTTCGAACACAGGGTCTTCCAGTAGTTCGATGGTGTTGGAGGATTTTCAGCATCCTGATGCTAAAGGATTTCCCGTGGGATGGGAAGCGCAGCGGAGTACGGTCACTGCCCATGAAACCTATACGATTCAGGAAGAGGATGGGACTTTTTTCCTTTCGGCAAAAGACGCCAATCAACGAGTTTATACCAAGCACATGACGTGGGACCCGAAGCAGCACCCTATTCTGACCTGGCGTTGGCGGATTCAGACGGTTCCCGATAACGCCGATTTCCTGGCCGCAATCTACCCGTCATTGGATGTTGACTTGATGTTTATTCCCGTGAATACGAAATATGTGTGGAGTGCAACGCTTCCGGTAGGGTCAGTCAAAGAGGGTGGCATGTTTAGCTCCACGGAAATTGTCATTCGTAGTGGGACTGAATCCCTTGGGACGTGGGTTGAGGAGCGGGTTAATGTATATGAAGATTTTCTGAGGATTCATGATCATGAGCCGGCTCCACATGCCTGGGGTATTTCTTTGTTAGGAGGGCCGGGAGTGGAAGTGGACTTTGGGTCCATTCAGGTTCAGGCTGAATCATCCAAAGGTGAGCTTGTGCGTGAATGAAGAGTGAAAAGTGAAGATAACTCCAGCTAAAATTTTTGATGTCCTCCTTGGAGTCCTGGGATTAGGGACAGTGGGCCTCTTGATCGGGGTCTTCATGGGAGATGGGTGGCTTCCTGTTGCGTTAGCATTGGGAGCCATTCTTGGGGCCGGAGTGGGCTTGGTAGGCGGACGAGGATTTTTTTTGAGTATTTTTATCGGAACCATTTTAGGTGGTTTGTTGACATTAGGAGTGAGTGGAACCGAGGCTGTGACGGTTGGCGCAGCCTCGGGTGCGGCAATGGGTGGATTTTTGGGAATTTGGATTTCGATGCTTATAGAGACGTGGCGACAACGGAATCAAACCGTTCCTGAGTGCGATAAGCATCCTAATCATTTACAACCGTAATCAATCTGAATCATCGAGGTGAGTGTGTCAAAGCGAGAGGCAAGGTAGTCATGGAAAATCAGCGGGTACTCATCGGCTCAATTTTATTTGTATTCGGCTCATTTATCATGATGATCGTGATGTTGATTTATATGACTTATAAAGGGAAGGCTGATTTGGCGGAATTGTCGGCCGGCCAACCGGCCAACGTCAGGGTCTTGCAGCCAATGCCCACACAAGATTTTTCCATGTATAAAACGTTTGTCGGGGATGATGGCCGGGAAATGGTCGAAATTCCTGAAGGGCCGTTTACCATGGGCATTGAGGATGGGGATCCCGATGAAGGGCCATCGCATCCGGTGTATCTCCAAACGTTTTATATCGACCTTAAAGAAGTCACACAAGCAGATTATGATCGGTATATCAAGATGACGAAACGGGACAAACCTAAGGTGCCGGTCTTTGAAGATGATGTCTCCAAGCTGGTCGGTCTCGATTATCCGGTGGTGGCTGTGACCTGGAACGATGCCTTTGGGTATTGTCAGTGGGCTGGGAAGCGGTTGCCGACCGAAGCGGAGTGGGAAAAGGCGGCCAGGGGAGAAGGGAAGCGGCGTTATCCTTGGGGGGAAAAATTCGAATATCAGTTTGCCAATGTTGATGGGAAGGAAGATGGCTTTCAGTATTTAGCTCCTGTGGGATCCTTTGAGGTAGGGAGAAGCCCTTTCGGACTCTATGATGCCACCGGCAATGTAGCCGAGTGGGTCATGGATAGTTATGCTGCTGACTATTATCAACAGGCCCCATATCGGGATCCCCCAGGACCAAAAGTCGAAGATGAGAATAAAGTCATTCGTGGGGGCTCTTGGCGAGAATCTCGTATCGGCGCCAGGGTTACCAAGCGTTTTGCAGCTAAAATGTGGAGGAACGATGCCAGTGTTGGATTTCGGTGCGCAAAAGATCCTCCGGCCACTGAGACTCCTCAATCCTCCTAAGCGGTAAGCAGGCTCCTCGCCGGCGTGAATAATCGCCCATGGTTTCTCGAAATAGGACACATTGACGGATAAGGAATAGGGAGACATGGACGGTCGATTTAAATTAATTTTTCTGATTGCGGTCCTGTTTATGACTGGCCTGCCATTATTAGGGATTTTGAAAGGGACCGACACTCCCCCAAGTCTCCAGGACCCAACTCCCCAATCAATGCCTTCTTCAGCATTGGAGCCGTCCACAGAATCGATGGTTCCTGATCCTGACATAGGGAATGAGATGGTTGAGATACCTGCAGGGGAATTCATTCTTGGCAGTAATGAAGGCGGATTTAATGAAAAGCCTGCCCACGTCGCTAATTTAGGGACGTACTGGATTGATCGATATGAAGTCACCTATAAACGGTATATGGAATTTGTGGAAGCTACAGGCCATCGGCAACCTGGCCCGCCATCTCGTTATGCCGCAAAGCTCGGACTGTTAAGAGGGCCTTATCAGCCGATTACCTATGTGTCATGGAGCGATGCGAATGACTATTGTCAGTGGAAAGGCAAGCGTCTCCCTACCGAACAGGAATGGGAAAAAGCTATGCGAGGGACAGATGGACGCACCTGGCCGTGGGGTGATGGGTTGACCGGACATCCTGCCAATTTTGCAGGGGAGGGCGATGGGTTTGAAGTATCGGCTCCAGTAGGTTCGTTTCCCCTTGATCAAAGTGTATTCGGGGTCTTTGACGGGGCAGGAAATGTTATGGAATGGACGGATAATTGGTACGTGGAGGATCTATATCTACAGAAAGATTCAGTTTCGCAAGAAAATAATCGGCCAACCTCGACTTACAAGACAATGAGAGGAAGTGGGTATACGAGCCGAGGCGTAGATCTCCGAATCACCAATAGGAGTTTTATGGTTCCTGATTTTCGAGATGAGACAATTGGTTTCAGATGTGCACGTTCAAATTAATGACAATAAAGGTGACGAAATTCTGTTGAGGAAAATCAAAAAAATTAAAGAAAATCAAAATAGTAGAGGATGAGAAAGACGGCAAGCAGAATATTGACAACCATTCCGGCCAAAACTATAATGTCGAACACTTTTGCATTTGTACGCATGTGCAATCCCTCTTTTTACGTGATCAATAAATGTTTGAATAGCACGAAAAATTATATTATGTCAATGAAGTTTATTAGGGAAAATCATTTAAGATTCAGTTTCGAATTAAGCACAGGGAGGAATTGAAATGGGTGATTCGACGGCTGTCATAAGAGAGTCAACGGAGTTAGAGACTAAAATTGGAAAAGCGATTTTTTATGTAACCTGCTCGGTAAGCCTTTGGTTTTTCTATTGGTTTTCAGGCATTCAGTGCCCCTGCTAAAAAAGCATGATTTCCAATAAGACAATCAATTATTTAATACTCTTAGACGCAAGGAGGGGCGCATGCAGACAGCTCTGTATGTAATAGTTTCATTGGTTATTTGTTTTGTGTATTTTCAGGCACTGGATTATGTACTGATGGACGCTCAGGGGTTGGACTATTTCTACATGTTCAGATAGTCGTAAGAATGGAAATATTTAAGATTCACATTCATGACGAATTTTAGGTAAATTTGATGGGTTTAAACACAACACGTTTTCACAAGGAGGTAGGTCAATGGGTCGCCTGTTCAATCAAATGACCCGGGGGAAGAAAAAGTTGTTCGCCGTTTCGGCCCTGATGGTAATGGGCGGTCTGCTTTTGCTGCCAATTTTCCTGTCAGTCTCAGCTGTGGCGAGTGGTGGCGGGGCACCAGCAGGTGGTCCTCCACCAGATGTCGTTGCCGCACAAAAGGCGGGAGAGGAAGGCGAGGCGGAAAAGGTGGAGATGGGCCGTGACATTTATTACAAGACGGAAGGTCCAGCCATTGGAGAGGGCGCACCGGTAACGGCCGACAACGAAACTTTTTATCCTCGGTATAACTTCGAGAGTCGTGTCCTCCTTTGGGTAGCCAACCAGCAGCATCTTTACTACGGTAGCTTTGTGTTGGCGGTTCCAATCTTTTGTATGTGTATCGAATTTGCCGGTATGGTGAGCAAAGATAAGGCTATGGCCAAGAAGTATGACCAATTGGCTTATGATTTTATCAAGATCAGTCTGACGGCCTATTCTTTAACTGCGATCCTGGGTGGGATCCTGATCTTTACCTTCCTGACTCTTTATCCTGCCTTTTTTGGATACTTATCTAGTATTTTCCGTCCGGTCATGCACATTTATGCATTAACATTCGTGGCGGAAAGTGCAACCCTCTACATTTATTACTACGGATGGGACAAGATGAGGGAAGGGGTCCTGAAGTGGGTTCATCTCAGCATGTCGGTGATTCTGAATGTGATTGGAACGGTGCTGATGTTCCTCGCTAATTCATGGATTGCGTTTATGATGTCCCCGGCTGGAGTTGATGAGCAGGGGAGATATCTTGGAAATATTTGGCATGTAATTCATACGGCCCTTTGGAATCCTTTGAATGTTCATAGGATTCTTGGGAACATGGCATTTGGTGGTGGTGTGGTAGCTGCCTATGCTGCCTATCGCTTCCTTTCATCAAAAACGGATGAAGAGCGTGCTCATTATGACTGGATGGGCTATATCGCAATGAGTTTAGGTGTGGCGTTTTTAATTCCGCTACCCTTTGCCGGATATTGGTTGATGCGGGAGGTGTATGCCTACCGTCAGCAGATGGGAATTACCTTAATGGGTGGGTTGCTGGCTTGGTTATTTATTATTCAAGCCACCATGATTGGAATTCTATTCCTCACCACCAATTATTACCTGTGGCAAGCTCTTGGCCGTATGACGGGTGGAGAGCGTTTCCAAAGGTATATTAAATATCTCGTGTTTATCTTAGTGGTTGGGCTTCTGGTGTTTATTACGCCGCACACGATCGTGATGTCTCCCGCGGAATTGAAAGCGATGGGCGGGCAGCAGCATCCGGTCCTCGGAAATTATGGTGTCATGTCTGCCAAAAATGGTGGAATTAACGCCATTATCATGACAACCATTCTGAGTTTTATTTGGTACCAGCGAGGGAACAGGGTCCCCACAGTTAGCTGGGCTAAGTTTGGTAATATTTTTATGGGCTGTTTTTTTGTCATAGCACAGCTAAATAATGTTTGGTTGGCTTGTTATGGGTACTTTATACCTGCAAACGTACGAATCGGTTTGTCTGTGCCTCAGGTGGCGGGAACCTTGTCTTGTCTGCTCTTAATGACCCCGCTCAACCTGGCGATGTTGAAAAATGGAAGACAATTGGGGCCGATCAGATGGGGCCAAATTCCACCACGTTCACAATATGCGATCATCATGTTGGCCACAGCATTCACGTGGATGATGGGATTAATGGGGTATATCCGTTCTTCGGTGCGATTATTCTGGCACGTGAATGAAGTAATGCGGGATAATTCTCCATGGGCCTATACCCATACAATTGGTTTTGCGGCAAACGTTATTTCGTTTAATGTGCTGTTTTTCTGGATCAGTATAATGTTTGTCTTTTGGCTTGGCACACTAGGTGCTAAAAAAATACCGGTTCCTTCGCCTGCAGGGCAGCCAGTTCCATCTCCTCAATCTGCAACTGGTCATTAACGAAAAATACAATTACAAACAATCGTGGGGCTGCATTAGGCAGCCCCCAAGTTGGAGGATTGCACTGTGGTTGAGTTATTGGGACGGGCGATAGGAATGGGTTGGCCAGTATTACTGATGCTGGTTGGGCTATTGCTGTATTTCCAGGCAACTATTTCGGATCCTGAAAAAAAGAAAAGGGCAAGTTTTCAGACCATAATTGGAATTTTTTGTGCTTTTTTAGCGTTTATCGCTATTTCCAATTATACCCATAATTTTGAAGGGGAAAGTCGGTTGCTGCCGGTTTCCCTTGTCATGATCACTATCATGTCTTTTATTATGGGTCTCTATTTTCCGAATATCAGTGCCCTAATGAAAATTGGAGGGTTCATGTTTTTTGTGGCGGCCGCGCTTTCCGGGTACGGAAATTGGCTGCCTCAGGTCGAGGGCGGATTCCCTCCACCGGTCGTGAAGTTAGACTTCCAAAGTATGTCACCGCAACAACTTGGTGATGAAGGGGAAAAAATTATATTTGGTGGGATTGGGCAAAGTAAAACCCAAGGAGCCATAGGGAAAGGCCAGTGCCCGTTGTGTCATGGGTTCCAACAGGGATTTTTAAGTGAACGGGCACCTAATTTATTTGGAATTCCTGAAAGATCTGAAGAAAGATTAAAAGAGCCAAATTACCATATGAATAATGCCGCTGCTCGAACTACTGAACAAAAGGAAGCTTTTGAAGGATCGGGGACGGCTACAAATGCTCAGGAATACATTGCTGAGTCACATGCATGCCCGAGTTGTTTTGTAGTAACGGGATTTGGGGTCAAAGGATCAAATGATACCGTAAGTCCCATGCCTAAGATTCATAAACCACCGATATCTTTAACAATCGGCGAAATGGCAGCAGTGGATACCTGGATGTATACGAGGGAAGGAAAAGAAGCTCCTGCTTATGATGTGATTGCTACCTCATATGAAAAGTTCATTCCAGAAGCCGATCGCCCCTCTGCGGGTGGAGAAGAAGAAGCTGGTGGTGGTGGTGGGAATCTTTTAGCTGACGGGAGCGAGCCTTACGACAAGCTCTTTATGAAAGCCGGTTGTCCTGCCTGTCATACCATTCCCGGGATTGAAGGAGCCACGGGAAAAGTTGGTCCTCTTCTCATGGAGGGATCAAATGCTCCCAATCGGATTAAAGATCCCAACTATAAGGGTAAAGCAAAATCTCCTAAGGAGTACATTACTGAATCGATATTAGACCCAAGTGCCTACGTGGTAAAAGATTTTCCTGACGATCAAATGCCAAAGGACTTTGGTGTAAGGCTCACAGGCGGTGCACTTAGTAAGATGGTCGATTACTTGGCGCAATTAAAAGAAGGCCAACCTTTACCTCCAAAAGAATAAGAAATATTAATTTAGGGTATAACCCTTTATAAGGAGTAAGGAAGAATGACGTGGCTTAAATTAGTTGAAGGCTACATGCCGATGCAGATGATTTCCGAGTTGGCGATCTGCATCCTTGTGTTTTCTATTATTAATTACTCTCTCAAGAGAGCAGGCATGGGATTGCCAAAGTTTTGGGCAGGAATCTTTGTCTGGTGTTTCGTGAATTTGTTTTATTTGAAATATCGAATTTACCCACCAATACCATTTAGTGTGCGGGCTATTTATGGCACCGTGGCCGCTTGCGGTATTTTTATGTGGGTTTCGGGGTCACAGCAGGAATGGGAAGAATTCAAGCGCCCAATTATCAATGTGTTGGACGCAAAAACGGGTTTGACCAAGTTCGTTCGTACGGCCCTATTGATTTTATTACCTATTGGACTCTGGGGATTTGCCTACAACTCCTTCCTGCCAAGTTTTGATGAACCCATTGAGCTAAGAACTGTGCATCCGGCCCCACCGGCCACAACTAAAGTTCATGGAAAAACATATGTATTACAAACCGCAGCTAATCCTTTTCGTATCAATACTGAAGGGAAATACGATCAGGCATACAGCAACGCTCATATCGTCAGCCAGGATATGGGGCGATTAATGAAGGATGTGAAAAATCCGGAAGATAACCCCTGGGATCCCAATGCGAAAGGCTACATCAAACATGTTCGTGAGGGGGGGGAGATCTTTTTTCAAAATTGCCATTTTTGCCATGGGGATAATTTAAATGGCCGGGGTCTTTGGGCATTCGCGTTTAATCCAATACCTGCCAATTTTACGGATGCAGGAACCATCGCTCAGCTACAAGAAACCTTTGTTTTCTGGAGGGTTGCTAAAGGTGGAATTGGTCTTCCTGGTGAGGGGTTCCCATGGGCATCAGTTATGCCACCGTGGGAACAGCATTTAACCGTTGATGAAATATGGAAAGTCATCATGTTTGAATACTGGCACACCGGGTATTACCCGCGGACTTGGGAATAAGGAGGACGCGGACATGAATGGTAATAAATCCCAAAATGGACTTTTTGAAAAGAGGATGGTCATGAACGAAACGACGACACCGGCCGAATATGGAAGGAGGGGTTTAGGAGCCTGGCTTCTGAGTTGCGGTCTCCTGATTGGTAGCCTAGGCCTAGCAACCACCTCCCACGCGGAAATGGCGGAAGGATTTGCCGAAGGGAGTCGCCCCGCCCCGCCATCTGCGGAACAGGTTGAAGCAGGGAAGCGAGTGTATTTCACCAAATGTGTATGGTGTCATGGGGTTGAGGGGGCTGGTGACGGACCCGGAGCCGATCGATTATGGCCGCGTCCACGGAATTTTAATGCAGGGACATTTAAAATCCGACATACCGCGAGCGGTGAATTGCCCCTAATAGACGTGGATTTATTTCAAACCGTTACCCATGGATTGCCTGGTTCGGCCATGCCGTCATGGGAGGGTATTTTGACCGAAGATCAACGCAGAGATGTATTGGCTTTTGTGACAACTGAGTTAGTCAAGGATCGTAGTTGGCAGGATACGGAATTTGAAGAATTCCATGTATTGCAATTGGATAAAATTCAACCGGTTGCTCCCTCGGCTGAATCAATCAAACGCGGTTCGGAGTTAGTAAAAGAAATGAAATGTATAGAATGCCATGGGGTAGAAGGTCGGGGAGATGGGAATGCCTTTAATCTCAAAGATGACTGGGGCTTTTCCATTCAACCTGCGGATTGGCATAAATGCTGGAATTTCAGAGGCAGCCGACAAGATGCCTATAATGTAAAAAACATTTTCCGGACATTTTCCACAGGGGTAAGTGGAACGCCGATGCCATCTTTTGCAGATAATACTACTGTAGAGGACAGGTGGCATATTGCCAATTACGTCAATCATCTTTGTGAACGTGATGTTGATGTGGATATTGCCGGAGGTAATGTGACGGATGAAATCGCTGCGGCTTTACTAGCGGCAAAGCCCAGGGGAATTGATCCTCTTACGGATAAACCCAAAGTTGATTTCGTGGTTCCTTCTAAGTTTGTCGAAGGAGAGTTGCCGGCTGACGAACATGATGAACGTTGGAAACTGGTTGACCGTCGCATTGTAGCCATGGGAGGGCAGATCACCCATAAACCAAGAAACTTTGTGACAAGAATTGACGATGTGTGGGTTCAATCCTTGTACAATGAAACCCATATCTCATTTATGTTCCGTTGGGATGACCGGACCAAGAGTGTGCAGCAAGATAGCGTTGACTGGGAACCCTATGAGGTAAATCTTGGAGATTACGGTATAGAAGAACAGGCACCAGGAGGATCAAAATTTGCCGATGATCCTGAACACCCTGAATCGATTGCCGCGAAACAAACGGCCTATCAAGTGTTTAATGACGGGCTGGCTTTTCAGTTCCCAATAAAATGGCAGGAATTGCCTGCGCCAAGAAAGCCTAGATATTTCTGGGGAGATGAGGGATTTCCCGTGGACATCGCCAAATGGACGGCTGATGGAGAATTGAAAGCGTACCAAGGTGAAGGTTGGGATGTTGATTTCGAAGATCGTGACGATTTCACCGAAGAACTGAAAACTGTGAAAGCTGAATGGAAAGATGGACGATGGACGGTTATCATAACGCGCCCACTCAAGGGTGACTATGAGGAAGATGCTTACATTGAATTGGGAAAATATATTCCTATTAATTTCTTTGTTTGGGATGGTCACAATGGGGATGTCGGGCGAAAGATGGCAGTCTCCGCTTTCTATTATCTGGTGTTAGAGCCACCCATAGAAAAAGAAACATATATTTACCCAACACTGGCCGCCATTGGGTTGGTCCTTGTTGAAGGGTGGATTTTGACCCGACGCGCTAATCGTCGTAAGGGTAAAGTCTAAGGAAAATGTGAACTTCGGAAATATCCGAAAAATGAAGGGGGTGGGCAACCACCCCCTTTTTTTATGACCAATATTAAAAAATTTACAAATATTTCCGGTGTAGTCTTAGCAGGCGGGAAAAGCCGGAGGATGGGGAAAGATAAGAGAATCCTCGAATGGGAGGGGGTTAAATTTCTCGATAAAGTTTGCCTCACCCTCGTAGAATTATTTGATGAAATCATTGTGGTGACTGCCATTGAAGATTACCCTTGCGGACACCTCCCTGTTAGATCAGTGACCGACGCCATTCCTCATACAGGTTCCTTAGGGGGCATGTTTACCGGGATCAAGGAGGCCTCTCATTCTTCTGTATTTGTAGTGGCCTGTGATATGCCATTTTTAAATCCATCGGTTATTTCAAGACTCTGCGCTTTACCTGATAATGATGTGGTGATGGCCAATCTTTCAACCGGATATCAACCTCTTCATGCACGATATTCCAAACGTTGCTCCCTCATAATGGAGAGGATGATTCAGGACGGGAATCTTCGAATTCATAGCCTGATTCAGGACTCATCTCTCTCGGTCCAAATCGTTGAGGAATCTTTATTCGATGATATCGATCCTCATGGGTATTCTTTTTTGAATATTAATACTCCCTTTGATTTTGAATTCGCTAGAAAAGCTGCTTCTCATCTGAAATAATAGTATGCCTCTCTCCCACCACAATTTATTGATTATTCATCCTGGAGCATTAGGGGATGGGTTATTAGCTCTGCCTGCTCTTCGGATATTGCAGATTAGATTTCCTGACCATCGTCTAATTTGGTTTGGTCATAAGGAATTGGGTGAGGTACTTATGCATACGCAGGAGGTTCATCAGGCCTATTCTTTTGATAGACTGGAATTTTTGGCATATCGTGTGGAAAATGACTCCCTTCAAGAGAATTTTCTGTCGATTCTCCGTCGTTGCGATAGAGCCATTTGTTGGTTAGAGGACACAGACGGAATTTGGCTAAGTTGGTTGAAGACCGCGGGAATTCCAAACTGTATTCTTCGGTCCCCTCGTGACCCGACATTGATAAATAAACATATGGTTGATCGGTATGTTGAAATACTTCAACCTTGGGCTAGGACGACAGAGGTCCGGAGTGACATAGGAGCACATGAGAGGCCTGCACGGCATCTTGTTTTCCACAAATCACTCTCGTTAAGAGTCCATTCTCCCATCAAGGAGCCACTTATTGTTCTTCATGTTGGAAGCGGGTGTCGATATAAATGTGCCTCTCCGATGTTTTGGGCGAGTATTGTAAATGGCCTGATGAGGACGAATCCGAAACGGAAGATTTGTCTTGTAGGAGGACCCGCAGATATTGACTCTCTTCGAAATGTGCAAGGGTTACTGACTGACATTGAGTATGCCACTCTTACCGGAATGGATCTGCTTCAGGTCGCAAAATATTTACAATATGCCCAAATATTTATTGGGCATGATTCTGGACTTTCGCATTTCGCTGCAAGCTTTGGCATTTCTTCCGTATTGTTGTTTGGGCCAACCGATCCGGCAAAATGGGCGCCGCAGGGAGCTCATGTAACCATTATACGAAAATCCTGTCATTGCATTGGTAAGACGTCCATTGCTGGTTGTATGGATAGACAATGTCTTTCTGTTTCTCCACTTGAAGTCCTCGGAAAGGTTGAAGAGGTATTATGTGGAGTGAAGACAGCCGTAAATTACCCAGCCTTTGAGTGCGTTGATGAAGACTTAACTGTGCCTTGCCTTGGTTAGAATGCTGTGCTACATTCGCCGCGGCTATTGAAAAACCCATATATTCTGCGTAGATAGGATGTTTCAGCGTGGAGAAAATCCTCCAAAACCAAGTCATTGAGGCCATTGGGGTTATCCTTAGCACGGCCAAGGAATCCGGCGAGTTAATGGTGGACACGATTCCTAGCATCGTTGTGGAACCTCCTAAACGACCGGAATGGGGAGACTTTTCTTCTAGTGTCGCAATGACATTGGCCTCACAAGCTCGACAACCACCTTTGAATGTAGCCGAACTGTTGGCAGCAGGCCTTCGTGCGCAGTTTTCAGATCTATTCGTCCACGTTAACGTTGTCCCTCCAGGATTTTTGAATTTGACCCTCCATCCCATCCGGTGGATTCAAGTCCTACGGATGATTCAGGACAAGGGATCGTTATATGGAACCAGCGACATTGGAAAAGGGAAACGCATCCTCCTGGAGTTTGTGAGCGCGAATCCGACAGGGCCGTTGCATGTCGGCCATGGACGAGGAGCGGCATTGGGGCAAGCCATTGCCAGCTTATTGAAATCTACCGGATTTTCAGTTTTCCGTGAATATTATATTAACGATGCCGGTCGCCAATTACAGTTGTTGGGTCGTTCCGTCCATGCCCGTTATCGAGAGCATTGGGGCAAACCGTCATCGTTTCCCGAGGATGGCTATCATGGAGACTATATAAAAATTGTGGCTGAATCGGTGGCGAAGACTCATGGGCAAACCTTACTGGAGGACTCATCGGAAAAGGCGGAGACACTCTGTGCGCAATTGGCCAGTCAGATGCTTTTGGATCGAATCAAAGAAGATTTGGCCACATTTGGTGTTGAATTTGAAACCTGGTTTAGCGAGACATCCCTGCATACGACTGGTCTTATTCAACAATCGTTGGACGAACTTAGACAGAAAAGGCTGCTCATAGAAGAGGAGGGAGCCTGGTGGTTTCGTTCATCTCAGTTTGGAGATGAAAAAGATCGTGTGGCTCAAAAACAGGATGGGAGCTATACCTATTTAGCGGCCGATATAGCCTACCATCGACAAAAATTAGAACGTGGTTTTGATACCTTAATAAATATTTGGGGTGCTGATCATCATGGCTATATTCCACGGATGGAAGCCACAGTTCAAGCGTTTGGCTTTGCCAAAGAGACTTTGCGGATCGTTTTGGTGCAAATGGTGAGTCTGCGACGTGGTGGGCAAAAAATTGAGATGTCGAAGCGAGCTGGTGAATTTGTGACCCTACGCGAGGTGATTGATGAGGTGGGTCCAGATGCCGCTAAGTTTTTTTTCCTGATGAGACGAGCCGATACGCATTTGGATTTTGACTTGGATTTAGCCAAACAACAGTCTTCGGATAATCCCGTCTATTATGTTCAGTATGCGCATGCTCGATTGGCCAGTCTCTTTCGAGTGGCCCAGGAACGCCAAGTACGCCTTCCGGTCATCCAGGACGTTAAGCAGGCATTATTGATTCAGGATGAAGAGTTGGGGCTTATTAAAACATTGGCACAATATCCTTTGGTGGTCGAAAGCAGTGCTCTCGCGTTAGAGCCTCATCGGGTGACGTTTTATCTCCAAGAGCTTGCTGCGCAATTGCATGCCTACTACAACAAAAATCGGGTCCTTCCCTCATTGGATTCTGAGAGGGACACTGGGGGTAGGGGAGAAAATATTAAATTCGAGACAAGTGGGAATACTGGAGCATTGAATCAGGAGCTCAGGTACGAAAGTATTTCGCCGGATTTGACCGCCGCTCGCTTAGCCCTGCTTCGGCAAGTCCAGACGGTTCTTGGTAATGGGCTATCTCTCCTGGGAATATCCGCACCGGAGAAAATGTAACGTGCGTGAAGGTCAAGCATTCACGAAGATAATGCCTCAAGAGCCATCCATCTCACAGTCAGGTCCAAATCGTTTCCATATTCAGCATACTGTGCCTTCGGGTCGTGCGAGGGGTGGACGATTATTTACCGCCCATGGAGAGATCGAGACTCCGGCTTTTATGCCGGTTGGCTCACAGGGGACGGTCAAGGGACTGGACCCGAAGGAAGTCCGCGAATGCGGGTTTCATATGATTTTGGCGAATGCCTATCATCTCTTTTTGCGACCTGGCCATGAACTCATTGAATCTCTGGGAGGGCTTCATGCCTTTATGCAATGGTCCGGAGCGATTTTGACTGATAGTGGTGGGTACCAGATGGTGAGCCTGGCAGATCTTTGTAAGGTGACGGAGGAGGGAGTCGGCTTTCGTTCCCATATCGACGGTGCGTGGCATTTACTCTCACCGGAAAAAAGTATGGCCATCCAAGTCGCACTTGGATCCGATATTATGATGGTTCTTGACCATTGTCCGACCTTTCCTTGTACCGAGCAGCAAGCGCGCGAAGCCGTACAGCGAACGACCAGGTGGGCCAAGCGATGTGCGGTGGTGCCGAGAAAAGAGCACCAATGGTTGTTTGGAATTGTTCAGGGTGGAGTCTTTACCCAGTTGAGGGAAGAGTCGACTCAGGAGTTGGTTAATCTGAACATGGATGGGTATGCCTTGGGTGGATTATCCTTGGGGGAAGAAAAGCCGGCCATGTTGACCATGATCGAGACGGTCATTGATCAGCTTCCCCCTAGCCACCCGCGTTACTTAATGGGAGTTGGGCTTCCTGAAGATATTGTGGAAGGGGTAGCCCAAGGATTGGATTTATTTGATTGCGTCATCCCGACCCGCCATGGAAGAACTGGCTGGCTGTTTACCTCTACAGGGAAGGTGTTGATTAAACAGGCCCGCTACTCCCGTGATCCAAATCCCATTGATGCCGAATGTGGGTGTCCTGTATGCCACCGGTTTTCCAGGGCATATTTACGACACCTGTTTTTATCGCATGAAATGTTGGGTGTACGTCTGAATACGGTCCATAATCTTTGGTATTATGGCTCGCTCATGAAGGGGTTGCGACAAGCTATCAGCGCGAATCAGTTTGACGACTATCGGAGAGATTTTTACCGGCGACGCGAATGTGATCCGAGTGAAACGCTCATTCAGGATGTGACGACCTGATCGAATGGATTGACCACAGAAACATTTACATTGAGGTACTTATGAATTTAGATTCCTATGCCTGGGCCCAAGCCGGAGGAGCCGGCCCCGATTCCTCAGCCGGCTTATTATCGCTCATTCCTTTTCTTCTAATTTTTGTAGTGTTTTATTTTTTGCTTATTTTGCCGCAGCAACGTCGACAAAAAAAACAACGGGAATTGTTGGATAGCCTCAAAAAAGGCGATAAGGTGATTACGTCTTCAGGGATTTGGGGAACCGTGACCAATTTGGATAAGGAAACGGCTACCCTACAAGTCGCGGATAATACAAAAATCCGGTTGCAACGCGATCATGTCGCGAGCATCCGTACGTCGAATGAATCATGATGGATCAAGAGGTAGATGAATGAAAAAGCTTCGTGGGAGGTTGTTTCTCCTTTTCGTGGTCACGGTGGTGTCCGCCATCCTGGCCCTTCCTTCGTTTCCAGGTCTGTTCCAGTCGTTACCTGATGGGGTCAAGAGGGTATTGAGTCATCGCGGACTCTCCTTGGGCCTGGATCTTCAGGGAGGAATTCACCTGGTCCTGGAAGTAGAAGAGGAGCGTGCGGTGGAGATTGCCGTTGATCGAATTCGAAAGGCTGTCGAGGATCTGCTGAAGGATAAGGCAATCGAGGTGGAGGGTGTGCGTCGTGAGGGCTCGAAAATGATTGTCATCACCCTTCAACAAGAGGCGGATGGGGAGGCAGTCCGAACGCTTCTCGATGAGTCTTTCCCGAACTTTATGTCGCAAAATCCAGCGGGAACGCGCTTAGTATACGAACTCCGAGACACCGAGGAAGAGCGAGTTAAAACTTCAGCCATCAATCAGGCACTTGAAACCCTCAGAAACCGGATTGATGAATTTGGCGTGGCGGAACCTCTCATTCAGCGGTTGGGGCTCAACCAAATTGCAATTCAATTGCCTGGGGTCAAGGACCCTCAACGGGCTAAAGATCTCATTCAAGAAACGGCTCTCTTGGAATTTAAATTATTGGAGGAGTCCAAGGCGGCATTGGATTTACCGCCTCAAGTGGAAAAAGGCCAAGAAGACACGGTACGGAAGACGTTGGAAGGAAAAATTCCTGAAGGGGCAGAAATTCTATTTGAAACGGCGGTTTCGGAACCCGATGGGCGGGCGTATAGTATTCCCTATCTTGTGAAAAAAGATGCGGTTCTCATTGGGGATGTGTTGCAGGATGCACGCGTGTCAATTGGTGAGTTCAATGAGCCGATTGTCAGTATTACCTTTGACAGCAAAGGGGCACGAGAATTTGATGAGCTGACGGCTGCCAATATCGGTAAGCGGATGGCTGTGGTCTTGGATGGAAAGGTGTATTCAGCGCCGGTCATTCGAGATCGGATCAGCGGCGGACGAGCGATCATTGAAGGTACCTTTTCCACGGCAGAAGCGAATGATCTGGCTGTGGTGCTCCGGGCCGGTGCATTACCGGCACCGTTAAAAACCTTGCAGGATTTAACCGTGGGGCCCTCACTGGGACAGGATTCAATTGAGAAAGGGTTACGAACAACTATTATTGCCGGGTCGTTGGTCCTGATCTTTATGATTGTGTATTACCGACTTTCCGGCGTCATTGCGAATATGGCCGTTTTTCTTAATTTAATTTGTTTGCTGGGAGCCTTATCTGGGCTCAATGCCACCTTAACTTTGCCGGGTATTGCCGGAATTATTTTGACTATTGGAATGGGAGTCGATTCCAATGTCTTGATATTTGAGCGAATTAGGGAGGAGCTTCGTCAGGGCCGCCCCGTTCGTTTAGCCGTAGATAGTGGGTATAATAAGGCCTTTTTAACAATCGTCGATTCCCATGTGACGACCCTGATTACCGGGTTAGCACTGTTTTTATTTGGAACCGGACCCATCAAGGGGTTTGCGGTGACCTTGTGCTTGGGCATTGCTATTAACTTGTTTACGGCGTTGGTCGGGACAAAGGTGGTATTTGATTTCATGAATCGACGAAAGTTGGATACGCTCAGTATCTAATGGGTCATCTGGATTGAGAAGTGCTTCGTGAGCTTAATTGTCGTGGTTGGTGGGAGAATAGACATGCGGATTTATTGGGCTTGAGCATTCTTTCATGCGGGGCGTCAACGCAAGCATATGGGCATGAGACATTCTTTGGGGAGGAGCGCTGATAGATTATGATGGAAATTCTGGGGAAAACAGATATTGATTTTATGGGAAAGCGGAACATTGCCTTCATGGTATCAGGCTTTCTGGTTTCTCTGGGATTGTTGGCCGTTATCGCCATTCTGGTGGGATGGGCCAATTTGGGGATTGATTTTGCCGGGGGGACGGCCGTCCAACTGAAGTTTGATAAGCCCCTCCTGATTGCCGACGCCAGAAAAGCCTTGGATGCGCATGGACTGGGTGCCGCGGAACTTCAGGAGTTTCCCCAGGATCAAAAACTTTTGATACGCGTGAAAACTGAAACCACAATTGAAGAGGGCGTCAGTAAGAATATCATTCAGGCTTTTCAAGCTGAATTTCCTGATCATGGGTTTGTGGTGGACTCCAGTACGTCAATAGGTCCCACGATTGGGAAGAAACTACAAGAAGATGCCTTGATTGCCGTTATACTTTCGCTCGCAGGAATTATTCTCTATGTTGCCGTTCGTTTTGAGTTTCGTTTTGGCGTGGCTGCGGCCATTGCCACATTTCATGACGTCCTTGCAGTATTGGGGATTTATTTTTTGTTGAATACCGAAATTACGTTGCTGGTGGTGACGGCCCTATTGACCCTGGCAGGATATTCTTTGACCGATACCGTGATTGTGTTCGACCGTATTCGTGAAAATCTTCGACAGAGGAGACGTGAGACGACGACGACGATGATCAATAACGGGATTAATCAGGTCTTAAGCCGGACATTAATTACGACGTTGACTGTTGTTCTGGTCCTGGTTCCATTGACCATTTGGGGAGGAGAAGTGTTACACGATTTTTCTTTGGCCTTATTGTTGGGCGTTCTCATTGGAACCTATTCCTCGATTTTTGTCGCGAGTCCGCTCCTCTTACTGTGGCCTGGTGCAGAGGGAAAGCTATTAGGTCGAGGTAAATAGACTTCTCTGTTACTGTTTCTTGACAGCAAGGAAAAAGGAGCACCAAAATGTAGAAAAATATAGGTGTTAGATGTTCTCTATGGATTTTTCATTGTTGCCAAAGTGAAAAGCTTTGGGTTTCCCCTCCAACTGAAGGGCAAGACGATCCTGGCTATGGTGCTGGTCGGTCTATTGCCCCTTATTCTTTCTCTTCTCCTCACCTATTTTGAAGAAAAACGGGCACTACGGGAAGCCGCCGGTATCACCATGAAGGGGATTGCCGTGGAAGTGGCTCGTAAAGTCGAGACCCAGATTATTCGTGGGATCAATGAAGCACAACAGTTGGCCACCATTCCCTTTATTCGAAGTGCCGTCCTAAATTCGAACCGGAGTTATGCTGATAAAAATCCAGACGAAATTCAGGCCCTTATTCAACAGTGGCAGGAAAGTTGGCGGATCCAATCCAGTCTGGATGAGTTTCCGGTATTTCTGAACAAATATGCCACGGACTACCTGATTCAATGGCATGCGATCAGAAAATCGGATTATCTCGCCATAGTTGTGGTCGATGCGCAAGGAGCGCTGGTATTAAGCTCTTTCCCACAAGTCAATTTTTTCCATGGAAACAGTCTCTGGTGGGAGGCGGTCGTTCAACATCATGAAACCCAAGCATTTGTGAGTGATTTGTCATTTGATCCAGAGTTTGGGACTCATGTCCTGAATGTTGGTGTCCCTATTTGGGACGATCTTCGTCAGCATGTAGTGGGAGCCATTAGTATTCTTCTGAGGAGAGACTCGTTATTTCGGTCGATTTCTGAAGTGGCGGCCGGGAAAACAGGTCATGCCATGTTAACTGCTTCTGATGGGATGCCAATTCTCTGCCCAGCATTTTCCTTGGAAGAGCATGTGATGCCCTCTAATGTGGTCAGTGCGTTCCAACAAGGTGGTGTGGGGTGGTTGGTTGCTGATCCGGATTCACATGGTATGCCGAATGCCATAGTTGGCTATGCTCCTCTCCACTTGGGGATGCCACTTGCTCCAGAAAGTTTTGGAGGTAAGTCCTGGCATATGTTGACCAGTCAAGACTCTGCCGAAACGTATGCTCCGCTGGATCAATTATTAAGCAAGGTCATCTTCTATGGAATCGCCGTTTTTGTCATCTTGTGGGGGGCGGGGGTCGTGGTTGCTGGCCGGATTGTGAAGCCCATTCAGGTCTTATCCCAAGGAGTTGAGCAATTTGGAAGTGGGAATCTTTCGGAAAAGATTGCCATCCGTTCCGGTGATGAAATCGAACGTTTGGCTGACACATTTAATGCCATGGCGGAGAATCTTCAACATTCGTTTTTTGAGTTGAATCAGAAAGTTGATGAAATTGGGCGTTTGGAGCAGAAATATCGTGATCTCATTGAAAATGCTCCGGAAATGATTCATCAATTGGATCCTTCAGGGCGGTTCGTGCATGTCAATACGACCGAGTTGCAAAAGCTGGGATACTCACTAGCCGAAATGCTTGAGATGTCGCTCTGGGATATTGTTCCGGCGGAACAACAAGAAGTGGTGCAGGCCTACGTCCAAGGGTTAGCCTTAGGCGGGGCTCGCTCCATCGAAACTGTCTTTCGGACGCAATCGCGTGAAGTGATGGATGTGGAAATTCATTCCACGACTTTGATGGATCCAGGAACCCATTTGGTGGTGTATTCGAGAGGATTTGTGAGGGATATCACAGCACGAAAGGCTCTGGAGCGTGAGGTTGAGCGGTATACGAACCAACTGGAAGGGATTGTGGCTGAACGAACCCAACAATTGTCTGAATCAGAGGCGGGATATAAGGCGCTTTTCAATTTGGCTGCCGATTCAATTTTTGTGGTCGATTCGGAAGGCCGGATCTTGGATGTCAATGCCCGTGAACGGGATATTCTAGGGTATGTCCCTTCTGATTTAGAGGGTGCTTCCTTCGTGAAGCTTGTGCCACCGGCGTTCCAAGTCGTCAGTCAGAGTTTGTTAGATCGGGTCAGCGGTGAGGAGCCAAAGGTGCCCACGACAGAGATTGAAGTTTATGATCGGCAAGGCGTGATGAAATCCGTGGAGATGGACCTCGTTCGGATTGATATGGGAGGAAGAGCCTCAATCATGGTCCAGTTACGAGATATAACCGAGCATAAAAAGTTTGAAGCTGAACTACAACGATACAATGAAGTCTTGGAAGAGAAAGTCTCTGAGCGTACTCGGGAAATTGAACAAGCCAAACTGTACATTGAAAGTTTGTTGGAAAATGCGAATGACGTGATTTATACCTTGGACGTTGATTTACGGTTTACTTATGTCAATGGAAAAGTTGATGCCTGGGGATATCGAAAAGAGGACTTGATTGGTAAGCCGTATCTCTCGTTACTCTCCAAGCGGTATCGTGGACGGTATTTGAAAGAGACATTGGATCTCGGGACAAAGCAAGTCTACGAAGTGGAGGTGGTGAGTCGAGAGGGAGAGTTGCGGGCGGTGATGGTGAGTGTGGCACCGCTTCTCAATGATGCAGGCGTCTACACAGGAGTCTTGGGCATCGCCAGGGATATTACGGAGCGCAAGCATTTGGAACGCCAGGTGCAGAATTCTGAGCGATTAGCGTCCATTGGGAAGCTGGCCGCCGGGGTTGCCCATGAAATCAACAATCCGTTAGGGGGAATTTTGAATTGTTTATACAATATCCGAAAAGGGACGTTGACGCCTGAGCGATCTCAGGAATATTTGCATTTTATGGAGGATGGGTTGCGACGGGTTCAACGTATCGTTCGCCAGCTCCTGGATTTTTCTCAGCAACGCGAACCGGAATTAGCCATGACAGATCTGCATCAAATTTTAGACCGGGTCCTGGTATTGACCGAGCATGTATTTTTGGTCAAACATGCTACGTTGAGTAAGTTCTATGATGAGACACTTCCTTTGGTGATGGTCGATGCGCATATGATTGAGCAGGTGATTATGAACTTAGTCCTGAACGCGGTTCAGGCACTCAAAGAAGGTGGCCAGGTGACGTTGCGGACTCGAAAACAGGAAGATGGATATGAAATTGAGGTTGAGGATACTGGGTGCGGAATACCTCCAGAGATTCGTCCTCATATTTTTGATCCTTTTTTTACGACGAAAGGGACCGGTGAGGGGACCGGGTTGGGATTGTCGGTGAGTTTGGGAATTGTCCAGCGGCATGCAGGTGAGATGTTGGTGGACAGTGAAGAGGGGAAAGGGACTCGGTTTACCATTCGCATGCCATTGGTTCGATCTCGTTCTGGCATTCCTGTGAAGGTAGGCACATGACTCACGGTTCAATCCTGATTATTGATGATGAGCCCTTGATGCGAGTCTCTATGGTGGATGCGCTGAAGGCGATCGGCTATGTGGTACAAGAAGCCAGTTCCGGGTTGGAGGGACTGGAGCGGTTGCGGACTTCCCGGTTTAATTTGGTGATTACTGATTTGCGATTACCAGGTGTGGACGGCCTTCATATTGTAAAACAGTGTAAGGAGCATTGCCCTGGCACGGAAGTGATTGTCATAACTGCCCATGGCTCTGTTGACACGGCTGTGGATGCGATGAAAAGCGGTGCTTACGATTACATCACGAAGCCCTTTTCCATGGATGAATTGTTGTTGAGTGTGGAGCGAGTCTGTGCAGTGGTGGCTCTTCGGGAAGAGAATCGGGTCTTACGGGATGAATTGGAAAAGAAATTTAGTTTTCAAGGGATTGTGGGAAAAAACGAGCGAATGCGCCAAGTACTGGAAAAGATCAAGTTAGTTTCGGTCACCGACGCGACGGTATTAGTGGTTGGTGAAAGTGGAACGGGAAAAGAGTTGATCGCAAATGCCATACATGCCAATAGCGCCCGCCGAAATCATGCTTTGGTCAAAGTGAGTTGTGCCGCGCTACCGGAAACGCTATTAGAGGCTGAGCTGTTTGGCCATGAGAAAGGGGCGTTTACGGGGGCTCTCCGGCAACGGCATGGTCGATTCGAACTTGCTCATCAGGGCACCCTCTTTTTGGATGAAATCGGCGAAATTTCCCCTTTGGTCCAAGTTAAATTACTTCGTGTCCTACAGGAACGGCAGTTTGAACGCGTCGGGGGAAATGACACGATTGAAGTGGATGTGCGATTGGTGTGTGCAACACAGAAGGATTTACGGAAAGAAGTTGAACAAGGAAGATTCCGGGAGGATCTCTATTATCGATTGAATGTGGTGCCGGTTCAGCTTCCCCCTCTCCGAGAACGTCGAGAAGATATATTCATGATTGCCCAGCATTTTTTGAAGACGATGTCAGGTCGAAATCACCAAGAACCAAAAGCCTTGTCACGGCAAGCTCGCGAGGTGTTGTTGCAGTATTCCTTTCCGGGGAATGTCAGAGAATTAGAAAATACCATTGAACGTGCGTTAGCTTTGGCACAACACACTCAAGAAATCCAGGTTTGGGATCTCTGTGGGCAGAGTCGATGTCCATATGCGGGTGGGGAACCGCAAAAAGGATGCGGGCTTTGCGGGGACCAGGAGGGGAGGAGAGGCGGGAAGAACGGGGCGATGGAAACCTTGGCCGAAGCGCGAGAAAATTTTGAACGGGGGCATATTCTCGAAATACTTAATCGAACGGGGTGGAGTCGGATGACGGCTTCGAGGGTTTTGGGATTATCCAGAAAAGGTCTTTGGGAAAAATGTAAACGGTATGGGATTGTTCGGGCATGCGACGACACGAATTCTGAAAAGGACGATCGGGATGACGATTGAAAGCGCAGCCCTTTTTTGAAAAGAGCTGCGCCATGAGTGCTTGCCCCTTAGGGTTTCTTAGTCGGAAAATAGATTATTCTCCACCCTCCCAGAGGGTGATGATCCGGTCGTTTCCAGCCGTGGCAAGGTATTTCCCATCAGATGAAAGGGTAATCCCTCTGACAGGTCCCTTGTGTGACCGAATCGTCCTGAACTGACGCCCAGTTTGAATATCCCACATTTTGACGGTCCCATCATCACTGGCGCTGATAAGCACCTGTCCATCCTGGGTCACAAGAAGATTTCTAACCCATGCCGAGTGGCCTTTCAGTGTGCGGCATTCTTCCATCGTCGGCATGTCCCAGAACTTAATCGTACAGTCGCGACTTCCGGAAATCATGGTGCCCCCATCAGGAGTGAAGGTGAGCGCCCCAATCCAATATTCCATGGGCTTTTGAAATCCGCCCTGGTCGTCTACGTAAAAACCACGACTTTCGGTCGATTCGTCGTCGGCATCATCTCTCCAATGGCCGTTGTGAACAATTCTTTCTTCCCCGCTTGGTAGAACTTCATAGAGCTTAATTTTCCCGACATCGGTACCAGCAACTAGGTGGATACCGTCCGGGGAAAACGCTGTGCAGACGCTCCAATTATGGTCATATTGGTCTTTCCCAAGGAGCGTCATGAGTTCAGTGCCTGTGGTTACTTCCCAGATTTTAATGTCTTTATTCTGGCCAGCCCTAGCGAGCATGAGGCCATCTGGGGAAAATGAAATGCTGGTCACGCCATGGTCGTAACGAGTAAAGAGTAATCGAAGTGATTCCCCTGTTTGAGGATTCCAAAGCCGAATGGTCCGGTCTTCACTTGCTGAAGCGATCATTTGCCCATCAGGGCTATGCTTGACCTCTCGAACGGTAAGGGTGTGGCCTCGTAGAGATCGAAGAAGACGGCCGGTTTCAATATCCCAAATCCTAATAAAACGATCATTTCCTCCGCTGGCAAGTGTCAGGCCATCAGGGGAAAAGGAGACAGACCATATTTCCTGTGTGTGACCACGAAATGACTTCAGTTCCCTAACACCGCTTTTCCAATAGGCGAGTGAATCAATGAGTGGCGTGGGTTGGAAATCTGGATTATGGATGAACCCGGGATTGGAACTTAGTGTGTCAGGACTTGTCGGCTGGGTCATGAAATTCCTCGCTTCGGAAACAGATTGACAATAAATGGTCGGTTATATGACCTCGGGAATGGATCAAGGGAATTCTCTTGCCAAAGGGGAAAACTCATTCCTATAATTCAACTAGTTATGATACTAAACGGCGCTTTTCGAGGGAGTCAAGATAGCTACCTCCCAAATCCAATGGGAATTTATAATTACGGTGATCATCTTTCGAGAAACGAAACTCGTCTTGTGGTGATCTTGCGGTAAACGGAGGTTTTGCTCATGGAAATTCGTTTTCAACCCGCCCTCCTTCAGGAGGTGATTGACTCATTTGCTGAAAAGACTGAGCGTGAGGGCGATCCGACTTATTTTAATGAGTTTCATGAGTTTGCGGATCCCATTTACGAGAAGTTTTCTCTTGATGACCGGGATCCGGAGTTCAAGCGGCTCTATCAACATTTATTTGCTAAATGGGGGTTTGCTGAAATTCTCAGGGATGCTTTTGATGATTTCCCGGTTTTGCGAGATAAAACTGGGATTGTATTGGTGCGAGGGGTATTAAAAGAAGATCAGGAAGGGGTTGATGTCCTCCGGAAGTGGGGGGTGGTCGAGGAGAAACTGTCCCGCAAATTTGAGGAGGCCGGGAAAAAAGGGGTAGGAATTAAATTGATCCCCCGGCGATTTTATGATCCAGCCATTACCCGTTACCTACGACATGAGTTAACGCATATTTCTGATATGTTAGATGAGGCCTTTGGTTACGATCCTGACACAAAAGTGGGGTTGAACCCCGGTGAAGAACATTTGATTTTAAATCGTTACCGTGTGCTGTGGAACCTTCATGTCGATAGCCGGATTGCCCGAACAGGAAAAGAGCCGATGTTTTCCAAGGAATATCGGTTTCGGGAGTTTCGTTCCTGGTATCGAAAGATTCTTCCCGGTCAGGTGGAATCCGTGTTTGAAGGGATCTGGCAGGCGGATTATCTCACTCATGCTGAATTAGTAGAGATGGCTTCGGATACGATACGAGTTATCGAGAGGGCTATTGAGGTTGAGGACAGTGAAGTCCCTGATGTGCCAACCAAGCCCATGCTTCTCCCGGGATTCCCTTGCCCTCTTTGTCGATTCCCAACCTATACCTGGGTAGAAAACATGGATGAGACCCTAGAAGGCTTTGTCTTAGATTATATTCGCGAAAACCATCCAGGATGGGATGTGGAGTATGGGGCCTGTGACAGATGTGTCGAGGTGTATAAGCTGCGGGCCTCTGGAGTGGTATAAATTCTTAAAATGCCTTTCCTCTTGTCCAATTTGGTTTATTAAGCTATTGAAAGTGGCATAATGGCGGAATCCGATATGTCAAGACAGCCTTCATCTAATCCGACATTAGGTCGGAGAATGTTTCTTCGACAATCCGCAATTTCCATTGGCGCGACTGTTCATGAATTTGTGAAGCACAGAGATGCTCCTTCCCCGATAAAAAAGGAGCAGCCTGTTCCTGAAAAAACGGGGTGGCTTCGTCCCCCAGGAGCCGTGGAGGAGAAGTTGTTTTTGGAGCGCTGTACCGGATGCGCTGATTGCGTCGAAGTCTGTCCTCACGACGCCATTCAAGTGTTATCGAGTAATGACACTCCCGTTATCTATCCTGGAGAATCCCCATGCAAATTATGTGATGATCTTCCTTGTATTGGAGCGTGTACTACGGAAGCCCTTTTACCTGTTGAGGATAGTTTTCAGGTCAATATGGGGGTGGCGGAAGTTTGGGCAAAAATGTGTACGGCAGGAACCGGCTGCAATGCGTGTGTTTCTAAATGTCCCACTGATGCTCTCTCGATGGATTTTTCCTCATATCACATTCGTGTAGATGATTCGGTATGTGTGGGTTGTGGAATATGCCAATATATCTGTGGAACGGTAAATGACCGTACAGCTATTCGAATTGTTCCCAGGTAATGGGTCGAGGGCATTGTTTGGATGGATGGAACCTTTGGGAAAGAAAAATGCGAATATGGAAATTTTGGATTGGGGGTATGGGAAATGGATAGAGGGGTAAAGGGGGGAGTCTTTTGTGGACTTTTTAAGTTAAGAGTAGGGGATTCAGGTTGATCAAAAACTCTGGAAATCTGTGGGGCTATGAGGGATATTGAAGTCTTGACTTCATAGGCCTGTTGTCCTATTATCTGATCCCTTTTTCATGAAGTATAAATGGTCCTGAGATGATCCTAATTGAAGCAAAAGCTTGTGAAATGAAAAATTTTAAAAGTTAGGTGAAATATGACATCAGGCGTTAAAGAGGGGAAAAAAGCAGGAAAAAACGGAATGACAGTTTCCGGAAGTGAAAAGTCCGTCAAGATATCTCCAAAGGATGCGCCAGCTGTTGATCGAGCACTTTGTCGGAGTAAGCTCTATCTTCTTGTGTCATGGGGTTATCTGTATCCAGAAGATGAGGAATTTTTGGATTATCTTCAAAGTGGAGAATTTGTTGAAGATGGGAAATTAGCCCTGGAGGGTTTGAAAAAAGAACTGCAAAGTATAGGCGGAGAAGAGGCACAGGAGCGTCTTGCTGCATTGGTTGGCAATTTTAATGCGATTGAAGCCTGGATATCATCCGAAGGGGAAAATTGGAGCCTCCAGGATTTACGTGATGAGCATCGAAGGGTGTTTAGTAATGTCATTGCCTTGGATTGTCCGCCGTACGAAACATTGTTTGGAAATGATCATGTGTTTGGCCAGTCATACGTAATGGGAGATATTTCTGGTTTTTATAGTGCCTTTGGCCTTCAGCTTTCTCCTGATATTCATGAGCGCCTTGATCATTTAAGTGTAGAGTTAGAATTTATGCATTATTTGGCCTATAAAGAATCATATGCCATTCTTCATGATGGAGCAGAAAAACTTAAGACCGTCATTGAAGCGGAGAAGAAATTCGTCAAAGAGCATATTGGTCGATGGGTGCCTTTGTTTTCAGGAATGTTAATTAGAAAAGCCGATTATGGATTTTATAAAATTTTGGCCGATTTCACATCAAATTGGATGGCCTTCGACATTGCATTTTTAGGGGTAACTCCTCAGCCTTATTCGGAAACTGATTATCGCCCTGCAACATACAATAACCCTGAAGGTCAAAGCTTTGAATGTGGAGCTCAAGATAAAGGGAACGAACTGAGCCTTCTTATGAGTGAAGTTGGGGCTGATGCCTTTTTGGATAAGGAAAGTGGAGCATCCGAGCAATCAGATAATGATTAGTGAATTTTTGAAAAAGTCATTTTTAAATTTTGTTTTGAGTGGTGATAGGTTTGAGGAAACAGTTAGTTAACTGTCTTTTCGGTTTTAATCTTTTATCAAAGGAGGATGCGTCATTATGAGATTGGTGCAGACGCGTAACAAACGACTGGTGTTTGGCGTTCTTCTGTCTGTCTTAGTGGTCTGTGTAGGTTTGACCATGGGACAGATTCCGCTGGCCGTCTCGCAACCGGTAACGATTCCGGTTGGCAAAATTACTGGCCCAATCCCTATGGATGCGGCAAATCCTGTATGGGAATCAGTGCCTGGAATCGTTGCTCCATTAAGTGGGCAGACGATAACGACCCCAATGCATCCGAACATCTCAGTGAAAACTGTGATGATCAAAATGGCAACAAATGGCGAAGAAATCGGAGTTTGGGCCAACTGGGGTGATCAAACATTAAATAATACCACCATTGGTCCTCAAGATTTCAGGGATCAAGTGGCGGTGCAATTCCCGGTGCAATCTGCAGGGGCTCCTCCATTCCAATGTATGGGACAGTCTGGTGGGACGGTCAACATATGGCGTTGGAATGCGGAATGGCAAAAAGATCTTGGTGCTGGCGTAGCAGGCATGTGGGATGTTGACAATCAATATCCATCCATTGCCTGGGATTATTACTATGAAGAGCCAGCTGGTGGTGTGACCTATCCTGACCGAATTGGTCGGAGCCTTGGGCCATTTAACCCAGGAATTTGGTCTGGCAACATTATGTCAGATCCTAACCTGCGGTTGGGATCAGTCGAAGATTTGAATGCAAATGGATTTAGCACGTTGACAACCCAAGCGTCACAAGACGTGGTGGGAAATGGATTATGGGAGCCGTATGGATCATTGAAGGGTGGCTGCTGCAGCGGCCCAACCTGGCGGGTGGTTATGAAGCGAAGCCTCAAAACCCAAGACCCCAATGATGTTCAATTCGCGGCAGGTGCCAGCTTCCCGGTAGCTTTTGCAGTCTGGGACGGTTCCAACGTAGAAAGAAACGGAATGAAAGGGATTTCCACTTGGTTCACGGCTCAAATGCCAAACTAAGTTCCAGCCTTTTCTGGATCAGGTCCATTTTCATTTAGGACTTTGATTGGTTTAAAAGACCTCCGGTAATGGACTCCAGTAATGGGGAAAATTATCGGAGGTTTTTTTTTAAACACCTACTCCTTATGAAATGCAAATTTATGTGACAGGGAGTGACCAATTGTTGCATTGAAGAGAATGCGACGTGTATAAATTTAAAATAGGCAATTTTCGCGTTTCTTATTATACCCATTACCTGGGAGCCGCATTGTGAAAATTTCACTTTTATTCCCTCCAAGTTGGCATCCCTCACAGCCCTATTTGAGTGTGCCCTGCCTTTCAGCCTTTCTTGAAAAATCCGGTGTTCCTGTTCATCAGCAACGTGATTTAAATATTGAGTTACTTGATAGGGTCTTAACTAAAGGTTTTGGGTTGGATATTCATCCGCGGTTAGTTGATTTGGTGAAAAAGCTGGAAGAGTCCGTTTCTGGAGAAACCGGCTATGGGAGTAAGGAGCATTACGCTCGTGTGGTGGAATCCCTTGATCGTTTTCCTTATTTAATAGATGAAATCGAGCCAGTTAAAGCCTCCTTGCGTAGTGAAGAATTTTATGATCTTGAGCGGTACCGAGAATGCCTCTTTTTGATTGATCGGTGGTTGGAAGTTGTCTCTTCCCTATATTTCCCGACCAGGCTGACGGTAGTTGACAACCAATTTGCGTATTCTATCTATTCTTCACGCGAAATTCTTCAAGCTATCCATGATGAAAGCCAAAACCCCTATCTGGATCTTTACCGGAAATTCTTTCTTCCTGCCTTTGGTGAAGACCTTCCAAACTTTGTCGGGGTCTCCATTACCGCAACATCACAGATTATCCCTGGGTTAACCCTTTGTAAATTAATTAAGGAAATTCATCCTGATGTTCATGTAACCGTCGGGGGAAGTATTTTCACCAGGTTGGTTGATAATCTCAGGCGATGTGATCGGTTATTCCAATTGACTGATGATTTCATTGTTTTTGAAGGAGAAACAGCCCTGTTGGAACTGATAAATCAGTTAGATGGAAAAAGAGATTTCAGTAAAGTACCAAATCTCATTTGGCGGCAAGATGGAAAAATCATAGTGAATCAGCCATTTTACTCGGAAAACCTCGCGGAGCATCCAGCACCGAATTATGATGGGTTTCCTTTGGGAGAATATTTAGCGCCCCATACAGTGTTGCCAGTACAATTTTCTAGAGGGTGCTATTATAAGGATTGCGCTTTTTGTGCACTGACTTTAGATCATCAGAATTTTCGTCAAAAGGATCCGATGAAAGTTGTTGATGAATTGGAAGCCTTATCCAATAAATATGAAACACCGTATTTTTTCTTTACTGATGAGTGCCTGGCACTTTCACCAACTAAACGGTTGTGTAAGGAACTCATTCATCGAGGGTTGGATTTACAGTGGACGGCCGAGTTGAGATTTGAGAAGAATTTATCTCGTGAGTTACTGGCCTCCATGCGTGAGGCAGGATGTCAGAAAATTGTCTTTGGATTGGAAACCTATAATGCCAGGCTGATGGATTTTATGGTGAAGGGGATCACCCAAGGAAATGTTGATCGAATCTGTTCCGATTGTGTTGACCTTGGAATTGCGGTGCATTGCTACGTGATCGTGGGATTTCCGACTGAAACGGAAGAAGAGTCCTTGGAAACATTGAATTTTATTGTCAATAATACAAAGCTGCATTCTTCCTATGGATTTTCCTGTCAACCTTGTCTGTTTGATCTAGAAAAGGAAGCCCCCATTATGAGTGATCCAGGGGGATATGGGATTCAACGAATAATGCGGCCAGCTTCGGAAGATCTGAGCTTAGGGTTCTTTTATGAAGTAAAATCAGGCATGACTCCGGAGCAAGCTGAAAAAGTGTACCAATACGTGTATGAAAAGATCAGTGAAGTTGTGTGTGAATTACCATTTAATTACTCCATGGCGGATGGGTTGCTATATATCACCCGCCATAACAAACAGGTTGAGGTGGAACCCTCTAGGGTTTAGAAATTATCTGGGATGAAAATCTAGCCATCTCAATACACACATGCGCTTCAATTTCTAATGTACAAAAATATGATTTCTACTACTGGAAAGAGCCAAGAAAGAATAGACGGCCCCGGGCTTCTTTTTGAATGGGGTCTCAAGAGTTTGTTGTTTGCAGCCTTTTTTGAATTGGTGCTGTATCGGCTGGTTTCACGGTTGGGTATGCACCTTGGCAAGTTAGCCGAAAAATATGAAGCGGTTAGAATAGGATTTCGCACGCTCTCTTCCTTAGGGTTTGTACTATTGAATATGACTGCGATTCTGGTTTTTCTGATTTTAGGGATTTTGCTGGTTCAAAAAATACGGACAAAGCTTTGGGTGGGAGAATGGGATAAATTCGTTATTCCATTGGCGGCCTTATTGGTAGCCTGTACGGTGGGCTATTTACTCTTTCCTCCGGTTATGGTCGGAACGATTGTCTATAATGTTTTGGCGTTTGGATTGCTCGTTTTTCTTGTTTTGGAATACTGGGCTACTCACCGGGTGTTGAGCCAACGGCTCATGGTGGGTACTTTTTTCCTTGGGATTAGCGGATGGTTGTATTATCAGACGATGTCAACGACTTATGGATGGCTCAATATTTTTGATGCCCCACCCCTGGTGCATGAAGGTAATAGGCTTGGGGAGGCATTAATGGTGCTTTCAAGCATTCTGGTGTTTTGGGCCTATGGGACCACGTCGATCATCACCAAAAACAAGCAACAGCGCCGATGGGGGTTAACCCTGGTTATTAGCGGGGGGAGTGCCTTTCTAGCCCTACTTTTCATGGATTTTTTCCTTTCTCTCTGGAACCCTGAAGTGGCGAAGGAGGTCAGAAAGGCTGGCGAGGGGATAGGCTGGATTTTTCAAATGGGAATGGGCTATACCTTTTATCTTCCCTTTGCATTTTATGTGTTGGGATTTACCTGTTGGGCGTATACCGTGATTAAGTTGGTGTTGATCGGTCGGTTAGCAGGATATGGGCTGGGACTCATGTTTATGGCTGGCTATGCGCTCCAATTATCCCATTTGACCTTGATGGTAGTGCTTGGGTTAATGTTGCTAAATATTGATAAAAAAGGAACTTTGGGAAAGCTTCGTAAGAAAGCCCAAGAAGGGGTAGTCTATCAACCAATTCGTCCCGTTTACGGGCAAACACAGTAGTTAGGACACACGCAATGGAAGAACAAAGTGCTGCAAGCCAAACGATGGAACCGCAGTCTGGCGAGACGACCACAGAAGAACGCCCATTAACGGTTGATGAGGAAATTGCAGAGATTGAAAAGTTGTTGAGCGAGGAGCCGGACGACTTTCAAGCACGGTGTCGATTGGGCGAGCTCTATTTCAATAAAGGCCGGATGGATGAAGCTTTGGCAGAAGTAAAGAAGTCGATTGAGATGGCAGAAGGCATTCGGGTAGAAATGGATCGGTCTCTGGCCATGTACTATTCGAACCTTGGAACGATTTATGGAACGAAGGGGATGCTGGAGGAGGCTACGGCTCAATTTAAACGAGCATTGGAATTAAACCCCTATGATGTACTTGCTCTTTTTAATGTCGGCCGACTCTATAATGATAAAAATGCATTTTTAGAGGCCAAGGAGTATTTCGAACGTCTGATTGAAATTTCACCTGAGGATCCCATTGCCTGGTATAATTTGGCCGGAGTCTATGAAAAATTAGATGACCCTAATATCTCCGACTTTAATACGTTAGACATGGCAATGCAGGCTTATATGAAAGTACTCCAGTTTGATCCAAGTAATTTGGAATCGAGTTTTAAGCTTATGGAAATTGCCTTAAATCTCAAGAAATCAGATCTGGCAGTTAAAATAATGGAAGATGCCGTTGAAAATAATCCTGATGAACCATTGGCCTATTATAATCTGATTAACACCTATGAAAAGTGTAAGATGTTTGAGCAAGCGGAAGAGGCCAGAAATCGTCTCAAAGATCGGTTTAGCAAGCGTTCGAGAGAAATGGTAAAAAAGTGATACCCCAACAAGGAGAGGTACCATGTTCGGAAGCTTAGGATTTACAGAATTAATTCTCATCCTCATGATTGTGCTGATCATTTTTGGGGCGGGGAAATTGCCGCAATTGGGCGAAGGGGTTGGAAAAGCGATTAAAGGTTTCAAAAAATCTGTCCATGAGGCAGAGGCGTATGACCTGGACCCCCAAACCAAGGCCGAAAACACAGCCTCAGCCAACCATGGCAATCCTCAAGCACAAATTTCACAGCCTATGCAAACTGTCCAGACTGAAACGGTTCCCCCAATCCAAACGGAGGCAGCAAACCCTGCTCCACAAGAACAGGTTCCTGCGTCTTCTAAAGCCTAGTTTTGCTTAAACGGAAATGGGGTAAAAGTCTTTTTCGTAGGGGTCGTCGAACCAGATTGTTTTCGGAATAACCATAAAGGGTAAATTTTCTATGAGCATAGAGACCGCGTTGGAAATCGGGGTAATTGAAACCTTCGCCGGCAACGGAAAATCACGGAGCACAGGGGATGGCAAGCGAGCCGTGAAATCTGGAATTCCGTTGCCTAACCATGTCACCGTTGATCGGGATGGGCGGTATTTCTATATTGCGGAATCTGGGTCTGACCGAATCAGGCGAGTGGACATGGAGACCGGGCTGTTGCATAACTTCGCGGGGACTGGTGAGACATGTTATAGCGGCGATTACGGGCCATGTGGGGAAGCTGGTCTCTATCTTCCATTAGATGTCTTGTGTGATTCACAGAATCATATTTATGTCTGTGATTCAGGTAGCAATCGAATTCGAAAAATTGACGCGGATTCGGGAATTATTACAACCATCGTTGGTACGGGGCAGTGGGGATTTAATGGTGATGGGCCAGCATTGGAATGCAATTTAACGTATCCGGCAGCCATAGCCATTGACGATCAGGATCATCTTTATATTGCAGATACGCAAGCCCATCGCATTCGGCATTATAATCCTCAGACAGGAATGATTACGACAATTGCTGGTTGTTGGACGGCAGAAGATGATGAGCGTGTGAGTCCTTTGACAGCCCAAAATCTTATTGTCCTTTCCGGCGATGCGATTGGGATTGATTTTAGCAATGATGAAGGTTTATTGAGGCCGCGGTGTTCAGATGGACTGGATTTATCGTTATATCTTGACGATGGCAAGTCTGCTTTAGAGTGCAAATTGTACGATGTGGTTGATATCGATGTTGACCGGCATGGGGATTTGTACATCACGGATAAGGGAACAAACCGCATTCGAAAGCTAGATCGGAAAACTGGCACGATGTCCACCGTGGCTGGAATCTGCCGCTATGGGTTTGACGGTGATGGAAAATTAGCAGTGAAATCCATGCTTAATGTCCCTGAAGGCGCTGTGGTAGACTCCGAGGGGAATGTCTATATTTCCGACTCGATGAATCACCGGGTTCGTAAAGTTGATAGCCAGACCGGTGTGATTACTACCATAGCGGGAAATGGGGATAGTGGCTATGATGATAAAAATATGGGTGGGTGCGGTGCTGCTCGCTTTGTGGCAAAAGAAGACGCTGGGATGTTGAAGCATGGTGATGGACTCATTGCCATAGAGGCGATAGTGAACACTCCAGCTGGCTTAACCTTGGACTCACAGGGGTATTTGTATATTTGTGAACGAAATGAAAATAAAATCCGTCGATTGAAATTGCGATAACGAGGCTAAGTTAATTTTTCAATAGAAATTGCCTGAATTCGGTGGAGCCATTCTTATCCCAGTGAGTAAATAATTTGCTGCCCCACGTACTGGTTCAAGGCTATATTATTCGTTTTTCTTCTCCCCCCCATCCTGTTGGCGGAGTTCAGTTATTTCCCAGTTGCCATTATTCGTCGAAACTCTTGAAACTTTCTTCCCGGTTTGTACTACGTATCGCTCTGCATTTAAAATAGGGCAATGCAGTTATTCGAGAACCACGCATTCAAATTGAAAACGATCCTCCAGAATGGATGTGTTCGAGAATGGACTGATTTTTTTATTTTTGAATTATCATTGGTATTGAATCTTTAGGAATTCCAAGGGAACCAAGTATTGAGCACAATTCACGCCAAAAAACGGATTGCTTTGTTTGTGGTTTTTGCTGTGGTGGTTTTATTCGGATTGACTTGGTATCAAGTCCCCCTTGTCAGTTCACAGGGCATGGTTGTTCTTGCCCATTTTTCAAAAGGGGAAGTCCCTACCCATCCTTCCGATTCCGCGTGGGAATCCGTGGCTCCTCTCCCTGTTCCTCTCAGTGGCCAAATCATTACCAGACCGGTTTGGCCTGAGCCCAGTGCACGAGCTCTCTCCATCCGATCAATTCATAACGGGAAAGACATTGCGTTTTTACTGGAATGGCAAGATGCCACAATTAATGAATCGTTGACGCCTGGGGTCTTCAGGGATGGGGTTGCATTAGCTCTTCCTCTGGGAGATGCACCGGCCTTTTTTTGCATGGGGCAACTCGATCATTATGTGAATATTTGGCATTGGAAAGCGGATTGGCAGAGCGATGTGGACCGACGTGCCGAGCGAGCCAAAGAATCCAAGCGTGAGAAATCAGGTCCTCGTCGGTTTGAAGTGATCCCGCGTCGGCCCTCATCGGTCGAGGACCTCGTAGGAGGGGGTTTTAGCACCCTAACGAGCAAGGAACAGCAGGGACGCATTCAAGGGCAAGCGGAGTGGAAAAACGGTTTATGGCGAGTGGTCATGAAACGGCCCCTGACCTCCACTGGAGATGATTTGGACAATGAAGCAATGCTGGTTCCCGGGCGAATGCAAGCCATAGCCTTTGCGGTTTGGAATGGAGAAAATAAGGAGCGGAATGGGCAAAAGTCGGTTGCCTCCTGGATGCAATTACTCATTGATCCGGTTCCACTATCACAAAATGGGCCAGGGGTAATGGAATCCACGCATAGGTCATCATGAGAATCTTAGAAATGAAAAGGATGAGATCTATAGGTGGAATGCGAATTTTCTTAAGTATTTTGTGCCTGTGGTTTGGATTGATTGCCCTCCAAGCAAAGACATTTGGGCAGCTTCCAAATGAGAATATGACCGAAGAAAAAGCCATGATATTGGCCGAACAATTTGGAATTGATGTGGGGGAAGTAGACGAGGAAATCAAGAAAATTCTTGGATTGACTAAAGCTGAAGGGGTTGTAGTGTATGCCGTCATAGGAGGGTCTCCTGCCGAATTATCAGGAATAAAGGTGAAAGCGATCATTAAGGAAGTTGATAAGTATGAAATCAAAACCCTTGTAGATTTGGGAACGGCCTTGGAACAGACCCTCCCCACAAAGAATTTTACTGTCGCCACCTATGAACCTGCAGATCCAGAGAATCAAGGGGTTACCGGCGGGCTTAATTTCCATTTTGTACGAATTCTTCAGGATTAACCCATTTGCATGGAAAATCTGTTTAGCAAAAATTTTCGGTTGTTGAAAATTGTACCCTTGCACAACCGATGGATTTTAACGGCCCTATTGGGGATTTTCTGTTTGTCTGGAGTCGGGCTTGGTCAACAGCCTAGCTCAGTTATTGGTGAGGGAGATGAATCCTGGATTGAGGAAATTGAGCAGGTTTTTATCCCTTCTGAACAATGCAAACAATGTCATGACCGGCATTATGAAGAGTGGAAGGGGATGCGTGAGCAGACCATGGATTTGAAGACCTTTGGCCGGGTGGATGGAGCTCTTCTCCATGGGACAGCTCTCACCTCACCGGTGTTCAAAACTGTCTTGGGCCTGTGGCTTCAAACCGATCCCGATCAGGAACAACGTACTCGTTGCCTTTCTTGTCATGCTCCCGCGGTGACCGTGTTCCCACAGCACACTGATCGGATTATTGATCAAGTGATGAAGGGAGGAAAGCGGGGTAAAATTGAAGGCATTAGCTGTAGTGCCTGTCATCTCATTACGGGGATTCAAGAAAATGCCTATGGACATCCCACTTTCAAAATTGAATCAGGGGCGATTCTTTACGGACCATACGCCGAACCAGATGAGAATCTCGTGCATCCCTCTGCGCAGGCGGATATTTATCGAGGAGCACATTACTGCGCATCCTGCCATTTTGATAAAGTTAAGGACGTCACTCGGCCTGATATCCCTGGGGAAATTCTGAAAGGCACGATTTGTCAGGATTGTCATATGGAGCGTTCTACGGGGAGTTCAACCTCTCAACGTGGAGCCCTCACTCGTCCAATCGGAAGGCATTGGTTTCAAGGTATTGTGATTCCTGGGATTATGCTGAGTAATAGGAATTTACAGGCCGAATGGTTTTCAAGGGTGGATATTGAAGCTAAAAAGGTTAATGGACAGGTTGAGGGAGAGGTCCTGCTACGGAATGGTGCCTTGCCTCATACATTTCCCGGTGGCGATCCAGTATTGAAGCAATTTTATGTCACGATTACGCTCAAAAATTCAGATGGACAGGTTATCGACCAATATCAGGAACGCTTTGGCCGAACATTTGAGGAACTGCTTCGCGGTCCGATCCCCAGACCATTTGTCAATGGAGGTACAACCAGGCATATTCCATTTACATTGAAAGTTCCCCAAGGTACAGAGGTTACCCTGATTGAGGCTGCAGTGAGTTATTCTCTCATTCCCGAGCCATCTAAGGCTCTTTCCACGAAATTCATCGAAGGCCTGGCCACCGATAAAGAACGGGAAACGGCAGAACGGATTATTAAAGATTATTCTTCCCCGCGGCTCCTCACGTTTCGCACCATGAGTTTATAGACAGTCAAAACTTGCAGATTGTTTGTTGGAAAACATAAAAGGATTGTCTGATGACCAAAAGCTACAAAGAGAGAACACCCGGGGGTGAAGTTATGAGGGGGGGGATATTGTTGTTGTTGGGATGTTTTCTGCTGGCGATGCCTCCTCAGGCCTCTGTGGCAAGTGAATCGTCTTTAAACAAAAAACCAATAGAAAAATCATTTCCCAATTCTGAAAAATGTAAACGTTGTCATCTTCGAGTCTTTGATGAATGGGAAGCTTCGGCTCAATCGCGTTCTATTGTGACTGCCGCTTTCCGGGTCACCCTGGACAAATTTCTCGCTTCATCCGATAAAAAAGACCATGCAATGTGTTTTCGTTGTCACGCTCCGCACATTCTTGAATATGGCGACCATCTGCCTCATTTTATTAAAGAGGTTCAATCAAAGGATCCACGGATGGATGGAGTCGGATGTCCGCAATGCCATCTTATTCAGGATGTAGACATGAATTCGCATCCTCCAACGCCAACATTCCAATTGGGAACAACAATTTTTGGAGGATATGATAAAGCCGCTGAGAATTTGGCACATCAATCACAGAAGCTGGAACTCTATCGAGAGTCTAAATTCTGCGTGACCTGTCACGATTCCCTTCCAAAGATCACGGACTCTGCCAAGGACCTCCCTGGTTGGCTAGGATCTTGGGAAAAAACTAACGCTGAAACCAGTGGGAAACCCTGTCAAACCTGTCATATGCCAGAGGCAGTTGATGAATCTGCAAATGGAGAGAAGGTCAGGAAGGTCGCCAATCACAGCTTCCCTGGTAGGTTCGGAAAGGTCCGTGCGGATGCTGTTACCTTGGACTTTTCGACTGAAGCCTCCGCCGAAACTTCTCAAGTCCAGGTCAATATTCAGAGCCTGGTCCCACATAATTTGCCTTTGCCGCATCCTGGGTGGTCTCGGGTGGTCGTTGATCTTTCTATTTTTGGAAAAAATCTCAAAAAGGTTTATAACGAACAACGGTTTTATGAGCGCACGTTTGGCAATACGGAGGGAAAGGAGACGGTCTTTGATTTTGAGGCAAAAAAGGTTTTACACGATACCCTTCTTAAGCCTGAAGAAATGCGGGTAGAGGTCTTTACGTTTCCCACCCCAAAGGATGCGCCTTCCATGGATGTGGTGGTGACCCTTACGTATGCCCCAGTCCACGGACCACAGGATTTCCTTGAAAAAGTGGAAGAAGAAGCGGCACTCGGGCAAAAGGACAAGGCCTTTCAATCAGTCCAAATTGCCCAAAAGAAAATGAACATTCCCCTCAAAAAATAATCGCATCTCTCTGGAGAATCGCATCCCTCTTGAGGAGAATCGTTAGGAAGTCACGGCTCCCAGAGATGCGGAGGAAACCATCTTGGCATATTTGGCTAGCACGCCGGTTGTATATCGTGGTGCCGGTGGATTCCATTTTGCCAGACGGGATTGAATGTCTTGATCTGATAGTTCAACATCCAAACGTCGTGCAGTAATGTCTATATTAATCAGGTCTCCGTTTTGAACTGCCGCAATTGGTCCGCCTTTCGCGGCCTCTGGGGCGACGTGTCCAGCCATGAAGCCAAAGGTGGCTCCTGAAAACCGTCCGTCCGTCAAAAGGGCGACTGATTCGCCTAACCCTGCCCCAACAATAGCACTCGTCACGCCTAACATCTCCCGCATCCCTGGTCCTCCTTGTGGTCCTTCATAGCGGATAACGACCACGTCTCCTGGCACGATTTTGCCTTTTTGGACTGCCTGAAACGCATCCTCTTCGCAATCGAAGACTTTGGCGGGTCCATGGTGGGCTAATTTGGCATGCCCCGCTACCTTGACGACACAACCTTCCGGGGCAAGATTGCCTTTCAGTATCACAAGCCCTCCCGTTGGTTTAATTGGATGAGAAGGGGAAAAGAGAACTTTTTGACCGGGAGTTTCCTTGGCTGAGAAAGCTTCTTCAGCTAAGGTTCGTCCTGTGACAGTCATTTGGTCCCCATGGAGATGGCCAGATTCCAAAAGCCACTTTGCCACCAACGGGGTTCCTCCTGCTTGATAGAGATCGGCTGCCATGAACTGACCCCCTGGTTTCAGGTCAGCCAGGAGCGGGACTTGGCGGTTAATAGTATCAAAATCATCAATATTTAATGGGAGTGACATTTCATGTGCCAGGGCTAAAAGATGGAGAACGCCATTGGTGGATCCACCGGTAGTGGCGATTGCCGCGATGGCGTTTTCCAATGCGGAGCGAGTAATAATATCCCTGGGGCGAAGATCATTTTTCAGGAGATTGATCAGGATTTTTCCGCATTCCTTGGCCACTTGGTGCTTTTTGGGGTCGAGGGCTGGCACGCCATTGAATCCCATTGGGGAAATTCCTAAAAACTCAAACGCAATTGACATGGTATTCGCCGTAAATTGACCACCGCACGCGCCGGCTCCTGGACAGGCTCGGCGTTCTAATTCAATCAGCTCCTCCGTTGTCACTTTCCCTTTGGCGTGTGATCCGACGGCTTCAAAGACATCCTGGATCGACACAGGTTTTCCATGGAATTCTCCAGGCATGATGGAGCCTCCATAGAGCATGATTGATGGAAGATTCAGACGGGCCAGGGCCATCACGCATCCCGGAATGGTTTTGTCGCAACCTGATAAGGCAATGACTCCGTCAAACAGATGTCCTCGAACCACTAATTCAATGGAGTCTGCCACTACTTCCCGACTAATCAAGGAGGCTTTCATGCCCTCCGTCCCCATGCTGATGCCGTCTGAGACCACGATCGTGTTGAATTCGATAGGGGTCCCTCCCGCCTCACGAATCCCTTGCTTCACACTTGCTGCGAGATCGCGGAGATGATAATTGCAAGGAGTGATTTCAGACCAGGTATTGGCGATCGCGATAAGGGGCCTGGTAAAGTCTTCGTCGGTCAAGCCGACGGCCCTGAGCATCGCACGAGCGGGGGCACGGTCGGGTCCCTCAGTCAGGACAAGGCTATTTTTTTTCAAGGTTTTTGACATGAAACGGTGCTCCTTCGATCATAACCGTTGATGAATGGAATATTGGGTCAGCCAATAATTCGATGCCTGAATGTCTCATAATGCTAGGAAAATGGTCAATGTTAGAGGGCCAAAATATTGCACGTATTTTAGCCATAGCGATCATGCTTTCCCATGAAATCAGCTGGAGAAGAGAAGAAGACGGGCGGTGAGTAACGCCGGACAGTCCTTTCCTCTGAAACGGAAAGAGGAGGGAGGTCTTGATCCTGAAATTCCCGGGAGGTGAGTTTACGAAGTGTCACCGATGAAAGGCTACGTTGTAGCCGGAACTTCCATCCATTCCTGGGGATGAGGGAGTAAACAATATGAGCAAATAGGGATTGGAGAAATAATAGGTCTCACCATGACGGTAAAACTTTACAAGCTGTCGTAATCTGGAATGCTTCAACTAATTTCGCAGGGGCTTTGATTCCATGGCCCCTTGTTGAAGGTATTCCAAGAGTCGATCATGCCGGATTGAAATGCTGTGGGTGCAGGATTTTCTCAAAAATTAATTATCGCTTTTAATACTATCTAAGCCAGCAATTACCGGCTCTACAGGAAAATAGGGCACTGGGGCGTGGGAAGAGCCTTTTTGAAAGAAGGTGTGTTGAAGTTGTGGAAAAGGTCTCCTGCTTGGTGATGACAATACATGCAGTTCCCAGAAATGACTGTAGTGCACAAATGAGCCACGACAATGAAGCTTGGAGGTAGGGATGAACCTAACCACGGTTTTGCTGAAACCTGGAGGCGGAAAGCGAATGGTTCATAGAATCAAAGGACAGGTGAAAGACATGAGTTCGTTGATCTACCAGGGCGGCAATCGTAAAGTGTGGTGGATCTCCCTGACTGTATGGGGCGTGGTGACTGTCCTGCTCGTGTGGGGGATTGGTGAAAGTAGAAGTGAAGGAGGCTTGGAGAATGAAGTTTCATCAGGAGTTGAAAACCTTGAGCCATTTCAGAAGGAGAAGGTAAACGTTTCCTTCGCCGATATCTATAAACAGCGGCTACAGGGTCATGTATTTCTCGCTCACAGCGAAATTGCCTCGTCGCCCCAGCCTTCGCCGGATATTGCTTCAAAGGGAGATGGTTCGGCCTTAGTTGGGTCCGTCATGGCCCTCTTAGCCACATTTGGGGATGCCAGTGTTCTTCCGCCTGAGGGGACCTCCCAGGCCAATCAACTGATTCATGGTCTCATCCAATTGCAGTCGGCTTTAGTGAAATCCCAATCTTCAGAGTTGAGCGAATATTTTATAGCGGCGGTTGAGCAGCGTTTTGATAAGGAAGGTGCAGGGATTTTACAGTCAATTTATCAGAGAGGGTTGACATCCAAAATGTTAGATGCCCTCGTGAACTATAACCACAAAATACAAATGTGGGAAAAGCCAGCTCTTACTGAACTCTTTCAACGTTATAATGTTTCCCGGCAAGATTGGGAATTAATTGAGAAAATCTTTGGCGAAGCCGACGTAGCCTATCATAGGAAAGGATCATCAATCCATGACGCCTATGAGCTGTGGAGAGCACAAATGCCGGGAAGTCGGCCATGAAGATACAGAAATTAATTGAGGAAAACGGGTTTCCCGGTTTGTGCTGATCGGTAACACGCATCGGCAAGTTCGACTGCTCGTAACCCATCTTCCGCAGTAACGGGCATCGGTCCTCCAGTTCGAATCGCCTGACAAAAGTCTCGAAGTACTTCAATTAACGTGGCACTGGGAGGGCAGGAATGGTCTAATATCTCGCTGCCCCTGGAAATTTTTCGAACGATGTTGGTCGTCCAATCGGCGAATGCTTGGCCATATGACCCCATAATTTCTGCGCGGGTGACTCGTCCCTGGCTTACGCGTGAAATATCGAGGTAACAGGGAAGTCCTTTTTGCGTAACCAGTTTAATGAAAGCCCGATTTTCGGGGTCATCGGCCCCAGGCCGACTAATGTCAGCCGAGACCGAATGGATCTCATCCTGAGTGAGGACACGGACCAGATCCAGCAAGTGAATCCCAAACTCCATGAGGGCCCCATAATTGATCCATGACGGGTTTTTTCCCGGCAATGCTGAGCGGGATTCGAATCGCATGGTGCAAACAAGATATTGCCATTGGCCTAAGGATGAGGCGAAGGCTTGCAATTGGCGTATCGCTGGCTCATACCGCAGAGTCTGAGCAGTCATTACAGGGACTTTAGCTTTGGTGGCGGCCTCAACGATTTGGCTGCTCTGGATTTGGTTCAGAGCGAGGGGTTTTTCCAGAAGAACCGCTTTGCCATGTTGAATGGCTTCTAATGCAATGGGAAGATGGAGTGAGGGAGGGGTCACGATCAGAACGGCCTGAATAGCCGGATCGGCTAAGAGATCGTGATAGTTCGGGTAAAAGCGGAGAGGGTATTCTGTGGCGAGTCGAATGCCTTCTTCCATGTTTTTTCGGCTGATGGCAATCAATTTTCCTCCCGTCTCGATGGAGAGCAAATGATGAAGGTAACGGGAGCCGTGTCGTCCTACGCCAATCAATCCAAGGGGAATCGGTTTCATGTCAGCCCTGGTTTTTTCCTTTATCCCGCGTGAGTATTAAGTAAATGAGGTGTCTTCATCCAATCCGTATAAAACACACAGGATCGCCTACTAAGGCAGTTGGATAGGTCCGATCCTCCACTTGATAGGGAATACCATGTAAGTGGCACCAGTGTTCAACCCAGGGCATTTCTTCAACCGAGGTCGTGAGCAACCCTGGCAGGGTAAGTTTGGCCATGCAATTGGCAAATAAGCGAACTCCTGTTTCCCGTTCGTGTGAAAAGGCCGATAGGTCAAAGGCCAGAGGGTCCGCACGGCCGTAAGAAAAAAGGACTGACAGATTGGGGAATTCTTCCGGGTCATTCAGAACGCTGACAATCCAAAGATGATCAACCTTGCCTGTCGCCGTCTCTGCCGACCCGCAGTAAAAATGGATTCCGTTTTCACCCCCGGCTTGGTTGAGAATATCCACTTCTGCTTGTCGAAGATTATAGGGACATACCGTTCGATTTAATTCCAGCCGTTCCATGAGCAAAACGGGAATCTCCGGGACTCCTGCACCCACATATAAACTTCGCCCCATAGCAGGCAAACGGGTGCGGAGGGCTCTCGCAATCGCGATCCCCAGTTTCTTGCAGGGACCTCGGCGATCCTCCCAAAACGCGTCTCCACCTTCGTCACAATAGACCGGGCCAAGCCCATCATAGTCCAACACATTATACATTCTGGAAATTTCTTGAGTCGTGGCAGATGATAAGTTGGGGATTTTCATACCCTGTGTAGGCCTTTCGATATGTCTCGGTTTCCTTCTTTGTACCAGGTTCGGCAAAGGAGATAATAGCCCTTAAAGGAAGAGGTGGTGTCATGATCTAAGCCAGGAAAGTTAGCTCTATCTCAACTTGACCCATATTACGATTTTGTGTATTGATACACTTGAAATGGCTTAGACGTTCTTCTAGGTAAAGAGGTCTAATCCCAAAAGTGGCAAAGGTTCCTCCTATCACCGATTCCATTCCTCCTTTACTGTGCGTCATGGGAAATTCCTTGGTTGGGGTCTCAGTATAGCGAAGGTACTCCTCAGGAGTGGGACACACCTCGCGCCTTAAGGCTGAACCATTCGGTGCTGATTTAGCTAATGATTGTTTTACCTTGAAAGTTTTTTGCCAGCATAGCCTGTTTTTCTAGAGATCACGAGGTCAGATCCTTATGGATATTCTTCAAGAAATTCGCCGGGTGATCAGGCTGGAAGGTCAAGCCATTGCGCACCTTGAGGAGAGCATAGGTCTTCCTTTCGAGGAGGCGATAAAGATGTTGCAATCCTGTCAGGGAAAAGTGATTCTTACGGGGGTAGGGAAATCCGGCCTGATAGCGAACAAAATTTCGGCTACGATGGTATCCACCGGCACGCCTGCGGTGTTTTTACATGGCTCGGAGGGGTTGCATGGGGACATTGGGATTGTGGCAAAAGAAGATATCGTGATTGCGGTAGGAAAGTCAGGCGAAAGCGAAGAATTGCTAGCACTACTTCCGTTTATTCGAAAAATGGGCGCACGAATTATTGCCATTACCGCGCAGGTAAATTCCACCCTGGCACGCGGGAGTGATCTTGTTCTTGTGACGCCCATTCAAGAAGAAGCTTGTCCGCTCAATATGGCTCCTACGTGCAGCACCACTGCAGCCTTGGTCTTAGGGGATGCGTTGGCCATGGCCTTGATGAAATTGCGAAACTTTCAGCCAGCCGACTTTGCCATGTTTCACCCTGGTGGACAATTGGGTAAACGACTGCTTTTGAACGTTGGGGATCTGATGCGAACAGGTGAGGGAAATGCGGTAATTCGTCTTTCTCATACGATTCAATTCATGTTGTGTGAAATGACGAGTAAACGTGCTGGCGCAGTGTCTGTGCTGGATGAGGAAGATCGTTTATTGGGATTGATCACCGACTTTGATATTCGTCGGGTGCTGGAAGGGGGGCAAAACATTTTTGCTCTCACCATTGCCACGGTCATGAATCCAAAGCCCAGTTGGGTATATCAGGATGAAAAAGCCGTCAAGGTTCTTCAATTTATGGAAAAACGGGAAAAGCCCATCTCCGTGTTACCCGTCCTTGATCGACAGGAAAAAGTCGTCGGCATGATTCATATTCATGACCTGATTTCCCGTGGTCTATAGCCAATATTCGTGTTCAATGCGAAGAGTCTTGGATTTGATTCAAGAGGTGCGTCGTAGTAGGGGGACAGCGTGATGGTTAGCATCCATATCGATTCCTTAAATTCGGGTAGCCGGTTTGTCTGCGTATGGGGCAACAGAGTTTCAAATGTTTTTGCCCACAGCTGAATGACTATTGAGGGTTGGCTTAAAAGCGTACCTTCTGCCAGACTGCTTGTCTCAAATGAATTGAAACAATGAGCATCCACTTAGACGTGGGACAAGTCGGTAACAACCCCTCTTCAAAGGTTTTCTCCAGCTCCGATCTTTGGGTTGCCCTGGGGTGGGCCCTTTGTGCGGTCATTCTTTTAGGATTCTCTCCCAGACTATTTCATATTCAAGAATATTTCTTTTTCCCTCTTCTGGGTATGGCAATCCTCCTTTGTTTATGGGAGCGAAAGCCTTTCTGGATTCATGTCTCACTCCTTATCCCGTTTATCTGTTTTGTATCCTGGGTTGCGTTTACGATTCCTTTTTCAATTGATCCTATGATCAGTCTACGGGAATGGCAAAAAGTTGTGGCACAGTTTGCGGTTTTCTATGGAACCTGTTTGATTGTGCAGGAACAACGAAATGATTATTTATTAAAAAAAGTTCTCCCCGTCGTCCTCTTGGGGGCCATTGCTTGTTACACCTATTCCCTTCTGGATTTTTTTGACCGAGGAGGGAATCTTTTAGATCGCACAATTCGTGCGGGTTTTCCAAAAATAGACGGTGCAGACTTTACCTGGTTGAGTACCAATGTGTTGATGGTTTTTCCTCTGTTTATCACGGGATTTTTAGCGGTGACTCATCCATGGAAACGGGTGATGTTGGTCTGTGGCATACTCCTCTCTTTCTTGGCCCTCCTGCTTTCCTATAGTCGTGGTGTCTGGTTAGCAGCCCTGGCGCAAATAATTGTCGGAGGATATCTAGTTCATAAACGGCATACGCTCCGATTGCTGATCATAGGAATAGCGGTATTCCTTTCAATTGGAGTCGTCCTTAGTCAATTGGGGCTACATCGTGAAACCTTCAATTCCTGGACTATTAAGGCTCGGTTAGCGGTATGGAATCTTAGTGTTTCAGATGTTTTGAACCATCCCATTGTTGGAGTCGGTTATGGCGTACCTATTTTAGAAAAACGTCATGGGCAAAATATTGTTGACTTGGAAGCAATGAATCTAGGAATTCCTGATATTCCGGAAAAACCGCATAACTGGTATCTCATGGTGGTCACGGGGACGGGATTACCAGGGCTGGCCTTGTTTCTTTGGTTGCTCGCCAAAGTGGGATCGGCCATTTATGAGGAATGGACAAAAGCTAAAACTTCCGCACATCGGTGGTTACAGATGGGAGTATTTCTGATGGTTCTTGGATTTTCCATTCGTATTTTTTTTGAGGACAGCTTCGGCGGGAGCCATTCCTATCTGTTTTGGATACTTGTCGGTACAAGTGCGGTGCTTGTGGAAATTAGGAGTGGAGAGCAAAAGCCAATTGGGTGAGCTGAGAAGTTCCTAGCCGAAAAATGTATGGAGATGGTTAGGGGTATTTCAGAGGCAGTAATCCATCATTTCTTTAGCTGATCGGCAATTCCCCACATTTTTCCGAGCCGTACGCTGAAAAGTGATGTGTGACCTCATCCGGGTATATGGTAAGTGAGCCTTGCTTACTCCACATTTGGGAGCGCGCAAAGAGTCCATCGCTTTAGGAGGTCAGTAGTTCTATAGATCACGGGCGTCAGGACGTAAGCAGGGTCCGGGCTATCGGAAAGGACGGTGACCGTTTGTTGAAAACCAACGGTAGGAGAGGAGCGTACCCTGTCCAGCCATCCATTTGAGCGGGGGGCTGGGTTTAACCCCACTTTCTAAATGAAGTGGAAAATGTGGTCCAGACACATGGGAGATATGGAGTAGTGAGATTCTTTCGAGGATCCCTGTTCTTTCATCTTTGCCGCAATGGCCGCGGAAGCTTTAATGATTGTGTGTCATTTCGGCACACGAGCTTTCCACCCCAACACAGCTTTCATTGACCTCCACAGGACCAACCAGTCGGTCTCTTTCAGGACGCCCCCTTTTTCATGGGAGTTCGTGGAGCCATGGCTAAAAGGTAAAGTAACTGGCCAAGCCAAGGACTCGTTGCAATCGACGAGCTTTCGCGCTGTATTTCTGACTCGTCAAATTCCAGATGGTGCACAGTCGAAAGTGCTTCTGGATTCCCTCAAATATTATTCCCCCAATCGCACCTGTTTCCCACAGAGTTGGCGCGACCTTTTATGGGGGAAGAAACCAAATAAATCCTCCAAGGTGGGCGAATAGACGCTCAATTTAGCCCAAATTGCTGTCGGGACTCCCGGGCCATAAAGTTATTATGAATTCCCCATAATTGGAATTAGGAGTAGAAAAGACCGTCATCCAGAAATATTCAACGGAAAGATTTAGAAATGATTTGAAATTCTTTAAATAGTTAAAGAATTAATCATCTGACTCGGAATACCAGGTAAAGAGGATTTCCTCATCGTCGGAAAATTTGTCTAAGTCAGAAATATATTGTCTCACCTGTTGGAAGTTGTTCCTTGTTTTTTAGCCCTGGAACGATTGGGTACCCTATTCTGTCAAAGATTTTTTCGACTTTAGAAAAACATCTGGCTTCCTATCTACTAGATTCGAACACTGATTTCACAAAACATACTCGGATCGAAGGAATCTAGAGAAATAATCGTGGAGATGACAAAGGTGGCAGAAGTTTTGCTGTACTAAGCCGGAAGAAAGATATTCATCATTTTCTATCAAATAACCAGTATGGACTTATGGAAAACTGAGACTTGTTCCGGGATTATCAGGCAGGAAAAATAACTCAATTTCTGTAGAAATACAAAGGAGGTGGTACCAGGTAGAACACTTGAAAAGAACTGCGAATTCGGATGGTTTGAAAATTTATCCCCACTTTCAATCCGTTTGAGAGGGAAACAGCCAATTCAGCATGCGGTCATATTCATATTTTATAGGTGTGTTAACCATTGCCCGGGAAAGATTTTTTGTGGAGATTTATTGAAAGGATAGGCTTCCATGAAAGATTTGGTCTTATTCCTGGAAAAAAGGAAAGGCGGATTTATGAAAAGGAATACATGTCGGTCTTCAGGGTGGGTAGCGGGTTCACTAGCGACTGCTATGTTGGTTATGGGGACGGCGTCTATGGCCGCTGCGGCGGGTTTTACCGCATATAACGATTTGGCCTGGGGTACCGGTCAGCTCGAAACGAATATCACGAAGTACACCTCGCCAGATGGCGGTTCTGGCTTGCCCAGTACCGGCTTACTTAAAGATTTTGCCACTGGTGTCGATACCGGCGTCACCCTAGCCGTTACGGGGGGCTCATATCTCGGTGCTCCCCAGGCCACTCAAGGGGCAGATCCAACCACAGGAGATGCCTTTATGATCTTTGATGGCAAGGTCAGCGGCCAGGGCGCGCTTTCCTATGTCGATGCTGTTGGCAGTTCCCTCGTGTTGACCTTTAGCGGGCTCAATCCAAACAGGACGTACGATTTGGCCTATTTCGCTCATCGAAATGCGAACGGGTGGGATCGGGCTTCCCTTGTGACCATTTCCGGAACGGCTGGGCGAACGAATACGAGTTCGGTGGCAACTGATAATCCCAGTGAGCCTGGGGGTGTGATTTTCTCTGGTCCTGGGGATAGCTCAACTCGGTTACCGGCCGACAATGACAATGGCTATGTGGCGCGGTGGAGTGAGGTGAGTCCCGGCAGCGATGGTATCGTGGTGCTGACTATTAGTTTTGATGGAAGTGCGGGTGAGCAATACAAGGGAAAGTATGGCAGTGCAGTCCGATTGATTGAGTCATCTGGTTCTGTTGGCCATGATTTGGATGGGGATGGCAAAGCCGACCTTGTCTGGCGACATACAAATGGTAATGCTGCGGTATGGTTGCTGAATGGGACAGCGGTTCCCTCCTCCATGGGCTCTCTAGGAGGCGTGAGCTCTGCATGGCAGGTTGCGGGAGTGGGTGATACGGATGCTGATGGCAAGGCGGATATCATTTGGCGCAATACCACGAGCGGCGCAGTGGCTGTATGGCTGATGAACGGGGTGACCATGACTTCCGCTGGTTTTCCCGGCACAGCATCCACGGCCTGGCAAATTCAGGGAGTGGGGGATCTAAATGGTGACGGCAAAGCCGACCTTGTTTGGCGACACACGAATGGGAGTGCTGCGGTATGGTTGCTGAATGGGACAGCGGCTCCTTCCTCCATGGGCTCATTGGGTGTGGTGAGTTCGGCGTATCAAATTTCGGGAGTTGGTGATACGGATGCCGATGGTAAGGCGGATATCATTTGGCGCAATACCACGAGCGGCCTTGTGGCCGTGTGGCTGATGGATGGGGTGACCATGACTTCCGCTGGCTTCCCCGGCACTGCGTCGACAGTTTGGTCCATCCAGGGAGTCGGGGACCTGAACGGTGATGACAAGGCCGACCTTGTCTGGCGGCACACGAATGGAAGTGCTGCGGTATGGTTGCTGAATGGGACAGCGGCTCCCTCCTCCACCGGCTCATTAGGTGTGGTGAGCTCTGCCTGGGAAATTAGACAGGTGGGTGATACCGATGCCGATGGCAACGCGGATATCATCTGGCGAAATACCACGAGTGGGGCAGTGTCTGTGTGGCTGATGAACGGGACGACTCTGACCTCCGCTGGTTTCCCCGGCAGCGCATCGACCTCCTGGGAAATTCAACCTTAGCCTGAAGCACTTTTTGAAAAGAGAGTTCTGCTAAGTGTGATTCCCGTTTCTTGCTAGAAACGGGGGTCACGTCAAGCTGGAGCCCAACGCTTTAGGGAATTGTTGAGTAGGCCAGGGAAGAGCGGAATCTCATCTAAGAGCTGGGGGGCATGACGGAATAAAGAGGATAAGATTTATACCTCTTCCGGCATTGCCCCCCACTTGCTTTATGCGAGCTAATGAAGAAAGCCCAAAAGGCCTCACGTTTGAAAGGCACAGAGAAGGCTTAGAATAGTTTATACTTGGGGAAATTGGGCTCTCCTGCTGCAGATAAGCTACGTGTGGGAGGCGTCTCTAGATCACCTGAAAGGCATGATGAGAATTTAATACCATGATGAAGTAGTCCATAAGACATCATCGGATTGGAGTATGTGAATGGAAATGCAGGAGAAACCTTTGCTCCTTTCTTGGAAGCTCCTGATGCTAAGAGACCAGGGGAGTATAAAGATTCATTCAAAAATTTATAAATTCAGGAGGTGTCTCCAAGTTTTATTTGAATTGTAAGGAAATGGGTTAACTTCCTTTGTGTCAGAGAGAGCTTAAGCAAATTTTAAATCTGAAATATTCGAAAAGTCCTTAAAAAGAAAATTAACTGAGGTCTATCTGGGAAGGAAGCATTGGACGAGTGGGAGTGTGGGGTTATTCCCATATGAAGTATTGATTAATCTTCAATTTGTAGGGTGTTGGGGATCCCAATAAAAAAACTCTATGATTATTATGTCCAAAGGACGCAGGTTTTTCTACAGTGTTTATTCGTTTTAAAGAAAAATGACCTTTTAAAAACAAGATTCCAGCTATTTTGATCATTTTCTCGACCGCCTATCCGCCAGTTGACATTTGCTGGGCACGAGATATGCTGGAGTTTTGACAGTCTTAATTTGGTATTAGCCTTATATTGGTATTTTTATAGGAATGAATATTTGTATATATTCATACCGTAGGTTATGTATCAAGGTTTGAAGATCTGATTTTTTTGGATTTGCTCAGGCATTCTCTTACATGTTTGTGATGCCTCAATATAACCAGTAAAGTTTCCTTCGCATTTTATTCTAAAAAATTTGGGGATGACTTTTTCCCCCCAACATTAGGACATTAGGGATCGTAAATATGAAGAAAATTGGTGTGGTGAGTTTTGGCTGTGCGCTATTTTTACTGGTGGCCTCTGTGGCGCCAGCGACCGCTGCTGTGGTGCGGCAACCCTATCTACAACTCGTCACTCCCACCTCCGTTACGGTGGTGTGGCGCACGGACCTGAATTCAGCAGACAATAGCCAAGTGAAATATGGCACAGTGGCCGGCTCTCTGAGCCAAACGGCGACCGGTACGGCGGTCACACGCTCAGGACTCAACGTCAAGGATCACATTGTTACGATTACCGGGCTAACCGCTGCCACCAAATATTTCTATAACGTCGGCACCGTGACGAACGGTGTGCAAGTTACCGGCACTACTCAGCACTTTTTTGTCACGGCGCCCCCCGTCGGGTCGGCCACACCCGTTCGGGCGTGGGTGCTGGGGGATTCGGGCGACGCCAGTAACAACCAAAGGAATGTGCGGGATACGATGCTGACTGAGACCGCGCTGAATCCGCCAGCTCCCAACTTGATCTTGCACATGGGGGACATTGCGTATCAAAGCGGCACCGACGCACAATTTACCAACAACCATTTTAAGATTTACGAAGATATTCTCCGCCAGACACCTCTTTGGCCGACGCTGGGTAATCATGAGGTTCCGAACAGCTCCAGTTCCCTGGGCATTGGGCCTTACTACGAAGCCCATGTCCTGCCGAGCAGCGGCCAAGCGGGAGGGGTGGCCTCCGGCACCGAAGCCTACTATGCCTTTGATTACGCCAATGTGCATTTCATTGTGCTCGACTCCATGGACAGTAGTCGGGCTCCGGGCTCGCCGATGTTGACCTGGTTACAGAATGATCTGGCTGCCACCGGGCAAGAGTGGGTGATCGCCTTCTGGCATCATCCGCCTTATTCGAAAGGCCACGACTCGGACAATGCCGCCGACTCCGGTGGACGATTGGTCAATATGCGGGAGACGGTGCTACCCATTCTGGAGGCCGGCGGAGTGGATTTGGTCCTTGCGGGGCATTCTCATGCCTATGAGCGGTCTTACCTCCTGGATGGCGCCTACGGCTATGGCACCTCACCTAACTTTGCTACACCGTCCTTCAATACCCTATTGGCCGATGGCCATATTCTGGATGCGGGCAATGGCCAGCCCTCGGGCACCGGAGCGTATCAGAAAAGTGCCGGAGGTGTGTCGCACGAGGGAACCGTGTATGTCGTGGCCGGCCATGGGGGGCATGATCTTGATTCCACCCATCCCGTGCATCCGGTCATGGCGGTGTTTGATGTGGCCTATGGCTCGGTGCTCCTCGACATCACGGGCAGCAGCCTCACCCTCCGAAATCTGCGGGCAGGAGGCGCTATCACCGACACCATGAGCATTATCAAAAATTCCACTTATCCACCTGGTCCAATTGCTTCGACTGACTTTAATAAGGACGGAAAATCCGATATTGTTTGGCGGAATACCAGTACTGGGGCCTCGGCCATTTGGCTCATGAACGGTGTTAATATCGCCTCTAACGGGTTTCCAGGCGTGGTGTCTTTAGCATGGCAGATCGCTGGAGGCGGCGATGTTAATGGAGACGGGAAGTCGGACTTTGTCTGGCGAAATACGAGCAGTGGTGCAGTGTCGGTGTGGTTCATGAATGGATCAACCGTCACGTCGACGGGTTTTTTACCCGGGGCCCCTTTAGTGTGGCAGATTGCGGGCGTGGGAGATCTCAATGGCGATGGGAGGGCTGACCTCATCTGGCGAAATACTAGCAGTGGCGCAGTGGCGGTGTGGACTATGAATGGGACGACTGTAACCTCGACAGGATTTCCAGGTAGTGTCTCGTTGGATTGGGTGATCCGGCAAGTAGGCGATCTCAATGGCGATGGGAAAGCCGACCTCGTCTGGCGTAAAAACAGCACAGGGGCTGTGGCTGTGTGGCTAATGAATGGGGCAACTATTACGTCGACGGGTTTTCCGTCAGGTGGATCCTTAGCGTGGCAGATTGCAGGAGTGGGAGATTTGAATGGGAATGGCACGGACGACATTGTTTGGCGCCATGCGAGCTCAGGTGCGGTAGCTGTGTGGTTTATGAATGGGGCGACCATCGCATCGACAGGCTTTCCGGGGAGTGTTTCGTTAAATTGGGTGAATCGGCAGGTGGGCGATCTCAATGGTGATGGGAAGGCCGACCTCGTCTGGCATAATACAGTTAGTGGTACAGTAGCGATATGGTTAATGAATGGGGCGGCCATAACCTCAACAGGCTATCCCGCTACTACGTCCCTAGATTGGCAAATTCAATAGTCGGAGAATTAAGGGTTTTTTTGTATTCGAAAGCTTCCTTTTTTGCAGAAGCGAAGCTCCTTCCCTAACTTTGAACAAAGCGGATACGAAGGCGGCAAGAATGATATTGGCAATATGGTCGTAATTAAATTCTACATTCAAGCTGTACGAACATTTCTTGTTGTTTTCAATGAGCAGCGTGTAAAATCCTCATGGTTTGTTTTACCGATTAACGGAAGATGTCTACACCTGATTTGTTACCCACCGTTCACTCCTAGACAAAATATAGACCCTGATTGAAGCTCGGCGTTATCAACAAATGATCGTCTTGGTTTCCCATTTTGACGGAGTATCTGGCGTCCGAGAGAGGTGTTAACAATAAACTCTTTGAAAAATCCTGAGCGACGCCCATGGTTGTTTTACGCCAATTTCGTCGTCGAAGGGCTTTGCGGGTTTGATTCCTCCATGGTCTTCATGACCTGAGCATTATCTGCAAAGCCATTCATACGGTTAAATTGCTTCTCGCAGTACAGCAACACTGGCCCCAGTCAATGCTGGAGCCTCGCGCTGCCTCGGGTGCATTTGATTTTTCGCTCGTTTTGGCGAACCAGTGGAAACATGGTCGCAGGGTTGGTCGACATCAGTGTCTTGTGCAGTTGTGCCAGAACCTTCACATGATGAAACGTCGACATTCTTTGAAGGCTTCCAGAACCGAATTCGCCGTCAATCACATGATTTTCGATGGAACCTTCCCAAAGCCCTTGGCCATCTTCTGGTCGCTCAAGTCCATGTCCAGTGAGATGAGGCTTAGCGGCCCGGATGGGGCGGGCCGAAGAGGATCGTAAAAGCCATGAATGCCATAAGGGACCGCTCTTGGAATACCTTTAGGTCCTGGGCCGTCAGCGTCACCATTTTCTTGAGGCGGGTTAGGGCGAGAAATGAAAAGCTTGCGTCGTTGCCTTAAATATGATCATTTCGTATTGGTCACGTCGCGGAGCCGTGGGTGCGTCATCTTGACCTTTTGGTCGTCCATGGAAGATCGCCCCATTCTCGAGCACCCAATTCGGGAAAGCTCGGTCGGTAGGAGGTCCCGTCAATTTTTCTGGCTCGATCAACATGCCGCTATCCGTGAACATCCAGCCCATATCCATCATCACTGCGTTAAGCGTTTACTTGCCCGCTAGAGCACGCGGGTTGCTAGATCCCTCGAGAGCCTTTAGTGGCCTTTTTGCATCGCCTCCTGTCTGTTCTCATCAGTGGCTCCTTTCGTTCCCGTCGGGAGTATTTCACTGACTGAGGAACCACTCGTCCCAAATACAACTGACTTTAAAGAAAACCATCACAAGAGATGGGGATATGCTTTCACTTGGATGATTGCGGAGTGGGATCAGCAGACCCAGTGATGGCCCCATTCTTTGGTATTACGTTGTAAGGCTTGGAAAAAGGCCCGTTTACAGAGGAGGACTCTGGGGTTGAACGATGACGGAATACATGCTGAATCCTCCTCCGCTCGCATTGCCCCCGAGGGTAATGGTCCCGGCGGGGAAGGACCGCACAAACAGGCTAAAGGTCGCATCCGAGGTCACCAGATTCGCGCCGGTATCCGAAAAGGTGCTCAACCATGAGGGTTTCGAAGTAATACGATCTCCATGGGCGACATAGACCGATACTGGTTGATTGACCGTGAAACTAAGGAAGTCGGCATTCGTCGCGGCTTTATCATTGTTGGCGGTTCGGATATAGGTGGCGCCCTGCACACTGGAGGGGACGGTAGTAAAGGTATAGGCACGGTCGATATAGACGGTGCCGCCGGCTTGGAGGCCTGAGGCGGGCACCACATATGTTTGCCCACTGGCGACGGTCAGATTCGAGAGGGTTAATGATGAGGGTGGAGGTGTGCTAGATACTGTTACTTGAATGGTTGCGGGGGTAGGATCGGCTAGCCCAAGGGCATCCGTCACCGTATAGGTCACGGTGAATACGCCGGCGGTATTAAAGGTGACGGAGCCGGGGTCCTCCACGGTGCGATCGGCCAGGCCCGAGCCCGAGCCAAAGGTCCACCGATGGGTGAATGGCGTATTGTTGTCTGGATCCGTGCCGGTGCCGGTAAAGGTGAGGGCTTGGCCTACCAGGATGCTCTGTGCCCCACTCGGCGTGTTGATGACCCCATTGGGGGCTTGATTGACAGGTCCTCCGCCACTCTGGGGTTGAACGATGACGGAATACATGCTGAATCCTCCTCCGCTCGCATTGCCCCCGAGGGTAATGGTCCCGGCGGGGAAGGACCGCACAAACAGGCTAAAGGTCGCATCCGAGGTCACCAGATTCGCGCCGGTATCCGAAAAGGTGCTCAACCATGAGGGTTTCGAAGTAATACGATCTCCATGGGCGACATAGACCGATACTGGTTGATTGACCGTGAAACTAAGGAAGTCGGCATTCGTCGCGGCTTTATCATTGTTGGCGGTTCGGATATAGGTGGCGCCCTGCACACTGGAGGGGACGGTAGTAAAGGTATAGGCACGGTCGATATAGACGGTGCCGCCGGCTTGGAGGCCTGAGGCGGGCACCACATATGTTTGCCCACTGGCGACGGTCAGATTCGAGAGGGTTAATGATGAGGGTGGAGGTGTGCTAGATACTGTTACTTGAATGGTTGCGGGGGTAGGATCGGCTAGCCCAAGGGCATCCGTCACCGTATAGGTCACGGTGAATACGCCGGCGGTATTAAAGGTGACGGAGCCGGGGTCCTCCACGGTGCGATCGGCCAGGCCCGAGCCCGAGCCAAAGGTCCACCGATGGGTGAATGGCGTATTGTTGTCTGGATCCGTGCCGGTGCCGGTAAAGGTGAGGGCCTGGCCTACCAGGATGCTCTGCGCCCCACTCGGCGTGTTGATGACCCCATTGGGGGCTTGATTAACTGGTCCTCCGCCGTTACCGGACTCCATCAGCCGGATTGCACTGCCATACTTCCCTGTGTATTGGCTGGCGACGTTTCCATCAAAGCTAATGGTGAGCAGGATCTTCCCATCGCTTCCGGACTGAATGTTGCTAAATCGCGCCACATAACCCTTATCATTATCTGCTGGTAGCCGAGTCGAGGTATCTGACGACCCGGAGAAGATTACCCCGCCGACCTCACTGGGATTATCGGTGGCGGCGGAACTCGCATTGATAAATGCGTCCTGTCCGGAAAGAGTTACGAGGGAGGCCCGATCCCAACCGTAAAAGTCTCGATGGGCAAAGAAGGCCAAATCGTAGGTCTTGCTCGGATTGAGCCCATTGAAGGTCAATAGGAGCGAGTTAGTGTCTTGATTGACATAGGAAATGACGCCAAGGGTACTGACTTTTCCATTAAAGATGGTGAAGGCGTCTCCCATGGTCGGGTTTGCGCCCTGAGTGGCTTGGCCACTACCGATAAACTCGCCGCCAGTGACCGTCAGGGTCACTCCGGTATCGAGGCCGGTGGTGAAATCTTTGAGCATGCCACTGCTGGGTAAGCCTGAGCCTCCGACGGGAGAGGTGAACTTCGTGATATTCGTTTCGAGTTGCCCTGATCCCCAGGCTAGGTCATTGTAAGCAGTAAAGCCTGTGCCTTGTGGCTGGACTGTTACTTGAATGGTCGCAGGGGTGGGATCGGCTAGCCCAAGGGCATCCGTCACCGTATAGGTTACGGTGAATACGCCAGCGGTATTAAAGGTGCCGGAGCCGGGGTCCTCCACGGTGCGATCGGCCAGGCCCGAGCCCGAGCCAAAGGTCCACCGATGGGTGAATGGCGTATTGTTGTCTGGATCCGTGCCGGTGCCGGTAAAGGTGAGGGCTTGGCCCACCTGGATGCTCTGCGCCCCACTCGGCGTGTTGATGACCCCATTGGGAGCTTGATTGGCAGGTCCTCCGCCACTCTGTGGTTGAACGATGACGGAATACATGCTGCTGTTCCCACCGCTAGCATTGCCCCCGAGGGTAATGGTGCCGGCGGGGAAGGACCGAGCAAAGAGACGGAGGGTGGTATCCGAGGTCACCAGATTCACGCCGGTATCAGTAAAAGTGCTCAACCACGTAGGTTTCGGGGTGATACGCAGGTCATGAGCGACCGATACGGAGACGGGTTGAGTGACTGTAAAGCTGAGAAAGTCAGCATTCGTCGCGGCTTTATCATTGTTGGCGGTTCGGATATAGGTGGCGCCCTGCACACTGGAGGGGACGGTAGTAAAGGTATAGGCACGGTCGATATAGACGGTGCCGCCGGCTTGGAGGCCTGAGGCGGGCACCACATATGTTTGCCCACTGGCGACGGTCAGATTCGAAAGGGTTAATGGGTTTGGTTGCGACCCACTCTTCTGAATAGCCATGGTGTCGGTGATGGCGCCTCCTGCCCGCAGATTTCGGAGGGTGAGGCTGCTGCCCGTGATGTCGAGGAGCACCGAGCCATAGGCCACATCAAACACCGCCATGACCGGATGCACGGGATGGGTGGAATCAAGATCATGCCCCCCATGGCCGGCCACGACATACACGGTTCCCTCGTGCGACACACCTCCGGCACTTTTCTGATACGCTCCGGTGCCCGAGGGCTGGCCATTGCCCGCATCCAGAATATGGCCATCGGCCAATAGGGTATTGAAGGACGGTGTAGCAAAGTTAGGTGAGGTGCCATAGCCGTAGGCGCCATCCAGGAGGTAAGACCGCTCATAGGCATGAGAATGCCCCGCAAGGACCAAATCCACTCCGCCGGCCTCCAGAATGGGTAGCACCGTCTCCCGCATATTGACCAATCGTCCACCGGAGTCGGCGGCATTGTCCGAGTCGTGGCCTTTCGAATAAGGCGGATGATGCCAGAAGGCGATCACCCACTCTTGCCCGGTGGCAGCCAGATCATTCTGTAACCAGGTCAACATCGGCGAGCCCGGAGCCCGACTACTGTCCATGGAGTCGAGCACAATGAAATGCACATTGGCGTAATCAAAGGCATAGTAGGCTTCGGTGCCGGAGGCCACCCCTCCCGCTTGGCCGCTGCTCGGCAGGACATGGGCTTCGTAGTAAGGCCCAATGCCCAGGGAACTGGAGCTGTTCGGAACCTCATGATTACCCAGCGTCGGCCAAAGAGGTGTCTGGCGGAGAATATCTTCGTAAATCTTAAAATGGTTGTTGGTAAATTGTGCGTCGGTGCCGCTTTGATACGCAATGTCCCCCATGTGCAAGATCAAGTTGGGAGCTGGCGGATTCAGCGCGGTCTCAGTCAGCATCGTATCCCGCACATTCCTTTGGTTGTTACTGGCGTCGCCCGAATCCCCCAGCACCCACGCCCGAACGGGTGTGGCCGACCCGACGGGGGGCGCCGTGACAAAAAAGTGCTGAGTAGTGCCGGTAACTTGCACACCGTTCGTCACGGTGCCGACGTTATAGAAATATTTGGTGGCAGCGGTTAGCCCGGTAATCGTAACAATGTGATCCTTGACGTTGAGTCCTGAGCGTGTGACCGCCGTACCGGTCGCCGTTTGGCTCAGAGAGCCGGCCACTGTGCCATATTTCACTTGGCTATTGTCTGCCGAATTCAGGTCCGTGCGCCACACCACCGTGACGGAGGTGGGAGTGACGAGTTGTAGATAGGGTTGCCGCACCACAGCGGCGGTCGCTGGCGTCACAAAAGTCACCAGCACAAATAGCGCACAGCCCAGCGCCACCATAATCCATTGTGATTTATTTAATTTTTCCAAGTGCACTTGCTGTTATGTAAGGGGCTGATGGCTAGTATTTATTGGTTCTCTAATTTTCTTAAGAGGTCATCGGCCTCGGAAAAGTGCGGAGTCTTTTGAATAGCCACACGGAGATCTTGTTTGGCTTCTTCCATCCGACCCATCGCTTGATAAACTTCCGCGCGGGCAAGTAGTTGCATGGCAGTCTGGCGTTTTCCCAGTACACGATTGGCTTCAGCTAATGCCTGTTCATATGCGAGGCTGGCTGCTTCCGATCGACCCATATTATCTAGGATTTCCGCCCGTTTGAGGTGCCAGGATGTCTTTACTGACGAGCCAGCTATCTCTTTGTCTACCAAGGCTAGGGCTTCACCGTATTGTTTTTGAACCATCCGTACACGGATGAGGCCATTTTTTAGTAAGATGGCATTTCCCAGCTTGGCAAGACCATCCTTATATCCTTCTGCCGCATCCTCAAGCTTTCCCAAAGATTCCTGGAGTTTTCCTCGAACAAGGTATAGCTCAATGGTAGGTTGCAACTGAATGGCTGACGTAAAGTCTGTAATGGCCAGTTCAGATTGACCAGTTCGTAAATAAATGCTCCCGCGTTCGGCCAAAGCAAAGACTCGTTTCGGGTCGGATTCATCCTCAAGAAAATAATCCAATGCGGTCTTAGCTTCCTTGTCACGGCCTAGGGCAGAGAGAGTCAAAGCGCGTTGTAAAGCGACAGTGCGGTTCTCGCGATTCAGCAGCCAGGCCCGTTCTAAGTCAAGCAAGGATTCGATGTATTTTCCATTGGACCGATAGACCTGCCCACGCTGGACTAGCAGATCCACATTATCTGGATCCTTGATCAATTCCTCGGTGATTTCATGAATTTCTGGATCAAGCCCAGAATGGGCAGTGGCCAGCTGGACGAGGCCAAAGCATCCGAGTGCCAGTGCCAAAGAGGCTATTGCCAGGACGGAAGATCTGTGTCGAGATCTGACTTGCTGGTCAATTTTAATGGAAACAGACATGAGTCTTTCCTTTTCATTATTGGGAAATAGGGGCATCTTGCTCATCCGTGCGCCTCTCTATAAGGGGGTACTGCTTTAGATTGATGCATCTTCGATTTGAAAATAGTTGTCATGTTGGTCTGGTCGACGATAAATTTTTCCTGGTTTTCGCGAGCCTTTTGTACAGGCGGTAACTTCTTTGATTAAGAGAAACATAATTGTAGACAGTTTATTATGAAATTGTAAAAGAAGCCAATTTCCGAAGCTAAATTTTCAGGGATATATAAACCCCTGGGCAATGCCTCTTTTAACCTATCGGTTTTTTTATCTCCGAAAGTACGGTATGTTCAGCGAGGCACTCGACTTGGTGTTTGAGTCCTCGGCCGACCCCCTTACTCCCACTCCCACTCCCACCTGGTAAGAGGGTCTGGCCTATTTGCTGCCTTACACTTTTTTAGCGCCAATGGGAGGACATAAGGATCTGTGTCACGTCATGACCGTCCAGTCCAGGAAGTTACATAAGGTCAGGCCATCTTCAGTGTCGACCGAATTAGTGAACAATTCCTGGTTCAGACTTGGGAAACTATGCTGAAGAGGTTTTTTTGGCGATCGTAGGTGTCTCCTCAAATCGCCGTCTGGATATATCCAGAAATTGGTTGTGGAACTCCCGAAAATCTAGGCATTGTGATTACCTAATCCAGGGCCCGACTAGTCTATGTCAACGATTTTTGCCTAAAGCAAGAACACTTATCTGGTGCAAAACATCATGGTTTCTTTTGGAACCTGCAGTCGTACGTCCTAACGGTCAATAACGGTAATGAGGATTCTCTGGTTCTCTCCCTCAATAATACCCTCCATCAGCCTTGTTCTTTCCCTGACCTGATTGTTAACAGCAAGGGTAGAGGTGAAAACACTAGCTTTTCTACGTTTACTCCCTAGCAGTGATAGGCAACTATGGCCCAAACGCCACCTAGATCAGTCAGTTGACGGCATCCCTATCGCGCTCTTGTTGTGTGGTGTGGTCGTAGAAGCTGCATTGCAGCAGTCCTGAATGGGAGCGCATAGCAGTTTGTTTAGCCTGGTCTGAGGCAGGGATCGTCAAAAACTCCCAATAGACAATTGGGGACCAAAAAACCTGGAAGAAAATTAACGTGGAGGGAGTCTTTTTCTATTTCATCGTTCCTCCTGAATGAGTACTGCCGAGTATTCTGCCACAGATCTAAAACAATATTACAGATTTCGTTGCCTGGAACCAAATACAGGATGGCTTAAGAAATTAGGGCCTCAAGCTCCGTTGATTTATCCACTTCAATATGGTTGGAGGTTGAACCAACTAAAAGGTCGGGGCAATTGTTATTGGAGCAGAAAAATGCCTATGAGGTTAAAGGAGAAGTGTTGAATGAGAAATACATTCATGTTTATTTAAGAAATGCTAACGAAAAAATTGGAGTAAAGCGTTGAGTTAATTGAATTTTCTGATATGCTCTAATGAAGATGGAGACAATATAATGTCGGATTCTCGGTGGGATCTGGTTCATAGTAAAGCTCGTCAGGAAGACGTGGCGGAGGCCAACTTACAGTTATTGGGTGTTTATATCTTCTGTCCAAGTTAAGAGGAAAGAGATTAAAATCGACTCGAAATAAGGCGAAAAGTGATGGAGAGGTATTATTCCCAGGGTATATCTTTATATGAGTTGACATGAAGACCGATATCGGAAAGTGACTTATGCTCATGGGGTTCTGAGGGATGGTCAAGTTTGGTGCCGCACCAGCAATAGTGGAAGAAGAAATCATTGACTCAATTAGGAAGAGAGTTCACAATGGAGCTGTTTTCCTTCCCCCCTTTAGCTTCCTTTGAATCTGGACAAATTATTCGTATTAATCACGGGCCTTTTCATGGCCTTGAAGCAATTTTCGAACAGAACAGAACGGAATGGGACCCAACGAGTTTCACTTCCTATGAAACCGTGGCGTTTCAAGGCCGTATGGTTATTGGTTGCAAGTGCGTGGTGTTGTAATGAGAATTGATACGGCCCATTTGGCCGTTACGCGGAAAATTGGGTCGAAGGCAAATTTAGTCAATAGGGTTTATTAACTCATTAATTATATTGAGCGACTATCCCTACTTTTTTCTTCATACATGAATAAGCATTCAAGTATAATAGCCTAAGTTACGACAAGGACAATTCAAAAATGGTAAGAAACAATTTGCCATTACATGCCATAGTTTCTTGATCATTTTGAATAATGGAATCAGAAGGGTAGGTGCCGTGAGTTCTAAAGTGCTCCCATTAGTCTTCATCTTGTCGGGCTGAGTAATTTTGGTATTTGTTTGAGCGGGAAAATTTGACCACAAGGTTGTTAACGCAGTTAGCTAGGTATGGCGGCAGCTTGGCAATTTTTGTCACAGGGAGGAATTGCCATCACCTCAAGGCAAAACGTGAAGTCATGATTTTTTTCGGGTAGAAGGACGTAAATCGGCGGTCAGATGAAATGCCGACTGTATTTTTCTTGATTTCCCACACGTAGGAATGAATCGTCCATGTAGTGGCCTGTTTCAATGTGTACGAATTTTTCTCCTTGTTTAATAGATGGATAATCTTAGTAATTTTGTGAGGATGTCATTGACAAAGTTCTCAAGGTTGATTCTGTCAGGGGTTTAGGGCTTAAAATTTCTTCTCGAGTCTGTTCTAGACAAATAAATGATAACCTAAGATTTTCTGGTTATTGGTGCTGGAATCATCGGTATTAATGTCCCCCCGACAACTGAAACGGCAGTTTTACGATGAGACGGGGACTGTTATTGAAAACGGAAATCACTGTGATACTCGCGCCAGTTGTCGGAATAGCGGGGTGTTGCACGTTGGTTTTTATTAATTCACCGGAAAGTCAAATTTACACGCATAGGAAGTAAACGGCTAATGGGATGGTGTGAATCCAAGCAGATTTCGATGAATAGGCTTGGAAAGCTCATTGTTACCAAAGATGGTGGCGAACATTTGGCTCAAGAAGAACTTCTCAGGTGAGGAAAATAATAAACGACATTGATATACAGGCTATTAATACCGTGGAAGAAGCAAACCCATTGAGCCTAGTGTGAAACTTACCAACAAGCTCTGTTTTTTTAACAATATCAATAATCGATCCAATTGAAGATATGCAATCAATGCCTAGGGATGCCATTGATGAATGGGTACAGGTTCGTTGCGCAAATTAGTATCTCAGGATAAGGAAGGAATGTCTTTACCTCAGGCGGTGCCTTTATATGTAGGGTATTTCATTTTTGAGCCTAGACTTTATGCAGACAAAATTGAAAAGGATTTCGGTTTTTTCGAGAATTATAAAAATTTGCCATTTTTTAAAGGACTCTCCTACTCGGATGAGCCAAGAGGAGGCATCCGAACAAATTTTCATCCATCTCCAAATTTGCGAAATCCTTTTCTCAGAGCTCGGGTCACAGTCAACTCGGAGGGAAAGCGAAGATTAGACCAACCGCGATTCCGGCCTTTTGGCGGGAACAATTTTTCTGAATCGAGAAATTTAGCCTTCAAGAGTTGAGGAAATACTCCTGCGTTCATCTGATTACTTTGGCTTCGGCTTTACTAGATGGGGTGCAGCCAGGGAACTAGACGTCCTGGGGAGAGACCAGCGATAAGAGGGCAACTGGTCAATGTGAAGGCTTAGAGGTTTTTAATGGACTTTGTCCTTGAAGGAGAGGACAAATCCATTTAAATTTTAATGCAGTCTTCCTGGGTTTATATGCTCTACCCCTTTTTCAGAGTTAGTCTGTGAGGATTTAGCCGAAATGGAAAGTTGATTAAGTTTAGTTGGTTCAATTGGGCCATCAAGGGTTATCAATGTGGGTAGGGAATACTGAGTCTGAATGTGGGCATGTAGATGAGACCTCCTGCTTAAAGCCATGGTTTAATGGCCCGCTGCAAAAAACCAAGTCGAAGAGCTGTGGATATAGTGGGAAATTTTCTGATCGCATCAGATCCATGCCCCTCAAAAAATTAGGTGGTCACATACGGACTAGTAGGTTTTCGGAATTGGGTTGTTGACTGTTTTTCTTTTAGCTCTGGGTGCGTCCTTGGCCTGGGTATTATAATTGACGAGCAAATAAGAAAAGGGACAGGATTATGAAAGCCGTTATTCTCGCTGGTGGATTGGGAACTCGATTTTCTGAGGAAACCGCCTTAAGACCAAAGCCCATGATAGAGATCGGAGGGAAACCAATCCTTTGGCATATCATGAAAGTGTATGCGGCTTATAATGTTACCGAGTTCATCGTGGCATTAGGGTACAAGGCTGAGGTCATTAAGGAATACTTTTTGAACTTCTATGCTATCAATAATGATCTTACGATCGATTTAGCGAATGGAAAAACCACGATACATGATGGCAAACAGCCAAACTGGAAAATCCATCTAGTGGATACTGGAATGCATACGCAAACAGGTGGAAGGCTCAAACGCCTTAAAAGATGGTTAGGTGATGATGAAACTTTTTTGTTTACGTATGGTGATGGAGTGGCGGACCTTGATATTGAATCGGTGATTAAATTTCATCATTCACATGGGAAATTGGCAACCGTAACCACTGTACGTTCACCTGCCCGGTTTGGACGAATCGGGTTTGAAGGAGATAGGATCTGTAACTTTCATGAAAAACCTGAATCAGGGGAAGGATGGATAAATGGTGGATTTTTTGTGTTAAATGGTAAGGCCATTGATTACATCCGTGATGATGAAACATCCTGGGAGAAAGAGCCGTTGGAAGGTCTGACCAAAGATGGACAAATGATGGGATATCGGCATTTTGGGTTTTGGTCCTGCATGGATACCTTAAAAGAGAAAAATTATTTGGATGAATTGTGGAATTCCGGGCAAGCCCCTTGGAAGGTATGGAAATGAGTATATTGTGGAGTGAAAGCCGGGTTTTAGTAACTGGCGCAACCGGCATTGTCGGTTCCTGGCTGGTGAAAAGCCTGCTTGAAAAAGGTGCCTTCGTGGCTACCCTAATTAGAGATTGGAATCCTCAGAGCGAGCTCATTCGAAGTGGTGATGTTAAAAGAACAACGGTGGTTTCAGGAGAACTGGAAAATTATCAGGCTCTGGAGCGTGCCATCAGCGAGAATGAAATAGACACGGTGTTTCATCTGGCCGCCCAGCCGTTGGTGGGGATTGCTTTGCGAAGCCCGCTGCCAACGTTCGAAGCGAATATTCGTGGCTCATATCATGTACTGGAAGCTTGCCGGATTCATAAAAACCTGGTCAAACAAATTGTCGTGGCCAGCAGTGATAAAGCCTATGGTGATGTTGAGGTCTTGCCTTATACGGAAGATATGCCGCCTTTGGGACGGTTTCCCTATGATGTGAGTAAAAGTTGTACCGATTTGCTCGCGCGCTCGTATAGCCAGACATATGATTTGCCTGTCACAATTGCAAGGTGTGGAAACATTTTTGGAGGAGGCGATCTAAATTGGAGTCGCATCGTTCCGGGCACGATTCGAAGCTTCCTGAGGCAGGAATGCCCCATCATTCGGAGCGATGGAAAATTTACACGGGATTACATCTTCGTCCTTGATGTTGTGCAAGCCTATCTTCTTCTGGCCTTACACGCACGGGAGGAGGGAGTTCGTGGCGAGGCGTTTAATTTTAGCGGAGAACAGCCGTGGACGGTCTTGGATGTTGTGCGCGAAATTCAAATACAGATGGAGTGCCATCAGTTAGCCCCAATCGTAATGAACCAGGCCAATGCCGAGATCCGGGATCAATATCTCGACTCCAGCAAAGCTAAACGGATGCTCAAGTGGGCTCCCTTGTATAGTTTGGAAAAAGGGCTGGCTGAGACAATTACATGGTATAAAGAATTTCTCGAGCAAAAAAGTATGACGAAGTGTTAAAGAAGAAGGCCCCTCACATTGGGCCCTGTTAAAAATATTCCTCCCAATACACAATACGTGACTGGTAGATCGTCGAAATGTTTCGTTTTTGGCGTGGATTGCAGCCGGCCCCATAATCCCCGATTTCCGGAGTGAAGGCGGTCGACTCAAGAGGGGAAAACTATGAAAAATTCACAGTCTTGTCGGTTTTGCCGTACGGTACTAGAGCATACGTTTCTTGATCTAGGGACTTCCCCTTTTTCAAATTCCTATGTGAAAGCCGAATGCTTGGGGGAGATGGAACCGTTTTTCCCATTGTATGCCTTTGTCTGTAGCCGGTGTCTTCTGGTGCAGTTAAAGGACTGTTCAACTCCTGAGAGAATCTTTAGCGATTATGCCTATTTTTCTTCCTATTCTGATTTGTGGCTTCAACATGCGCGCGCGTATACAGACATGATTCAGGAACGGATAAAACTGGATGAACGGAGTCTTGTGGTTGAAGTCGCCAGTAATGACGGCTACTTACTTCAATATTTCGTCAAAAAGGGCATTCCCGTTTTGGGAATCGAACCGGCGGAAAATGTGGCCAAAGTGGCTACCGAAAAAGGGATACCTACACGGGTATCGTTTTTTGGGGAACGATCGGCTCAAATTTTGGTTGAAGAAGGAAAGCAGGCAGATTTGTTGATTGGCAATAACGTCTTAGCTCACGTCCCGGACTTGAATGATTTTGTCCGTGGGCTTCAAACGCTGCTCAAACCTCAGGGTGTCATCACCATGGAATTTCCCCATGTGATGCGCCTCATGGATGAAAATCAATTTGACACGATTTACCACGAACATTTCTCGTATTTCTCATTTGGCACCGTAGAACAGGTATTCCGGAAGCACGGGTTAATTCTTTTCGATGTCGAAGAGCTCCCCACCCATGGCGGGTCTCTTCGAATCTATGCTCGCCATGAAGCCGATCACTCAAAGCCAGTGGAGTCCAGAGTTGCGGCCTTGCAGGATCGGGAGAAAAAGGCAGGCTTACAAACCTTAGATCATTATCTTTCTTTTGCCGAAAAAGTCCATCATACCAAGAGGCAACTCCTGTCCTTCTTGATTGAGGCGAAGGAAAAGGGGAAGACTATCGTAGGGTATGGTGCTCCGGCTAAAGGGAATACCCTCTTGAATTATTGTGGGATTCGTACGGATTTCATTGATTACACAGTTGATCGTAGCCCCCACAAGCAAGGGCTTTACCTGCCAGGGACGCATATTCCAATCCATGACCCCGATTCGATCAGGAGAACGAAGCCTGATTACGTCTTGATCCTTCCCTGGAATTTGAAAGATGAAATTATGCAGCAAATGGCCTATATCCGCGAATGGGGCGGGGCATTCGTGGTGCCAATTCCGGAAGTCCGGGTGTATCCGTGATTTTTACCGAATCAACAATCAAGGGAGCCTTCTTAATTGATCCGGAGCGTATTGAAGACAGTCGGGGGTTCTTTGCACGAACGATGTGTCAACGAGAGTTTGAGGCCCATGGAATCACATTCAGACAGGTGCAATGCAACCTTTCTTTTAATAAAAGGAAAGGGATCCTTCGGGGGATGCACTACCAATGTGCTCCGTATGAAGAAGCCAAGCTCGTCTCGTGCATCAAGGGCGCAATCTACGATGTGCTGATCGATCTGCGGCCTTTATCTCAAACGTATACTCAGCATGCGGCGGTCGTTCTCACCGCGGAAAACCGGCGGATGCATTATATCCCTGAAGGATGTGCCCATGGATTTCAGACTCTTGAAGAAAATACGGAGATTTTTTACCAAATATCGGCATTCTACGATCCTCGATGTGCTAAAGGGGTGCGGTGGGACGATCCTGCGTTTGGGATTCAATGGCCAGCCGATGAACGCCTCATATCTGACCGCGACCTAAGTTACCCCGATTTTATCGAACCCCAACATTGAACACGATAAGGCTGCGTGGCCGTATGGATAACAAAGTTTCAAATCAAATCGGGCATGAGATCTATCAGTTTCTTGCTGAACTGTATCCCATCTGTCGGAGTATTACAGGTCATGGCGTTCGGGAGACACTAAAAGGAATTGCACGCCATGTCCCCGTGAAGATGCATGAGATTCCAAGCGGAACCGAGGTGTTTGATTGGGTAGTGCCACAGGAGTGGAACATTCAGGATGCGTATATTAAAAATAAAAAGGGAGAACGGGTTGTCGATTTTAAGCAATCGAACCTGCATGTTGTCAGTTATAGTCAGCCCATTCACACCACGATGACGCTTGAAGAATTAAAACCCCATCTGTATTCATTGCCCGAGAATCCTGATTGGATTCCATACCGAACCTCCTACTACAAGGAAAGCTGGGGATTCTGTCTGACTCATCGGCAATTGATGGCGATGAAAGATGAGGAATATGAGATATGTATCAATTCAACCTTAGAATCCGGGCATTTGACCTACGGGGAATACATCATAAAAGGGGAAACTGAAGAAGAGATCTTGATCTCCTGTCACACCTGCCATCCATCCTTGTGCAATGACAACCTGTCCGGAATTGCCGTTACGACGTTTCTGGCCAAGACGTTGAGCGGGCGCTCATTACGGTATTCTTACCGCTTTCTCTTTATTCCAGGGACGATTGGGTCTATTACCTGGCTGGCGTTGCATGAAACCCAAGCGTTCACAATCACCAATGGCATGGTGGTGACCGGGGTGGGAGATCCCGGACCATTAACGTATAAAAAGAGCCGGCAAGGCAATGCCGGGATTGATCGGGCCTTCACGCATATCCTGAAAACCTCGGGGTTGGAGCATGACATCATCGATTTCTTCCCCTATGGGTATGATGAAAGGCAATATTGTTCCCCGGGCTTCAATTTGCCAGTGGGCTGTTTCATGAGGACACCTCACGGAGAATATCCCGAATATCATACGTCAGGCGACAATTTAACGTTTGTCCAGCCTCAGTCGTTGGAAGAGTCCTTGATCTGCTGTGAAAGGGCGTTAAATATTTTGGAAAGGAACAAAACATTTCTCAGTCAAAATCCCAAGTGCGAACCCCGTTTAGGAAAAAGGGGCCTCTACCGGGCCATTGGTGGTCAATCGGAAGGCGCGAAAAGGGAGATGGCGATGTTGTGGGTGTTAAATTTTTCTGATGGAATGCATTCGCTCTTAGACATTGCCGAACGATCTGGATTGGAGTTTGAGTCCATTGACAAAGCCGCTGAATCCCTGGAAGAGCACGGACTTCTAAAGGAAGTATCATGAGTGCCACGCCCAATGAATTCTCATGGCGGACACCATGGACATCAAGGTGAGTGAGGCTGCAGTGGAGAGGAAAGACGACTTGTGCGATGGTTCAAGAGAAAATTACTACGGCAGGCTCCTCGATCAGGCGAATGATGATCTTTTCCATGTGGTCGGGAGGTGAAAAATGACCTCTCCTAATGGGAACCCCCTGGTGGAAACGACCTCTTCATGGAAAGCTCGCACAGTTATGGTCACCGGTGCCAGCGGGTTTTTGGGATCGCATTTGTGCCGTCACCTAGGCATGCGCGGTGTGGAAGTACATGCGATATCCCGATCTCAACGAGACCGTCAGAAAGGTGGACCCATCTGGTGGAAATCGAACCTGGAGGATTTCGGAGCGGTCCGCAGGTTATTCGAATCCATAAAGCCCGACGTCATTTTTCATCTGTCCGGGTTAGTCTCAGGAATTCAGAACAGAGAACTAGTTCTGCCGTCATTCCACAGCCTGCTCACCAGCACGGTGAATCTTTTAACGGTTGCGGCGGAAATGGGATGCCACCGCATCGTGCTGGCCGGATCCCTCAATGAACCATCGGATGATGGAGAGAGTATTCCCAGTTCACCCTATGCGGCTGCCAAGTGGGCGAGTAGCGGCTATGGGCGTATGTTTCATGCGCTCTATGGTACGCCCGTGGTCATTGTCAGGACCTTTATGACATATGGACCAGGACAGGAAACCCGCAAGCTGATTCCCACCGTCGTACATTCTCTGTTGAAAGGAGAATCGCCTAAACTTTCCAGCGGGCAGTGGAAGGCGGACTGGATTTATGTCGATGACGTTATCGAGGGGTTTCTTGCCGCTGCTCAAGTGCCACAAATTGAAGGGACCACGGTGGATTTGGGATCGGGGACACTGGTGACCGTTCGTGAATTGGTTGAACGGTTGGTTGAGGTAATGGGGAGTGGGGCTCAACCTCTATTCGGCGTCCTCCCTGATCGAGTATTGGAACCAGCGCGAACCGCCGAGGTATTGAAGACATTCGAGAAACTCGGGTGGAAACCAAGAGTTTCGCTTGAAAGTGGGCTGAAGCAAACCGTGGAATGGTATAAAGCTCAACTTTCTGCCTCCAAAAAATCTCAACTCCCAGGGCATTCGAATGAATGAGGTGTTTTCCATGGTATGGGGTTGGGAGTTCCAGATTTGCAGCTTCTTATTCAACTAATCTTTGCCAGAGGGTTCTTGTCCTCTGTAGTCATAGCTTCCAAATCCAAATGAGAAGAAGGCGCTTTTTCTAATGAAGATTGTTCGTAGTTATGGGAAACAAATACTTAAGTTTTCCCATGCAGCACTCGGGAGTATTCTTGAGGAATTCAATTCGCCTTTTAATAGAAAGGTGATATCCCTTAAGCCTGAGGGACCGCCTCGAGGTCATGTGCTTCTCTCCTATAGAATTGAACTTTTTTCAACCAAACCGGGACAACCAATCCCTTATTATCACTATAACCGTCAATTGTCCGTCGTAATGGCAAGAACTTTTACCGATCTCGGTTTTGCTGTTGATGTCATTAGCAATCAGAATAAGAGTTTTCTTCCTAAAAAGAAATATGATTTTTTTATCGATACCCGGATGAACTTTGAAAGACTCGCCCCTCACCTTAATAAGGACTGTATTAAGATACTTCATGCGACTACGGCCCATCCGCATTTTAATAATTTCGCCGAAACGAAACGACTTTTGGCCTTACAGGAAAGAAGAAATGTAACTCTACGTTCCAGAAGATTCATGGAGCCAAGCTTTGCCATGGCAATTGAGTATGCGGATTCCGTGGTCGTTCATTGTGCATTCGGTGTCAAAAATTTCAATTATGCTAATAAGCCAATTTATCTGGTTCCGAATGCGGTTCCCTATAGGTATCCCTGGTCGGATTCAAAGGATTTCGAATCCTGTCGATTCCGATTTTTATGGTTGGGGAGTGAGGGAATGGTGCATAAAGGTCTTGATTTGGTTTTAGAGGCATTCGCAGGAATGCCGGAATATCATCTGACGGTTTGCGGCCCGGTCGCGAGAGAAAAGGATTTTGAGCAGGCCTATTTTAAGGAGTTGTATCATACTCCCAATATTCATACTCGTGGATGGATTGACGTTGAAAGCGCTGAGTTTATGGACCTGACCAATCGCTGTCTCGGATTGGTCTATCCATCATGCTCTGAAACGAATGCCGGTTCGGTGTTGACATCACTGCATGCTGGCCTTATCCCAATCATAAGCTATGAGTCCGGTGTGGATGTGAGTAAGGAGGAAGGTGTTGTCCTTGAGGATTGCTCAATCGAGGCGATTCGGGAGGCGGTTCGTCAAACTTCGTCTCGTTCTACTCAGGAACTCAGGCGTATGTCCAGAAAATCATGGGAATTTGCTCAAGAAAATCATATGGTGAACAATTTCGAAAAGAAATATCGAGACGTGATAGAAAAATTGATTAGTGAATATAAAAAATAATATTCAGGATTTTGTTGTGGTTATTAGTCCGAGTTTAAACGCGAAATAGCCAATTGCTAAAAGACCGTCTAGAGAATTAAAAAAGGATTTTAACGATATTAGAGATGGTATTAAAATTGAAACAATTGATAAAAAAAATTCCGGGTGCCTATCCTGCCTACCAATGGATTGTGAAAATTTGCAAAGAAGTGGCTTCACGTCTGAAATCCACGGAGGCTATATTCACTGAAATATACAAGGAAAATTATTGGAGGGGTAAAAATAGTGTATCCGGGCAAGGTTCAGATCTTGATCAAACACAGACGATTGTGAAAGAACTGCCAATTCTCTTTGATAATTTGAAAATTTCCACAATGCTTGATATCCCTTGTGGCGATTTTTTCTGGATGAAAAGGGTGGATTTAAGAGGAATTCATTATACAGGAGCAGATATAGTTGGAGAATTAGTTGAGCGGAATCGATACTTATATCAGACAAATAATATCATTTTTACGAAGCTAAATCTTTTACGAAATGACTTACCTCAAGTTGATCTTATTTTTTGTCGGGATTGTTTAGGGCATTTTTCCTTTTCGGATATTTTTATGGCCTTGCAGAACATGAGTAGGAGTAGATCGACCTATTTGCTCACAACAACATTTCCTGAACGACAAGCAAACCGCGACATAAAAACCGGCCAATGGAGGGCCCTGAATCTTGAAGCGGTCCCTTTCCAATTTCCTCCCCCCCAATCACTTCTTGTAGAACATTGCACTCAAAAGACTAGTAGGGGGGAGTACAAGGACAAATCTTTGGGGCTCTGGAAAATTAGTGATATTGAAAGCATTTTAAAACGACTGCCCTCCTCTTATTTATGAGGGAGAAATTTGTGGACACAGATTTCCTGACGAATGTTGGTGGCAGTTTTAGGTTTTTACTCTGAGTGGAAAAAATGAAAATTTTCATGCTCCTGGACGGACAGGGAAGATTGCTGTACGCCTTCTCTCTAGGCACTGACTAATTGGAAGTAAGCCATTAATGAAGAAATTTACAATATCCCCACTTGTCCTTTCTGGAGTAATCATCATTAGCCTGGTAATAGGGGCATTGATCTGGAGGGTGAGTTCTCCGTACTTTGGGGTTGTACGAGGCTTTTTAAGTCCGCAGTTAGAGAACGTTGGTTCCGGTCCCTGGTCGATTGGAATTTACAAGGGTGAATCTCCATTTGAATTACATGATCCTGAAGACATCTCGAATCCCGTTCTTACGGCAAAGGATGTTAAAGATGTCGATGCCAAATTTGTAGCCGATCCCTTTATGACAACCAAAGATGGTCGTTTTTATCTGTTTTTCGAAGTGTTGAATCAGGCCAATAATCAGGGAGATATTGGATATGCCGAAAGCGAGGATGGTAAAAAATGGGAATACAAGAATATTCTTATCAATGAACCGTTCCACCTATCCTATCCTTACGTGTTTGAATGGGAAAGCAATGATTACCTAATACTGGAGAGTCACGAGGATCTCTCGATCAGACTATATCGGGCCAAGTCATTTCCTGCGGAATGGCAATTCGTGAAAAGCATTTTCAATGGAGAGCACTATGTGGACCCCTCAATTTTTCGATATGAGAATATCTGGTGGTTGTTTTATACAAACCCACAAAATGACGCATTAAATCTCTATTATGCTGACGAGTTAATGGGGGATTGGAAGCCTCATCCGATGAATCCGATCGTGAAATTAAATAAGCATATTGCCAGGCCGGGCGGAAGGGTTCTTGTTCATGATGGGCGGATTTACCGGTTCACTCAAGATACTGAGCCACGTTATGGTATTCAGGTGTTCGCCTTTGAAATAGAAAAATTATCAAAAACCGTCTATAAAGAAAAAATCGTTTCAGAAAAACCTGTCGTCACGATGTCAGGAGAAGGTTGGAATGCGTATGGCATGCACCATGTCGACCCGCATTTCATCAATGGGCAATGGATAGCCGCGGTTGATGGAAGATGCGGGCCCAGTTCAATCCCTTGTAAAACATATTCAAAAAGAAAATAGGCGGCTCAATAATTATGTTGTCGGTAGAAGCCTGTCGGAAAATTTCACATAAAACGCCCCCATTGATTTGGAATTTGGTTACCCCAACCTCAACCTCTTATCCTAAACCCTTATTCAAGTACCGCCGGGATGGGTGACAGTTGCTGATCGGTTGGTGAACCAGCTCTGTCAAGCTGTCCCTTCTTTGTCGGAGCCCATGATGGGATCCAAATTGAAGGGACCCTCAACCTCCTAGCCGAGGATGTTTGGGAATGGCAGTAAGACAGGCAGCAAAAATCATAAGAGGAAATCTTAAAAGCCTAAGGCTGGGAGCATTTCGGGACGATAGATAAAAGGAGTCTGAATGGGCTGTTTCTGAAATGGGTGCAATTATTCTCCAGTCGGCAATATGTCATCCAGCGGATTGAAACTCTGAGTGAGTAATTCGTTACTTCTCATATAATCTGAGAAAAGGTTTCGTCTATTGATGGTTTAACCCGGAGTTGAATGAAGGTTTTCCCATGCAAATTTGCTGTAGATGGTTATTCGGTCATGGGTTCAACCCCCAAATTAATAGAAATGCCAGCAATATCTATGAACTATCTACTACCTTGCTCAACGTAAAGAAAGGAATGAGTTTTGCTTTCATTGTAATCTCGGTTGAGTAGCTAGGTCCCTCACCCAAGTTATAAGTTGAATTAGGATAGGGCAATTTTGAAAAATTGGATTAAAATTTTTCTCATTAATATTGGCGTGGTGATCCTAATTTTTGTCCTCGCCGAAATCGGGTTGAGGGCCTATTCTACCCTCAAATCTTGTCTGATGGAGCAATGTGACGGATCCTTATTCACGAGGTTCAATCTCTTCCATGAAAATAAGATGATTGGCCTTTCCACCCTCGATCCCCTCCTGGGGTATAAGCCCAATCCGGGTTTTAGGGGGTTCATTCATCATCCACCGTATTGGGATAACGTGTATGTCTCTATTGACCGCCACGGATTTCGTCAACATAGCGATGACAACACAATGAGTGATCATTCCGGAACAAAAGTGTTAACCGTGGGTGATAGTTTCACTTTTGGCGACCAAGTGAATAACTCTCAAACCTGGCCGGCTTGTCTCGCACAAAAAACAGGTCATAAGGTTTTAAATGGCGGAGTGGGTGGTTATGGAGTTCTTCAATCGGTCTTGAGAGCTGAACAGGAAGTCGCCAAGCATGGACCTTTTGACACCATTATCTGGTCGATTACAGTGGGAGCAGATTCTCGTCGCGCTCGATTAATGGTTCGGTCGAATTTCCCTAAGCCCCATATCGCCACGGTGGAAGGAAAGACGAGGATGGTGCCGCCAATGGATTTTAATCCTTCTCCGGATTTCATGTGGTTGCTTGGATATTCGGTGATCCTTCAGAGGCATTTGTTGCCGATACTTCAGAAAAGATGGAATTTTGAATATGACGGACGATATGAAATTCCAGGGAGGAATGCTGCAGAAATAGAGGATATCATTGATTTTACCTTTCAACAATATGCCAAGCTTACGGGGACGAAAAGAAAGGTAATCTTACTACAGTATGGTCAGGGAATTTTTCTGGACGAGGGCTTTGAAAGAAGAAATAATGAACGAGAGCTGATTAGAAAATATGGGGAAAAATATGATCTTGAAATAATTGATTCATTTGATGAGATTTATGTTCCTGAAAAGAGGGAGGAGCTTTGGTTTGGATATAGGGACCATGGTCATCACACCCCTTATGGGAATAGAGTGGTCTGCGATGTTGTTTTTAATTGGCTCACAAAGGACACTTCCAAAGTATTTTAGTTGTCCAACTCAAACGCATTCTAGTATTTCGATATTCTCCTATGAAATATTTGAGCTATGAAAGAAGGTGTTTAACAAAAAATCTCTCCTTTTTCAATAGACGAGTTGTAGCCGTGATAGGTAAAAGTGGCCTGCCAAAACCATTCATAATGCGGGCGTATATGGCATAAATATACATGGATAGTAGTGGGTAACGAAAAGTCCAAAGCCGTCAAATCCGTAATAATACGCTGACGTAAATGGTAGAGAGTAGTTGGACAGAGAGTGCAGGGTCTGTAATAGTCACACTTTTCCGAATTCGTGACAAAACTTAAGGATTAATATGTTTGGAAGCAAAATGAAGAATACAGAAGAAACTGGGTGCTCTAGTGCAGATGTGGTAACCATTATTCAACCTGATTCCGGCTGGAAAATTATTAATTTTAAAGAGCTGAATGATTATCGAGATCTGTTTTACTTCCTCACTTGGCGGGATATTAAGGCGTTATATGCGCAAACCGTTTTGGGATTTTCATGGGCAATCATTCAACCCCTTGTGCAGATCATAATTTTCACGGTTATTTTTGGAAAAGTTGCGGAACTGCCAACGGAGGGAATTCCCTATATTTTATTTTCAAGTGTGGCAGTGATCCCCTGGACGTATATGTCACAGGCGCTCACGCAATCGAGTCAAAGCCTCCTTCAGGGATCGAATATATTGGGAAAGATTTATTTTCCTCGAATAATTTTTCCCATTACTCCAGTTTTGGCGAAGCTGGTTGATTTTGGAATTTCCCTGTTCATTGTCCTCTGTATCATGTTGTATTATCGAGTGTCGCCCACATGGAATCTCCTGCTTTTCCCCGTGCTGGTAGTCATGATGATGGCTGTCCCGTTGGGTATAGGATTGTGGCTATCTTCACTGGCCATTCGATTTCGTGATATCAAACAAGCCATGCCATTTTTTATTCAAATGCTCATGTATACTGCCCCAATCGTCTATTCGGCATCATCAATCCCTGAGGGGTATCGGTTGCTGTACTCGCTAAATCCTCTCGTAGGCGTCATAGAGGGTTTCAGAGCGTGTTTGCTAGGTACGCCCATTCCCTGGCTGTACATCTGGCCTGGAGCACTGACAGCGGTCCTGTTGGTCATCAGTGGAGCGGTGTATTTTAAGCGGATGGAGCGTATCATTGTGGATGTGATTTAAGAAACCAGATCATTATCAGGAAAACCATGAAAAACCGAAATTTTGCCATCAAAATAGAAAATATCAGTAAATGCTATCGGATCGGATTGAAAGAGACCATCCAGGATAATTTATTTAACACCGTATGGAATTTCATCAAAAATCCTCTCAAGAATTACCGTGTCTATCGCTCCCTCTATAATTTCGACGATGTGAATCCCAATCAAGATACCAATCCTCCCGATGTCATCTGGGCTGTCAAAAATGTCTCGTTTGACGTGAAAGAAGGGGAAGTTATCGGCATTATCGGGAGCAATGGCGCTGGCAAATCCACCCTCCTGAAAATTCTGTCGAAAATTACCTATCCAACCAGTGGGCAGGTCACGATCCGTGGAAGGCTTTCAAGTCTTCTCGAGGTTGGAACCGGATTTCATCCGGAGCTGACAGGGAGAGAAAATGTCTACCTGAATGGGACCATTTTAGGCATGCGGAAGAAAGAAATCGACAGAAAATTTGATGAAATTGTGGATTTTTCAGGAGTAGAAAAATTTATCGATACTCCTGTGAAACGGTATTCGAGTGGCATGAAAGTGCGTCTGGCATTTGCCGTCGCCGCTCATCTTGAGCCGGAGATTTTGATTGTTGATGAGGTGTTGGCGGTCGGCGACGCACGTTTCCAACAGAAATGTCTGGATAAAATGAAAGAGGTTGGCCAACATGGGCGCACCGTACTGTTCGTCTCGCATAATATGCCGGCCGTCACTCGACTATGTTCCAGGTCGATTTTGCTTGACGGGGGAAGAGTACAACAGGATGGTCCAACCCATGAAGTCATAACAAGTTATATGAACTCAGATAAATGTACCAAAGCTGAGCGTAGATGGACTAATGTTATGGAGGCACCTGGAGACGAAGTCGTTCGATTATGCGGAGTAAGAGTGCGGACACAGGATGGCCTGGTGTCGGATGTTGCAGATATTAGCCAACCTATTCGAATTGAAATAGAATACGAAATACTTCAACCGGGCTATGTGCTGCGGATCTATTACCATGTTTTCAATGAAGAGGGTATTGAAGCTTTTTTACCGATCGAAAATGATATGGCCTGGAGGCAGAAACCGCGCCCCATTGGGCGATACGTGAGTACGTCCGTGATTCCTGAAAATTTGCTTTCCGAGGGGAGGTATTTTATTTCGCCGACGATAGGCACCGAAAATCCCTGGGTGAAGCGCTTGAGAGTTAATGAGGTGGTGGCATTTCATGTGATTGACAGTATGGATGGTAATGGGGCTCGTGTTGATTCCGTCGGACATATCCCGGGAGTGGTCCGGCCGCTCTTAAAGTGGGAAACGCAATTTAACCCAAAAGAAGCATACGTAGAAAAGACCTAAGTGTAATCTGAGGAATATAACATTTTTATTTTCTCCAGAGGATTCGCTCTTTCTCCAATATCTCACTGCGCAACTTTCCCTTCAACTTACTCCAGAAAATACTGTAATCCACAAAATTTCAAAAGTGAATCACACACATGGTGGTGTGACTGAAGCACCAGCTTGATTTTACCTATCCCAAATAAAAAAGATTCGGATAATTCATAGATGAGCTCTCATCAGTCAGTAGTCTTTCAATATATAAAGACCCCAAATGAGAATAAACGGTTTTTTTGTTTACAGCAAAACATTCTTGTTTTAGCTTGGATGTTGTTTTTCATAAAGGACTCCTTAACCCCTATTGTCCGCCCTGACTCCCAAATTTCTCGTGTGGGGTTGTTGATAAAGCAGATGCATAGTTATCTGGGATTTGTGAAAAGAAATGTTAGCTGTCTTAGCTTTTTTTGGGGTTATAAGCTTCAATTGTTAAGCAGGCAAGGGGTCGTTGAATTGCCATGCTATGGTCAAATATGTGTGCCTATTCATAAGGGGTATAAAGTATTCGATTTCCATCGGGGGATCGCTATTAAGGTGTTTGATCATGATGTGAATGCTTCCGCTATCCGTGATGAAATTGAAAAATTGAAGGTGGTCTCCAAGATCGAATTTGCCTCTTCTATAAAAAAATGGAGTATTGAAGAACGATGGTACGAGGAAGAATATGTGAATGGAGCATTGGATTCCTCATATAAGCCTTTAGATTCCGCCGCGTTATTAGAGAAGTTTTTTAATGAGATCATTCAGTGTTTAACACATTTAATACTGTTTCAAAAGCCAATATCCAAAAATGCTGTAGAACATGCTCTTGATAGGAACAGGGAATTAAGATCAAAGCTATCGTCAAAGCCGACGTTCACTGGATCAGAGCATCAAAGAATTACATTATTTATTGATTCCATTATGAATCGGCTCCAAACGGAAGGAAATTGCCCAATATTCTTGGTGTTTGCCCATGGTGATTTTGTTCCAGCCAATATGCTCAATACGCAACATGGAATGAAAATTATTGATTGGGAGGGTGCTGGATATTGGAGTGCATTATTTGATTTTTACAGTTATTTTTTTTATCGACCTGCTTGTAGGGAAGTGCCGGTGAGCATGTTAGGTTCAGAAGTAATGAAAGCCCTGCCGATGTTTATTTCAAAATTAACCGAACACGCTCCCGAAGTTTCAAGTAGTCTAAAGGCGCAGGAGAAAACCTATCGATGGATATTTTATATTGAGATGATCTATAGATTAGTGGATCGGCAAATGACAGATACAAATCTGGATGTTATGCATTATATCCAAGAATACATTAAGGCTTTTAATCTTTACGAAGAACTGGCTATCGGTAAAAACGTATGACGTTTCAGAAATCTAAGCCAGACAATATAGCGGCATCGCCGATATTCATCTTGAAGTTTTGTTGAATTGAGGGGAAAAATAGAACATGTGCGGGATAGCTGGAGAATTGCGATTCAATCAGGCGGTGGAGTCGAAAGCCGATTGGGAAAAGATTAGTGCATTGATGGCACGTCGGGGACCCAATGACCAGGGAATTTGGACCGACCATAAAGCCTGTACCTTGGTCTTCCGCCGTTTGGCCATCATTGATTTAAGTATGAATGCGCACCAACCTATGACGGCTCATAATGGTCGCTATACACTCGTTTTTAATGGGGAGATTTATAATTTTCAGGACTTGCGGAAAAAATTAGAAGGCCGTGGAGTACGATTCCGGTCAACTAGTGACACCGAAGTTGTGCTGTATGCCCTAATGGAATGGGGAACGACTGCGTTAGAACGTTTTAACGGGATGTTTGCCTTGGGTTTTTTTGATTCTGTAGAAAAGCGATTGCTATTGGCTCGCGACCATGCTGGGATGAAACCGCTATATTTTCTAAAGAAGGCCGAAGGGATGGTATTCGCATCACAATATAATCAAATATTGGCGCATCCCTTGAGCCACAATCTTGAAGTTTCACCAGAAGCACTTGGCCTCTATTTGCGGTTGGCATACATTCCTGCGCCTTATGCTCTTATGCAGGATTCCCAGATGCTTGAGCCGGGAACCTGGGTCCAATTCACGGGGAATGGACAAATAGAAAAGGGACAGTACTTTAAATTTCCACAGTACGAAATACCAAAATTAAAAGGGCAAGAGGCTCTGGAGGCGGTGGATGCGGCAATCACAGGGGCTGTGAAACGGCATCTAATTAGTGATGTCCCGGTGGGAGCATTCCTTTCCGGTGGCATCGACTCACCTCTGGTCGTCGCGAAAATGAGATCGGTGAGTGCAGCGCCCATTGAAGTTTTCACAATCGGAACCGGAGAAGAAGCTACTGACGAAACACAGGATGCCATGGCATATGCCAGGGATTTTGGAGTCCAGCATAGGATTGAATGTATGGATCCTGCCAAAGCGCTGGATTTTTTGGAGGATGTGATCGAAAGCTGTGGAGAGCCGTTTGGAGATTATTCTCTCTTTCCCACCATGATGGTATCCCGCCTGGCCAGTCAAAATTACAAAGTCATGCTTTCCGGTGATGGCGGTGATGAATTGTTTTGGGGCTATACGGGCCGCTTTGGTTCCTTGGTGAGGAATGCCGGTGATTTCCGGTACCCATTCTGGTGTCGTTGGGTCTGGCGAGGATTTAAAAGAGTTCTGCAATATGGAAATTATAACCATCTAAATCAACGCTCCCTCGGAAACTATCATCGTCTCATGCTCACCCATCTTTCCGAACAATGGTTGAAACAAATTTTTCCTTCGCTGCCATCCTGGCCAAATGCCTATAAAGCATTTGAATACCATAGTTGCGATCCAGATCGTGCGGCACAATATTCCCGGATAAGCGAATTTGAATGTCATTTGCCCTATGTGTTGATGAAAGTGGACCGGGCAAGTATGTTTCATTCATTAGAAGTTCGGGTCCCCCTCCTGGATAGGGAGGTTATTGAGGTAGCGGCACAAACGGACTGGCATCAGTGCCTTAATGTGGAACAAAAGACAGGAAAGATAATATTACGTCAGATCTTATCCAAATATACCAAACAACAGACTCAAGGGAAGCGGGGTTTTGAGGTGCCTATGGGTGAATGGTTGCGTACCTCACTCCGTGAAATGGTTGAGGAAAGCCTCATGAAACGGGATGAAATGTTGGGGTTGGAAGTAAACAAGAAAGCTCTCCGACAGCTGTATGATCAGCATCTCAATGGTCGGAGCGATTATTCATGGGCGCTATGGCCTCTGCTCAGTTTATCCCTCTGGATTAATAAACATTATCATTAGCTGTGAAAGAGTTCATGAAAAAGCAAAAAAACTAATAGTTGAACGATAATGTTGCGCAAGCCTGGCAGCCTGAGTCATTGGGGGAGAATCTCTGTTTACCCGAAAATTTCAGGATTCAGCGGGATCCTTCCTTGTTAATCAGGATGATATTCTGAAAGACAGTTTAATCCAAATTTTCGGATGCATTTCCGCCGCAATCCATGGGCATGGCGAGTGAGGCGTTTTCGCCTAAGATTGCATCCCAAATGGCATTTGAGCCTATCTTTAGCTGGGATATAAGTTTTTATTTCTTTGAAGAGGTTTAATATGTTTAATCCGGAAAAGCCATTAGTCACGATTGCTATTCCGACCTACAATCGAGCAGACACTTACCTGAAGCACACTCTTCAAAGCGCGAAAGATCAATCCTATCAAAATGTAGAAATTATCGTTTCAGATAATTGTTCGATTGATCAAACCGAAAAAGTGGTAAAAGAATTTGATGATCCTCGCATTCGATATGTAAAGCACAGTCAAAATATCGGGCATTACAATAATTTTAAATTTTGTATAGAACAAGCACGGGGGGATTATTTTTTACTATTACAGGATGATGATCTTATTGATGAGGATTTTGTGGATGTGTGCTTGGAAACGATTAACTATTCATTCATGGATATTGGAGTTATCCGAACAGGAACTCGCTATATTGGCCCAGATGGGCAGCAAATAGGGGAGTGGCTCAATACGGTTGGTGGACTTTCCACGGAAGAATTTTTTTTGGCGTATTTATCCTTTGAGACGGGTATTTATCTCTGTAGTACCTTATTGAATACTAAAAGGTTGAGAGAGATCGGTGGCATGCATTCAAAACACAATTTACTCTTGGATGTCATGGCAATAGCCAAATTATCCTCCCACTATGGCCGAAAGGATATTCGAGAAAGTAAGGCAAGTAATCGGAAACATCCCAATGAATTGACCGTATCTGTGAAAACTAAAGAGTGGTGTGAAGAGTCATTATTATTGGTAGATACGATGTGTCAGTTAGTTTCTGAAAAGAATATGGTGGTAAAAATAAGAAAGACAGGGAATAATTATATCTTTAGGCATAATTATAATCTGGTTAAAAAAGAGAAGGTCGTGAGTGTCCGTTTAAAGGCCTTGTTCCTGCTTTTCAGGAAATGTGGGTATTTATTTTCTATTAGCCGGTTTTTGAAATATGCCATTCTTGATGAATGGAAAGCAGGTAAAAGGAAAATAAAACAACTGATAGGCTCTTTTGGGTATGAGGCTTAGCGGTGGGACCAACGTGGCTGGTTCCTACCTCTCGAGTCTCCCATTGAGCAAGGAGTACCATGAATTCAAAAAGTAAAGTTTATTCAACAGATATACTATTTGGAAAGGCAACAGGGGAGCGGATTTTCGCTTCTAATGGCTTTGAACGTGTTGAGTATGCATTTGATGAATTTTGTTCCCAATTGGTGGATGTTCATGTGAAGCGGGGGGTGAGGATCCACAGCCTTCGTGTCTGTTCAGAGGAGGGGGCTTCCCACATAAGATTTTCAAGCGCAGCCACGGTCTTGAATGTTTTACATGGGAATGAATTTGGAATGCTGTTAACCGTTCAATATGAACAAAAAATATATACGGTTTGGCTGCCTGCTGCTTGTGCGAAATTGCATTTTGACCAATCCCAACGAATTTCAGAGCCAGAGGACACGTTCCTCCCCTGCCATTGGGAAGTAAATTCAGGTATTCAATTGCACCTATTCCTTTCAGGAATCCCAGGAGAGCAAGCTATTGTCCCGTTTATGATTATCGAAGATGCCTGTGGGGAGTTTATTGGGGAAATCAAATCTTTAAATATGACTGAACGATGTTTGTATCGAAAAACAGATTGGTTTTTTGCTAGCAAGCCATCAGATATCTGGAGGTATTTGATCAACGGAAGTATCTATGATCCTCGTGGACATAAAGACCTTAAGAAGCGATTTAAATGTCAGCAATGTGCATTTGCCTGGTGGAGTTACTTTGGGTTTTTATATCAAGAGACCGGTAAAAAACTGTATGACATCATGCAAAATGTCATTGCATATTCTGTTTTTTTAGACTTGTCGCCAAAAGGGGAGTGGGGGCATGGTTTTTGGACCGATGAAATTGAAACGCATGCCCGATTCCATCTTGACGGAATTCATTTACTCATTTCGCAACATGAAAAAACGGGTGAGTCATTATGGGTAGAAGCCGCAGAGCGTGCAATGTCATTTGTGACCGAGCACCTGATGGAACAGCTTGATGATGGGAGTCTTTGGTTCTTACACGATACCAATGAACACAAGGACAAACATGCACATTTTCATTCTTCCCTTTTTGGCAAATCTCCCGGCAATTCGCTCTGTATCAATACGCATGTGCAGGCATTGACGGTATTGAATCGCCTTAGTCATGTGATTCCACAAAAAACCTTGTATTCCGAATTGTCCGAAAAAGGGTTACGTGCGCTACAAAGAGTATTAGCGCATCAACCGGCCGAGGCACTGTATAGAATGTTTATAGTGATGTGGATGAAATCACGAAAAAAGCCCCGTTCCAAGGTTGAAGTAGTGGCCCATGCCGTGAAGGTAAGAAGCATACGAAAGGTTTTTTGGGTTCTGAGACAGCATTATCCCCGGCTTGTTTATCCCGGCGGATGGATTGATCGGGATTTAACCATCAGTTGTTTTTCTGAAGAATATCAAATTACCAATCTTAAAGATTTCCTCTCCTTGTATCAGCAAATGCCACTTTCGTGGTTAGTCCCTTACATAAAAAACAATTTTAATTTTCTCAGGAAATTTCTCTTTCAATTCGGTTTAACCAATGCCCTTGAGTCCAGCCCCTATTACATTGAATTTATGGATGTCCTCTATATGTACGATAGATATATTGAAAAAATAGATCATGAAGAAATAGAACGTGTAAAAGAAGCTATCCGTCAGAAAACTGGAGGGTATTCAGTTGATTATTATGCGTCGGAACTTGTGCGAGAAAAATAGGATGTGCAAAGGAAACATTTATTTACATAATCCGATCTCTCCTTAAGTAAAATTGAAAACTGCTATAAGGACCTACTGGATATTTCCTCCTGTCAATCTGGGGTTTTATGCAAGACGTTGAGCAAGGGATTGGGAAAGTTCTATCAGGTATTGCCAAGAGGGAGAATCGTCTTTATTTGGTGCGAGAGCCTCGAAGAAGGTCAAATAAGCGTTAAAGCGATGCTGTATTGGATGGCCAGGGTCCGCAAATTGATTGGGATTCCCAACTTGGTTTTTTGCAAGACGTAACCGAAAAAAGGTAGAGGATGAAGGATGAAAATTGCCTATATAGTGAGCCAGTTTCCCTCTGCCACTGAAACATTTGTGCAAAGTCAAATTGTAGGAATGATAGAAGCTGGTCTTGAGGTAAACATTTTTGCCGCGAAACCAAGGGATGATCTTCCAAGTCCAGAAAGCCTGAGAAAATATAAATTGCGGGAACGTACGATCTATCAAGTTATACCGAAAAATAAAACTCGAAGATTCGCCAGGGGATTGTATCTTATCCTTAAATATATCCTAAGACATCCCGTCCCAATAGTGCGATCCTTAAATGTTTTTCGATATGGAAGGGCAGCTTCATCATTAACGCTTCTATATAAAATTATCCCATTTTTAGGAAAAGGACCCTATGACATTATCCATTGTCAATTTGGGACGGATGGCCTGCAAGGATTATATATTAAGCAGGTGGCTGCCCCGACGGCTAAAGTGGTGACTTCTTTTCGAGGATTTGATGCATCAAAAATGGTCTTTGAATGCCCCGATTTGTATAAAACATTATTCAGGGAAGGGGACCTCTTTTTGCCGGTGAGCCAATCTCTGAAAAATCTCATTGTCCAGCAAGGATGTGATGAGGGGAAGATTGTCGTTTTGCCCTCTGGTATTAATTGCCAAAACCTCACAGGCTCCCCCAAGAAAGTTCTCCAGAGTGAACGGGTACACGTAATGACCATTGCCCGGTTGATTGAGAAAAAGGGCATTGTCTATGCGATTGAAGCAGTCAATAAAATAGTCAAATCCGGAAAATCTATCTGCTATTCCATAATCGGAGAAGGCGAATTACGAGGGGATCTGGAGGAATTGATACAGGAGCGAGATCTCAAGGAACATGTGCAGTTACTAGGGTGGAAAAGCCATGAGGAAGTCATTCGATTATTGCAAGATGCGCATATACTGATCGCTCCAAGTGTGACAGCCAAAGACGGTGATCAGGAAGGCATTCCCAATGCGATTAAAGAGGCTATGGCGATGGGATTGCCGGTTATTGCCACTCAGCATAGCGGCATTCCGGAACTGGTGGAAGATGGTGTGTCAGGTTATCTGGTACGAGAGCGAGATGCGGATGCCCTGGCCGATCGATTGTCCTACCTGCTTGACCATCCTGGGAAATGGGCGGATATGGGAAGAGCCGGGCGTGGGCGAGTGGAAAAGGACTATGACATGAAGACTTTAAATAATCGGCTGGTGGAATTATATGGCCAAGTATGTGCCAAAACGTGATATTCGCCAATGAGTGAAAAGGATAGAATAATGCCTCCCAAAAAACCCAAAGTCTTGTTTCTTGCATATTATTTTCCCCCGCTTAATGCCGGTGCATGTGTCCGAACCTGGAATATTGCCAAATATCTCTCCAGGTTAGGTTGGGATGTCACGGTGGTAACACCCGATCCTCACCTGTGGCGATTAGGGGACCCCAGTCAAATTGAGAAGGTCAATATTGAGCTCAATGAAAACGGAATCAAGTGCCTCCTTACAGGGCATGACTGGCGGTTTCTTTCACCCGGATGCTTGAATTTTGAGAATTCGGGAATCAAATGGTTTTTGGGAGGGTTAGGTCGACGGATCGCACGCAAGTGGAGGATTGAACGGGAAATTGGCTGGATCAAAGAAGCCAAACGAACATGTTCAACGTTAGCCAAAGAGGATGTAGATATCATTTTTGCTAGTGGTTCACCTTTTTGCTCTTTTGGATTAGCAAAGTGGCTGGCAGATAAACTAAGCCGGCCTTATGTGCTTGATTATCGTGATCCTTGGACCGGTAATCCTCACGCAAGGTATCCGAAACCTCAGCGAATCATTAATGAAGAGCAAGAGCTGCTCAAAAAATGCGCTGCTGTGACTATCGTTTCCCCCTCGTGGGCATTGGATTTAACTCGACGATATGGCCTTAAGGAAAAGATCCATGTCCTTTCGAATGGCTTTGATCCGGATGAAATGAGTCAAGTCCAGCCTACTCAGTTCCCACATTTCGCTATAGTGTACACGGGGGATTTCTATCCCCCTAAACGGGTGATTACGCCGTTTATGGAAGCTCTGAAGCATTTAAAAGAATTAAGAGGGAAAGAAAATGGAAAGTGGCGTCTTCATTATTATGGGCAGATGGGAGAGCATGTCAGAGAAGAAGCTGGGCGATTGGGGATGATTGATGAAGTGGAACTTCATGGGAAAGTCCCGCGCAATGTCGTGTTATCCGCGGTCGCTGGTGCCAATATATCTATTGTAATTACCTCTATACCTGACGACGTCACAATTGCCGATCAGGGAATGATCACATGCAAAGTCTTTGAATCTTTAGGATTGGGGACTCCAATTCTGCTAATTTGCCCATTGGGTAGTGATGTCGCGATATTAGATCAGTGTAAAGGGGTACGCTCGTTCCAAAAAAATAATATCCTTGAAATGGCTGCATATCTTAATGAACGTATTGAGAGTCAAGGGGAGAGAATTGAGGGGGAAGGTCCGTATTCATGGGTTAATTTAAGTAGACAGTTGAATGATATTCTTCTCAAAAGTCGTTAGTTGAATGGGCATTCCCTTTCTGTATTCATTCTCTAGGTAAAAGGAAAAGGGTGTCTCGGGAAAGCCCCTGGGGTATTGTGAAACACAGAACGGAATTACAGGAATGCCAGAGATCTTAACTAGGCCTTAAATGCCGTCGTGTTAGGGCTCTAAGGTCGGAAAAGCCCACGGGAGTCGTTTCCGGATTTTGGGCGGGAGCGATGTTAAATTTTTTTCAATATTACCATCTCAATAACCGCTGCCATGCCAAAATGAAACCAAGACCGTCTGATAATTAAGCCGAGTCAGATTCGGGATGGGCTCCCGTTCATGCGCTACTTAGGGTCTGATTCCCAGCATTCCCTCCCTGAGGTCAAAACGTTTCGGTTGTTCCCTAATATTTTATGCAATCCGGCGTGATGTAAGGTCTAACAGAGCAGGTCTTAAATTTTACAACGATATTGGCTTATGGGTTTAACCAAAGCTGATTGCTAGTCTCCAGTGCGAGAGGGAGTGATAGTTTTATGTGTGGAATTGCGGGTTGGTTGGGTCATCTCACTGATAGCGAGTCTTACGCAGCACGGGTAGCCAAGGCTCTCCATCACCGGGGTCCTGATGCACATGGTATCCAAAACTGGCCTGAAGCAACTCTCATTCATACACGGTTAAGTGTTATCGATCTGTCACCTGGTGGTGCGCAACCGATGGCGAATGAAGATGGGAGGATCTGGGTTGTTTTTAATGGGGAGATTTATAACCACCGGGAACTCCGGCATGATCTTGAGGCCCGCGGACATATATTCAAAGGACGCTCAGACACTGAGGTCATTGTTCATCTTTTTGAGGAAAATGGCGCAGCATTCCTGAATAGATTGCGTGGCATGTTTGCCTTAGCGGTTTATGATACAAAAACTGACACCCTTCTATTAGCCAGAGACCGATTCGGTATCAAGCCACTATTTTACGCGCCAGGAACCAACCGGCTATCGTTTGCCAGCGAAATCAGGGCTCTCCGTGAATTGTCTGAAATCAACCTTCAGCCGGATAGGCAGGCGATCTCCGATTTCGCTGCCTTATTTTACATTCCTGCGCCTGAGACGTTTTTTGTCGGAATCCGGGCTCTCCAACCGGGAGAGGTCTTGTTTGCCCAATTGGATGCCCACAAGATCTCTTGGAATATTCAGACCTATCATCATTGGGCCATTGCTCCCGATTTTGAAATGTCTTTGGAACAGGCTAAAGCACAAGCTGATTTTTTGATAACGAGGGCCGTCCGACAGCAGTTGGAAAGCGACGTCCCGCTTGGTGCCCTTCTCAGCGGTGGGATCGATTCCTCTTTGGTTAGTGTTGCGGCGCAGGAAGCTCTCAAAGTAAGGCTTCAAACCTATAACGCGCAATTTTCAGAGGAGGAATATGATGAGACATGGGCAGCAGTGGCAGTAGCAAAGCACATTGGAAGCCACCATAAGACATTACAAGTGGGAAATAGCCGAGGGACATGGGACCATATTACGGATCTTCTTCTTCATGCCGGGCAACCTTTTGCCGATACCTCCTTTTTTGCTGTGAATGCGGTCAGTCGATTAATGCGTGAGCATGTAACCGTTGCGCTTTCTGGAGACGGCGGGGATGAAGGTTTCGGGGGCTATGACCATTTTTTGAGAATTGGTGAAATCGCTCGCTATCAACGTTTGCCTGCATGGTTGTGGCGGACAGCTGGAGCCATTTCGCATCCATTAGCTCGACTTGGTGTCTTGCGTAATTCATTCCCGGATAGGATCCGGGATCTTACTGGTGCTGACGACACAATGATTTTACAAACGTTGTTTTGTTGGATTCGCGATGAAGAACATAAAAACCTTTGCCTGGACACAAATCTTCTTCCAGTCCGTCGCCTGTTTGAATCACAGTGGGAATATCATTCATCGCGTGGGGTTTCTCGATTGGAACGGTTGTCTGCTCATGTCACCGAAGTCGACGTTCGGTTGCGAATGTCCAATGATTTTCTGTTTAAGGTAGATATGGCAAGCATGAAAGAGAGTTTGGAAATCCGTGTCCCCTTATTAGATGAAGAGCTGTTTGCGTTTGGCCTAACCCTTCCACATCGTCTGAAAGTGAGCGGAGGAATGTGTAAGAAGGTGTTGCGTGCAGTGGCCGAAAATAAATTGCCTAAAGCCGTTGCTGATAAACCCAAACTAGGCTTTGTCATCCCCGTGGATAAATGGGTTGATAGGGAATTTAAATCCCGGTTGTCAGAAGTTCTACTCGGACCTTCCAGCCGACTTCCCGAATTTTTCAGACCTGAAACGTACCGCCCGGTAGTAGAATCTTTTTGTACGGGACGCCCTCATCACGCTATTTCTCGGGCAGGGTTGTATCAACGGGCCATTATGTTACTAGCCGTCCAATTAGCCCTATGCGATAGGTAGGGCGGGTTCGGTATTCAGTCGTCTTGCTGATGAGGTGGGAATCTCCTTCATGGAAAGCCTTTTGCTGGCCACTGAACAGTCTTCAATGTTTGATTCCGTAGTGGCTGACTGATAACCCACGGCCTCTACCTCACCTATCCTCTCCTTACAAAGGAGCGGATTTTGAAGCCGATTTATGTCGAAAGAGGAGCACGAAAATGGGAGTGATCTACGGAAAATCATGATGAATCAATTTTTTAGGTCAGAGTATTTGTGGATTTCGGTTGCTCTCGAAGTTTAAGGAAAAATGTATGGCTAAGATAAGTCCACCTACTTCACCCTCAATCCGAAAACCGGGAAGTTCGGGTTCCGCCAAAGAGGCTGAACTGAAGGCCAAAGAAAAGAATGGCCAACTGATTTGGCCTATCCTCATAAAAGTAATGATTTGTGTAATCCCCGCCATGGGGTTGGTTGGAATGGGGAAATTATTTGCCGGTGGAAAAATTTTCTTCGTTTTTTTATTACTGTTTCTTGCGTATTATGTGGTGTCTGGAAAACCGTTAAGTTTTTTTGCCTTGTCCATATCAGTCCTCCCTGTTTTGGCGTTTTTACGTGATGGTTTGTTCTACAACTCGGTAATAGCTATTTTGGGGGTGGGACTTGCTCTCAGACTTTTTAAAAGCCCTCAGAAATTTTTTCGATTATGGAATAATCTTCCCTTGCGATGGCTTCTGATTGTTGGGGTATTGTATTGGGGGTTGGCCTTCGTGCTGACGGGAAAATATTCCTCTGGCATTTTAATTTTGGAGCTAGGTTTCAGTGCAGGAATCGTGTATCTACTTGCAGAGCAACCAAGATACCTGTCCACGGCATTTATTGGTGCGGGCATCTCCCTGTTCGCAATTGGGTTGGCCTTATTGGGATATGGTTCGCCACGCTTGGTCGAAGCTAAGATTGAAGGTGTGACCTTCGGAAATCCTATCAACTTTGGGGTACCAGCCGCGTTTATCCTGCTGTATTCAATTGTGGACGACGGAAAATGGCTGTTTTTGCACAATTCTCCCACTGTTCGTCGAGTAGTTGGTGGAACGGCTCTTTTGTTTTTGCTCCTCTCAACATCGAGAGGCAGTTGGGCTGTTACCTGTGTGGGTGTATTCATCATGCTACTATTTTCCAAGGTCAGAATGAAAATGAGAATACTCATGTCCTTGATGGTCATGGTTGTTCTCCTGCTCGGTTTCCTTTTGACGGAAAAAGGGGCAACAATAAACGAATGGTTTGACAAGGCTACGAGCGACGAGAGAAGTCTGGGGGAAAAAACTTCGGGGCGTTTCGACATGTGGATCCTATTTCCGAAAGTTCTGCAAGATTCACCGATTTGGGGTTTTGGCCCTGGCTTAGGGCCAAAGGTATTTGGTGCCTATGCTATCTTTGATCCTAATGTAGGATACGAACCAGGCCGGGAAATGGCCTGGCATTCCCTGTATCTCCATGTGGGTGTCGAAACAGGGCTTATCGGCCTCACTCTATTAATGGTTTTCCTTGCCACCCTAGTGAGCAGGGGACTTGTCCATCGGCGTATGACGGGTGAGGTAGGCCCGCTGTTGGGCGTACCGTGTTTCATGACGATCGGTCTCTCCGTTTCTGCCCTTGACCCATTGTCTGGCCTTTTCTTAGGAATGGCGTTGCTGGGGAACAGGCGGGTGGAAAAGGTACAACGACAAAAATGGTTGAAACCCCGAGCAGATGGAGTAAAAACGGATAGCCCCACAAATTCCTCAAACCACAGGGTTGTCAGTCACTGATTTTCTGGATGTATTCAATATGAAGCCCAACCGGTAAAGTATTGAATCTGTTTCCCGGTTAAATCAGTTACCGGTTCTTACAGCGACGACTTGGGAGGCTAAGGGAACAGGGCACCCATAACCATTACTAGGCCAGTCAATTTCATAAGAATAGGACACATGATCATGTGTGTTGATGGCTGGCAGAGAGCCTTCCGCATCTGTTTGTGCCATTAGAAGAAGGATTCCCCTGGAAATTGGAATGACAGGGTTCATCAAGGAAGAATGCGAACAAATATCCCTGGACCGCATAAGTGGCATTGATGATTGGATCTTGAACGGTTAATTCAGAAGGAAGTTTAAACATGGCATTACAGGATGCAAATAAGAAATTGGTGGTCATCACAAACGTTCGGCATTATGAAGTTGCGGGGCAGTTTTACGCGTCCGGTCCCTATACTCTACAGATTCAGCCTTTGGCTGATCTGTTTGAGAAAGTATTGATCGCAGCTCCATTTCAGAAAGGCCTCCCTCCTCGCGATTGTCTCTCTTTCGCCAACCGTAATATTTCTATTTTGCCCCAAAAAGAAACCGGTGGGAGAACCTTTAAGGAAAAGTTTTCCCTTTTTATTAATGTGCCGAGGCATGTGATGGAATTGTGTAGGGCAATGCAAAAAGGCGAGGTCATCCAGGTTCGATGCCCATGTAATCTGGGCCTATTGGGAACTATCCTTGCCCCACTGTTTTCCAAGTATATAATAGCCAACTATGCTGGGCAGTGGATTAGGTTTGCCGGAGAACCTTTTTCTTATCGCCTGCAGAGATTTATCTTACGATCCTGGTGGTGGCGAAATGGGTTAGTACTGGTATATGGCGGAGAGCCTAACCAACCTAAACAGGTTATTCCCATTTTTGCTTCTACGATGACGGCCAGTCAAGTGCAGCGTGGACGGGAGGCTGCGGGGCAAAAGCAATTGACTTTACCTGTCCAGATCCTGTTTGTAGGGAGATTGGTCCCTGCCAAGGGAGTTGATGTCCTGCTACGGGCAGCCTCTGTTCTTTTAAAACAAAAGAGTTCGTTCAAGTTATCGATTGTGGGGGAGGGACATGATCGAGCCCGCCTTGAAACGATGACGAAACAGCTCGCTTTAGGAGATAATGTCACGTTTGTTGGGCCTCTTCCTTATGAGGAGGTGATGAGTTGGTATGAAAGGGCGCATGTGTTGGTCTTACCTACTAGAAGTGAGGGCTTTCCAAAGGTACTCGTAGAAGCGATGTGCTATGGGGTTGTATGTGTAGCCACTGATATCGGATTGATCCCTTGGATGCTGAAGGAGAGAGGATTCGTCTTTCCCTATGGGGACGTAGAAGCCTTAGCAAATCAGCTGCGAAATATTGTAGAAAATTCAGCCGATATTCAACGGTTATCTAAAGAGGCGAGTGCTTGGGCACAAAACTATTCTATTGAAGGAGTTCGAGAGACTTTAAGTCGTTTATTTCTGGAGCGTTGGAATTACAGTTTCTTGAATGAGAAGGATAAAGACAATTTGGAATGAGGCCTTATGTTGTGTGCTAATGTAGTTGGTTTTGTAGTCTTACTGATTCCGTGGTTGCCGGGGTTTAGTAAATGGTGCTGAATTTTTCGAATAATTTGGGCAAAAATTAATTTGTGACGAATGCCTGAAAGCACCTACGCCAGTAAAAGAACTTTCTGAATGGTCGTATTCTCCTTTGAGAATATTAATCCACTCTGACACTGGAACAGTTGGGCCGTACATGCGGTGGGTTTCCAAATTGTCATTGCAAAGTCTTCGGGTTTCCGGTAGTGGTGGGAATTTTGCGTTGAATGTGAAGTTTGGGTTCTACAATTTAAAATATCAATGCGTTTGTACCAATAGGTTTCGGTAATGCAAAAACCCTGTGGTGTCTTACACCTTACAGATACTCTTGTGGCAGGTGGTAAAGAGCGGGTAGTTGTCAATTTGGTGAATTATCTCCCGAGAGATTGGTATCAACCATTGTTGTGTACAACACGGCGGGATGGTCCCTTATCGAGAGAACTAGCGGACGATGTCATTACTCTTCATTTGAGGCGTCGACACCTGCTGGATTTGAAAGCACTAATGCTCCTGGTTTTGTTTATTCGTAAGCATAATATCCAGATTCTTCATGCGCACGGTCCATCCGTATTCGTAGCGACGCTCGCGGGGTTTTTCCCACCTTTCCCCGCGGTAGTGTGGCATATTCATGACGGAGGCATGGCAGATTCAGGCACGCCCTCATTGGCTTATAGATTAATGGCAAGACGTGCAAAGGGAATAATTACCGTTAATCAGGCTTTAGCCGATTGGGTCTGCCAATCATTGCTTATGCCTTCAGATCAAGTCAGATATATTCCCAACTTTATTGGAACATATAATGGAATAGGATCAAAGGCAACCCTTCCCGGCCATGAGGGTTATAGAATAGTTTGTCTGGCAAATCTTCTCCCGGTAAAGGATCACGCAACTCTCCTTTGCGCAATGTCACATGTCATTCAGGAGAATTCCAAGGCCCATCTGGTTCTGGTCGGCTCTACTGGCGATTTAGATTGTCTCAGGTCCATTGAAAATGAAATTTCAATGGGCGGGTTGACCCAACACATTTCTATTCTAGGATATCGAAAGGATGTATTGAGCATACTCAGAGCTTGTGACATTGGGGTGCTCAGTTCGAAGGCGGAAGGATTCCCCATGGCGCTTCTTGAATATGGTATGGCAGAACTTCCAACTGTCGCCACTCAGGTGGGGCAATGTCCGGAGGTTTTAGATTACGGGCGAGCGGGCATGTTAGTCCCACCAGGTTCGCCAAATGAGTTGGCTCAAGCGCTGACGAAATTGTTGCGGTCACCTGAGCGGCGTCACGAGCTGGGAAAACAATTGAACCTTCATGTTCAAGAAACGTATAACCAACAACGTATTCTTGGAAATTTCTGTCAATTTTATAAAATGGTATTAAGCGGATCAGAGGATACCGCTTCTTCTTCAGGGCGTTGATGCAATTAAAGGTTTTCGGATAAAAATATGGTCTTAATTTTCCTGTAATCTTCGCTGGTTTTCCACCTAATTTCCGATTTTAGGATTAAAGGGTTGATTATGAAACGTGTATTTGACATTCTTCCTGTGAGAAAACCTGCATCATTTTGTTCATGATGTGATCGCTGCTACTGAGCCCAAAGCCATCCCCAGATCTCGTATTGCGTGATCTATCTGGATCCCCCAAATCGCTTGTGCGCACAGTCCTGACAGCCAGACTGTAGTTATGCCTGACGGCTATGTCCAAAAACATCGGCTTCGTTCGGCGTTCGATCTCCTAATCTTTTAATCAACGGCATTCTTTCCTGCATATTGGAATCCAATTTAGTTCGAGAATTTGACTCAGATATGTTGCATTTTTTCTGTCATGGATTTTGTCTCATGTGACACTAGGCAATATTTTCCGTAGGAGAATTCTGAAATTTTTTTTTCAGGTGAAGGCTATCTCCTACAACTATTACATTGGAAAATATTGTACAAAAGTTAATTTAAAAGAAATAATTTGTATATAAACAAGGGTGTTGACATTTTTAAGAGGTAGGGAATTAATTTGGGAATACTTATTGCTGACTCCATCTCCGGTTCCTAAATTGGCTCGCAATGGTTGATCGATATCATTGCCCTCATTTAGCGGCAAGATGATCGGTCTCTTTTTTTGTTCAGGAGGATCAGTAATGAGTATTTCAAGCAATCGATGGGTTATGAAAATTTTTCTTTTTTGTGTCTTGGTCATGGGTAGCCATGTAAGCGAAGCCAAGGCAACAAATTATTATGTGGCTGCAAGCAATGGAAACGACGGAAATAGAGGAACACTACAGGAACCGTTTAAAACTCTTGAACGGGGAGTCAGCGTTTTAATCCCAGGAGACACGTTGTTTGTGCGAGGTGGGACGTATCTGGGAACCCACAACCTTTCTGACATTCCAAATGGGAATTCTTGGAACCAACCCATTTCTATTAAAAAATATGCAAATGAAAAGGTTATAATTAAGGCGGAGAGCTTCCGTTCTGCCCTGTATTTTAACAATGGGAGCCATTACATTATTATCGACGGATTTGTTTTTGATGCCAAAGGTGGCGCAAATGGACTGCAATTTGGGCCCCAAAGTAATCATATACGTATTCTCAATAGTGAAATTATGAATTCTCTTCAACAGGGAATTCTTGCGACAGAGCCATCAAATAATCTTGAGTTTATTAACTTAAAAATACATGATAATGGAACCCACGCAGGCCAAGATCATGGGATTTACATAGCAGGTTCAAACCATCTAATAGAAGGTTGTGATATCTATCGAAATGCCGCGCGGGGGATACAGATATTCAGTACTGCCTATACGCCAAACAAATTGGTTGTGAGAAATAATCGAGTCTATGACAATGGGCGGTTAGGTGTATCCGGATTTGGAATTGGGGTTTATAAGGGATCGGATCATCAGGTTTACAATAACCTTGTTTGGGGAAATAATATGGGCATAGTGGTATGGGAAGGGGCATCAAATGCCAAAGTTTTTAACAACACGGTATATGCTAATTCTCTATATGGAATATGGTTGGCAAGTGGGAGTCGAAACTCCCAGGTTAAGAACAACATTGCCAGTTTAAATGGGGGGAATGGGATATTAATTACCAACGGAAGTAAAAATGCTCAAATTTTTAATAACCTGGTGGCCGCAACGAATTCAGGTACCGGGTTGAAAAGTTGGGATGGGAGCGCAACCCTTAAAGAAAATTTGGCCGGATCCATCAATGACATAAAATTTGCCAATCACCAAAGCCGGGACTTTCACATTAAACAAGGAAGTCTTGCCATTGCCGCCGGTGTGGTTCTTTCTGAAGTCAAAAAAGATTTTGATTATGCTTCAAGGAACTCCAATGCATATGATATTGGAGCTTTTGCTTTCAATGGGACACCACCACCAGCTAACTCCACCCCACCACCATCAACTAGTACCCCACCACCATCAACTAGTACCCCGCCACCATCGACTAGTACCCCGCCACCGTCCTCCCCTCCCTCCTCTTCCTCCCTCAGTATTTCGAATGTGACGGTTGCCAGTGGGCAAGCCTACGCGGTGTCCTCCTCTGGACTCCAAACCGGGGCCAGGGCCTATATTGATCGTAGCTATACCTATAAAACGGTCCCCTCCATCGTGCAGGGAGCCAGGTATATCCAAACGGCCAACAATGATAAAGCGGCGACCAGTTCCACCTTCCTCAGGTTTACGGTCAATCAGCCGGTATCGGTATATGTCGCCCATGGCGATCGTATTACCTCAAAACCCTCATGGTTAAGCAGCTTTACTAATACTGGCACGAAACTTGTGACATCGGATGCGACCTTCAGCCTTTTTGTTCGGTCCTTTCCTGCCGGCACCATTACCCTTGGGGGCAATAATAGCGGTGGATGTTGCAGCATGTATTCCGTCGTCATCACTCCACAGAGCGGTAGTGGTACGGTCACCCCTCCGCCACCGGCTTCTGCCTCCTCTTCCTCATCTCTCGGTATTTCAAACCTGTCGGTCGCTAGTGGGCAAGCGTATATGGCCGCCTCTAGCCTCCAAGCCGGATCCAAGGTCTATATTGACCGTGCCTATACGTTTAGGACTGTCCCTTCCAATCTGCAGGGAGCCGCCTATATCCAAACCGCCAACAATGATAAGACGGCCACTACTGCTGCCTTCCTCAGCTTTCGGGTCACTCAACCGGTGTCCGTCTATGTGGCCCATGATGAGCGTCATCCCCGTCCCTTGTGGTTGAACGCGTTTGCGAACACCGGCACGAATTTGGTGACCTCGGATACGACCCTAAGTCTTTTTGTGCGGACTTTTCCCGCCGGGACGATTACCCTCGGGGGTAATGCCAGCAGTGGCGGCAGCATGTATTCGGTCATTGTTAGGCCCTAAGAAGTCCACCGGTAGCACCAGCGGGCTTTCTAGCCACTAACGCTCGCCTGGAGCAGAAGCCAGTAAAATACGAAGATCACCCCCTCCCGTCGATCGGGAGGGGGACTTGACGAGTCCCGACTTTTAAGAGATTTCGACTCCTGCCTCGATTCCGGCGTAACCCTGGTCGGGAGAGGAAAAGCAAGCCTTGGACCATGTGGACGTGAGCCTGAGACTAACTGGACCGCGTGACCCTTTCCCAAAGTACACTTGGAGCGGAGCCTGTAGTCGTCATACCACTGGGTGCACCTGACCAGACCAAATCCTTCTGTGGGAGGTTGATAGGCAGCTTGGCTCATGGTTCTCCTGAGCTGTCTCCTCTACTCAGCTAACTAATAAAACTCAATCATGTTTACCACGTAATACGTCAATGAAGATTTCAATGGTTAATATGTAATACCATTAAGGGGGCGATTTACCTATTTGGTAGTTGAGGTTTCTTGTTTCTTCTCTGCTAATGTTTTATTGTTGAGCCCAATAAATTGGAATTCTCTAGGGCTTCTCTCGTCATACACGTTATGAATCTTGGACACCGGTTCAGGTATTGTTCAGGTTGTTCAAAGAAGCGGAAAAACTATCACATAATAGAGGGCTATCCGGAAAAGTCTCGCTAAACCAAATCGGCGAAAAACTGATGGGGGTTTTTCGGCTGAAATATATCGGCGACAAACGGTTTATCTCTCTTGCCTGAAGTTTGCATGGCCATCAAAAATTATCCGTTTCGATTTAACAAAGACTTTAATATCCGTTCAGAATAAGTTTGGCCCAGCGTCTTGTGAGGACAGCTTTGTTGATACCGGCTCAAAAACATACCATTTTTCGAAGCACATATTCTTAGAAAGTGACATGTGGCATTAATTTATCTTAAGTTGAGTAAATAAAATTATTATGAAAAATTTTTGGAAGTTATCCCCCATTCTTAAAGGAAGTTTAACTTGGGTGCCCCAACTAAATGAGGTACGGATACAACGTGCTGGAACTGGAGGCTCCACCTCTCCGCGTTACTGTTATTCGGTTTGGCTCAGACACTTGGTTTCACTTAGCAAATTCGATTTTAAAATAAAAGGTTCCTGTATAGGTGAACTGGGTCCTGGTGATAGCATAGGTACTGGACTAGCCGGGTTACTTTCTGGAGCGATTCAATATGTAGGTTTGGATATTTTTCCCTTTTCTAAAAAGGCAGATCTGAATAGGATCTTTGATGATTTGGTGGGGTTGTACAACCAGAGAGAGTCAATCCCTGACCAAAATGAATTTCCAGGGGTTCTCCCACCGTTGGATTCTTATCATTTCCCAGACCAACTGATTGATTGGACAAGCTTCAATGAAAAGGTTGAAGTGATTCGCACTGAGTTAAAGAAAGATGAGCTTGGTGGTCAATATGTTATGTATCAAGCTCCTTGGATGTCCTCGAGGGTAATCCGGGAATCGAGTCTTGACCTCATTATTTCACAGGCAGTCTTTGAACACATTGATCCTCTTAGGGAAACTTACAAGGCCATGTTTCTATGGCTCAAACCAGGTGGATATGCAAGTAATGTCATCGACTTTGGATCTCATGGGCTGTCTCCTTTCTGGAATGGGCATTTCGCGTATTCTGATTGGGAATGGAAATTAGTTAAGGGGAAGCGGGAATTTCTTCTGAATCGGCAACCACTCAGTGTCCATCTGGCTTATGCGAAGGAAGTTGGATTTGAGGTGGTACATGTCGAGAAGTACTATGATGAATCCGGATTAAAGTCTAATGACTTGGCTCCTCGGTTTCAAAATATCAGCTCAGAGGATTCCAAAACTCGCAGTGCGTTAGTTGTATTGCGGAAATTTTCATGAGGAATTATTTAAGTAAATAAGGGCATAATGGAACGACGAACTGCTTGAACGCAATCAATAACGTGGGCTGACTCTGTCCACAAATTTTGAAGTACAATCGTCATTCCGTAGAGAAGTGGAAATCTATGAATTCCAACTTTGAGATTCGACGACTCAAAGAGTAATTGAAGGATGGAAATACGGGAGACATCATTTTGGGAATTTTCCTTCAAAAGCCGTCCTCTTGAAAGGCTTCGGTTTCTTTGTTGCTTCAACAAATCTCAATAGTGTTTGTCACCGTCAGAAATAAGGTAATAAAAACCGCAGATCTCTTTCCTGGCCAGTATCTTTCCCACTTAAGAACTTCCAGGAGTGGGCTTTATTTCAATCCTCATGACGATTTCTTGGGACTCTCATTAGCCGAGAAAGCCAGGGCTAGGCTCCCAATCGCACCTGGCTCGGTTTTCCGCTGAGGAAGTGCCACTTTGTAACCAGATTGTATGACGACAAGCGCAGCGGCACCAAGAGTTCATCTGATTCCGCAAAATGATCGAAGCGGAGGAAAGGCCTCATCTCTATCTGCCTTTGGTCGTAGATTATGAGGGGACTCGCAACCACTCGTGAGTCACAGGCTGGCTGCGACGGTATGCCCTCTTCCAACCGCACTTCACCTCGACTTCAAATCCTCAAATTCTTTAAAATAGAGACAGGTTTTCCTAATTTTTTCATGATTTCACCAGAAGAATTATTCTAAAGTTTTTTCCGATTCTGTCGAATCTTCATTAGGAAGAATGCGAACTCTTTAACTATTGAATCTGGAGAAGAGAAATGGAATATTTGAATGGTCACCGAAGAGTCATAAATTTTTTTCTCTCCTATATATTTGTTTTAAGTGGGATTTTTGGCCTTGCCGGATTAAGCGAAGCTATTGCCAAAGAATATTTTGTGGCAGCGAGTAATGGAAATGACAAAAACAACGGCACTAATGAGGCGCCATTTCTTACGCTCGAGAAGGGAGTGAGTGTCCTATCGCCAGGGGATACTCTCAATGTCAGAGGAGGAACATATCAAAGAAATCAACAGCTGTGGAGTCCACCCAGCGGGATTTCTTGGGGAAGCCCGATCACTATAAGGGCTTATCAAAAAGAAAAAGTAGTCATTAAACCGCTTCCAGGATATACCGTCTTTGAGTTTAGAAATAATAGTCAATACATTATCATGGATGGATTTATTATGGATGCGACCGACGGACATGATGGCATTCGTATGGGTACAAATGGTCATCATATACGCATCTCTAATAGTGAGATCAAAAATGCACCACATCAAGGTATAATGACCAGTAACGGGTCTTTCCATGAATTTCTCAGGTTGAGGATTCACCATAACGGAATAACATCAAATACTCCCGGCCAGTCTCACGGTATATATATGCCGGGTTCCAATAATCTTATTGAGGGTTGTGAAATTTTTAATAATGGTACGCGGGGTGTGCAGATATATAGTACGGCCTATACGCCGAGTAGCAACATTGTGAGAAATAATCGCATTTATAATAATGGAGTTGCAGGTGCATCAGGGCATGGCATTGTAATGTGGAAGGGAAAGAATAACCAGGCATATAATAACCTTGTTTGGGGAAATCTGCATGATGGGATCAATACTCAACATGGGGTTGGAGCAAGGATATATAATAATACTCTATATGAGAATGGGGCGTATGGGATAGCGTTATTGGATAAAAGTGATAAGTCATTAGTCAAGAACAATTTGGTTTACCAAAAAAATGGAAATGCTGGTTTGTATATAGCTAACGGTAGTGGCGCGTCTGTAATTGAAAACAATCTTGTCATTGCACCTGATCCGATAAAGCAAATGGATAAGAGCGCAATATTAGGGGAGAATTTTCTTGGCATGAGTTATGATCCGAAATTTCAGGACGTAGACAAATATGACTTCCATCTTACCAAAGGAAGCTTTGCCATAGGGAGGGGGCTAGTTATTCAAGAAGTTGAAACCGATTTCGACGGAGCCATAAGGAGTTTTGGTTTGCCATTTGATATTGGTGCGTATGCTTTTGGTGCAGCATTAGCACCACCAACTAATCTTTCAATAATTTCGAAAAACTAGTATAACTCAAAAAAGAAGTTAGTAAGGTTCCTGGTGCTGGCTTCCTAGGAATTAAGAGAAAAAACGCCAAAAAAAATTGCTTCTTGCTCATATCCATTGGCCAGTGTCATGCTAGGGTTCCTGGATCGGGGACTTGTCCAAAATGTTTGACCGGAGATTAATGAGAACCATTTCACGCTTGGTGGGTTGAGATTTCCCAAAAAACTATTCCTTGCAACCTGGAAATGCGATGCCTTCTCCAGCTCGGGTTGACTCCCGAGTTCTGCAAACTCGTGAGGCGTGAAATTTCCGAAGTGACTTATGCCGCCGAGGCCATTTTAATCGATTGGCTACGCTGCAATATTCTATCAAGCCTCCTGAAGGGAGAGAAGCACATTGTTCTTAAGGCATTCGTCCAGTAAGCGTCCGTTGAACTTCCCATTCACACTATTATTCATGGGTTAATCTGGCGGTATGAAATCGAGTGTGACCCTATGCGAATGGGCCCAGACATCCAATCTCTTCTATGCTAATTCTGTCCCATTATCCACCTTTTTTATTTTCGGATATCCACCTCGTTTCCCCACATGTTCCAAAGACGCGCTGACCTTAGTCCTCGTTAGAGTGAAATCGACCCCATTTAATGAACGGTGCCGACTTCGGTTACCCACCACGGTGTCCGTGCGTACTCGCCGCCCATTCAGCAGTAATGTGTCGGTCAGAAAATCCATGCTCCACCGTTCCTTGACCTGGCTAGGGAAGCGTTTCGTGACCTGCAGATGACTCGTTCGTTTTCCACGGTGCGTGAGTCGTACGATCAGACCTTCCTTCCTAAAGGGATGATGGACATGATTCCGGGGGAGCATTACACCCCAGCCTTCCCCAGTCGCAGCAGGAAATGGAGCAACATTGTACAGAAAAATTTCTCTATTACCTTAAATTCTCAAGGGAAACCACATTTCTTAATCTCAGATTGAAATCTGCAGATAGAACATTAAAAGGTTTATAGGCTATGGACCAATCTAAAAACTTACGAGTTCTAGCGGTGACCAATCTCTTTCCTTCTCAGAAATTTCCTGCTTCCGGTACCTTTGTTGAGCAACAGGTCAAAGGACTCAGGCAAGTGGGTATTAATGTTGAAGTACTCTTTGTAAATCGTGCTGAGGGAGGTATGAAGGAATATATAAATTTGGGGGAAGGGATTCGCACTCGATGTGAAGAGTTTCGTCCTGATATCGTTCACTCCATGTATGGGGGAGTCATGGCAAATGTAATGACTCGTGTTGTTCGTGACAGACCTACAGTTGTTTCATTTTGTGGTTCGGATCTACTTGGGGAACTTTTGTCTGGGTCTGTAAGGAAGATAATTTCTCGTATCGGTGTCAGGGCCTCTTGGAGAGCTGCAAGACGGGCCTCAGGGGTCATAGTCAAATCTAGAAATCTTTTGGATTCCTTACCCAAAGATATTAATCGATCTAAGATTAGAATCATTCCTAATGGTATCGATCTGACACGATTTAAACCTCTTGGTCAAAGTGAAAGCCGAGAGCAACTTGGCTGGAATGATAATTGTTTTCACGTCCTCTTTCCTACTAACCAAGGTGATCCTCGTAAGCGTTTCAACTTGGCGAAAGCTGCTGTGGAAATTCTTAACAATTCATCCAAAAATTTGGTTGAAATACATCAGCTTCGTGGTGTTCCCCATGAATTGGTTCCCATATGGCTCAATGCCAGTGATGTCGTCCTTCTTACTTCATTGCATGAGGGATCTCCCAATATTATTAAGGAGGCTCTCGCGTGCGATGTCCCGGTTGTTTCTGTAGATGTAGGTGATGTCAGAGAGCGTATAAAGGAAATCGACGGGTGCTACATTGCGTTGGCAGATCCTGTGGACTTGGCCGAAAAACTGCAGTTGGTTCAGGCTGGCATGCAGAGAATATCGGGGCGACTTGGCATGCAAGAACTTTCCCTGGAACAAGTTGCAATTCGTATAGGGAATTTTTACGAAGAACTATTGTAATTTTCATGTTTTCATCCTGTGGTTCGAGCACTACAGGTGCAAGTTTCGGCGATATATCTTTATTTTCTCCTGTCGGGTCCCTTTGTTTGCTCGTCTCCTGGATATCGGACACCGAATTAGGAATCATATATTTATTCGAAATGAGGTGTTATATGAAAAAAGGCCAGGTTGACATCCTAGCCATTTAAGCAAAAAAGCGTTTGTGTTGGGGGGTATTTGAAAATAGTGTCTATAGGAAGGTTGAAAATACGTGGATCCTTGAAATGAAATGGTTTCGGGAGATATTCACATTCAACCACAAAGCAGATGTCACGCTGAAGAAGTGTCCCAAACCGGCGGAGAAAGATCCTGGCGAGCGTGATGCCTGTGTAAGCCTTTCCATAACCTGGAAAGGCGAAAAGTAGAGCTTTTGGCATTCTGCACCCAGGAGGTTCCTGAAAACCAGTCGATTCAGCGAAACGCAAAGTGTCGCGATCTTGAACAAGGCGATGGCGGCATCAAAGTCAAAGACCTCTGTCGGGAGCATGGGAGCAGTGAGTGGTGCGACCTACTACAACTGAAAAGCGAAGTATGGAGGGCTGGAAGCATCAGATCTCAAGCGCCGCAAGGAAATCGAGAGTGAACTGGCGAAACTCAAATGCATATCCCGATCTTGCCTTAGAGAATCGGGCTCTCAAGGATCTGCTCAAAAAATGCTCTAACGTCGCCTGAGAAACGGGCGGCGGTGCAGACCATGAAAGAAGTCCATGGCGGCTCAGTGGTGCGGAGTTGTGCTGCAGTGGGACTGGCTCGGGCGGCGTACGATCGAGCCCCAATCGATAGGGAGATTCGTGATGCGCCGGTCATTGAAGCGTTCAACGAATGAGTTGAGGCCCATCCTCGCTGGGGTGTGTGGAAATAGATCAAACGTTTGCAGGCCCTCGGACAGCTCTGGAAGCACATGCGGATTTATCGGGTCTCTCGTCAATTGGGCCTCAATCATCTGCGCCGAACGACACGCCGACTACCCGCTCGGCCTTCTATTCCCGTCTTTGTGCCCGAAGGCCCGAACGAGGTGTGGTCGGCCGATTTCATGAGCGATGCCCTCTATCACGGCACCCGCTTTCGCACCTTCAATCTTCTCGACGACTTCAATCGGGAAGTGTTGGCCATTAAGGTTGATACCTCCCTCAGAGCGGAGCGGATCATTCGAGTCCGGGATCGACTCAAGGCGAATCGGGAGTTACCGCACATGATCCGAGTCGATCACGGCCAAGAATTTCTCTCGCAGCAGCTTCACGAGTGGGGCAAGAACAACCGAGTGCTGATCTATATCCAGTCGGGTCGTCCCACCCAGAAGGCCTTTATTGAACGATTTCATCGGACGTATCGCCATGAGGTCTTAGACTTCTATCTCTTCCGCAGTTGGCAACAGGTGCGGGAGCTGACGGCTCAATGGCTAACGATCTACAACGAGCAGCGCCCTCATGATTCCCTACAGGACAGTACACCTTGCACGTATACACGATCACTGCCCAGAAACTCTATTTATAAACTGGCTCCATGACGGGGAAGCTTACACCTTGACCATGTTGAATCGAGCTGGGGCACTGTAGCTGTTGGACCAAGCCGTAAACCGAAGTGACTAAATGGGAGTTGTAGAAAAATAATGTATTTTTATTCTGTAACATGCTGGGGAGATCTTTTCAATAATCTTTAAAAGGACCGCAGACTCCAGAATTTTGGACGATTTTGTCGATTTGCCTGGATAACAGAGTCAGGAATGTGAATCCTGGAGGAAAAAATGAAACGATGGAATGAATTTCCAAAAATTTATTTTGTCTATGCTTTGCTTTTGAGTGGAATTTTTGGCCTTGCAGGAATAAGCGAAGCTAATGCCAAAGAATATTTTGTGGCAGCTAACAATGGAAAAGATGAAAATAACGGTACCAAAAAGGCTCCCTTTCTTACGCTCGAGAAGGGAGTGAGAAGTCTTTCCCCTGGGGATATTCTCTATGTCAGAGGAGGAACATATCAAAGAAATGAACAATTGTGGAGCCCGCCGAGTGGCACATCCTGGACACACGCCATTATGGTTAAGGCCTATCAGAAAGAAAAAGTAATTATCAAACCGTTGCCCAGTAAAAATTTCCCTGGCAATTCTGTTTTTTATTTTAAGGATAAAAGTCAATATATCATCATGGAAGGTTTGGTGTTGGACGGGACAAATGGTGCGTTCGGGTATGTCATGGGAACTGGCAGTCATCATATTCGGATAAGAAATGGCGAAATTAAAAATACCCCAAATAGCGCGATTCAAGGTAGTGGGGCTGACTTTATTGAGATCATCAATCTTAAGATTCATGACAGTTGGCTAGGGATCGAAGGATATGCCGGGCGCACGAGGTCCTACGGGTTTTACCTGAATGGGAGCTACAATCTTGTTCAAGATTGCGAGATTTACAACAACCATGGAAATGGCATTCATATTTTTAGTACGAGTTTTACACCTAGCCACAATCGCATTATTAATAATCGCATCTATAACAATGGTAGAGCTGGGGTTATTGTGACCACAGGAACTAACAACCAAGTCATCAATAATGTAATCTGGGGTAACGAAGTGGGGGTACACGTTGATTATCGGGCAACCAACACGGCCATATACCACAATGCCATTTATGGGAGCGAGAAATATGAAATCCGACTTGGAGTCGATAGTGATAAGTCATTTGTGAGAAATAACATACTCTTTGGGAAGAGTTCCAAGGCTGCAATTTTGATAGCCAATGGCACTAGCGCATCCAAAATCGAAAATAATCTTATTTTAGAGATTTCAATGAACCCAAGCTATTAATTAAAACTCGTGGATGGGTCCGCAATTGCTAATGGCAATCTAGGAGGTTCTTAAAGATATAGTTTAAACAAATTAGAAAATTTTTATTTCCATATAACCGAGGCTAATTCGGCGATTGGTGCCGGATTAGTACTAGCCAATGTGAAGGCCGATATGGATTGGGTTTCATAAATTCAACTACTGGTTAAGAATTAGGGGCATATCAATTTAATGAAGGCGTCCTTTCTCTGAAAAATCCAATTTCTCTGTGAATCGGGAATAAATAGCAAAAGGTGAATTGGAGATTCTGACACTTTTGGGTATGGATGTATTCTTGCTCGCTTATTTGCCGACTTCGAAATCGAAGCAACTATGCAAAATGACGTGACCGTCTATTTTCAAATTCTATGACCATAAAGGTCGGTTTAATGCGGAGAAACCGGCAAATGCCCAATATCCTTTCATCTGGAGATCCCAAGGTAAGTAGACAATGTACCTGGTCCAAAAGAATACCGATGAAATTGTCGGAAATCCGGCACGAACTTCTGGGTGCTTTCAACTTATTAATCACGAGAAGAATTGTTACCCAAGAGGAAACAGATTTTATCCAAATTTATGGATCCCCGAAAGAAAATTAAAGACCCTGCTTTGATGTTGATTATCGTTTGAAGCGATTTGGCATGTCCGTGAGGGCAGGGCATCAAGAGCACGCAATAATACCACTGTCTGGATCAATGCAGAATATAGTGGTTATATGAGAATGCTTTGACTTCTCCAATTCCACTCAGACTGTGGGATAGGTTAATTGACTGAATCTCGCAATTGGTACAGGAAGTGGGGAAAAGTTCAGGCGGAGGTACCAGGAAGTATGTCTTAACTCTGTTCTCCTTTTTTTCATGGCTTTCGCGCCAGAATTCGATTGCAGGGGATCTGCAGGAAACTCCACAACCTGTTTTCCATTAGTCCGTGTGATACAACGGCGTACCTGGGGTTATCGGAATAAAGAGTTAATACGGCTTAAGATTCTTACAACCTTCTCGTATAAGAAATGAACAAACTTCACCCATAAGAGAATCTGCTTTGAACCTGTTTTCGCATAACAATCTCATTGTGAAAATCAAGAAGTAGCCATTTTATGAAAGAAAAATTACTACAAATTTATCATCGTCTTCCTACTCCAGTTCGTTCAGTCGCGGCTAGTCTGCATGGATATTATTTACGCTCATGGCGTTACGGTCCGGAAACCGATCAATTGGTTTCTGAAGCCTTAGAACGAGAAAATTGGAGTTCGGAGACTTGGAAGGTATTCCGGGAAGAGAGATTAGCTTTTCTGTTACATCGGGCTGCCACACAGGTGCCCTATTATCGCGAATATTGGACGGAGCGTCGCCGTAAGGGGGATCGGGCTTCGTGGGAATATCTTGAAAGTTGGCCAATTTTGCAAAAAAAGGCTTTAAGGGAGAATGCTTCAGCATTTGTCGCCGATGACTGCAAAATTCAGAATATGTATCGTCTCCACACCAGCGGTACATCGGGTACTCCACTTAGCATATGGTGGAGTCTTAAGACTGCACGTGCCTGGCACGCTTTATTTGAAGCGCGTTGGCGCAATTGGTATGGAGTATCCCGACATGATCGATGGGCAATTTTAGGCGGCCAAGCAGTTGTGCCCCCTAATACATCTAAGCCACCATTTTGGGTATGGAATGCTCCAATGAACCAGTTGTATATGTCTGCAAATCACATAAGTTCCAAAGCAGCTCCAGCCTATATGGATGCTCTGCGTAACTATAAAATAACGCATATGATAGTCTATCCATCTTCAGCTTCAGTATTAGCCCGGGAAGCTTACGGACAGAAATTACTGACTCAGGGAATTAAAGTGATTATTACAAATGCCGAACCCCTTCTGCCTTGGCAACGCGATTGTATAGGGCAAGGATTTGGGAGTGTGGTGCGAGAAACTTATGGGATGGCCGAGATTGTAGCTGCGGCATCTGAATGTCAGGATGGAAAATTGCACTCTTGGCCTGAAGTGGGATGGCTTGAATGCTTGAGTGATGAAATGAACGAGCCCGCGCTATCAGGTTCCTCTGGTCGGCTAATTTGCACTGGATTGCTGAACACAGATATGCCTTTAATTCGATATGAGGTTGGTGACCGTATGAGCTCCATTACCGAACATGCATCGTGCAAATGTGGGCGTACGCTTCCGATCTTATCCGGCATCGAGGGTAGGACTAATGACATGTTAATTGCGTCGGATGGACGACGAGTCTTTTGGGTCAACCCGGTTTTTTATGGCCTCCCTGTGCAAGAGGCGCAAATTATCCAAGAAAGTTTGGACCGTATGTGTGTAAAATATGTACCGGCATCCACCTTTACAGTTGAAACTGAGCGTGCCATTATCGGACGCCTACAGGAGAGAGTGGGGCAGGTAAAAATAACCATGGAGCAAGTGAGTAATATACCTCGTGGAGCAAATGGAAAATTTCGTGCCGTGGTTTGTAATCTGCCTAGCGAAAACTTATAGTTGCATTGAACAAATGCCAGTTGCATCTTAACAAATTATTTCGGGTACATTCTAAATGGGGAATTTTCAGTCTGTTAGAGTTAAGTTGAAGATATTCAGATAACGATACACCCCCAAAGTTAAAAGCTAAGAAAGTTCTACTGACAGCCTAAAAAATCCGGTACCATTTTCCGTTGCTGCCGGGATCAATCGGGAATTTTCTCGGTAAGGGTGACGAATCTCTTTGGATGAAATACGAGCAGCCTGCCAATACTTTCCAATTGGCCTTCAACCGAGATTGCTCCAGAGAAAGATTCCGTGGATTTTTTTTAATCATACCCCTCAAAAGCAATGTTCGTTCCGTGGACCGCACAGCGAAGATTACTGCCGATCCGATACTTTATGGGCACAATAAATTATTGGCAAAAAGGGAGTCGGGCTCATATTGAAATCTGATAAAAGTAAAATATTGTGTCTAGGGTGAAGGTTAATGAAGTTAGCAGACCATACAAAGACTAGAGGACACAGACCCAGGATAGGTTGAACTTTTTGAAAATTGTCACGGGTGTAAACCCGTGGCGGTTATTTTTTTCCTAACATAAACAAAGTTTCCAGGCGCTTCGTTAAAAAAACATTATATGCGGCTTGCTGTTTTCACTAGTCAGTTTCCAGGGCGGGTTAATACGTTTTTTGCCCGGGACATGCGACCCCTTTTGGAGGCTGGTATCGAAATTGATGTGTTTCCAATCTATCCTCTTGATCCATTGCTGTGGAAGTTTGTTCCCGACATTCTTGGAGAGGAGTTTTTGCCTCGGAACAGGATTCATCACCTTAATCTTCCTTACGACCTTCGATTGACTATTTTCACCTCGTTCCTTAAATTCCGGACGTTTCTAAATGATACCTTTCGGATTACTGCCTCAGGTCTCAAATTCGGTGTCACCCCCGTATCAAAAAGTGCTTACGTATTTCTGAAAGCACTTGCTTGGGTTCATCAGCGCTCTGATGAATACGATCATGTTCTGGGATATTGGGGGAATTATGCAGCAACCTGCGCGTATGTCTTCCATCGATTGATGAACCGGCGGGTACCATTCTCCATTTTTCTCCATGCCGGGACCGATCTTTACCGCACGCCGGTGTTTATGAGACAAAAGCTGCTTTATGCAGCCAATATCATTACCTGTACAGAATTTAATCGCAAATTCCTAAACGACCATTATTCAGACATCTTCTCCCTGATTTCAGAGAAAATTTTTGTGCACCTTCATGGTCTGGACCTTAAAGCACTCACCTTTGACCCGACGAACAGGCCAAAGAGCAAAATTCTGGCAGTCGGCAATTTTGCAAAAAACAAGGGCTTTGACTTTCTATTACGTGCAGCCTGTGAGCTAAAACATGAGGGGATAGTTGCTGAATTGGAACTAGTGGGTGATGGTGCAGAGATGGAAAATTTGAAGTTGCTGGCAAAAGAATTGGGCATTTCTGAGCAAGTAAGCTTCTCTGGTTGGATAAAACCTGATGATGTTCAGAATGCCATGAGGAAAGCGACCATTCTCGTTCATCCTTCAACCGGTTTGGGAGATGGGGTTCCCAATGTCATCAAAGAGGCTATGGCTGTTGGAACGCCCGTTATTGCTTCGAGTGTGGCCGGCATTCCCGGCATGTTGGATAATGGGCGGTGTGGTATTTTGGTGCCTCCGCAAAATGTCGCAGAGCTTGCCAAGGCAATAAAGTCCTTACTTGCGGATCAGTCATTACGGCTTCAATTTGCTGATGCGGCACGTGGGCATACAGAAAAACATTTCGACCTTTGGAAAAATGGGCAACGGTTGGCTGACCGCCTTCTTTCGACTACCTAGCTCTGAAATTTAATACCTGTCCATTGGCCATAGCTGCATATTTATCTATTTTAGTACACATAGTGCCGAAGGGGCTAATATTGTGCGGGATGATCAAACTGAAACTAAAGTAAAGCAGAAAATACTTCTAGTTAAGTAAATGGCACTCAAGCTTTGCATACCCATCTCCACAAAAATTATGGCGAAATTAGATGTCCCGTGGCTGAACAAAATTTTAGCTACTGCTATTGATGCCAGATTCATTAACTACCTGGAAACCAGTCTATGAGTAAAATTTGTACGGTTGTTGGGGCACGCCCCAATTTTATGAAAATGGCGCCTGTTATTCTTGAATTTAAACGGCGCGAGTTGCCGCAGTTTTGTGTGCATACGGGGCAACATTATGATTCGCAAATGTCCACAATTTTTTTTGATGAATTAGGTATGCCCAAGCCTGATGCTTTTTTGGGCGTTGGATCGTGTTCGCATGCGGAACAGACTGCACGTATAATGACCTCTTTTGAGAAACTCTGCCTGGAGCAAAAGTTTACTTTGGTTATTGTCGCGGGTGATGTCAATTCGACACTCGCCTGTGCACTCGTTGCCGCCAAACTTCATATTCCGGTTGCCCATGTGGAATCTGGATTGCGTTCCTTTGACCGTTCAATGCCAGAGGAAATTAATCGGATTGTGACCGATCATCTTTCCTCCATACTTTTTACCACCGAGCCCAGTGGAAATGACAATTTGCACAACGAAGGAGTTTTTGTAGGTCAGACTCATTTTGTTGGCAATACGATGATTGATAGTTTGAAGGCTCACTTGGATAAGGCTTTGGCTGGGAAACCTTGGCAGAAATTGGATATTGAGCCTCATTCCTATGGTTTGGTGACCCTGCATCGTCCTGCTAATGTCGACGACCTTCCCACTCTTTCCCAGATTGTTTTGGCTCTGAAAGAAATTTCCGGCGAACTTCCACTTTTATTTCCCGTACACCCTCGTACTCGTGCAGGGCTGGAGCAAATATTATCTGATTGGGCTCCTATTAGAATCATCGAACCGTTAGGATATTTAGACTTTTTGGCGTTAATGGCCAAAGCTAAACTGGTTCTTACCGATTCAGGCGGGATTCAAGAAGAAACGACTATTTTAAAAGTTCCTTGTGTAACCATACGCCCCAACACTGAGCGTCCCATCACAGTAGAAGCCGGAACCAATAGACTTGCAGGAGTCACCAAGGAAGGCATTGTTGCAGCCGCCAAAGCCGCTCTTTCACAGAAATCTTTAAATAAAAACCCACCAGCTCTTTGGGATGGGCAGGCGGCCAGCAGGATAGTTGATGTCATTGAAAAATTTTGTGCGAAAACACACAAGTAAGCTGGTTTTATTGAATGTTTTTTAGGGTGTAATACCCTTGCATCCGTTGATAAATTTTTCTGATGAATGTTTCAGGTGCTCTTGATTAGGAGCTGGTTCTTCAGGAGATTGGATGGGTTCCCAATTCCTTTAAATTTCTGTTTAGAAATCGAATGGTAGTGTAATTTGTGGCAGGAGATAATTTAAAAATTGAGATGGCTACATTTTTGACAGTCATTTCGGGTTCGAAGTTCTGAGATGTATTCCCTTCATTTGCAAATGGACACCATTATACCTCCAGCTTCTTTTTGAAATATTGTCCGCGAAAAAAATGACCCTACCAAATATCAGGCCCATTAATCTTCTCTCTTTTTTACCTCAATCCAAGCATACCTGAGTTTAGGAAGTACTATAATTTGGTCCACCTACTTCCAAGTTTCAGGCCATGTCCATAGAGGGGTGTTTCTGAAAAACGTGGCTCAGTTTTCATGTGCCACTTTTTTTAGGATGTCAAGCATCCTATCCGCAAGATAATTCTTGTCAAAATATTTCTTAGCTACCTGTCTGGCCCGTTTACCCATTTCCTGCGAGAGATGCGGATTATCTTTCATGAAAATCAATTTGTCCGCAAGCTCTTTAGGGTCATGGGCATTTACCGTAAACCCTATTTCATGGTCGTTAAGGAAATCTTTAATCCAACCCTGTGTCGTCTGAATTACTGGCACGCCGGCGGCCATCGATTCAAATAATTTATTGGGTGAGGAGGTGTCGAATACCGGTAAGGGTTTTAAAGGAACAACTGAAGCCAATGCATGCTGAACATAACGCACCAGAGTGGATTTCGGCATAAGATTCAGTGATAAAACATTGATTAATCGCTCTTTGCTAACACGCTCTATCAATGCTTTTTTCAACTGTCCTTCTCCAATAAACACCACCTGGATGTCACTCCTGCCCTGCTGCAATAAAATTGAGGCTGCATCCAGCAAGTATCCAGGATGATTCACTTCACCGATGTTGCCAAAATATATCGCATAGCTGCCTGCTTGAAGACCCGCAGGGGGAGGAAAGGTATTTGAAAACAACTCAATATTGGCAGCATTTGTAACGCTTTCCACCCGGCACGACGGAAATCTTGCCTGGATGTCCTGCTGTATCCCAGGGGAAAGTCCGATGATTGTGTGTGAACTTTTGTAACAGAGTTTTTCTAAAGCATATAAGAGTTTAATTACGATGGGATTTTTCAGTAGGCCCATTTTCACAGCCCCCTCAGGCCATAGGTCACGTGCTTCAAAGACCAGTTTTCTCCCCCGCATCCGCGCCACTAGTCCGGGAATTCCCACTGTAATGGGGCCCGAAGAAGCAATCACTACATCGGCTCTAAGGGTGAGTGCATACCATGTGGAAATCATGGCATATTGAGCAAATGTCCAGATTCTCTTTAGGACAGACTGTTGGTTATCAATCAGCACGTTGATTACTTTCACGTGGATTCCGTCAATAAGCTGATCAGAAATCCGTGTATTTGAATGAAGATCAGACTTGGAGTAAATGGAGGTGACAACCGTTACGTGATGTCCTTGCTCTGCCCAGCGTTTGGTAAATTCATAGACACGCGTACCCCACGTGCCTTCTGATGTAGAGAAATATTGGTAGAAATAGACGATATTCATAGGCAGTGCAAATGTGTATTCTAAACCTAACTTTTGCCTATGTAAATTTTAAGCCTCTTCCAATAGGAAATGAGTCTGAACGTCTGGCGAGTTTTCAACAGAAAGTGAGTCTGAAGCGGGATGAGTTTCGAGCCTGACCGGAGGATGAAAACCATCATGACAGAGGTGTCCTCGTTTCCTGACCAAGTCCCGGCCACCCGATAAATGGATCGCACTTTCTTCGGCAATGTGGCACTCTCCAACTGTGGGCGCCACTCATTCATGACTTCGTTCCGAAGCCACTCCCGCATTTTCTGAACTTTCTGCGGCCTTGCTTCTTGCCAGAGATCTGGGCAGACATGAAGGAAGGAATGTAATAACTATCGCGATGAGACGATACTGGCGTCCTGGGTAAATCTTAATTCACCCCCGCAGGGGACTGCGGCATTGAAACCTGGAATGGTCTTTGCCATACTTGATGCGATCGCCCATCAGGTCAATACCAACAATGCGGCGGACCTCTCTATATGCCCCTTAAGCAAATATTCACTAAGATTCATTGCCGCATTCAAAATGTCGACCAACTTATCCGTACCCGATCCAGAGTTCAGACTTGGTAATGGATTGGGAAATACTTTATTTTCTAGCAGAATGACCCGAATCTTACTCACAGGTGCTTCGGGGTTTCTTGGCAAGCAATTGGTTGAAAAGCTGAAGGCAGATTTTGAATTGCTTACGATTGGAAGATCGAAAGGAAATGATATAGCGTTTGATTTTAGTTCTGGAATATACAGGGGTTTGGGGTCATTGGATTGTATTATTCACGCTGCCGGTCTTGCCCACAAAATTCCTTCATCACAATCGGAACAAGATGAATTTTTTAGGGTAAATCTTGGTATAACTGATAATTTACTGAAAAGCCTTCTTCATGAAAGGACATTGCCGAAGTCATTTTTGTTTATAAGTTCGGTTTCAGTTTATGGATTGATGAGGGGTGAAAATATCTCCGAGGACCATCCATTGCAGGCGAATGATCCCTATGGAAAAAGTAAAGTTGAGGCAGAATATTTATTGCGGCAATGGTGTGAGGTTCATGGTGTTGCACTTACAATTTTACGGTTGCCGCTTTTGGCGGGCGCATTTCCACCAGGAAACCTGGGTGCCATGATAAATGCCATGAAAAATGGTCGCTATTTCAGTATTGATGGGGGAAAAGCTAGAAAGAGCATAGTGATGGCTTCCGATGTAGCTAAGATTATCCCAACAGCAATAGATTTTCCTGGTGTTTATCATTTGACGGATGGTCACCATCCGTCATTTTTTGATCTTGAGGGTGTCATATCTGGGCAGCTCGGTGTTAGTAGGCCGAGAAATATTCCAGCCTTTGCCGCCCGTTGTATTGGTTTTTGCGGAAAGTTAGTGGATATCATTACTCCTGGGAGATCGCCAATTACCCCCAGGAAAGTTGAAAAAATAATTTCAACGCTTACATTCAATGATCAAAAGGCCCGGCAAGTGCTAGGTTGGAATCCCAGTCGAGTGATTGATGCTTTTAGAATATCCTAAAGGCATTTTTCTAATCGCAACACTAATTGCACTTATTGTTGCAAACCACCTTTATTTTAAATTAGCCCTTCATGCAGGAATTGTTGATGTACCAAATCAACGCAGTTCACACCTTTTGCCAACCATACGGGGCGGGGGAGTTGTTTTTGTCGTAGCTCTCCTGTTTTGGTTTTCTCTTAATGCCAAGCTCTATCCATGGTTTATTGCTGCAGTGTTGCTAATTGCTATCGTTAGTTTTGCTGATGATGTTCGGAGCTTGTCTGCATCCGTCCGTTTTTTTGTGCACCTGATCAGCATTATTTTGCTTGGAATTCAGGTTGAGCTGTTTGCCCAGCCGCTATGGATTTTTTTTCCGGTTATTATCGTTGGTATTGGAGCCATAAATTCCTTTAATTTTATGGACGGCATCAATGGTATTACGGGAATATATGGTCTGGTTAACCTCTTGACCTTTTTCTATATTAATCAAGAAATTATTCATTTCATAGATGACAGTCTTCCACTGTATATCTTGATGAGTATTTTGGTATTTCTTTTTTATAATTTCCGAAGACGTGCTGTGTGCTTTGCCGGTGATGTTGGAAGTATAACCCTGGCATTCATTCAGGTTTTTTTGTTAGTGAAGTTGATCATTGAAACGCAACAATTCTCTTGGATTTTTTTGTTTTTGGTGTTTGGTGTTGACTCGGTAGTGACTATTTTGTATCGGTTGAGAAAGGGTGAAAATATATTTAAACCACACCGGTCACATTTATACCAATATCTTTCGAATGAAATGGGGAAATCACACCTGATTATTTCCAGTGTTTATGGACTATTGCAGTTGGTAGTTAATGCTATATTAATCCTTTTTCTTCCTTATAGTTCCGTTGGGCTAGTAGTATTATTTGCCACAATTTTTGTGGTTTTGTATGTTGTAGTTCGTGAACAGGTTTTATCTAGATTGGGTATAAAAGGGTTTGTGGGAGATTCCAAGTTGTTTGTGTAAGCGGCGGTGAGCTGTCACCGTTCTTGGGTTATTTTCCATATATAGGTCCTTCGAGTGTTGGTAGCTCCTCTCTTTTTAACCCAGTTGAAGAGAGGAGAGAGCGGATTTTCTGACTGGTGACCGACCCCGGTAATACAGGCCGCTGGGCAGTTGAGAATTTTGCCTTCGACATGTTCGATTAAGGATGATCATGCTGGGGTCTCAAACTGACATAAGGGCACCTCAAAAAATCTGAAGGTCGCCTTATTTGTCATTGGGTAAGCGAACCCATTATGGAAACGGTCCTACGGGGGGAAAGGATGCGAGCGGTCTCCTGACATCTGGGTTCCGGCCCATGGTTCCCCCTTGGCTCATTGATTAAAGCAATTGCCCTTGGGCCGGAAGAGTGAACAGAAGAAATCGGTGAAAATTATACGCCAGATTCCGGAGCCCAATTTTGGCCCGAGCCTGGACAAACCCGATTGTGGGAAGCACCTTGCCCTCCATCGGCGTGACATGATGGCCAAAGTTATGTTCGACGCGGGCTCAAACGCGCGGCCGACGCCAACTGGTCTGATGTTGAGCCGCCATCAGAAGGGTATCCGATACCCTTTATACTGAACCCGAGAGCGCAGCTTTCGCCGTTTCAGTTTGGCTTCGATCGCCTGAAAACGATAGACCGCATCTGCCCAGACGTCACAGCCAGCGGTCTTAGCCAGCAAAACCTCGTCGAGGGCTTGACTGTCATGTATCGCCGCGTTGGTGACGGTATCGCGCCGAATGAGTTTATACTTCCAAGCAATATTGGGATGTTTGTTGTATGTGAAGCCCAGCAACGGATCACTTGATGGATGCGATGGGACAACGAGGTGCGGCCCTCTCAAGCGTCAGAGGGCCAGAGTTCTTGTCAATGTAGGCAGAAAAAGGTTAACAGGTGGCTTGATTTCTGTGGAGTATTACATTAACCTCAATAGTTTCCAGGGGTTGCAACTAGTCCAGCCACTTCCGCATTAAGGGCATGGGCGAGAAGTTGTTGGGCTCCACTCTGAATCAAGTCCATCAGTGCATCGTTTCTTCCTCGCTCTTGTTTCTCTGGTTTGCTACGCTCCTTCAACATGGCGTTTCTCATTCGTGGTGGTCGTCTTCCAACACCCATGGCCACCCGAGAGGCTGGGACTTTTCAATTCAAGTCAAACACTACTTTCGGGTTTAGCTCGGATTACGATTCACCCTGTGATGGAGAACGTTGAGTACAGCTGATATCCTTCCATTATTACATTTAGGCCTAGGAATATTATAGTTCGGATAGAACCAAATTATAGATTTTTGAATAAACAGGGCATCGGAACCAGTGTGCATTTTATCCTCTTGCATCTTCACCCCTATTATAGGGATAATTACCGGTATCTCCCCAAAGATTTCTCTGTGGCTAGTTCCGTATTTGAACGAATTATTTCTCTTCCCATTTATCCCAAAATGCCAGAAGGTCATATCCAATATGTCATTGAGGTTGTCGCAACCCTTATCAAATCGCACTGGCGATAAGTAATCGAGGCATTGAGACTCAGATTCTTGAAGCTTTCTAGTGGATACATGGTCTGTTCCCCCCCTCCTTGTGGTGGTAGCTCTCCTTTTCTATCTAATTGGAAAATGATAGAGATCAAAATTTACATTCCATTCAAGTGGGTTCAATGTTCATTCAGGAGTACCGGTGATGACTAAGCGTGTTGTTGACACTCTTGGTGCGTTTTTTGGCTTAGTGGTGTGTATGCCCCTCTTTGTCCTGCTCGCCTTCCTTATTAAAGTGAACTCTCGCGGGCCTGTGTTGTCCTGTCAGGAGCGCGTGGGACGAGGGTTTCGGCCATTTTGTCTGTATAAATTTCGCACGATTGAGCAGGACGTCTCTGCAAAGGGAGGGGAGCTGACCATTGGCGAAGATCCTCGTGTGACCAGCATAGGAAAGTATTTGCGCCAGTTGAAGCTTGACGAGCTTCCGCAGCTGTTCAATGTTTTGATAGGGGATATGAGTCTGGTAGGCCCACGTCCGGAGGTGGCCTATTATGTTGAAAAGTTTAAAGAGGACTATCACGATGTTTTGACGGTCCGGCCTGGTTTAACGGACCTGGCTTCTCTGAAATACATCGATGAAAAGAGCGTGCTCGGAAAAGTCGAGAAACCCGAAGACGAGTATACGAATAGGATCCTGCCGGAAAAAATCCGCTTAGCAAAGCTATATATTGAACATGCTTCTTTTGCTTTTGACCTTGCCGTCATTGCCCAGACGCTATTGCAACTTCTGGGTTTACGGAGTGTAATTTTAAAGGTTACCGATCGTGACAATCATGATGAAGTGGCTTTTCTTGAGGGGTCGGTGGTTTTCCAGCTTATTACCAAATACCGGCGTCCCATTATCATAACGCTGGATCTGGGCCTGATTGTGTTGGCCAATTATCTGGCGTTCTGGTTGAGATTTGACGGCCATCTTCCCCAAGACGCCACGCAACTTTTGCTCAAGACTTTGCCAGGTCTGCTTGTAATTCGTGGGATTGCCTTTGGGGTTTTTCGCCTGAATGAAGGGCTGTGGCGGTATATTAGTATCTGGGATTTAAAAAAAATTACGGGTGGGGTATTGGCTGGGACCGTGGTGTTCTATGGCTTCGTCAATTGGGGGCTTGGTATTCCCGGCTATCCCCGGTCCATTTTTATCATTGATAGTATCCTTTTAGTCGGATTTCTTTGTGGGATCCGGCTTGCTGTCCGAATCTTTCGGGAGCGAAAGGTTTTGAGAAAAACGAAACGTGTTCTCATTATTGGGGCTGGTGATGCCGGTGAAAACATCGTTCGGGAGATGCAATCACATTCCACCTCATCCTATACGCCCATTGGATTTGTGGACGATGATGTCTCCAAATTGAGCAAGCGCATCCATGGAGTAAAAGTTCTGGGAACACGCCAGGATCTATCACGCATTCTTCACACGCACTTACCGGAGGAAGTCTTAGTGGCCTTGCCTGGGACGAATTCAGCCGTTCTTCGCGACATAACGGCACTTTTGGCGCCATTTAACGTGCGTATCAAGACCCTCCCGAACTTGGGTGATATCCTGGAAGGCAAAGTCACGATCAATCAGATACGGGATCTCGCGATTGAGGATCTGCTTCAGCGTCCCCCTGTGGGGTTGGACCCCCAGCCCGTTCGCAATTTAATTGATGGGAAGCGAGTATTGGTGACTGGGGCGGGCGGGTCTATTGGTTCTGAGCTCTGCCGCCAAATTATCGCGCTAGGGCCTAAGACCCTCATCCTATATGAACGACACGAGAACAGTTTATACGCGATTGCGGGGGAGCTGACGGATCAAGGCCATGCCGGTGTGATTCATGAAGTGCTGGGAGATATCACGGATGTTCCACGTCTCCACGAGACATTCAAGACGTACCGTCCCGAGATCATATTCCATGCGGCGGCCCACAAGCATGTGCCGTTAATGGAAGCGAATCCCGGAGAAGCTTTTAAGAATAATGTCTTGGGCACACGTTTAGTGGCCGAAGCGGCCGCACACTTTGGTGTCGAGCATTTTGTCTTGATTTCAACAGATAAGGCTGTCAATCCATCCAGTGTCATGGGGGCGACCAAACGGGTGGCGGAATTGGTTGTCCAGGCCATGGCGAGTCAGAATCAGAGTCAAACGCGATTCCTGACCGTTCGCTTTGGTAATGTTTTGGGCAGTAATGGAAGTGTCGTGCCGCGCTTCCAAAAACAGATAAAGGCTGGGGGACCAGTCACGGTCACACATCCTGAGGTTCGGCGCTATTTCATGCTGATTCCTGAAGCGGTGATCTTAGTATTGCAGGCTGCTGCCCTTGGGGAGCAAGGCGCTATTTATGTCCTCGAGATGGGCGGACAAATCAAACTTGTGGATCTCGCGCGTAACCTCATTCGACTCTCTGGCCATGTGCCTGAAAAAAATATTCCCATCCAGTTTATCGGTCTTCGACCTGGAGAAAAGCTCGAAGAAGAATTGGTCGGGGAATGTGAGCGAGCTGTGCCTTCATCAATTGATAAGATCCTCAGGATTCAATCAATCCAGTCCCTTGATCAGGCATTCCTGACAAATATTCTGAGCAAGTTGGAGGATGTACAGATATTGGGCCATTCTCCCTCGGTGATTGAGCTCCTTCAGCAGTTGGTCCCGACTTTTCATCGTCCTGAAATTTTGGAACTGGCAGCAATGAGTGAGGAATATCAAATTCACTGATAAGATTGCCTAGCTAAAACCCGCGAGTTTGACGGATAGTGGGTGACAATAGGTTGATTCTCGATTCTGCTTGAAAGCCCATAGGATCCAAATTTCCTGTTATTCTTAATTTTCAGTTTGATTTATCCGAGAGGGCATAAAGCCTTAAGTTTGCTTGATCTTGATAAAAATTGTTTTTATAAGTTAATGTTTTTAGTTAGGGTAAAAAGTTGTGAAGAGATTACCCTTGTCTACAAGGGTCAGTTGCTGTGGTAAGTAAATTTACCTTCGTTAATAGCGGTAAAAAATGAAATATCGTTTAGAAACATATGCTTAAGTGAGTCGAGAAGGCTTTTTTAAATTTTTCCCCTGGTCGGATGGTGTTAATTGGGGTATCTAGAGAGGGTTTGCTACTAATGAAGGAACTTAAGAGGATGAGAATTCTATTTGTTGTGGCTACGTTTATTCTCCTGTGTGGCTGTAATTCAGGGTGGAAGGGAATGAAAACCGTTGATGCTTCGAATTTGGAACCAAATGGTTACCCTGCTCTTTCTGGAAAAACAAAAGTTGATCCTCCATCTTTAGTTCCTGGGCAAGAGCATGAAAGAATCAATATCGATGATCCACGTTATATAATCCAACCTGGGGACCAATTAAGCGTAAAATTCTTTTTTAATCCGGAATTAAATGAAGAGGATTTAGTTGTGCGCCCTGATGGGCATATTTCCCTCCAATTGGTTCATGAAGTTAAGGCCGCAGATTTGACCCCCATTCAGCTTAAAAGCATTTTGGAGGAAAAATATGTTGGACAACTGAAAAATCCGGAGATTGCCGTCATTGTTCGTTCAGTCCGGGAGCCTTATAGAATCTATGTCGATGGGGAAGTCAAAACACCGGGAGAATATGAAATGGTCGGATCACTAAGTGTGTTGCAAGCAATTGCGCGTGCCGGGGGTATGAAGGAGGATACGGCTAAGAAAGGCGACGTGAAAGTAATACGTGAGGATCAAGATGGTCAGAGATTTGTTATTAATGTGGATTTGGACAGGGCTCTCAATGGAGGGGATTTGAGTCAGGATATTCGACTACTCCCGTCTGATATGGTCTATGTGCCAAGGTCATTTTGGTAGGTCAATGGGTTTGCCTGTGTAAGTAAGAATGTTGCCTGCATTTCCAGGCTCAATCCTTTTCTATATTACCAATGGAGATTAATGCCATTAAGAGAGATTTGTTTTGAAAAGGAATGAAAGGAATACCGTGGATATTACAAATATTCAATTAGCTTATCGATGGTTTTATAGACATTCTCTGATTAGGCCAAACACTGTGCCTGTTTTACTCGCACTCGTCCTCTGTGGGGGAATTTCCGTCCATCAGACACCCGCTTATGCCGACCCCGGATCAGTAGTAATCGGAAAGGCTTCGAACCCTGAAGATATAGAAAAAATTGAAAATGAAGTATTTTCGATTATGAAACAACAACTCCGTTCTTATCAACAAAGCCTGGAAGAATCCGAGGGGCGTCTTCAGGATTTTCAACGGAAGCATGGAATTATATTAATTGAAACGCAAATGAATCATCTTCTTCAACAGCGTTTATCTTTGGACGATTCATTAAAGCAGGCCGAAAACCAAGTCAAAGGCTTTCAAGAGAGACTTGCTTGGGTGCAGGGTCAGATAAGCCAAATTCCAGAACAGATCCCTCTTTCCAGTTCGGCTTCAGAGCAAGGGGTAGTTGGTGGGGCCAAGAATAATTTACTAACCCTGCAATTAAAAGAGCAGGAACTTTTAAACAAATATACCGAGAATAACCCTCATATTCAGTCAATTCGAAAAGAAATGGAATTGATTAATCAGTTCATAAAGGAACAGGAATCTCAAGTGGCCCGTAGTGTATCCACTGGCAAAAACCCGCTCTATCTTGAGATGGAAATGCAATTATTTCACACCCAAGCCGATCTCGTATCAGCTGAAGCTCAGAGTGAAGTGATTAAGCAACAGATTGCTGGTGTGGACAAGGAACTGGATAGGCTGAGAAATTTGGGGCCGGAACTCGATGAACTTCGGCGCCAAGTCACAGCAGATGAAAAAAATTACATAAATTATCTCACCAAAGTAGGGAAGACGCCACCACAAGATTATCAAATTCAGGTTGGGGATCAGCTCGATATTAAATTCTTTTTCAATCCGGAACTCAATGAAACCGTTCTGGTCCGTCCTGATGGGCGTATCGCCTTGCAGTTGGTCGGTGAAATTACTGTTGTTGGACATACCGTGGAACAAATTCGAGCGATATTAATCAAGACATATTCCGGGCAACTCAAAAATCCTGAAGTGGCGGTCCTTCTTCGATCAACAAATGTGCCAGGGGAAGATTCCGGCACAACAGCTGCTGAAGGGAATTTTGGAGGGAAATAACATATGGAACCTGAAGTCTATGCGGCTGATGATGGTTTACCCTACCCCCTGGGAAGTGTACGAGATGTTCTGACCGCTCTTTTTAAGCATAAGACTAAGGTCCTCACTATTTTTCTGTTGGTTGTTGGCATTGTTGCAGGCTATGTCTTTACATTAGTCCCTCTCTATGAAGCTAAAACCAGTCTACTTTTGAAGCTTGGGAGGGAGCATGTATTTCGTCCTGAAGTAGGGAAAGAAGGTCAATTTGTTAAATATAATGAGGATGCTGCTCTTCAATCGGAATTAGAGATTATTTCTAGTAAGGACCTCATAAGGCGGGTCGTAAGCACTTTAGGTATTGAAAAAGTCTATCCGGAATTTTTAGACCCTTCATTGGAGATTCACGACCCTTTAGAAAAGGGGGTTTCAACATTTTTGAAGAATCTTCTACCCATCCCCGTCAAGGGTTCGAGCGTACTTGAAATATCGTATTTGAATCCCCGGCCTGAGGTTGCAGCTGAAGCACTCAACCTCCTTGTTGAATTACTGAAAGAGAAGCATCTTCAAGTGTTTAGCGATCCGAAGGCTTCATTTTTAACGAAACAATTACATACCTACCAGGAGAAATTGGAACAGTCAGAAGCAAATCTTCAGGCTTTTAAACATAGGCATGATCTTTCCTCCCCTCTTGTCGAACAGCAACGCCGTCTCCTGGATCAGCGGGCCACTCTGGATAGTGATTACAAAACCACCAAGAATAAGCTGCAAGGATTGGTAGGTAAAATCGCTTCACTTGATACTCAGATGAAAACCATTCTCGAAAGTATTTCTGATTCCACAGTGGAAGAAGGGGGAAACCTGGAAAAGGCCAAAGCGGAATTGTTTGCTCTGAGACGTGAAGAACAAAAGCTTTTAGCCAAGTACACCGAAACTAGTTTTCCTGTTTTAAGCCTTCGAACGGAAATTGACCAGGTGGAACAGTTTATTCTTGCCGAACAAAAAAACGAGCGTGCCAATACAATAGCAAGTGGAAAGAAAGCAATGTATAGCGAGCTTGAAAAGGAGAGACTGGGGGCCGTGTCCGAGTCAACAACCCTCCAGGCAAGCCGTGAGGTGATTGCCCTTCAAATGGAGGATCTTGACAAAAAAATCCAGAGACTTGACGAATTAAATAAAGAAATGATTGTCCTGGAGCGGCAGAGGGCAGCAGATGAGCAAAATTACAATTTGTATCTTTCTCGAGTAGAGGAAGCGAATGTATCTGAAGAAATGGACCGGCTCAAAATGGCCAATATTAGCGTGATCCAACGCGCAGAGGTCCCTGGAGGCCCAGCTGGACGTTCTCCAATACTGCTTGTAACGTTGGGAGCCATTTTGGGGATAATGGCTGGAGCCGGATTTGGACTTCTATTAGAGTACTTCCAAGGTGCCTATACTCGCCCTGAACAAGCGGCAAACGATTTAAACCTTCCCCTCCTGGCCACTTTTGGTCAAAAGCTGTAATAAGAAATTTATCACTATGTATCTAGCATTTTACGGACTCAAAAAAGAACCATTTCATACCACTCCTGACCCAAATTTCCTTTATCTGAGCCCCAGCCATAAGGAAGCGATGGGGGCTATTATCTATGGAATTGAGAGAAGAAAAGGTTTTGTCGCCATTTATGGCGAAGTCGGGGTTGGGAAAACGACGATTATTCGTGCGTATCTTGAAAAGACGAGTGACCGGAAACAGAAAACAGTCTACATTCTTAATCCAGTATTATCTTTTCATGGGCTTCTGACCGACATATTTCGAAGCCTGGACCTTGTCCCGTCTCATGATGATTCCGCTGAGATGGTCAATCAACTTCAGGAAGCGTTGATTCAAGAATACCGGCGGGATAGCACCGTTGTGCTGGTAATTGACGAAGCTCAAAATATGCCAGTTAAAACATTGGAGCAGTTGCGGCTGCTTTCTAACCTGGAAACATCCACAGACAAACTTATCCAAATTGTGTTAATCGGGCAACCAGAATTAACAACATTGCTGAATCATCCTACCCTGAAATCCTTAAACCAGCGCATTGCCCTCCGGGCAACAATCCATCCGCTGCAACAGAAAGAAAGCCAAGCCTATATTGAGCATCGGATTGCACTATCATCATCCACCGGGGCGCCTTTATTTACGCAAGGAGCCATGAAACTGATTATTCGTGAGGCTCAGGGGATTCCACGGAGAATTAATATTCTTTGTGATAATGCGCTGATTACTGGATATGGCAAGCAACAAAAACCGGTCTCTATTAACGAGGTGCGAGAAATTCTTGTTGACATGAATGGCTCTCGTTCCTCATATCTTGTGAAGTGGGCGGTCGGTGTTGCTGTGGTCATACTCTTAGCAATTGGTGCTTTTTTATTAAGCCCGATTTTTCTTCCTGGAAACGCTGGAGTATCCCAAGTAGGCCTGAGCGAACGTGACAGTCAGAACGTGAGGGCGACCTCCTCTGAAAAAATGTCTCAGGAAAGCATAGGTCAACCTGGAGAGCCGTTGATGCCTATGGCCCCATCTGGCTCAGAAATTGATAGACCTATTCCTCATACAGATAGAGGAGGGGATGGTGTTATGACGAAAACCCCAGTCGAAAAGGTAATAGAATCAGCCAAGTCTGATGGTAAAATCAGGGATCACACTGAAGCGGCTTCAAAGTCAAGCTCAGTTTTACCAGTTACCAGGGCCGTCAGAGAGGGGGATAATTTGAGTCAAATAGCCAATGAAGCCTATGGTTCTTCAAGCCGGCAATATGTGGAATGGCTCCGTCGGCATAACCCAGAAATCAGCGACCCCGATATCATTCTTCCAGGTCAAAAAATTGTGTTACCTGAGTACGTGAAAGAATAAGACAACATTATGAGTAAAATTTACGATGCTTTGCAGATTGCCTATGGGGAAAAGTTGGGTTCTGGGAATGAGTCCAAAAAAGAACCCATAGAAGTTCCTTCTGTATCGATCCCGTCGCCTTCTTTATTACAAGTTAGAAATACAACGTCTTGTCCAAGGCTTTATAATGAATCCGAATTGATGGTCATGGCACAAAACATTGCCGCACTTCTTCCAAGCCCTGACAAAAATGTCATTCAGTTCATCGGGTCAAGAAAGGGCGAAGGTACGTCCACGCTTGTTCGGGAATTTGCTCTGGTTTCCTCTCAGCACAGCAATAAGCCTGTCCTTCTTGTTGAAGCAGATCTTATGCACCCCTCGCAGTATCAGGCATTCGGGATCGAGGCCAAATCCCCTTTGGATCATGTATTAAAGGATGGGAAAGCCCTTGATGGGGTCGTTTCTCAGGTTGACCAATCGAATCTTTTTCTAGCTACATTATCTTCCAAAGTTCAATCAGCTCTTACAACACGAACTTTTTACAATCCTACTGATATGTGGAAAATTGTTCGTGAACAGTTTTCCCTCATACTCATAGATTCGTCTCCGGCCAATGTCACAGCAGATAGCTTGGCACTTTGTGAAACTGTTGATGGTATTGTGTTGGTGGTTGAAGCCGAACAAACCCGTTCGGCTGTCGCAAAAAAAGTCAGAGATCAGATTCTTATGCAGGAAGGAAATCTCCTTGGTATGGTGTTTACCAAACGGCATTTATACATCCCGGAATCTCTCTATAAATTCATTTAGGTTTCCCTTTCCTTCCAAACTGCCTGTTTTTCCTCTGTCGTTTAACTTCACATTACTTTTTTTATTGTTTCATTTGAGGAGCTCTGCGGTAGTAAGGTTTCCCCAAATACAGTTTGATGAAAACTAGATTTTTCTGTTTTGTGCCGTCGGTCCCATTCAGAGGTAGTTCTCAACCAGAAAAGAGGGCGATTTCGGCTGTTTGATTGACATGACGTTGTCTCATAAACTCATTCGATGTCAGGTGTCCGAGCGATCTATGTAGGCGGCGTGGATTCCTGTTCCCACGTTTCGATGATCGTTTGAACGGCATTGAGCGACTCGACCTGATGAATGCTTGAGCACTCGTCTCGCAACTGCCCGTGATAGGAATTCGCTGTCATGATCCACAGTTATCGACCGCGGTCCTGGTTTCCCTTTCAGCGCACAATCCAAGGCCCGGCCCGCAATTTTCCCGACATTTGAAACCCCGCCTCTAGCGCTGGTCTGTGGCACCTTCAGTTATCCAAGACAGGGAGAATCCGAAACGACCGTCTCCCCGCCAGAGTATCTTGCACGAAATTCATGCTCCGGTGCATAGTTGGTCCCATGGGCGTGGGAGCGGGACCGCGATGCCAAGCCATCTATTTCCGTCTCCAAACCCGTATGCGGAGTTGGAGCCCTCCGAGTCGACAGACGGCGGATGGGTTTTTGATCCATCGGGGACTCTTACGCTACACAAGAGGACCCAGATCCCCAGATAGCTAAATCGCGGACGGGCATACGCCCAATCACGAATCCGAAAACGCAATGCCGATTTATCCTTGGCCCGGCTCCGTCGATACCTAAGGCACGCTTCAACTGAGGAGCTAACTGACAGGCCCGCCCACCACTCACCGCGAACGTCCGCTGAAACCACTGAACTAATTCCCGGCGGTGAACGGGGCCGCAGACTTTTTTTCGCAACGCTTCCGACAGCCTATGCTGATCCAGCGAGAGATAGGCTACTACTCGCTTCAACCGACCATTTTCTTCTTCCAACTGCCGGAGTCGCCGGAATTCACTCACCCCAAATAGGCATACTTTTTCTTCCACACAGAAAACGTCGTCTTTGCCACGCTTGGTTGGCGGCAGATGTTCCCCACCGAGGTGTCCTCTTCCTCTTGGGGAAGGGCAGAGATGACCGGTCCTCCGAGAATTCCGAATGCTTCATAGATTTTTCCTTTCGTGTTGGACCACCGAAGCTGCCTTTTTACTCGCGTTCTGATGGGCGTTCATTTTTGGGGCAGACGTCAATTGGTTCTATGAGTTGCATGCAGGAGTAGCAATAATATTGAGAAACGATCTTAGGTTTAGGAAGATCGTAGAGTGTTTTCTATATCGTCCACAATCTGTGGAGACAGGGGCTTCTGTTTAGGATCATACCGAGCAATGACCGCTCCGTTCCGGTTAATAAGAAATTTTTGGAAATTCCAGGTAATCTCCCCCTTAAAGCTGGTGTCTTCGGTGAGATAGCGATAGAGGGGGTGCTTCTGTTCACCAATCACCGTGATTTTACTAAACAACGGGAATTCCAAGGAATACTTTGTATAGCAAAATTCCGCGATTTCCTTGTTGTCTCCAGGTTCCTGTTTGCCAAAGTCATTCGCCGGAAAGGCCAAAATCGTAAATCCTTGATCGCGGTATCGTTCATATAAGGTTTGGAGTCCGGCATACTGCGGCGTATTTCCACAAAAGCTTGCCGTATTCACGATCATCATGACCTGTCCTTTGAACTCGTTGAGGGAGCGTGGTTTATTATCAATATCTTCCATGGTGAAGTTGTAAATTTGTGAAGCCGGTTTATCCTTTGTGAAATCAAATTTTGAAGCTTGTTGATCTGAAGGGAGTAGTTGGGGCTGGGGTTCATTGGCCACTGCTTCTCCTATAGATGTTGAATACTCCTGACTACATCCGCTAAAGATTACTAGCGCACACAGTGTGGCTATTGAGGCATAACGAGGAATGAATAGATTTGTGCCTGCCATGATGAATCCTCCTGAGATAATGGACAACCAGTCATTCGTTTACTCCAGTGTAATTCTGAACCTCCGGTCAGGGCAATTGGCCCAGATAGAAATATCAACTGGACTATTAGGTGTTTGAACTTTTTCCTAATAAACCCATACTGGGTTCTAGAAAAATAGCCAAAGGCATTTGTGCTTGAGAATATGATCGGAAATGGGATTCACAGAAAGTCGCTGGCCCCGCCTTCGATAGCCTTAATCATCGTCGACCGAGTGGGATCTGCAGGCATCATGACCACTGAAATGGTCAGATCTTTTCCAGAGTTGTTTTAGCGTCGTCAAGTCCTCGATGATCGGCATTTCAAGGTCAAGGAAAATCTCATTAACGGATTCCGTTTTAAGGGCCGTAAGTCTCTCCAGGTTGTTCGAGGAAGGTGGAAACTTCAAATCTAATTTTTCTCAATCTGTCGTGAAGAAAAAATTATAGTTTCCTGTTCATCGACTACCAGAATTCGTTCGCCGATAGGAGGTACACCTGATTTGTAAACCAACATTTCTCTATGGTTTATTGCTTTTTATCTTTATCACTATCATATCGACTTCATCCCTTGTGGGGGCCAAAGAAATATAATGAAACGTTAGACAATTTGGAGTAACTAGAGGGTATGGGGGGAGGCACATGACGTGAAGAAAGAAGCTCTCATCGTAATAAGCCTGGCATAGTTCTTCCAAGTGTGAAACATATTTGAATCACATTAAGAAAGAAACCCGTAAAAATTTTCAATAAATCCAAAACCGGGCTAATGGGAATTTTCAAGCCAAGGAGAGAGCTGCTCGATGATCTGATCCTTTTTGCCGATCCCACCAATGAATTGCTTGAATTCCCCATTCAGAAATAGGGCTAAGGTAGGAAGGGAATGAATCTCTAATTCCCCGGGAATGAGGAAATTCTCCTGCACGTTCATTGTGAGGATGAGAAGGCGTTTCCCAAGCTCTTTCTGCAAGTGCTCTAATTCTTTGGTCAGAGCTCGACAATGGCCACAGTCGGGCTGCCAAAATTCTACTAAAACGGGGACGGGCGATTTTTCAATCATCCCATCAAACTCTCGATCAACTACTCCCTGAATCATGTTCGCCAATCTTGATTGCTTAATATTGCCTAGGAAATTCGCGCATTTTCCGGAAACAATGAATGATCATGATGTTAACTGATTTGTAAGGATAGGTTGAAGAATTTGCCTCTGGTTTTGGGTATCTTTTGGGTAGTAGGGTCTTCTCCCGGTTTCCCAGTGAGACTTGATGGGCACCATGTCAGGACCATGGGAGGCTTCCCGGCTCAACGGGCCTATTTTATCATGACGTTGATCTTCTAGGACGATAACCCAGTTTCACTTTCTCATGCCTTTTGTGGATGACTTCAATTTGTTGTGAAATTCATTCATGAGGCCTTTAGTAAATTTAGGAAAATGGAATCCGTGCGATCATTAATGTAAGTATGAGTAGGAAGGTTACGGAAAATTTTCTTCCTAGATGAATACTATTAGGCACGGCCAGTCAGTCGCAATCGATTTTTGGCAAACCAGGTATATGTGTTCACCAAGAGTTTATTGAAGATTGGTCTTCGGCTACACCGAGCAAGAAAGCCTAGCCCAACTCCCTCCCACATTTTCCTGAACACCTCGACACCTGTAATGAGGGTTCCATCCGACCAGCGGGCATGGATCACTTTCTCCAAATTACATTGGCTCAGTCCATGGTCTGTGGCATGTTAAGACGAATTTGAAAGATCAATGAAATGAAGATGGGCTTTTCGATTGAACATTTTCATCAGATCGATCTCTCGACGACAAATCGGGCATTCGCCGTCATAATAGACCCTCAGTGGGTACGGCTTCGTGGAATGCGGGCGTGGCTGTGTCTTCGGGTTCAAAGCAGGATTTGTTTTTCAGATCTCATGAATGACTCTTGAGAACAAGGGAAGTCCCCGTATCCAATTGCGACCGAGTTGTATGGGGCATTTGCGATGCTTAGGTCAATCCCGAAAATGCCTCCAGCGCTCGCTCACGGGAATCGCTGAGTTTGACGATCGGCAGGGGATAATTCTCTCCGAGTAGCACCCCCGCTTCTGCCAACACTTTTTCGGGTGCTTCCCAAGGATTATGCAGGTATTTCATCGGCATCTTTTTTAACTCGGGGATGAACCGTCGAACATACTCGCCATCTTCATCGAACTTTTTTCCCTGCGTGACGGGGTTGAAAATTCTAAAATAGGGTGCCGCATCGGCCCCACAGCCTGCAATCCATTGCCAGCTGGCACTGTTGTTGGCAAGATCGGCATCGACCAATGTATCCCAAAACCAGTCTTCCCCAAGGTGCCAGTGCAACATGAGGTTTTTAACCAGAAAGGATCCGACAATCATGCGAATGCGGTTATGCATGTAACCGGTTCCCCACAGTTCACGCATGCCGGCATCCACGATGGGGTAGCCGGTTTGACCTTGTTGCCATCTTTTCAGGGCTTTTAGATCTTTACGCCAGGGAAAGGTATTAAATTTCTTTTGCAGATTTTTTCGGGGGAGCTCCGGGAAGTGAAAGAGCAGACTGTGAGAAAATTCCCGCCAGCCCAGTTCACTTAAAAACGTCTCCCCCTCCTTCCGCCATCCTTCAGCGCCCATGTGTTGTTTGGCGGCATGCCACACCGCATTCGGTGAGATTTCTCCGAAATGCAGATGCGGCGATAACCGCGAGACATTGTTTCTGGAGGGATAGTTTCGGCCTTCTTTGTAGTGTTTGAGGCCGCTTTTGAGAAACGCTTTCAGTCGAGCCTGTGCCCCGGCTTCTCCGGGCTCCCAATGTTTGGCAAGTTTTTTGTGCCAGGGAATATTTGGCAGCAGGTCCAGATCTTTCAGTGCCACACCTTTGTATGTGGAAAGCCTTAAATTTTTTGGGTCTTTTAGGGGTTGTCGGGGTTCATTGCCATTTCTGAGACATCCATTTTGATAAAAGGGAGTGAACACCTTATACGGAGTGCCGTCGCTTTTGAGCGCTGTCTGGGGTTCAAAAAGCAGGGAGCCGTTACAGGTGTGAACCTCGATTCCTTCGGTCTGCAATGTTTCTTGTATGTGTGCATCCCTGGGGATTCGCCAGGGTTCGTAACATCGGTTCCAATAAATTGCCGCTGCTCCTGCCTCTTTGATGACGTCCATCAGGACCTTTTGAGCCGGTCCTTTCTTGAAGCACAGATTGCCCTCGAATGTTACGTTCAGCACCTTGAGACTTTCATGCAGCCACCAGCGGCTGGCAGCGCCTAACTTCCATTCTCCGCTATTTTCCTCATCAAGAATAAATAGTAGGAGGATAGGGTGCCCTGTTTTATGGGCCGCCAACAATGCCGGGTTGTCCTTGATGCGTAAATCCTGGCGAAACCAGACCACGACTGGGGAGTTGTTTGTTGTCATGCTATGCCTTTGGCACAATTCAAAGCCGAAAATTCAATGCTCCACACTAACTAAAAGAAAAAATTCCGTGATTACCATTTGGCTAAATCCTGATTCAGCCAAAGGATGGTATTGGGTTGAATTCCGATGGAGGGGGCAACCCAACATTCGTTGTATTACAGATTATCTGGTTCTCCCCAGGTAAACCGTCTTTCAATGAGCCAGTAGGTAATGCCTAGCGCCAGCACCACCGCAGCAGTTGCAAAAATATAGGGAGGTGTGATTTCTTTGAAATCGAAAATGATCACCTTTCGGGCTATGGCCATTAAAGCTGTAGCTATGACCATTTTAATGTGAATGACGTCTTTGCGTATATACAGCGTAATGTTAATGAAAATTTCTATGGCAATGAGAACGGCTAGAAATGCTCCAAATGTGGTGACGATATCCCTAATGGTAAATGTCGTGAAACTCGGCAATATGAGTTTTTGATAAATGAGGTACACCACATCAACGACTCCCCACAAAATGGTAAACACCATCAAGACTGCCAGGACTTTTACGGCTGCCCGTATGGTCTGGTGGAGAACTTGTATGAGACGATCTTCTTGATCGAGGGATAATTCTTCCTGCCCGATTTTTTTGAGCCGGTCTTTGCGGAAATGCTCCATCAGGGAATCCACAATACTCTCGTGGCTTCCCAAAAAAGTCGTATTGAAATCCTTCTCAACGAGGTTTTCGAGGCCTTTCACGGCCTGAAATTCTTCTCCGGATACCCTTTTAAATCCCATGCTCCAGTCGGCATACTCGCGACGATCCACGGTTTTTTTCTTCAGCACTTGAAAGTCGGTGTGGCGAGGATCTTTTTTGATTCTCGCAATCAATTCATGTACAGCCTGCTCTTCCCCTTCCAGTATTTGGATGAAGGTATTGTTTCCATACAGCAACATTCCGGTTATGCCTAATCGTGCATTGTTTTCACGGCTGCTCCTTAGAATCTGTTCCAAATCCTCTTGTGACATCGGTTTCGTGGCGGTACTGATGTACGAAATTTGGATCATTAATTTAATCCCCCTTCACATGAGCGAATGGTCTATGATGTTGTTTTTTAATTGTAACCATAGGGGAATGAGTCCGATAGGTCATATGGCACAGAAGGGGGATAGGAATGAGAACAGTTTCCATCTCAAGCCCTAAAAAAGGTACCCAGGCAAAGGTACCCAGGCTTTAGCGGAAGGAATTATTCCTCGTGGCGTGGAGTAATTTATACTGAATTGAGGGAGAGCTCCACACTTGAAATGCTGAGGTTGAAAGCAAGGTCCATTTCCGCGGTCTCATGGGCACCTGATAGGCGCAGTTTGTATTCTCAAATTTTCATGCCCCGAATGGCGTGGAAACACAAAGTTCTTCAGATGCCTATCCGCTAAACCCTCACAATACTTTCCCTTGGACTCTAGGGCCTTGGTGAGATTTGGCACTCCTGAAGAGTTTATTGCAATATTCCGCTAATTTGGCATTTGAGCCGTAAACCAGGTCGAAATACCTTTCATGCCATTACGCTCTACATTCGAGCCGTCCCACACGGCAAAGGCCACTGGAAAGCTTGAACCAGCAATAAACTGGACATCATTGGGATCATCAGTCGTCAGGGCTCGTTTCATGACGACGCGCCACGTCGGTCCATTACAACAACCTCCTTTAAGGGCGCCATAAGGTTCCCATAATCCGTTGCCCAGTACGTTTTGTGCTGACTGGGTGGTGAGAGTGCTAAAGCCATTGGCGTTGAGATCTTCTACAGAACTGATCCGGAGGGAGGGATCTGACATGATATTGCCTGACCAGATGCCCTCATTAAAAGGCCCAGCGCTTCGTCCGGTTCGATTCGTATAGGTGACCCCTCCTGAGGGCTCCTCATAATAATAATCCCAGGCAATGGCCGGGTATTGTTGGTCCACGTCCCACATGCCGGCCACTCCCATGCCTAGGTCTTTTTGCCATTCAGCGTTCCATCGCCAAATATTCACGGTTCCCCCTGATTGCCCCATGCATTGAAATGGGGGAGCTCCGGCATCCTGAACCGGAAACTGGATGGCCATTTGATCCCGAAAATCTTGAGGCCCGATAGTGGTATTGTTAATGGTCTGATCACCCCAGTTTGCCCAGACGCCAACGTCTTGTCCGTTGGTGGCCATCTTCACCATCACGGTCTTAACCGAAATATTCGGGTGCATGGGGGTGGTAATGGTCTGACCGCTCAATGGAACGACAACTCCGGGGACGGACTCCCAAATTGGATTTGCCGCATCCATCGCGATGTTTCCCTTGATGGAAGCAATGGGAATCGTCACCGGTTGGCTCACCGCTAGGGGGATGTCAATCATGGCTAAGAACGCCGCTACAATCAGAATTCCAGGGATTGGCAGGATTGAAATCATTCGGTGTTGATACCTAGGCTGTTTCATGTTGCTCCTGTTCGCTGAATCATTAAATCTCAATGTTCCTAATTCATGGCTCGCCTCGTTTTGGAAGAGTCTCATCACATCAGTGGGTAATCAGCACCAAACTTTTTTTAGCCCTGGCTTCTTTGACAGCTTTACTTCTGCGAGGCGATAACGACTCCACAGGCCGATAGAGGCGATGCTCCCCGCCAAAATTATGAAGGCTCCCCAAAAAAGTGCAAATGGTTGGCTCATACGATTATTTCTCCTGTTGATGAATGGAAAGGCCGATGAAAGTGCTAAAGAGGAAAGGGATTCAGGTTGGTGCCCCCACAAACTGATGCTCACCTGGTGAATGATTTTTCTCCAGGCAGATTCCATGGCAGGGCTCCAGGCATCTTCTGCCAATTCAGAAAAAATGTCTAAATAGGTCTCCGCCATCCTGAGCAGGTGATGAGGTTGCAGGTGGCTTACCGTTGTGGGTGCCAGATCTGCCCATTGTTCTCTGATGGGTGACCGAATTTTTCCGCTTAAGCGGATTTCCTTGATGATCGTATCGAGGATCTGGACGATGCGCCTGCTGAATGGTTGTAGCCCCATTGTTTGGAGAGAAGTGGCGATCTCAGGATGCTCTCGCAACAAGCGATGGAACAGCTTGTCGGCAAATGCATCTTCACTTTCCTTGATCCATCCTAGGCCGCATTCAAGTATATGAATCTCCGAATCTGAAAAATTGGGGGTAATTTGTTCCATGGGAGAAGTGCCCTTCCTATGGTTCTCTAAATATAGCTTCTTTTTCAATGTACACCCTGGGGTCTAGGGGAGGTCAAAGAAAAATGAAAAACCTTCGACAACGAAAGGCCGCTCAAGACTTGCGTGCGCATGTCGGAAGGTAGACCGTCTCAATGACGACTATGGAGATTGAAGTGTTGTTGGGTCGGGGAATTCTAGAAAACGGGGAGGATGCCGGATATCAGGTCTCTAGCCATTTTCGAATCTTTTCTGCCGCACGACGACTGGAAAAAGGGCTCCATCCATAGTCCCGGTGGCAGAAAAATCCCCACAAACAACGACTCCATCCTGAATATGTGTCTGACGAGAGAACGGGTTAGGAAATGGTGGAACCTGGGCAGGTTGGGCGGCGGTGATGGAATAGGCTCGAATTGGTTGCCAGCCTTCGACTTGTGAGCCAAACCATTCACGCAATTGTTGGCGAACCCGGGTGGCAAGGTCTCCTATGGAAGGATCAGCATGGTTTAACACTGAAACGGAGATCAATTGTTTGTTGGACGTGGAATAGGTCGGGGCGATTTGAGTGAGGACACAAAGATTGTTAATTGGACCGACTCCCTCTCCGTTCAATAACAGAAACGGCCCTGAAAAAGGCGGCTCAGAGGTAGCATAGTAGAGACATGTTACATGGCGATAGGGAGCTGGATTGAGTCCGGGAACAAGCCTGGTTGCGGCTGGTCCGTCGGTGGCCACGACAATGGCGCGAGCGGATAGAGGCTCCCCTGATTCCAAGGTTACCGAAGTCTTTTGCATGAATGTGACCCTGGCTTGAGTGCGAATTCGCCCTGCCGGAAGACGGGATACCAATTGTCGGGGAATGGCTCCCATCCCTCCGGCGGGAAGTGAAATGTCTCCAGACGCAAATATCCGAAAAGCAAATTCCGCCATACGACTGGAAGTCTGTAAATCCGAATCCAAAAATACGCCACCAAGGAATGGTCGAAAAAATCGTTCGATTATGGAGTAAGAAAATCCGAAATTTTTAAGGTGTTGGAGTGTTGAGGTTTCGGGCCTTTGAAATAAATCGTTCAAGCTTCCTGTATTTGCCCGATGGCGAAATGTTGTTACCCGGATTTTGTCTGAAAGGGTGCCGATAGGAGTGAAGAGCGCTTGAATTCCCTGAAAAGGATGTCAGAAGGGATCCGGCATCCGATGCCATTTACCAAGACACCGAATCACTGCACCTGGGAAAAATTGATGGAGCTCGAGGGCAGGGTAATTCAATATGCGTTTGGCCTCAGGATACGCAGTGGAAAAGACCTGGAAACCCCGGTCTAGAAGGAAACCATCAACGTGATCTGTGCGAATCCTCCCCCCCTACGTCTTCTGATGCTTCAAGCAGTAAAAAGTTTATCCCATAATCCGCTAATGTTTTCGCGCAGGAAAGTCCGGCAAGACCTGCTCCGAAAAGGGCACATCAGCATTCATGGGAGAAATATGTTGGTTGAGGCCGAGAAAGGAAAAAGGTATATGCCTGATGTTCGGAAAGTCGTGCAAATTATGACTCTTCCATCACTTCAATTGAATTGCCGAAGGGATCGGTGATATAGACTGAATTGAGTCCGTCCCGGTGGGTGATGAGATCTCCAAATTTGTTGGCATCTGGACGGCTGAGCGCAAAATGAGAAGGATGGTCCCGAGGCAGAACAAGGGCCAGTTTGGTATTGGCGAAGGCCAGAAGCGCCCAGGATTCATCGATGTAGTCCACGCAACAGTTGAAGCGGGAGGTATACCATTCGACCGCTTTGGCCACGTTCGGGACTGGAATCGCCACATGATGGATGGTATCCAGTTTTGGGGGCCTGGACGGTGGCTTTCGCTTTCTGGTCAAGGGGCTTTGCCCTTTGGGTGCCATGCGCTTGTGTCTACCTCTCTACGCGTATTGAACGGTGGATGAAAAACCTTATTAAGCCTATCAAAATTGTTGGATATGCTCCATCAGCATTCTTGAGACCTTCTCCAGGTTGAACGGCCAGGCATAGATGAGAGTCACCTTCGGATGTTTCTTTCTAAGTTCCTCCAGTTCTTCAGGGATTTCACTTTCGGAATGCGATCCTCCCGGAGTAAACATGGTCGAAACTACGGTAATAGTCTCTGCTCCCTCTCGAATGAGGGATTCCACTGCTTCGGCGAGGGTCGGTCCGCAGAACTCATTATAGGCCAAGCCAAACAACGATCCGTTCAAGAGTGGCTTCATGGCAGCCCCAAGGGATTCGAGGCCGGCCTGGTAAGGATCGGTCTCAGGGGTCCGTGGCCAAGTACGAACCTTGTTATCCAATTCTAATTCTTCAGGTGACATGGGAGTGCCGGCTGCTCTCCGCTGGGCTTCAAGGCGTTTCAATTTGGTAATGAGGTCCGATGGATATCCTTTAGGGATGCCTCCGTGTCCGACAAGAAGAATAGCTTTTTTAAGGTCTGCCATAAATCAAACTCCTTCAATAGACTAGGTGGTGAATGAGGACGAGCTTATGTTCTTTGCCATGTGAGGAAGGTGAGTTCGGGGTTGAACCGTTTTGACTTCTTGAATCTGACCAAAATAGGAAATATTGTGGGTGCTGAGTAGTTGGGCAAAGGGTGTGAACCCGGGTCCGCCCACCACCACCTCACACAATGGCTGCAGATGTTGAGTAATATCACGAATCCAGGTTTGTAGTGTGCCTGTACCCGGTTCAATAATGCAGGAAAGAATAATAAGCTGTGCGTGTTTTCGGCGCAAGGCCATTTCCAACATCTCAAATGAGACATTGGGCCCGAGATAGATACTATGCCATCCAATGCTTCGTAAGAGCACCGAAGCTGAGAGCGGACCGATTTCATGAAAGTCTCCAGGCACGCAGGCAATCAAGGCGTGCGGTCTTCCAAGAGGAGATTCTTCCCTGATGATGTTGATGAGGTGTTGGCGCACCAAACGGCTCACGCTTTGTTCTCCCCTCAAACTGATTCCTCCCTGATGCCATAGCTCACCAATCAGTCGCAAGAAAGGAAAGATAATGATAGTCAAAGCCCGTTCGAGCCCCAGACCATCAATCCAGTTTTCAAGCATGGTGGTGATTCCCTGCACATCCTGCCGCCGCGCGGATCGAATCATTTCCTGTGCGTCATTCCAATATGTGGAGGGTATCCCTGAGAGATCAAGGGGGACATGCTGCATCAACTGTCGGAGTTCGTGCTCACCGGCCTGGGCTAATTGACCAATGGACTCACCATGATCCACCTGTGATTTCAGGTACAGGAGAAATTGAATATCGTCTTCAGTAAAAAGTCGATAGCCGTTAGAAGCTCGCTGAGGATGGACCAATTGGTAGCGTTCTTCCCATTTCCGAATCACGTGGGCGCTGAGTCCTGTCGTACTGGCCACAGATTTAATGCGAAATTTCTGGGAATCGTTTGCAATGTTAGACATGATTGCGCAACATCAGCTCTTTCGGATGTGGATTGAGATAAACCTGATCCATTAAATAGGGAACAGCCAGGATGCGCACATAATGTTTAATGAGCGTCAGAGGAACAGCCAGGGGTGTGAGATGCCGGTGGTAATCCTGAATGGTTTCCTGCAACTCGGCCCGTTCAATGGTGCTCAGTTGTTTTTTGAAGTAGCCGGCCAGATGCTGGAGGACATTGACATGCTTTCGCACGGTGGCCTTGATTTTCAGCGCGTCCATAAATAGGGGACCATAGCGACTGGCAAGGTCCCCAGGTGTATAATGGCCAGCCTTCGCGATGAGCTGCCCAAGGTCGTGATAATGTGAACGGCTGTGGGTGAGCAATAAATATTTGTGGCGGGTATGGAATTGCACAATGGCCCCTCGGCTGATTCGATGCTCCTGAAATAAGGTTTTCCACCTTCGATAACAGAAAATGCGCTCGATAAAGTTTTCCCGAAGGGGGGCATCACTCAAACGACCTTCCTCCTCCACAGGAAGCAGGGGAAATGCGTGTTGGAATGCGGAGGCAAAGATACCCGTTCCCTGCTTGGAAGGTTGACCTTTATCGGTATAGACCTTGACCCGATACACACCGCAGCTTGGGGAACTTTTTTTAAAAATATACCCATCCAAATCACTTCCCTGTAACTCCTGAACCCGGCGCTGACTAAAGTCGTGCAGGGTGGCGGTGTGATCAATGTGGGAGCGGATGGTCAGGAGTTGTGGAGCCTCAGGATCGCCGGCCAAATGCATGGCTTCTCGCGGAGTACTCAGTCCGGCTTCCACTTCCGGGCAGACGGGAAGCCATTCGACGAACGGGGCTAGGACATCTGTGAGAAAGGCATCACGTTTGTGCCCACCATCGTATCGAACGGTATCACCGAGGAGGCATTGGCTGATCCCAAGTCGCGGCTTATGATCAGAAAGGGGCTCAGCCATATTGTTGTCGGGTCGGGTCGTTTTTTTGTGAGGTTTGTGATCGATGTCGATAAGTGGTGTGGTCATAGGGGTGTGTAATCCCTTTCCTGACGGGTGACGGATCCGCCATGCCCATGTCGCATGTTTCTCAATCCTTCTCCGGCGTTGAGTGCCTTTTATGCATGACAAGTTTCCCCAAGGGTTTGGCGTTCCTGAATCCTTCCTAACTTCATTCAACCCCTCGGATTCGGTTTCCCAGGGGAGATGGCCTGCCCTGCAACTTTTACTCCATTTACATGGCTTGAGGCGTTTGCTCCATTAACACCGATTCGTTAATTCTCACGACGCTGACGGTGCGTTCACCTTTCGGGCCGGTAAGTCCCAGTCGGACGGTGCTTCCCACTTCTCCACGGATAAGCCCTACCGCCTCCTGATAGGTTTTCCCGGCTAGGGGGAGCCCGTCGACTGTCAGAATTTCCTCCCCATGATTCAGTCCAGCGCGTGCGGCGGGTCCGGACGGATGCACGGCGCGAATGATCAATCGAGCAGGTTCTCCAATTCGAACCGCTGTAATATGCAGGGCAAGTCCGACAATTCCCGAGGGAGCGGGTGTGTTGGCGCCTGGAGGGCTGGCGTGGGGGTTGCTGGAAGTTGGGGGTTTTTCATCTGCCTCTTCGTAAGCGAGACTTCCGGGAGCGAATAAGCCAACCAGGAGCCAAGCCATGACGAAACAGGGAAGCATGAATCTGCTTACGCGATTGTTGAAAGGTGCATAGAGGCGCATATCTCAATTCTCCTTTTATAAATTACGGCGAGATGCCGAATAAGCCCATGAGGCACAAACCCATGAATAAGACCAGGGAATTCAGTTGGACGGAAAGGCGGTGAAGACCATCCCGTTGTTGTTGAAGTAACGGGGTCGTGAGGCCTCTAGCCTGCTTGGCTTTCAATTGGTCACTGAGGTCATTGATTTGAGCAATGAGGGGTGTCCGGCAGTAATGCTCAATGGCCAGAACGCCTAACCAGATGGTGGCGGGAAGCAGGACGATGGATTCAAATCCATTCAGCAGTCCCAGGGCAATGCTGGTGGTCCAGCCAACAGCAGCACTGATCATTCCCAATCCATAATACTGAGGAAACAGGCTTCGGACGACTTTGGCGAAGGTGTCGGTATCCAGGGTCCGTGAGAGAACCGGCGCGGTCACAAACGACAGAAAGACAATCTTGCCCACCAAAATGGCCATGGCCAACAAATTGAAAAAAATAAGAATGTGTTCAGTCATCGTGTCACCCCCTTAAGAAGCATTGGGCAGCAGGCTTTGGGGCACCCGCAAGGCCTGGGAAAAATCAGGTAACTGGTCCATAGGAACTGTTTCAACATATCGAATACTGCCCTTGGCATCCAGTATGAGCATCGCGCCGGAGAATGCTCAAGTCTTCCAGAAGAAGCCCTGTCTGTGTGCCGAACCGATATTCAAGAACGTCCGCTAAAATGGTATATGATGAATATTCGCCTTAGCAGAAAATTCCTGTTGATCGTTGTAGGCAATCGTACTCAAGGTGACGAACGTCATCAGGTGATCCAATCCTCCATTGCGTTCGCTGAATCGGTGTGTCTGTTCATCGCACACCGGCGTATTCAACTATGGTACGACGTTGATTAACGTCATGTTCCCCCTGAGGTTATCGAGGGCAACGGTCCCTCCATCTTCTCCGATGGCGCTCGCAGAGGTAATGAGGTTGCCTTTCTCCAGGGAGGGCGATGCTCCCAGAACAGAGGATTCCCAGAAAAAAGAACGACTCCGACAGTAAAAATTGAAAAGCACAGCATGAAGAAGATGACCGAAAGTGATTGTTTTTTTGCCTCTAATATTCATCGGTTCGCTCATTAGATTCTATGAGAATAGTCCGGCTGCGTCCCTTGAGTTCATGCTTTGCCCAATATTGATTGTAATGCTTTCTGTAGGGTGGGAAAGGAATATGAAAATCCGCTATCCAGGGCTTTTTGCGGGAGAACGTGTTGTCCGGTTGTCAGCATTGTCGCGAGCTCTCCCAGAGCGATATTCAACGCAAATCCAGGAACCGGCAACCAGGAGGGACGATTCATCGTTTTTCCCAATGTCGTACAAAAGTGCTGCATGGTCACTGCTTCCGGAGCGACGCCGTTAACCGTCCCATCGAGAGTGGGGTGGGTGATGATAAAAAGGATAAGGCGAGCAAGATCATTCCGATGGATCCACGAAACATATTGAGTGCCGGGTAGAACGGGACCGCCCAGAAACACGCGAAACGGCACAGTCATTTTTGATAGAGCTCCGCCATCCGGTCCCAAGACCATTCCGAATCGGACTGGAATCACCCGAAGGTCCAAGGCTTCGGCCTCCATGGCCGTATTTTCCCAAACCTGAGAGAGATCTGAAAGAAAGCCCTTACCACGCGTAGAAGATTCATTCAGCTCTTCTTCACCCCTGGCTCCATAGAAGCCGATTCCCGAGGCGGAAATAAAGGTGTGAGGTTTGTGTTTCCAGGTCGGTATGGCCAGAAGCAAGGCTTGGATCGGTTCCACCCGGCTATCAATGAGCACTTGCTTCCGCTTGTCGGTCCAGCGGGAATCGGCAATCGGTGCACCGGAAAGATTGATGACAACATCTGCACCCTCACATTCCTGCGCCCATGGTCCCAGAGTGACTCCATCCCACTGGACGAAATGACGTTGTGGGGTGGCAGACGCAGTGTAATTTTCTGCATGGCGGGTGAGAATGATGACGGAATGTCCTTCTTCAATCAACATCCGGCAAACCTCTCGTCCGATAAATCCAGTTCCACCGGCAATGACCATCTTCATGTTCAGTCTCCTATCTCATGATTTCAGAGGGGGCATCCCATTCTTGCAATTCCACCGTAGGAACAATATGAGCATCTCCCACCAGATCAATGCCAAAAGGATCGGGCTTATGCGTATCTTCAGGGTAGGCAGTTGTCGAAGTTGAGGAAACATCCACGTCCACGTTGAGGGTGCGTCCGGGAAGGATGTGAATGGACGTGATGGTCTGACCCATCGGGTGCCAGATGACGAGATTGTAGGTTCCCGGCGGAATGTCAGTGATGGAAAATTCACCTCGTTTTCCCGCCTGAGTGACATAGGGATGTGGAAGTACAATACCCCACCCTTCCATAAATTCATGATAGCTACAGCGAAAGAGGATAATGCCTGTCTTCTCCACCGCATACGTGACTTTCGTCCCGGCTCGATGGGTGCCGGTCTTGCCTTCTGAAAGAAAATCACCCTTACGATTATCGGGATGCGGTGGAAGAGTCTGCCCGAACAGATGAAGTCCACCCGTGGCAGAGGTTAGAAAAATTTCGAGTTTGTGTTCAACAGGATCCCAATTTTGAAAATGGAGGTCCTGACCGGCTTTTGCGGTGCCGACATGAGGAAGAAACATACAGTCTTTGGTTTGAACCATGGCCGGTGTCGAGGGAGCGGCTTTTCCTCGGGGGACGTTCTCCAGATAAACCACGGCACCAGGCAGGGAGTGGTTTGGACCCGGTCTGGTGATGGGAGACAACCGCCAACCTTTTCCGTCAGAAATTCGTCCACAATAATAGGGATCGGCTGAGAGAACGAGGTTGTACCGTCTTGGTGAATGAAGTGTTCCCTTCATGAAGACGGATCCCTTAAGATCCCCCCCAGCGAAATTTGGGATTTCTTCATAAGCGAATCCTGAATGCACAGGATTCAGCACCGCACAAAAAGTCACGGCGAAGACCGCGAGTATGGTTCCTCTAGCGGGAAAGAGGGGCTCTGTTCTCAAAATCAACATGATTGTCTGCCTGTCGATATCCCATGAATCGAATGATGTTCTATGCCTCTACATTATTCAACCGGAAAGGAGATGATAATTCCTCCCATGACGTCACCCAGTTTCCGATCACGTTTTGGGCTGAGGAGGTGTGTGTTATGACAAGTGACGCAGGCCCTGGAGATTGCCCGGTCTGCATAGATCGCCTGGAAATATGTTTGTTCCCCCTTGGTGATGTAACCTGTGGCCGGTTGAGACGGCTCACGTTCTACGGCCGCCAGACCAGCTTCTTCGAAGTCCGAGGCAGGACCATTTTTTTGGTAAATAGGCAGACGGCTTGCCAGACGATACTCAAGGCCGATGCCTTTCTCCTTCACGGCAGATCCCGACAGCAGCAGCATTTGAGCCGGAAGGGGCAGAGCGTTCCGGGACTCCCAGGTTTCCGAGGCGATGACCGTTCCTGTTTCCTGCATGCGGTCGACGATATGGGTGGTATACAGGGTCCGGTCAGATTCGATCACCGCATAAATGAAGTCTGCCACGATTTCCGGTCGAACGCCTTTGATCGAATGAGTGCCTTCTTCGCTAGCAGCGATGTCTGACATAGAAAAGCCCAAGAGGATCACCGCTGAAGTTAAATAGAGGACTTGGAGCGTTTTCATCACAACACCTTTATGATTCATTACTGTGTATTGCTTTCTGACTCGGTCTGACCCGGACCAATGTCCCGCGCACATCGAAACCCGATGCCATGAGTTTTTAGTGCAAATCCACCCTTGCCTCGGGAGGTGGCTCTCAAATCAGTATCAAAACTTTTCCACGATCCTCCACGGAGAACTTTTAAAATTCCGGTCTCCGGGCCTTTGGGATTTTTGTCCGGAGCGCTGGCATAGTATTCGGAGGCATACCAGTCCTGCACCCATTCACGGACATTGCCGGCAAGGTTTCGGAGTCCGTATGGTGATTGGCCTTCCGGAAGGGCCGTCACTTCGACAAAGGTCTTTTTCTCTTCCCAGTCTCTTTCAAAATTGGCTTGTTTCGGAGTAGGTGCTTGGTCCCCCCAGGGGTAGAGACGACCATCGTTTCCTCGAGCCGCTTTCTCCCATTCGGCTTCGGTCGGCAGACGCTTTCCGGCCCAAAAGCAATAATCGACGGCATCATGCCAGGTGACCTGGACGACTGGGAGTTCCGCAATGCCCTCTTCCTTGTTGAACGGGCGTTCGGCGAACACATTCATTGGCGGTTTATGTAACGTTTCATCCAGGAATTTCATGTAATGCGCATTGCTCACTTCATACGTATCGATGGCAAAGGCATTGAGGTAAATCTTGCGGCGAGGCTGTTCGTCGAGGCGACCCTCTCCTGGGGCGCTTCCTCGTATGAACGGACCGGCCGGAATAGTCATCATTTCGACCGGGTCCTTTTCTATCGTGGTCGCTTCCGCTGCCGTGGCAGTCGGTGGGGTAACTGTCAGCATGAGTGCGATTATCATTAAACACCACATCTTCATTGTTTCTTCTCCCGACTTGCCTGAACAATGTTCTGAGTGATCTGCATGATCTTTAGTGTGAGAGTGTTTACGGCATCAAATTGGTTGTCCCGCTCAGCCTTTCTGGCCTCCATCAACAACGCGCGGGCTTCGTGTAACTGTCGTTCAATGCTGGACTGAACTGCTGGTGAAGCCAGGGTTCCTCCGATGGCCGCAGCATGAAACTCCTCCCAGGCGTGTTCGGTGGCCTGGGAGGCTTGGTAAATAAGGCCCCGGCTCCCTTCCTGCTCCTGTGCCGCCACTGGGGGAACTCCGTAGACCGGAGTTCCACCCTGGATCATGGGAATGCAGGAGAGGAAGAGGATTCCTGCCAGATAAGAGGAGGCCACTCGCATGTTCATTACTATTATATTCCTTGCTTGATTGACCCTCATGGGAATGTTCCTACCGAATATTGTCTTGAACGATCGCCTGCATCTGTTGAAGTTCTGTATTATGAGGATCGAGTTCAAGGGCGGTGGCAATTTGTGTCTTGGCCTCCTGCCATTTTTCTTGTCCCATTCTCTTCATGGCGTCAATCGTAGCCGTTCGTACTTTGTCATTGACTACCGTGGAAGCGGATTTTGCGCATCGGAATCCCAGTCCTACCCCGTAGCTGTTATTGGATGGATGATTCCAAAACCGATGTGTGGTGGTGATGCTGGATTGTGCGGCAATCCATGATCCACCCCGAATGACCCGCTTCTCACCGACGGTCAGGCGATCCACATATGTGCCGGTTCCGCCGATCCAGATGGGTTTAAGTGGCCCCATGGTGTTCACCGAATGGGGAGTCTTCCTGTAAAAATCCGGGTCATACCAGTCTTCCACCCATTCAAAAACATTCCCAGCCATATGGTGAAGGCCGTACGGGCTTGCCGCTTCCGGCATGGAGTCAATCGGCAGGGTGGCAGCATGATTTTTGCCAAAGTTGGCTTTTGCTGCATCGAACTCGTTACCCCACGGGTATTTCAATCCCTCAGGGCCTCGAGCGGCTCGCTCCCATTCGGCTTCTGTCGGGAGTCGCTTGCCTTTGAATTCGCAATAGGCCTTGGCATCAAACCAATTCACTCCAACCACCGGCTGGTTGGGTTTGTTCAATCGCGGGTCGTCCCAATAGGCTGGTCCGGGATGCCCCTTGGTCTTCATGAACTCTGCATAGTTGCTGTTTGAAACTTCGTATTTGTCAATAAAATAACCATCAACCACGACCCAATGGGCCGGTCCCTCATCATGAAATGCCTCTTTGGACCAGGGCATACTCATTCTCCGTTGATAGAGTGTTGCAGAGTCGCCCGTGGTTGACGTGGCCTTAGACGGATCTTTGTCGATGCCCATGATGGAAGGGCCGAACGGCACATACGACATTTTGTCTGGCACGACCGCACTGTCCTGAGCGAATGCTGCCGATGGATGAAGGGTTAACAGGAGACTGCCGAGGAGGACGCCTGCCACAGGCAGGCGTCCTCCTGATCTGGTCAATTTTTCATTTCTGACTTCTCCAGATTTTATGTTTGTCATAACGTTCTTCCCGTTTAGTTAAAGGCTGTCGAATAAATGATCAAGGATCATGACGATCGGGACTTCCATGGTTTACTTTTTGTCTTTATTGATTTGATCCATGATCAATGTTTGGGTCTGCAGATATTCTTCATTTTTCGGATCGGCCTTGAGAGCCTTCTCAATGGATGTGAGAGCTTCCTGCCATTTTTCCTGCCCCATGCTGATCAGAGAGAGCATGAAGTCATATTGGACGTTCTGAAGCCCCGCTGGAGAGGCCGCCTGGGCACAGCGGAAACCTAAACCAACGCCATAAGAATTGTTCTCAGGTTGGTTCCAGAATCGATGGCTGGTATGAAGGGAGCTAGCCGGTGCTAACCAGGAGCCCCCTTTTAACACTTTGACCTGACCCTGATTCGCAAAATTGAGACCTGTGGAAGGACCTTGGGGGTTCATGGCAGGGCTGACGTTAAAATAACCGGGATCATACCAATCTGACACCCATTCAAAAACGTTGCCGGCCATGTTATAAGCCCCGAATCCACTCTTACCTTCTGGATAGGAGTCCACAGCGGTTGTCTGCCCGACGGTTTGACCATAGTTGGCCTTGGAAGCATCAAGCTCATGTCCCCAGGGGTAATGGGCATGTCCATCAGGCCCTTTCGCCGCTCGCTCCCATTCCGCTTCTGTCGGCAATCGTTTCCCTTTCCATTCGCAGAAGGCGCTGCTGTCATACCAATTGACTCCCACCACCGGTTGCTCGGGTTTGTTAAGTCGTGGATCATCCCAATAGGCCGGAGCTGCGTGTCCTGTGTTCTTCATAAATTCCTTGTAATCTTTGTTGGACACCTCATACGTGTCGATGTGGTAGGCATCGAGGACCACGTTGTGAGGTTTCTCATCCTGATGATTTTCACTGCCCATCACAAATTCACCTTTAGGCACGAGGACCATATTTTCAGGACCGGCGCTCAATGCAGGAGTAGTGATGAGGAGTAGTGAGGCCATCATGGTGCCACCGATGGTCTGATGAAACGGCTTCATAGAGAAATTCTTCCGATAGAGTGAATGGGAGATTGAGAAGTTCCGTGGTACATTCATGACGATAACCCTCCGGTTAATTGTTTGAGTGATGGTGAAAGAGATGCCGGTTTTTTAAAACCGTGGCATCAAATAGATCTCCGCATTGCAGGCATATCCACACGGGGATCTGAAATTCAGAGGTTCCTTGATCGGGAGAGATGCAATAACTACTCACCAAGAACCCTCCACAGCGCGAACAGGCATGAAGCAATCTTCCAGCATTTTCAGTTTGCCTCCTTCCCGTTTGCTGGTTGGTGTGTTTTGTGGTGTGTGTCATTGTAGTCCCTCCGTTTTAAATTACAATTAGACAAATGTTGTTTGACTTATGTTTGTCTAATGTATGTTCATAGTTATAGCAATGCGTTCAATGTTTGTCAATTGTTTTAAAAAAATGATTTGACATACATTATACACATTGATATAAATACCTAATGCCAATGTATAGAATTCATCGTTTTTCCAAGCTTACCGGCCTTTCTCCCCACGTCATACGAGCCTGGGAGCGGCGATATGGGCTGGTGAACCCTGTTCGAGGCGATAATCGTTATCGCCTGTATACGGATGACGATGTGGTGTTGTTTCGATATCTCAAGTCTCAGATAGACCAGGGGTTGTCGATTGGGGAATTGTCCGTGCAAGGACGTGAGCATTTACAGGAGCAGGCTCAGCGGGTATTTGTGGAAACCCATCGTGAGCCGCCACCGTCTGAACGTTTGGTTACCGATTTATCACAGGCGTTAGAGGAGAATGATCGTGTGGGTTTTGAAAGGAAATTGAATGGCGCCTTAGCCGTGATTCCTTTTGAAGAAGCGTTACATCGTTTTTTACTCCCCTTACAAGAACGGGTTGGACAACTCTGGCATGATGGAAAGCTTGGCGTGGGCCAGGAACATTATGCGTCTAATCAAGTCAAACAAAAAATTTTTTCGGCCTTGAACCATTTTCAAACCTCAGATGTGGGACCTGTGGTAGTCATTGCCTGTCCTACGAATGAATGGCATGAAGTTGCGGCAATGACGGCAGCCTATGTCTGCCGGGCACGGGGTTGTCGAGTACATTATTTGGGGGCCAATTTACCGATTCCTGAATTAGCGGCCTATTGTGACCGGAACCGTCCCACCTGTGTGTTGCTTTCTGTGACAATGATGGAGTCTTCAGAGGAAGCCCTCGCCCTGGCACAAGAAATAGCCGGTACCATTGTCCCGCTTACTCCAGTCGGTTTAGGGGGCCAGGCTATCCAAGCTCATGCTGAGGCATTTTTGCAGGAAAATATCATCGTCTTTCAGGACTTGAAGGCTCTTGATCGTTTTGTGGTTTCTCTCAAGCACTAAGCCTTCCTCCATTTGTTTTAGAGAATTTTTTCCCTTCCGATATTCCCTGTTTCATATTTGAGAAAGCTTTGATATGGTGCCCTTTTCCGCCATTCAGAGGCGATAGAATTCGAATGGCATGTTCCTGAATCAAGGCATTCAAAATGAGCAGAGCTCATTGCCTGAGACAATGATTTGAGGGAGGCTGCAGGGTTATGGAAAACGACTTGTATCAAATCATCTATGCCAGTGCAGCAACACGGCGAATTGAAGAAGACGAGCTACTGTCGATGTTGAAACACGCACGTAATAAAAACAAGCAACTTGGAATCACGGGTATGTTACTTCATTGTGATGGATCATTTATTCAGGCACTTGAGGGGCCCAAAGACCAGGTGATGAATATGCTTGGGGTCATTCGGCAGGATTCTCGCCACAATCGAATTGTGGTGTTATTTCAAGGTCCGATCAAGAACCGGAGTTTTTCCCAATGGTCAATGGGGTTCAACAGACCTTCCAAAGAAAAACTGGCAACGAGCGAGGGGTATACCCCCTATCTTGACGTAGGCGATGATTCCCAGGCCATTAACAATTACTCCAGTGTCGCCCTAAAATTAATTGGCGCGTTTCGTGAACTATCTGATAAACAATCTTCATCCATGGAGGGCTAACTCCATGCTCACTTGCATATTCTTCCGGAACATAGACCGGACCCTACCTATTTCGAAAACACTGCTGTGAAAGGACGGGTTCCCGCCCATAACACACGGGGTGCTTTGTCTTGTGCGAATGACTTTTTTGCAACGATGTCGTTACTCTTCAATTTTCTAAGACATGTCGGTGGACCCTCTACCTTCAAAGACATGACCCTTTCCTCTCTGAGCAATACGTGGAAGTGTCCCTGATTTAAAATGTCTGGAGCCTCATGTGTTCTCTCCCACCCCCTTCATGCATGTTTAAATGGCTTTTGTGATCAAAAATGAATCTCGGTCCGAGGTATCGCATGGGTTGAGATGTGCTGGAATAAAGGAATGTGTGACTTCTGAAGCAAGGTCTACCATGTTGAGACATCAAGAAATTGCGCCAACACCCGAAAGAACAATATGCCACTCCCGGTCCTCTGCTCTGAAGATTCTCCACCTCACGCTCCACCCCGGTTGAAACCCTGGCGGCACGCATGGTCGGCGGTCCTGATCGTTGGATGTTTCTATGTTGTTCAGGCCCTTGGGATCTTCATGGTTTCCGCTGTGGGCGGGGCGGTGGAGACGTTGGTCGGGGGAATTGACGTCGGGGCGCAGTTTGGCACGGTACCTCAGTATAAGGAAGTTTGGTTACTTCCCCTGTCGTTATGTGTGGGGACATTGGGAGCCATGATGGTGTCGATAGACCTGGCGAGACGGCGAGCGGTCCTATCTTCGAATGCAAATGGGTTCAGTGAGCTACTTGGGAAATCCTATGATTTTCGAAATCTGTGGCGTTTTGTTTTGATGGGATTAGCCTTGGGTTTTGGATTTGTTGCCTTTACTGAATATGGTGGGCTCCCAGCGGACGATCTTCCTCAACCGCTCTTTGATGCCATGATCAGTGCGCCTCCTTCGTTACAGACTTTATGGGCTTTGATGATTGTTGGGGTATTTCCTGTTGTGGAAGAGGTGCTCTTCCGGGGGATTTTGTTTACCGGAATGTCGGAATCCTGGGGACCGGGTTTGGCTGGTTTCATGACCACGATGATCTTTGTTGGAGTGCATATGCCGAAAGTGCTTGAGTATTGGCCGGCACTATTAGCCGTTTCATTGGTTGGTTCGTTGACGATCCTGTTACGCATTCGAACAGAAAGTCTTGTGCCAGGAATCGCGCTCCATGGCACATATAACGGCGTTTTAGTCATGGTAGCGTTTCTGACGCAAGCCACTTCGTAGTGCATCCGGTTTTCGTGGGGGTTTCGTTGTAAGCGTTTTCCTAAACTGATTGAATAGGTCTTTAGCCCTGATTGACAGGGGCTGACATGTCTGCTAAATAATTTACTAGCAACAATGAAGTTGCTGGTCATTTAGCAAAGATGTGTTTTTGGACAATGATCGTCCAATTCCTTTTCAAGGGATTGGGCGTTTTTTTTTGCCGAATGCGAAACATGGGGTGATGGGTTCAGGGAACTGACGTATTGATCCGACAATCTTCCGAAACGAACGGTGTAATAATTCGGTAGGAACAAAGAAATCAGACTTCATCATTTCGAGGAGTGAATGGTGGGGGAAGTGGCAAAGGCGCCACTGTTTGGGCAAGGCGGATTAATCCGGCCTTAGACCAGGCAGTTGGCGCTTTTTTATTATGCGGATTACGGAATAACAGAATAAGGAGAGAGTCATGCATACGGGGGATGTCGAACGAATGGTTCAGCTGGCAGAGAAGAAAGTGGGGTACTTCCGAAGTAATCCTATTGGGTACCTGGTCTTATCCGCCCTGGCAGGCATTTATCTCGGTTTTGGGATATGTTTGATTTTCAGTGTGGGCGCTCCATTTTGGGCCGAAGGATCAGCCGGGTTTAAACTAGTGATGGGCGTGTCCTTTGGCATTGCGCTGACGCTGGTTATCTTTGCGGGTTCGGAACTGTTTACCGGAAATAATATGGTGTGTGCTCTTGGTGCTTTGGCCAAGGCCATCACGATGAAACAGGTCGGTCAGATTTTTTTCTGGTCGTTTGTGGGTAACCTCGCGGGATCAATGGGGTTGGCATGGTTGGTCGTACAATCTGGGGTGGTGGGACAGGCGCCTCAAAGCGATCTGCTGCTCAAGGTGGCCGCGCTTAAAATGAATCTTCCGATGTGGGAGCTGTTTATCCGCGGGGTTCTTTGTAACTGGCTCGTCTGTTTGGCAGTGTGGACGGCATCCCGCACGACCAATGATGTCGCGAAGATCATGCTGATTTTTTGGTGCCTCTTCGCATTCATCGGAAGTGGGTTTGAGCATAGCATTGCCAACCAATCGCTCTTGGGCATTGCCTTGTTTCTCCCGCATGGCCCGGATATTTCCTGGACCGGTTTTTTGTGGAATCAGTTGTGGGTCGTATCGGGAAATATCGTCGGTGGTGCCGTATTTATGGGAGGAGCCTATTGGATCATCAGTCCTGTGCGTGGGTGGATCAAGAAAGCAGAAGCCGTAGCGGAAGTTGCGTCACTTGAATCGTCACGGAGGATTCCTGTACCAGCGGAGAGGGAGTTATTGTCTCAGCCCCTGGCAGTTGGGCGGGAGAATTAGGAACTAGAGCAGGTCGTGTGACTGAATCGAGAAAGAAACGTGAAAGGATTCTGATGAATAAGATTGAGGTGCTCAAAGGCGAAAAAGACGGGTTGGACATCAAAGAGGATATTGCCCGATATGCTGAATCGGGGTGGGAGGCGATCCCGGATGAAGATATTCAACGGCTGAAATGGTATGGACTATTCCTTCGAAATCCCACACCGGGGCTTTTTATGATCCGGGTCCGTATTCCAGGAGGAAGAACCACTTCGGTCCAATTACGCACATTGGCGCATCTGGCCAACACCTATGGAAATGGCGTGTTGGATCTGACGACCCGTCAGCAGTTTCAGTTGCGGCATCTGAAGATCGAGCATGTCCCGGAAGTCTTTCGTCAAATGGAAGAGGCGGGCCTTTGTTCGTTGCAAACCGGCATGGACAATGTTCGCAATATCATGACCTGCCCGGTGGCCGGGTTAACCACGCAAGAACAACTCGATGCAACAGACCTGGTGAAACGGCTGACAGAAGCACTGGTGGGACATCGGGCTTATTCGAATCTTCCTCGAAAGTTTAATTTGGCCATCACCGGTTGTCTCGACAATTGTTTACACCTCGAAACTCAAGATCTGGCACTGGTTCCGGCAATGCTGGAGGGACGGGACGGAGCGGTCATCGGGTTTAACCTGTTAGCGGGGGGGAAACTCGGCTCTGGGGGGTATCGCATTGCCACTCCGCTAGATGTATTCGTCAGCCCCCAGGAAGTGGTGGCCGTGACCGGAGCCATCCTTCGCGTCTTTCGGAATCATGGATGCCGGGACTCGCGCACGACTGCCAGACTGGCTTTTTTATTGGATGACTGGGGTGAAGAACGGTTTCGCATGGAAGTTCAGCGGGAAGTGGGATGGGAATTATCGCGAGCAGGAACCGATTCACGGAAGCACTCCGTCAATGATCATATGGGGGTCTACCGGCAAAAGCAGTCCGGCTTGAACTACGTGGGACTCAAAATTCCCGTTGGCCGTATTCAGGGGGATGATTTACACGGAATAGCCGGCCTGGCTGAATCCTACGGCACAGGGGAACTCCGTCTGGCGGCTAATCAAGCCGTGGTTATACCACATGTTTCTGACCGCGTCTTAGGAGACCTTACGGAAGAGCCTTTATTAGAACGCTTTGTCTACAATCCCACGCCGGTACAAAAAGGATTAGTCAGTTGTGTAGGAAGCGACTACTGTAATCTTGCTGTCATCGAATCAAAAAGCCGAGCGGTGGAAACGGCAAAACGAATTGAAGCGAGCATCGGCGCGGAGATGAAACCCATCACCATGCACTGGTCGGGATGTCCCGCCGGTTGCGGCAATCATCTGGTGGCGGATGTGGGTCTGTTAGGGAAAAAGATCAAAGTTAAAGGGCAGATTGTCGAAGCCGTGGATATCTTTGTCGGCGGCCGGTCCGGTCCCGATCCCAAACCGGCCATTAAGTTGCTGGAGGATGTCCCGTGCGACACCCTGGCGGAGGTCCTAAGCGGAATCCTTCCGTACCATTCTCGGGAGAAAATGCATCGCACAAAGGCTAAGACCATAAGTAAACGCAGCATACCCCGGCGTGCCATTGAGCCAAAAAATCCAATCAGCGGACAAAGCGAAACGTCTGCGGCCATGCTCACATCAACAAGTATGAATTGAGCCACTATTTGGTTGGAAGCTTCTTCCATCCATTGTGTGGACGTAGCACGGGTTCAAAGGTATTCTGGTATTGTGCTCATATGGATTGTCTATTAACGAATGATTAAGCTTCTTGCCAAACTACTTCGTGTCCTGAATTCCGAGACCGAGCCGGGCCAACTCTCGTTGGGATTCTGTTTTGCCATGATCGTTGGGCTTACCCCGCTTCTGAGCTTGCACAATCTCTTTGTGCTCCTGTTGGTATTTATCCTGCGTGTGAATCTATCGGCTTTTCTGTTGGGGCTGGCGCTGTTTACCGGGATGGCTTATCTCCTTGATCCGCTCTTTCATCTACTGGGGTTGACCGTTCTGACCGCTCCATCGCTGGAAGGGTTTTGGACCTCCCTTTATCAATCGGTGTGGTGGCGATTGGAGCATTTTAATAATTCTATTGTGATGGGCAGCCTGGTGTTTTCTGTTGCTATGTTTGTTCCTGTTCTTCTGCTTTCGAACCTCTTGATTCGTCGCTATCGACAACATGTCCTGGCCTGGGTACAAAAAACCCGGATTATGCAAATGTTTAAAGCTAGCAAGTTGTATCAGACCTATGAAACCTTTTCGTCATGGAGGCCTAGCTGATGACGAAATGGATTCGGTGGTGGGGGCTTGGGGCGTTTGTCGTGTTTGCAGGCATTTTCGGTTGCGTGTGGATATTTTTGGTGGATGGATGGGTGAAAAGTTTGATCGAAGGGGCAGGGACCGAAGCCGTGGGAGCTCAGGTAGAGCTGGATGCGGCTGATCTCAGCCTGTTTCCCGCTGGCCTCTCGTTGACCAGATTGCAAGTGACGAATCCCAGGAAGCCCATGACCAATGCGGTGGAAGTGGCCAACGTGACTATGGGTTTAGATGGACTGAATCTCCTACGGCGAAAAGTCATTGTGGAAGAAATGGCTTTGGAAGGTGTTCGTTTGGGCACTCTCAGAACCACATCCGGCGCCGTCAAGCCAATCCCAGACGTGTCTGCTGAAGAGGAGTCCGGGATGTTTTCTCTTGCGCTTCCGGCTCTTGAAGTTCCTGACGTGAAAAATATTTTAGAAAAAGAAGACCTGGAAACCATCCGATTGATTGAGGCATTGAAAGGGGATGTTGAGCGGGAAAAAGAGGCATGGGAGGCAAGGTTGAAAGAGTTGCCGGGGAAAGCCCAGTTGGCCGAATACAAAGAACGGGTGAAAAGTCTGAAAAAGGCTGCAAAAGGCGGACTGGAAGGCGTTTTGGGCGGAGTGGGGGAAGTGCAGGTCTTGAAACAGGATATTGAGCAGGAAATTGAATCGCTCAAAGGGGCGAAGAAGGAGTTCGAGGAGAAGTTGGCGTTACTACGCACACGCCTCGATCAGGTGAAAACCGCACCGCAACGGGATATTCAACACCTCAAGGCCAAATACAATTTATCCCCAAAAGGGTTGGCTCATGTGAGTCAAACATTATTGGGGCCCCAGATTGGATCATGGGTTCATCAGGGAGCGGCCTGGTATGAACGAGCGAAGCCGTTTCTGGAAGGGGACCGCGCAGGGGGAGGAGAAGATGGCCCACAGGTGGACAAGCCTTTACGTGGGAAGGGTGTGGATGTGCATTTTCAGGAAGTGCATCCGCTTCCCGATTTCCTGATTCGTCTGACGAAGGTATCGATCAGTTTAGCGGTAGGTGATTTGGCCGGGACCATCCATAATATCACCAACGACCAACCGACATTGGGACAACCCATAACGTTTGTTTTTTCCGGAGACCGGTTGAAGGGGGTACAGTCTGTTTCGTTGGAAGGGTTTCTCAACCATGTGGTGCCCGCCGATTCCAAGGATCATCTGACGGTGCAGGCAAAAGGGTATGAAATGGATAATCTGGCATTATCCAAAAATGATAAATGGCCCGTCACACTGGCTAGCGGGGTGGGTGGTGTCAACGTAAACGCGGATCTCAAGGACCGGGGATTGAAAGTTCATGGCATAGGGAATTTCCACAGTCTTCACTTCTCGGCAGGAAAAGATGGTGATACCAATCCTTTAACCAAATCCCTCAGCTCTGCCGTGGCGGGTGTATCTGAGTTTTCTGTTCAGGCTAATGTGACGGGGACATTGGAACAACATGAAGTCACGGTATCCTCTGATCTGGATGGTGTTCTTCAGGATCCGGCTGGCAAGATGGTGAATGAAATGGCTGCAAAGTTTGGCACTGAACTTCAATCGGCCATCTCGGCGAAGATTGCCGAACCGATGCAACAACTTCAAAATAATTTTGGCGGGTTTGAAGAAATTGCCGGTCAATTAACCGAGCGCGTCACGCAGCATGATGCTGTGCTCAAAAGTCTTCTTGAAAAAAGCCTTCCTATCAAAGGATTAAAGGATCTTCCCGGCGGACTCAAGCTACCGTTTTAACCGATACGTGAAAAAGTCTGCTATGTTTCACAAAGTTTGTTGTAGGCGTCGAGGGCCGCTACTTTGTAGCATTCCGCCAGCGTGGGATAATTAAAGACGGTCGTGAGGAAGTATTCGAGCCCACGTTCGGTGTGAAGGATGGCCTGTCCGATGTGAATGAGTTCTGTGGCTCCCGTTCCGATCACATGTACGCCCAAGAGCCGGTGATCGTTTCGATGAAATAACAGTTTCAACATGCCGTTTAAATCTCCCATGATTGTGCCACGAGCGATTTCGCGGTAACGGGCTATTCCCACCTCATACGGAATTTTCTGGAGGGTCAGTTGTTCCTCTGTGGCTCCCACCATCGAAATTTCCGGAATGGCATAAATACCAACAGGGAACAGGCTTGTCATGGGGTTGGCTTCCAGACCAAAGGCATAGCAGGCCGCTAAGCGGCCTTGCTCGGAAGAGGTGGCGGCCAAGCTCGGAAAACCGATGACATCACCTGCCGCCAGAATATGCTGGACTGGGGTGCGATATTGAGAATCGACCGGCAGGCGGCCGCGGGCATCTACAGTCAATCCCGCCTTCTCGAGCTGGAGTGTTGCTGTGGCTCCCGTTCGTCCGACGGAATAGAGGGCAAGGCCTGAGACCAGTCGTTTCCCGGAAGCCAAATGGATCACGACTTTCCGGGATGGTGTGTCCGAAATTTCTAATTTTTCGACAGTTTCACCGAGACGAAAGGTGACCTGGTGATTCCGCATTTGATAAATGAGCTCATCAACAATCTCACCATCGAGAAATTCCAAGGGACGAATTCGTGAATCCACAAGGGTGACTTCGACGCCAAGTGCCCCTAACATTGAGGCATATTCAATACCGATGATCCCGGCTCCAACCACGGTCATGGTTCGTGGGAGCTGTTGCAGGTGGATGATGCCATCACTGTCAAAAATATATTGGCCGTCTATGGGAATATTGGGAGGAGGTGTCGGGATGGTTCCTACCGCAATCAGAATGTGGGCGCTCGACAGGGTTTGTGACTGGTTGTCGGTGTGAACCAACAGGGTGTGGGGATCCACAAAAGTGGCTTCCCCTTGGATGAGTTCCACATCGTTTCTTCGTAATTGATCGTTCATCACCTCACCTTCGGTGCGAATAACCTCCGCCACGCGCGCGACCAATTGGTCGGCCGTGGGTCGAATTTTCGCTGTATCCGGTGAACGACCCCAATGTTGATGGGGTCCGGTAAAGGACATGACGGCTTCTCGAAAGGTTTTACTGGGAATGGTCCCGGTCTCTAAACAGGCACCGCCCACTGTACGCTTTTTTTCAATGACCGCGACCCGTTTCCCTATTTTGGCGGCTTGAATCGCCGCCCGTTGACCCGCTGGTCCGCTCCCGATACAAATGAGGTCGTATTGAAATTGAGTGGGTGTAGTGATTGAGGAGCTCATGAGGATAAGACGAGGTAGGATGCCGTTATGGATGCTCCCTCAGAGCATAGCGTGAGAAAAGAGGGAAGTACAGATGAAATTTAACATTGATTCGACTGCCTCACGATTCTACAGAAATTGGATGAGGAGTCTGCGAGTAATCTCGGGCAGAGATAGCCTGCGTCAAAGGTGCGATTATCAACATTCTCCGGGAAAAGGCATATCCTCAACAATCGATGCTGGTTGTCACCCTTCCATTTCTCCGTCAGTTTTCCCGATGGAGAAGATCAGTGTATGAATTGACCAGGCGATTTTCAAGATTGGGGAGCTCGTGTGAGCGTGTGAATGATGATTTCGGGAAAGCAGAAGAGGCGAATGGGAAATAGGGACGTGCCGACTCCTCGAGAAGTGTATCCTTGCATTGAACGGTATTGCCATGGGCCTGCCTTATAGGACCTGGGGCAACGACAATGGGTGATGATGGGATTGCCCCCAGGTAGACAAATTTGGCCTCCGTGCGAGTGGCCGCAGAGATAGAGGTCCATGCCGGCGTTCGAGGCTTCGGGAATAATTTCCGGCGAATGCACTAAGAGGATACGCACGGCGTCGTTGGGTGCGAGGCGTACGGTTTTCTCCAGATCGCCCGTTTCGTAATAATGGACATCATCCAACCCGAGGAGCCAAATCGCATCCGACCCCTTTTCCAGGGATTGCGCTTCATTGAGTAGCATTCGGATTCCACATCGCTCGAGCCCAGGCACCATTTCGAGCCAATCATGATTCCCCAAAATGCCCGTGACCCCGTAAGGAGCCTTGAGGGTCTTCACCAATTCCTCCATGAGTATCAACGTCTTGTCATAATGGCCATAGGTGAGAAAGCGAAAATCACCGGTCATGACGCACAGGTCGTACTGCAGCCTGGACATGGCGGCCTGGAGCGCATGGCCTTTATCGATCATCCCCTCAATATGGAGATCTGACAAATGCACAATGCGAAATCCCTCAAAGGATTCTGGCAGGTGAGGGATGGAGACGGTGTGTTCGACAATTCGGTATTGTGACGTATTCTTCACAGCTAATGGCCAAATACCGGTTGTTTTTAAGAGAGTCTTGATAAGCCAGGCAATGGCTGGAAATTCCTCCATGTGAATATGGAGGTGATAGCCTTTTAAGAGAAGGGCCGAATAGTGGGCCTGCATCTCCATGCGTTGGCCTGCATGTTCAGGTCCGATACGGTCCACTAATTTTGCAAAGGCTTCTTGGTCGTGGTGTTGGGTCATGTGCTTGTCAGCCATGTGGGATCAGAGGTACCATTGCCATCATGCAACGACTAGATCTCTTTCAACCCGGGTTGCCTGATATCCAGTTTGTTCTCATGGTGTTGGCATTGTGTACTGCAGAGCTGGAGACCATGAATGCGCCAGGATCCGTGAGAGAGACCGTGTTCAATCGGTGTTGGGCATTAATGCATGAAAGCCCTCCGCCTGTGAAGACACAAGAGCGGGTCCTTGATTTGACGCTTAGTGATGAGATTACCCTGGAGGCTTTGGTCCATGTCATTCGACAGACTTTCGAGGAGCATGGCTTTGTTGAATTGACCTGGGATCATCCACCAAGTGAACCCAGACGCGAATCGACTCCCGAAGCCGGCCCTTTGGTCGAGCGGTTACGGCAGTGGGAACCTCCTTCAGACAATTTGAATCCTCCCTCATCTTCATCAAACTAGTCCTCCATCCTGATCTTCGGATGTCTTGGACCGGTTCCCCTTTCTGGCGGATGAAGATCTTTCCTGCCCAGCGGAGAATCACCCTCTGAGCTATGGCGATCGGTCAATGGTGGCGTTTGTCTGGAGCGCAAAAAAATAATCGGACTGCAATACGTGGACTTTGTGGTGTCTAATGGGGGGAGATGAACAATCGCATGGAGAACGTGCGAATCAATCAAAAAAAAGGTATCCTGTGGGCCTTTGGTAGCTTGGAAATGGTTACTGACTTCATGCAGGTTACGAGTTGACTGTCTTTACCTGTTTTGGCGTGGCCTGAGAAGAGCCAAAGGTTCCCAGGCTCCTGAATTTGGCCTCTCGTTGTTGTCGGAGCGCTGCCGGCGACAATTTCTGTAATTGCAGGAAATGGGTATCCAGTGCTTGCGAGATACGGTCGGCCATAGTTTTTGGATCTCGATGGGCACCTCCCATTGGTTCGGGTATGACCTCCTCGATAATATTAAGTTTGCGTAACTCCGGCCCCGTCATTCGTAAGGCGGTAGCGGCATCGGCAGATTTTGAGGCGTCTCCCCACAGAATTGCGGCACAGCCTTCCGGAGAAATCACCGAATAAATTGCATGTTCGAGCATCAGAATACGATCTGCCACTCCCAGGGCCAACGCTCCACCACTACCGCCTTCTCCTGTGACCACAGCCAGAATCGGCACCTGCAATCTGGACATTTCCAGCAAATTTCTGGCGATAGCTTCGGCTTGGCCGCGCTGCTCCGCATCAACGCCGGGGTATGCTCCTGGAGTATCGATAAAGGTGATGATGGGTCGGTTGAAGCGTTCCGCTAATTTCATGAGACGCAACGCTTTTCGGTAACCCTCTGGTTTGGCCATACCAAAATTCCGGCGCATGCGTTCCTTCAATGATTTTCCTTTTTCATGACCGATCGCCATGATTGAGCGGCCCCTCCATGTGGCAAACCCTCCCATGATTGCGCGGTCGTCGCCGAACAGGCGATCACCATGGAGTTCCATGAAACCTTCCGTCATGTGTTCCAGGTAATCAGAAATCGAAGGGCGCTGTGGGTGTCGGGCGATCTGGCTATGTTGCCATGGCGAGAGATTGGCAAAGATCTCACGCTCAAGATTTGCCAGTTGTTCGGTTGATTTGACGATGGCCTCCTGAACCGAAACCTTTTTAGATTTTGATTTCACCAACTTGGCAATGCGTTCCTCAAGTTCTTTCAGGGGTTTTTCAAAGTCCAGGTATTCACGCACGGACAGGCTCCTTGGTAGAGGGAAATTATTGGAAGGTGACCGTGGATGTGCCGAGGAGATGTTCCACTTCTTCTAAAAACTCCGGGGACGGAGAAATGCCGATGTCCGACAATCCTGACATGCTGGCGGTCAGATCCGGATGCAAGTGAAACGCCAACGAAATAGGGGTCGGACCACGGTGACGTTCGAATATGTCCTTTAAGTCTAGCAGATTATGGGGGAGAACGTCCTGTTCGTGGACCTGGAGCGTCACATGCTTCACGGTTTCATTTTCTAATTGGGAGAGCGATTCGACTTTGGTGGCCTTGATGCGGGCGCCGTTATCCATCAGGTCAACGGTACCCGATATCCGAACGACCGATTCCGGTCCCAATAATTCTTCGTGTTGCTTAAAGGTTTCAGGGAAAATAATGGCTTCAACGGTTCCGTGTAAATCTTCCAATTGGGCATAGGCCATCCTGTTGCCTTTTTTCGTCGTGGTAATTTTGAGGCTTGAAATGACCCCGCAGACTTTGACCTCTCGTCCGTCGCCGACGTCGCGAATCGTCTGGGTCGAGCAGGTAGAAAAATGAGTGATCCCCACGCTGTGGCGGTTGAGTGGATGCGCAGTAATATAAAAACCGGTGAGCTCTCTTTCATATTTGAGTAAGTCATTCTGAGACCATTCGGGAATCTGTGGAATGACGAAACCAAACCCGTCTTGCTTTGGCGTGGCCGGTTCCGGAGCCAATATTTCAAACAGACTGGTTTGGCCTTCCCGTTTATTGCGTTGAATCGTCGAGGCATGCTCAAGGGCTTCATCCAGGACCTGAAACGTGCTGGCGCGCGTGAGACCCATAGAATCAAAGGCACCGACCTTAATGAGTCCTTCCAACACCCGTTTGTTGACCTTCTGCGAATCAATGCGGCAACAAAAATCAATAAAGGAAGAAAATGGGCCTTCCGTGTCTCGGGATTCTAAAATCACGTCCACGGCGTTTCCGCCGACGTTTTTTATCGCCACTAACCCGAATCGGATACCCTCAGGGACCACACTGAAGTTTTTTAAACTTTGATTGGCATCGGGCGGCAGAATGTGTACTCCCAATTCGCGACATTCCGAAAAATAGCCAACCATCTTGTCAGTATTTCCCATTTCAGATGTCAGCAAGGCCGCCATAAATTCAGTGGGAAAATGGGCTTTCAGGTAAGCGGTCTGGTATGTCACGACCGCATAGGCGGCGGAGTGTGATTTATTGAACCCGTACCCGGCGAAAAAGGCCATTTGATCAAATAATTTTTCGGAGATTTTTTCCGAAATTCCCTTTCCTTTGGCCCCTGAGACAAACAATTCCTTTTGTTTGGCCATTTCCTCATGTTTTTTCTTACCCATCGCCCGTCGGAGTAGGTCGGCTTGCCCAAGTGAAAATCCAGCTAACTGGTTGGCGACGGCCATCACCTGTTCCTGGTAAACGATCACCCCATAGGTTTCTTTGAGAATGGGTTCCAATTGCGGGGGGTCATAGACAATTTGGGAGGCATCGCGTTTTCGTTTAATGAAATCGTCCACCATGCCGCTCTCTAAGGGGCCGGGGCGATAGAGTGCGAGAATGGCGATCAGGTCCTCAAAGGTTTCCGGTTTGATTTTGACCAACAGGTTTCGCATGCCGGAACTTTCCAGCTGGAATATCCCTGAGGTTTTTCCGGAACTGAGGAGCTCAAACGTCTGGAGATCATTCAAGGCTAGATTGTTAATATCCAAGGGAGACTCAGTTGGAAGCTTGGCATTGACCATCCGAACCGCGTCATGAATCATCGTCAGGGTTTTGAGACCCAGAAAATCAAATTTCACCAACCCGACTTTTTCCAAATCGGTCATGGTGTATTGGGTGACGATTTCGTCGTTACTTGTTTTGTAAAGGGGCACATGATCCATGAGGGGTTTTTGCGAAATGACCACACCGGCGGCATGAGTCGAGGCATGTCGAGCCAAGCCTTCCAGGGCCATCGCCGTATCCATGAGCTCCTTCATCTTGGCATCTTGATCGACAAGTTCTTGCAGCCGAGGTTCCAGCTTCAGGGAATCCTGGAGGGTGATGTTGAGTTGGGTGGGAACCAACTTCGCGACCCGGTCAACTTCTGCATAGGGGAAGTCCATGACTCTTCCCACATCCCGAATGGCCGCTTTGGCGCCTAGCGTGCCAAAGGTAATGATCTGACACACATGCTCCTCACCGTATTTCTCAATGACATAGTTGATGACTTCGCCGCGGCGGTCCATGCAAAAATCCATGTCGATATCCGGCATGGTGACACGTTCGGGGTTGAGAAAGCGTTCAAAGAGCAGGTTGTAGGTGAGGGGATCGAGGTCCGTAATGCGCAGAGCGTAAGCCACGAGGCTGCCGGCGGCCGATCCTCGTCCGGGCCCGACTGGAATTTTTCGGGATCTGGCGAAATTGATGATATCCCACACAACCAAAAAGTATCCGGCATACCCCATGGCATTCAGCACGGCGAGTTCGGTGTGGAGGCGCTGCTGGTAGACCTCGGGGGCTATGGCCGTCGGGCGTTCCCGTAAACGGGCTCGAAGGCCTTCTTCTGAAAGATGCTGAAGGTAGGAGTCATGTGATTGACCCTCAGGTACGTGATAGTCAGGCAGATATGTGGTTCCGAATTCCAATTGAAGATCGCACTGCTCGGCCACCTGGGTTGTATTCAAGACTGCACGGTCAAATTCTGAAAATTCCGCAATCATTTCTTCTGTGGACTTCACATATAACTGGTCGGTGTCAAACTTCATCCGGTTAGGATCTTTGAGCGTTTTTCCCGTTTGAAGACACAGCATGATTTCATGCGGACGCGCATCTCGTTTATTGAGATAATGACAATCGTTGGTGCCCACCAGCGGGATGCCAAGCTTCTTATGAATCTCCAGTAATCCCCGATTCGCAACAAGTTGATGATCCAGGCCGTTGGCCTGCACTTCCAGGTAATAGCGGTCTTTTCCAAAGATGGACCGATACTCATCGGCCACCCGGAGAGCCCCTTCCATATCCTGATGGTTAATGAGCTGAGGCACCTCACCGCTCAAACACCCTGAAAGGGCAATGAGACCTTCTTGATGTTCCTGTAATAATTCCTTGTCCATGCGAGGCTTATAATAAAAGCCTTCAAGATAGGCTTTGCTGGAGAGTTTAATCAGGTTGTGATAGCCAACTTGATTGGTCGCAAGAAGAATCAGATGAAAATACTCGTTATGCGCAAGGTGGCCTGCCCGCTGGGTACGGTTGCCTGGAGCCATATAGGCTTCACACCCGATAATCGGTTTCACATCATGAGCTTTGGCTTTTTGATAAAAATCAATGGCGCCAAAGAGATTGCCATGGTCGGTCATGGCGACGGCGGGCATGCCGAAATTCTTCACCTGTTGGAACAGGGGTGTGAGTTGGTTGGCTCCGTCGAGGAGGCTATACTGGGTGTGAAGATGGAGATGAACGAATTGTGCCGGCACTCATATGATCCTTCCGTAAAAAAATTCTAATGAGCACTTCGAGTGAAGTCAAATGAAATCACCATCTGAAAAATATCGCGGTGTCCGGTTTCTGAATTTTTTGAGAATTGCAAGAATAAAAGACAAAATTATGAGGAGAAATAAGGATAAAGTAATCCAGAAAAAATGGGCACAAGTATGTGGATAAATCGGCAGTATCCGATTGAAACGCAAGAGAGAGAATGTGTTAAGCAGATTGCTTATTTGGTGGGCATTGTATTGAACGATGAAACCCCTACCACAGGTTGGGTCATCAGGATGTTCAGAAAAATATCTGATTTAAGAGTCAAATTCTGCGCCATTCGTTCTCGACCATTTGGGGACTGTTGAATATTGTAAAAATTTTGCTATTTCATTCGCTGCTGAGGCACCGAAGCCTACCAGAAAATAGTGGAGTGTTCAAAAAGGCCGCTAGCGGCATTTTTCAACACTCCCCTTTGTCGTGCAGACATACTGGCATGCGCGCGCGCTTTGCGGAAAAGTTGTGAGGGGAAACCCAGGATGAATATAGTATAGTCAGCAGGAGAGAGCGTATCTGAAGTATGTGTTTTTCATGTAAAAGGAGTGGGAGGACATGATACTGACAACGACGCACAATGTTGAAGGCCATCAGATTAAAGACTATTTAGGTGTGGTCGCCGGAGAGGCTATCTTGGGCACTAATTTTTTCAAGGATTTTTTTGCCAATATTCGTGATATTGTCGGAGGCCGATCGGGGGCATACGAAAAGGAATTGCGACGCGCGCGTGAAATCGCCTTTCAGGAAATTCAGGAAGAAGCCTTGAGGGTAGGAGCCAATGCCATTGTTGGAATCGATTTGGATTACGAGGTTATGGGAGAAACCGGGAGCATGCTCATGGTGAGTATAAGCGGGACTGCCGTGAGGGTTGAGTGACCGAATGGGTGACGGAGGGAGAGCTTCACACCTTCATAAACTCGAAAGGTTGAACTTGAATATTCAGATCAACGAAGTTGAGAAAGGAATTCAATGTTAAACAATTTTCCCTAAATAAAAACATTGACCAAAATGAAGTTGGGCCGATAAACTATGTCAGTCGAATGAAACAGACATTCTCATTTCTTACGTCTGAAACAATCTTTAATAAAGGGGGACTTCCATGAAGGCAAAAAAAGGCGTCGTCGATTTTCTGAATAAAGTTCTTACCAATGAACTCACCGCGATCAATCAATATTTCCTACACGGCGAAATGTGTGGAAATTGGGGATACGAACAATTACATAACGAAATTAGAAAACACTCAATTGATGAGATGAAGCATGCGGAAGAGATTATTGAGCATCTTCTCTATTTAGAGGGTGTTCCGAATATGCAACGGTTGGGAACGATTAAAATTGGGGAAACGGTTCCTGAGCAATTTAAATCAGACTTAGCTCTTGAGCACGAAGCGGTTGTTCTTCTCGCCGAGGCCATTGCCCATTGTACCACTGTGGGAGATTTCACTACACGGGCAAAGCTCGAAGGTATCATCAAAAGTGAAGAAGAGCATATCGACTGGATAGAAACCCAATTGGAAACGATTAAGCAGGTGGGAGTGGAAAATTATCTCAGCCAACATATGCATGAAGAGTAGCCGTTTCTTTTTGTCAAACTTGACAGGGCTTTCCGGGATTGCCGATGCATCCTGGAAAGCCCTTTTTCATGGAATGATTGAGGGTTAGCTCGATCGTGAAACAGCCTGCATAGAAGGCCGGTTGTAGAGACTGGTGAATGCGATCATGGTCCTGCCCGTTATGTCGGAAAAAACCACGTCAGCCCACCCATGAACATCCGTGGAGTGCCGGGGACAAAGTGAATATCGGCAACACCTCCGGCGGGTTCTCCCGGAAGACGGGACTCATAATAAAACTGGGCCTGACGCCAATCGGTATCGGTCAAATTGCGGATGCTAAAAAATGCCTCTAGGCGTCCGGTTGGTGGCGCAAGTGGGATTTTGTAGCGAAGAACCAGATCGAAAATCGTAAATGGTTCCAGTTTCACATTGTCATCTTCCGTGCCGGCACGGCTTTCCACGGTCAACATTTGCAACGTTCCCGATAGTCCAATCGGAAAGCGGGCTGTGACGGATGAAAACGCCGTGAACTGCGGCGCCAATGGGACGGCATCCCCCGTTTTTCGGAACTCGGCATGCGTATACGTAACATCGCCTCGAATGGTGAGCCAATCCAGAGGGGTGATTCGAGAGCTGAATTCTGTTCCCAGGCGACGCGTCTTTCCTCGCGGTTCCGTTGTCCCTTCATCCCCCACGAATACCAATTCAGATCCCAGATCCAGCAGCCAAAATGTGGCGAGAAATTCGGACCAGGCCCACGGGCGGCTCCTGATACCGATTTCATAGCCAATAGCTCTGGTTAAGCTGTTAGTCGATGGATTTTCCACGGCATCGCGCGCATCATTGCTGTGAAAACCGGTTCCAACATTCAAGAAGAATTCCGTCTGGTACCAGGGCCCAAAGACGAGATTGGCTTTTCCACTGGCGATGGCATTAGAGGCTGTCCCGTTTGGTCTTTCTGAGCAATCCGCCCCGCAACGATCTTTCACATTATACGTGAAGACATCAACACGACCGCCTCCCACAAATCGCATCCAGGGAAGGAATTGAAGGTCCAATTTCAGATAGGGAGAATAGGAGGCCTCGAATATGTCTGATTCCTGCGTGATCGCCAGGGACGAACGTTTCTGTTGCGTGCCCAAACGCACCTGGATTTGATCAAAGCGTGTCTGAAGTCCTGCCGTCATGGTGCCTTCATAATCGAGCAGGCGAAAAATCTGCCGATAACCGATATCACTTCCGGTCAACCATCGTCGGTCGGTCTGTTCAATCCCGTCACCATTTACTGGATCATTAAGATAAAACGTGAAGTTGCTGAACAGGGACAGGTAATAATATTGAGCCCACAGATTGGCGAATACTGTCCCTCCGCCGGGTAGATCGTAATGGTAATCCAATCGACCGGTGCTCCGTAACGATTTGCCGCCTTCTGAAGGATCAATGGAACCAAAGCGGTCTACCCCTCCGGACGTCACGTCCCGCAAAGGAATCTGGCCTGACCCGTTCCATCGTCCATAATATTGAGAAAGCGTCACACTGAGTTGCGATGTGGCTGAGGGATCAAACGTTAGTTTCGCCAGTCCGTTGTATCGGGTATTGCGATTGACAAAATCATAGGGGCCGTCGGTGTAATAAAATTCTCCCGCAAGAAGGGTGCGGAATCTATTGTGAGTGGGAGAGGTCATGAACAGATGGCGTTGGGTATTAAAATTCCCTCCGGCGGATTGGACCACGGTTTGGGGAACTGTCTCACGGGTGACATAATTGGCAGCGCCGGCGGTGGCAAAATCACCATATTCCACATGGTAGGGTCCTTTTTTTACCGTAATTTCTTCGATGGTTTCCGGAATAATGAAATTGATGTCCCCGTATCCTTGACCATGAGCATGGCTGCGCATGTTGATCGGCATGCCATCCACATGAAGGGCCAGGTCTGTGCCATGATCAGCGTCAAAGCCGCGCAGGAGAAACTGATCGGCCTTTCCGGCGCCGCCTGAATGTTCCAAAGTAATAAGACCGGGAGCCAACCGCAATAAATCGGCAGGCCGGCCTTGAGGCTGAAGCAGAATATCCTCATTCAGAATGATTCGGCTGGAGGATGCCGCGATAGGGCGTTCTCCAACGACCTGCACTTCCTCTAAAACCGTGACCTCCTCCTGGTCATGGCCTGATGCCGAATCCACCCACAAGAAACTGAAGAGAAGGAAGACCTGTATCCACCAGGCAGGATGAGGTGTGTGGGGATATAGGGCAACCATCGGGTTGATACTGAGGAAGAGGATAGAGGGGTAAATCTGTTGGTGACACGAAAAAATAATAAGTAACACGATTTGTAGCAAGGTCCGGTAATATTGTCAATTTAAAATTGTGCGGGTTAGGGAGAGAGGAGGTATGGGGAGGATCGGAAGCCATGCGGTGAGCAAGGAATATCTTGAAAGGAGGAATGAAGGAGCGCTATTTCACGGCCTTTCCGGTGGTCGTCATAGTAAGTTGTCCATGCTTGACCCCTTTGGTTTTAATCAGCAGATTGGCTAAATCGACGAGAGCCGAACTTCGCCCTTTGACCACAATAACTTCCAGACAGTGGTCGTGATCCAAATGCACATGCAGATTCGAAATGATTTGCTTCCCGTATTCGTGCTGATGATGAGTTAATTGTTGCAGCACATCTGATTGATGATGGTCGTACACGAGAGTAATGGTGCCGACGGTCTCCTTATTTCCGCCCCATTCTTCCCCGACAAGTTGATTGCGGATGAGGTCTCGAATCGCCTCCGAGCGATTCTGGTATCCTTTCCGAGTGATGTGTTGATCAAATGCGGCAAGGAGTGGTTCTTCAAGAGAAACCCCAAAACGGACGAGTTGACTCATTGGCATGTTCCTTCCAGATTGGTTTTGGCCGTCCCCCTATCCTATGGCCTTCTAAATACAAAAGACAATTGATGGGCCATAAGGTGTCCGAGTAATGCGGATGCCGGTTGGTCTACAACCGTTGCAGGTTTGAAGTCGTCTTGAGGAGGGTGAAAAGTATGAGGGGGTGAGAAAGTAGCGGTTAATCCCAGAGTGACGAACCTGAGGGCAATGTCATCAGAGCGCCAAGAATGGTCCTCATTACACCCAGGCGGGCCTGGCACGCAATCAAATCCGGGACAAAATGTTCAATGTGGTGTTTGGCGCAGGTCGCAAAAAATTGAATGCCCCCGTTGGCATTCAAGACGCGTCCGCGAAGGCGGTAGCACTGCGCAGGTTCCAAACGGGCGGCCGGGAGCTTACTCCCTGAACAAGGTCCTCGACATGGATGGCCAAGGTTTCAACTTGAGCCCGTCCAATAAATGTGGCGTCAATCATAACCGAACGTCTGTCGTTTGGGGAGTTGCGTAACTCCTGAGGCGGGTGCCGAAACGATTTCCAGAGATTGGAAGGGCCTCGTGAAAAACGATAAGAAGTGTATCTCAAGCCAATGGCGGAGTCCGGATTATTGAATCGGATGAGGGATATGACCGGACTAATGAGTGAGAGATCTGATCCTGACGCAAACATTGTCAACGGAAGCGGCGACAGGCTGGCTCAGATTTTCTCCAAAGGTGGTATCGAAGACTTCAATGAGAAAGACGGTGATATCTTGAGGAAACTCATCTTGAAAGATGATACGGCCGGTCTGGACGGCGTGATCCCAACGAAAATTATGTGGGTTGAAACTTGGAGAAGGCTGGTTGATCAGGTCAGGGTCTGAGATCTGAAAGACGGTTCCCGGTTCTGATCCGCTGGAGCAGGCATCGATAATGGTCAGCTTACTGGCGCCATGGGCCTGAAGGAGCACATCGATCCCATTGGTACCTGCCTCAACAATCTGAAGATCGGATTGGGGATGTTTGGAATAATATGACTGAAGCCGTTGAGCCACAACGACTCCTATTCCATCATCCTTTCGATAGAGGTTTCCGCATCCAATGATCACATGCATCGATGAAGTGTAGGATCATGTTGAGGGACTCGGCAATGGTTGCCCGGATCGCGGAGTCGGATCCGGAGAGGGGAGAGCGCGGGGAAACGAGGCGTTAACCTGATTACTTACCTAGCGCCCGGTCCAGATTGAAGGCGGCGCTGATGAGGGCGAGATGCGTAAAGGCTTGCGGAAAATTGCCGAGTGCCTCACCGTGATGGCCGGTTTCTTCGGCATAAAGCCCCAGATGGTTGGCATAACCGAGCATTTGCTCAAACACAAGACGGGCTTCTTCTAAGCGATTGCGATCCGCTTGTCCAGCGCGCGTCATGGCTTCTACAAGCCAAAACGTACAAAGATTGAACGTGCCTTCCTCTCCGTCCAGCCCGTCCTGAATTTCGGCTAAATTATACCGGTAGACCAGTCCGTTGGAGACCAGGCCACCCTGTTCCGGCTTCCGGTTGATGGCATCCAGGGTCTTGAGCATACGGGGATCGGTAGGTGACACAAAAAACACGAGAGGCATCACTAAATTCGCGGCATCCAACGAAGTGCTTCCATATCGCTGAACAAAGGCTTGTCGTTCTGAATCCCATCCCTTGGCCATAATTTCTTCATAGATATTATCCCGGGTCTTTAACCATCGCTCGCGGTCGGCCGGGAAGGACCGTTTTTCGGCCAGGCGCAGCCCACGGTCCAAGGCCACCCAGCACATCAATTTGGAATAGACAAAATGTTGCTGGCCCCCTCGGACTTCCCATATGCCTTCGTCCGTGCGTTGCCAGTTGTCGCACACCCAGTTGATCATGCGCCGAAGATGTTTCCAGAGATCGTAGGAAATGGGTGTGCCGTATTTATTATAAAGATACACCGAATCCATTAATTCCCCGTAAATATCGAGTTGGAGTTGGTTGTAGGCACCATTCCCCACCCGGACGGGGCGTGAGCCCCGATAGCCCTCGAGATGATCCAATGTTTCCTCGGTGAGTTGATGGCGTCCCTCGATGCTGTACATCAGTTGTAAGGATCCGTCAGGATTCAATTCATGACAGCGGGCTTCCAGCCACTGCATGAAGGCCGAGGCTTCTTCGGTGAAACCGATACGTAATAAGCCATATAAGGTAAATGCGGCATCCCGGATCCAGGTATAGCGGTAATCCCAGTTTCGAACGCCGCCGATCTCTTCAGGAAGACTGCAGGTCGGAGCGGCGACAATTGCCCCGGTCGGCTGGAACGTTAACAATTTAAGAACTAAAGCCGAGCGGTGGACCATTTCCCGCCAGCGACCGGTGTATGTGCATTGGGATAGCCAACGACGCCAATAGTCGACCGTGTGTTTAAATAACTCTTCCGCTTGGGTTTCCGGGCAGGAGGAGGTGGCCTGGGTATGACCGGATTCGATCTCTTGCAGACAAAAATCGACTTCTTCCCCTTCTTGAAGGGTGAACTCGGTAATGATCATGTCGCCGTCCTGCGTCAGTGGAATGGTGGATCCCAGTCGAAGTGTCAGGCGGGAGGTTTGAAATCGAGCTCCATCTTTGGTGATCGTGAGCGTATGGGTATCTCGACCATAGTTGAATGCCGGACGGCATTCGAGACGAAACGTCATCGATTTTCTAATGGCTTGCACCCGGCGGATCAACCCGTCCCGGATGCAGTCAGTGGTGCGAAACCCGACCGGCATAAAATCGATCACCCGCCCGACTCCTGCCGGAGTATGAAACCGGGTCACGAGGACATTGGTATCGGGCCAATAATATTGTTTGGATTTGACTCCGTCAGGAACAGGAGCAACCTTGAACCGCCCACCCTTGGCATCATCCAGAATGGCGCAGAACACGCTGGGAGAGTCGAAATACGGATAGCAGAACCAATCGATGGACCCGTTCATGCCGACCAGGGCGGTCGTCTGCATGTTTCCGATCAGGCCGTAGTTTTCAATGGGCTGATAGGGCATGGTTTTTTTGTCGGCTCAAAAACGTTGAGTATTGATGACCAATCGAATGGGCACAACCTGCGGTCCGAAGGCAATCATACTATGACACAAGGGCCTCGTGAAGGCTCGAAGGTGCCGGGATCAGGTGAGTTTTCTATTTATACCTGGAGAATTCGAATAAGGCTAGTCCAGGTCATTATTCCCCGAGTCTGAGCAAGCTGCCCGTGGTTGCAAGGAGCAGTTGCATGGAGCAATGACCGCTCCTAAGTGTGAATCAAAGGATGAAAATCCTGGTCAATTGCGATACATTGTGCAAATCTTCTCCGGGTTGTTCAACTCGCAAGGAATAGGGAGTTCGATGTCAGTGCGGGAAGCCTGATGCCTGTCTATCCATCCCACGTTATGATTGAGGGGCAACTCTATGCCTTTCAGCGTATTCTGAAAGATGATTTCTTTTCACGCAACCTCCTCTATAAGAACCAGGCGGATGAAGGGTATGTCCTCAAGCTGAGCGACTTTCGATTTGTGCTGGGCTGGCTGTTTCGCCCCCTAACGGGCTGGATCTCCAGGCGGGAATATCGAATCTATCAAATGGTGGCCGATCTTCCGGGCATTCCAGCGTTAGGACCGCGATATGGGAAACGAGGGTATTTTCATCGGTTTATTGAAGGACATACGCTTCATGAAATAGAACGGCGTATTCAGGACCAATTTAACGTGGTGGTGGGGGATCCCGTCATTGCAAAGTATGCCACATCGCTGGCTCCCGATTTTTTTGATCAGTTACGGGTCATTGTTCAGGCGGTCCATCGCCGGCGCATTTTTTATGCGGACTTGAACAAACGGGGGAATATCATTTGTTCGACGGAGGGAAAGCCTTATCTCATCGATTTTCAAATTTGTCTGCCTATTCCTGTTCGACAAGGATGGGTCGGTACGCTGACTGACAAGATCTTTCACGTGTTGATTCGGGAGGATCTCTATCATCTGTATAAACACAAACACACCTTTCAACCGCAGATGTTATCCGAGAAGGAGCAGCAGTTGGCCCAACGGTCGAACTTAAATAGGCGATACCGCCGCTATCTGTGGCGGCCCTACATTGTGCTGAAGCGGTTAATCTATCCGCATGGGAGCAATGAAACCATCTGGTATAAGTGGAAAAAGGAAAAAGACCAATCCCCCAGAATGTCCTAATGCTCTGATAGATGTCATAGGAAAATGACCTCGCTCATGGTCAACCTCTGCATCCGGGCTCAACATACCTCTCATTTTTAGTTCTTATCATGACATCGCAGAGATGTCATGCCGGATGTAAGGGCAGCATTCTTTTAATTTGCTCCACAATCACTTCAGGTGCTTGAGAAACATCAACGAATGGGACGTCGTGAGGCTCTTCGAGCGCTTCGAACTGACTGGCTAACAGGTCGGCTTTCAAAAAGTGCATTGTTCGGGATTGCAGCCGTCGATGGATAAGTGTGTAATTGCCTCGCAAATACACTATTGCCATCTGGGGCTGGCCATCGGTAAACCACTCGCGGTAAGTCTGCTTTAAAGCGGAACACGTAATCACGGCGCGCTGGGCCTTCGTGATCAGGTCAAGAACAAGGTTATGCAAAGCCTGGAGCCAGGGAATCCGATCTTCGTCATTCAAAGGCAGCCCCTCACGCATTTTAGCTACATTCTTTTGTGAATGGAAATTGTCACCTTCGTAAAATGACCATCCGAGATCTCTGGCCAGGAGTTGACCAATGGTCGTCTTTCCCGAACCAGAGACACCCATCAGGATTACAATCCATATGTCCCGTTCCTTTGTCTCTCTCATAGCCAAACTTTAGGAACCCATTTCCTCCAGAAGCGAGACGAGGTCATCAGCATGCTCTTCCTCGACAGCCAAAATGCCCTCCAGCATTCGGCGGGATGTCGAATCGTTTGTGCCCAGATAATTGATCACTTCCCGATAGCTATCAATGGCAACACGCTCTGCCACCAGGTCCTCCTTGATCATGTCGACCAGGGATGTTCCCTCCACATATTCGGAATGACTACGCATCAGCATGCCATCCGGAGAGAGATTCGGTTCGCCACCCAGTTGTACTATCCGCTCCGCCAATTGGTCCGCATGACCCTGCTCTTCATTGGCATGTTGAAGAAACTCCGCCGCCACACTCTGAGCATGAATTCCCGATGCCATGTAATAATGCCGCTTATATCTGAGGACACAGACGATTTCAGTTGCCAGGGCTTCATTGAGTAGCTTAATGACCGTGTCCCGGTCGGCCGCATAACCCTGGGTCACCGCTCCTTTTTCGATGTGTTCTCTTGCGCGTTTGCGTAAGGTTTTCACGTCTGTGAGAAATGGTTGGTCTTTCATTCCCGCCTCCTAACGTTGTTGACTCTTCTTCATAAGCAGCCATGCCAGTTCATAAACCGTCCTCCGCCTGTTCCCATACCAGGCGTGTATAGACAGCCTTCATTTGTATGATCAAATTTTCTCAGTCCTGTCCGTTAGTGGACAATGCCCAAAATTTTCAATTCATTCTGGATTTTATCCAAAAGACCAAAGAAACGTGGAAAACGTAGGCGGAGAGTTACTTATTTGGGTCAGCCAGGGTTCTTCTCAGTGCCATCTTCAGCCTGTTTCCTCTCTAATACTATGTTTATTGACTCCCTCGAGCTTCAGATGTGGTTTGCCGATAATGTCGTCCACCATTCCCTGTGGCAGCGGCTGTGCCTCTCACACAAATTGGAATATCCCTCACAAACAGAGGAAGGAATTATGCCATGAAAGCAGTCGTGTATAACGGTCCCCAAGATGTCAGTGTGAAAGAGGTGCCCGACGCAAAAATCGAGCGACCGACGGATGTGCTCGTGAAAATGACGACGACCAATATTTGCGGGTCTGATTAACACATGTACGAAGGACGGACGGCGGTCGAGTCAGGCACGGTGTTCGGACACGAGAACCTTGGCGAGGTGATCGAGGTCGGCAAGGGGGTCACACAGGTCCAGGTTGGCGAGCGTGTGTGTCTGCCCTTCAACATCAGTTGCGGATTTTGCAAAAACTGCGAGAGAGGTTTGACTGCGTTCTGTCTGACGGTCAATCCGGGAACCGCTGGTGGAGCTTATGGTTATGCGGGAATGGGTCCGTATCCGGGTGGACAAGCGGAGTACTTGCGTGTTCCTTACGGTGATTTCAATTGTTTGCGTTTGCCTGAGGATGCACAGGAAAAGGAAGCCGACTATGTCATGCTTTCGGACATTTTCCCTACCGGATACCATGCGACGGAGATGGCTGGCGTTCAGCCGGGCGACTCGGTTGTCGTTTATGGCGCCGGTCCGGTTGGGCTGCTGGCGGCCTATTCGGCGATCCTCAAAAGCGCCAGTAAGGTCATGATTGTGGATCGTCACCCAGATCGATTACGACTGGCCGAGAAAATCGGTGCTATTCCCATTGACGACTCGAAGGTTTGTCCGGTTGATCAGGTCCTTGAGCTAACCGGCGGAGAGGGAGCGGATACGGGATGTGAGTGCGTGGGATATCATGCTCATACCCCTCAGGGTCATGAGCAGGCCAATATGACTATGAATAATCTTGTAGGATCAGTGCGAGCGACCGGCGGCATTGGTGTGGTGGGCGTGTTTATGCCTGAAGACCCCAAGTCATTCGATGCATTGGCTCAAAAGGGACAGTTGGCATTCGACTGGGGGCTCTTCTGGTCTAAGGGACAGCGGATAGGAACCGGGCAAGCCAACGTGAAGGCATATAATCGCCGATTATGCAATCTCATTGAGGCCGGTAAAGCCAAGCCCTCGTTCCTCGTCACCCACGAGTTGCCTCTTCGGGAGGCCCCGGAAGCGTATCGGCATTTCGATGCGCGGGAAAACGGCTGGATCAAGGTCCTGCTCAAGCCTGCGGCGTGAGAAGGGAAATGGAAAATACTCACGATTCCACCAGTTGTTGGGGGCTCGAGATTTTCCGCAAACTCCGGATTGAATATCCTGCTGCATGAGGCGACGGCCGGAAAGGTCCACTATGACTTCATCCGGCCTGTCGGCCGTGGGTCCAACAGGGAATGCCGTGTTTCAGAACAAATCTTTATACATGTGCAGGCTTTGATTCAGAATATTTTGAGCGACTTTTTTCTCTAAAAATTCCTCCACCACGACCGCTTTGTGTTCAAGGGTCTTGTACTCTTCAAAGAAATGGCGCATTTCGGAAATGAAGTGCTGTGGCAGTTCTGAAATATCTTTAATGTGACTGACACTGGGATCGCCTGCCGCAACCGCGATGATTTTGTCATCGGCCTCTCCGTTATCAAGCATGCGCATGACCCCGATGACTTTGGCCGGCACAATACACATCGGAACCACATCAATTTGTGAAATAATCAGAATATCCAGGGGGTCTTTGTCTTCACAATACGATTGCGGAATGAATCCGTAATTGGCAGGGTAATAGACGGAAGAATATAACACCCTGTCGAGTCTTAGCAGGCCACTCTCTTTGTCTAATTCATACTTTGCTCTGGTGCCTTTTGGAATTTCAATAATTCCATTGACAAATTCGGGAATCTTGTCGCCTGGGCTGGCATGATGCCAGGGGTTAAAAAACTGGGGCTTGGATAATTTGTCCATCGTGTTTTCCTGATATTGAGTGGGTGGTGAGTTATGTTATTTCTATGGGGAAGCGATTCAAATAATATTTCATCAGTTAAACTTGTGTTTCCGGTATCTCGTGCCCATGGCATGAGGTTCTCAATTTTTCCGTTGCATAGTGTGCTCCATTATCTACATTCTGTGTAATAAGGTTGTTTTCCCCCATAGATAGGGCGAACCGGGAAGGTTCTCGCGTGGGATTTCCCTGGCACCCATTCACGCTTCTCCCATCACTTGGTACCCAACCGCAAGGGAGGGACCTGCAAAGAAAATCTCAACCATTCGCACTGGATAGATTGCCACCGCTGAGGCCAGACTTGCTCAGGGGTGGAAGGTGCTGGAAGGGATGGAGGCTCAGGCCTTAGGGAGAAAACCTAATGGGAGAATGATTTCTTTTTTTGATAGATCGATCCTGAAAAATTATCCGGAAGTTTGCGTCGGCCTTGAAGCAAGGATAGCGAACCCTCACTCTCCTGTAAAGTACAGAAAAGCGTTTAGGGCTGGAATAGAGGCCGGCCAATTGATTAATCAAACTATCCAGTACGGGCATGGTCGAAGACCGACAAGTCTTCTCCAGACAGGGTGTACGCTTTTCCAAATCCCATCACAAACTGTCCACTCTTCTTGTGCAGGTGAAATAGGACAAAGTCCGGCAACTGCCGTAACAGGCCTGCCATCTTGCCATGCCGTTGCTCATAGTCGTCCAGCACCGACTCGTAATCGGGACTGTTGGGTGGGATATGTTTGGCATCACACACGTAATTCACCCTCGTCCGGGCGAAAATCTGTGACGTCGACTGTTCATCGGCGATGATCATGATCGCGACAGTCCCGTTTGCCAGCAGATGACGGGTATGCGCGGCGAGTTGACTGACAAAAATGTAAAAACTGTCCGGAGCCCGGTGCAAGTAGGGCGTATAGCTGCAGTGGGGAATGCCGTCGACCCCGACGGTGGAAAGCTGGAGACTCTGCATACCCTCTATGAGACTGGCGCAGACCTTAGCCGGCTGCTCATCGTTCATGGGATTCAACTACCTCCGTGTAAAGGGTTCCTCGCTCTTTCATATGTGTTCTGGAAAGGTTCGTTTCCCCTGTTCCGACGCCTGCCGTCCGGCCCTCTAGATGGACGCTCTCATGTGCCAGCGAGCCTTGTTTGAGTCCTTCGATATGGCTCAGGATAAACTCCGCGAGTTTGTCCGCCTCCACAGGCTGGCATCCGTTCGGTCTAATAAGGTCATACGGGGCGTCAATGGTTTTGGCTCCTTTTGCCGAAACAAAAAGGGCTCGGCTGCCGGGCCGAGAACCGGCAATACAGAACATCACTTTGACACGAAAACCGGGTACATACGTACGAGAGATTCACCTACCAGAGATCCACCCCTAAATTGGATTTCCGATACTTATCATTAAGCTGTAAGGCCAAAACCATAAATCCTGAATGGTCTCCGCTTTCCCCCGGAAATATGGTTCTGTGGCAGATACTCATAGAGCGGGAAAAAATGTCGGATACCTTTTTTTGGAACATGCGCGTTGGAGAGCGGTAGCCGCATCGGACAGTTCAAGAGCGAGGAGCAACCGCTGTTCAGGGGTGAGTTTTCGAGCCGCGTCAATCTTGTGTTTCGCAAGCCTTTCGCCAAGTTGACTGGGACGGCGTGAGTCAATAAAACTTGGATCGGACGTTTTCAATTTCATAAAAATATCTTACATGGAAACATCGGATTCGTCACTGGAAAAATGGATTGGCATCGTTACCGACAGGTGTGATCATGCCCCCGTGCCTTGGTCACATTCATAGCGCCCGTTGAATTTTTCCAACAGCAGAGTACTACTTACAAATCATGGGAGGTCTCAGTACCCCCGCCCGGTGCTCCCGCCTTTCATGCTGCCCAACGGGAGAGCATCGTAGCGTGCTTTCAGATCAGGATGCTCGTTGAGATACCCATTTACGGCCGCCTCATCGGCGAACACCTCAGGGCTGCGCTGGCGATATTCCTCAATCGTCAAATTATGCTTTGCCAATAACGCACTCAGTTTGGTATTGATATCCGCGCCCATTTCTTTCATGGCCTCGGGCGAGGGTCGTTGACCGTCCCCGTATCCCTTTCCACCCTTAAAATAGTTCGTCATCATCTCGCCGATCTCAATACGGGACTTCACAAATTTCTCCACCTCGGCCGGTTCGGTGGCCAAGCCGGTCCCTGCGAAGAGCGCAACACTTAAAGAAACTCCGATCATCATGCGTGGCAGATTCATAGTCATGATTTCCTTTCAGAATGTGATTAAATAATTCAGTCAATCAAGTTGTATGCCATCATAGCATTCCAAGAAACCCCGTGCAGTCTGAGCGCAACTCACAGGTCGTTCTGCCAACTATCAGAAGACCACCTATGGCTGTGACGTCATGACGGTTGTAATCATTTGATAGAGATCGGCGACAGCAGCTTCTTTTGGCAAGAGGGCGACCGCTCCGGCCTTGAGCATAGCTCGTTGGTTTTCTCCACCGGCATTGACAGATAATCCAATAATAATGATATCCGGATGATGCGCTTTTATGCGCGATGTGGCCTCAATCCCATTCAGTCGTGGCATATTGACATCCATGATCACCAGGGCAGGTTTCAGGCGTTCAACTAGATCGATGGCTTCTTCCCCGTTCCCGGCTTCCCCCACCAGTTCCAGGTCTTCATGGCTCTCCAACATTTTCCTTAATCCCTCCCGCACCATCACATGGTCATCGACGATTAAAATGCGAATTTGGTTTTTTGTACTGATCTTTGGGAGATCGCCTGCCTCCGGAAGCGATTGATCGACCCTGGTTGGATCGATGTTCTGCCCGTCCGTATCCTGTTGTAGTGTAGGACCCTTTTCCAACTTTAACGCGATGGGTACAATGAGGCGGGCCGTGGTTCCATGATCAGGCAGTGATTCAATTTCGAATGTTCCTCCAAGGGTAATCATGCGTTCGCGAATCGAGAACAGGCCAAATTTCATCGCTTGGTCCGTGAAAGGCTGGGTGGCAGTTCCTTTGGGGGGATGAAACCCCTTACCCTCGTCGCGGACGGAAATATGTAGCACCCCCTCCTCTTTGCGAAGTGTGAGTGTGGCGCGGTCCGTGTCGGCATGTTTTATCACGTTGAGAAACAGTTCGCGGACCGATTGATACAACAAAATCGCCTGTTCCTCCGGGACCTTCCAGTCTTGAATGCCCTCGCAGGTCATTTCTACTTTCAGGCCATGATGGATCATTTGACCGGCCAACCATTGCAAGGCCGCCAGCAATCCAAATTCAAATAAGACCGAAGGGCTTAATTCCGCGACGAGCGTTCTTGTGTAGGTGAGGGCTTGATCGAGGACCTCTTCGGTTTCTTTGACCAGATCGGAGCTTTCAGAGTCCATGCCGGAGGCTGGGCTGATCTGGCCCAGTTTCAAGCGGCACACCACTAGTAGTTGGCTGAGGTAATCATGAAGTTCCGTCGCAATACGTTGCCGTTCCCGTTGTTCGGTCAAATTGAGGGCGGCCGCTAATTCCCGTAACAGTTTCTGAGAATTGACGAGCTCCTCGGTTCGATCATTGACCTGTCTCGCCAATTCCAGCGTAAAAAGTTGCCGGTCCTTCTCGGCCCGTTTCAGGTCTGTAATATCCAGAACTTCGATGACATTACCTATCCGCTCCCCTTGCTTGAAAATCTGCCTGGTGTTGCAGCGTACAGGATAAAAATGGCCATCTTTATGGATGAATACGTCTTCATGATTGGTCAGAGTCTCTCTTAAGAGAGATATCCCGGCCAGGGGACATTCTTCTATGGGAAATGGGAATCCATTTGGACGGGTATGGTGGACCATTTCATGCAAAACCCGGCCAATCAGCTCTTCAGGTTTGAACCCCATCACGATTTCCGTGGAGGGATTGGCAAAGGTCACTCGTCCGGCGGTATCAATCATAAGCAGGCTGGTCGAGGTATTATCGGTGATGGTTTTGTTGAGAGACAATTGTTCATGAAGCGCGATGGTCGACTGGCGAATGGTTTCCCTGTCCCGTTGGCGTTCGGTAATATTCGTCATCGTCACCAATGTCGTTTCATCGTCTTCCTTCCCCATCGGATCGAGCCTGATTGTGAGTGGGATGGTCCTTCCGTCTTTACCACGCCCACGAAACTCAGGATCGGGTTCCATGGATTCGACGTAAGGAATCAAGACGAAGCCAGATCGCGCGCCGGCCTGGTGGACTCGAAATTGCGCGGGAATAAGACCTTCAAATGGCTTTCCAATTAGCTCCTCGCGGGGATATCCGAACCATTCCTCTATTCGTGAATTGGCAAAAAGAATGTGTCCCTTCTGGTTCACCACCAGCATGCCATTGGGGGAGGCTTCAAATATGAGACGCCGTTGGTCTTCAAGGGATTTTTGTTGGCTGATATCCCGCCAGATCAAGCGGCTGGAGATAATACGTCCAGACGCATCACGCACGGCCGTGGTATTCAGGCTGACATCAATCGTCTTTTCTTCACGAGTCCGCAATTGCAATTCCGCATTGTGTTCGACTCCAAATTGGCGGAAGTGTTCAAAGGATTTCAGGGCGTTCGGGAGAGAGTCCTTGGTATACCGTTCGAAAACGGATCTGCCGATGACCTCTTCGCGGGAAAACCCGGTCTTTTCCAGAAGGGTCCGATTGCACTCAACCACGCGCTCTGTCTCGGCATCAACGGAAAAAAACATATCCGGGGCATTCTCGTATAAGTCGCGAAGGAGAGCCTCACTTTTTTTTAAAGCTTGTGCGAGCCGGTGAGTGGTGCGTAATTCCTGCAACTCGGCATGGAGCTGTGATCCGAGTTCGAACCGTGTGGCGTCCTGCATTTTCTGTAGGAGAGGTTCGACCAGTGCTTGCTGCTCCCGAAAGAGAATTTCTATGTCCTCTTCGAAAACCAGTTGAGGAGTCTGATCGAGGACGGCATCATCCCCGGGGGAAGACTGTTCACTCGCCATCGGTATCATGGCATCATACGATGCATGAACTTCTGTCCAAAAATGCGCGGTCCGCACAAAGGCGAGAAAAAGCAAAAGCCATTCGAATTGCGAAGGTCCCAAAAGTCGCCGAAGGGCAGTGCACCATGCGGTGGAGTGTCCCGGTTCCAGAAAAATCATCGCGCAGGCGATGCGCAGGTGTTGCTCTACCATCGAATCGTGAGCCGGCCAGTCCTTTAGGGGAGCATCCATGGTTGCAAGGGCGGACAGGGTATCGGAAAGTTGTTCGTCCTCGGGAAACGGCTCGCTGAGCAAGGTGATGACTTCTTCGGGTGTAAGAGGAGGACAGGTTGGGTCGCCGGCGATGTTCCCTCGTCCCAACAAAAATGCGGCATGTCGTGTCACGCAATACCGGACCCCGCAGAATCGGGAAAGATAGGTGAAGAGCTTTTCCTTGAAGCTTGAGGGAAGTGGGCTTTCCAAATAGGCGAATTTGGCCAGATCGAAAAGGCCCCGGGCGACGATCGGCTCAGGGCTGGCCAACCGGAAAAAGGACGGACAGACTCCCATGAATCGGCGGATTTCTTCCCAAAGAGTTTCTAAGCCGGTATCCCGGGTATGAGGGCTCACCTGTTATTCCTAATTTTAGTGAAAGGGTATCGGGCGTCTTGTCGTCCGATTATACAAGGCTTGGAGGGGATCGGACAAAGCCAAACTGCCACATCCAACACATCCGAATCCATCTCAGGGGACTCATCTTCAAAATTGTGGAGATCGAATTTTATCGATAAAGAACTGTTGTATTTAGCGTTTTCAGGGGATGCACCCGCTGCCCGGGTCAGCAAAGATCGGAATCAGGTTTTTTTTGACCCATTTTGTACAGGTGCTGAGTTGAGACACTTTTTACATTTGAGGCAAGGAAGTGGTGTATCAAAAGGAGTTTTGGGAGAGGGTGCTGTGCTTGTTAAGCCTCAAGCTGGGTTCTAATGTAAGATTAAGCTCCCTTTCCACTTAAAGTGATAAAGGTAAAATGAGGGTGACCGTGGTCCCTGCCCAACATGCTTTACCCAGGGTGGGAATTACGAGACAGTAGATATAAAAGGAGCCACAAGCCGAATTTTGTATAGGGAATGAGGCACGCACTTGCCCGACAAATTTTCAATTGAGTGTCCAGCCAAGCGCCAGACTATTCTCTGCGTGGAGTACAACAGTCAAAGAAAACTCCGGTCATATTGGGTGTCAAATCCATGGTTATGAATTCCATTCAGAACGAGGAAATAAAAAATAGGTACAGTCCAGCCAAATCCACCTGGCATTGCCGTCTAACGTCTAGTGTGGCAATCAGCACAGAAAGTGTCTGCTGTGTCGGTGCTCATAATGGATCGTGTTGACAAAGGAGGTGCATGACAATGCGTACCAACACGTCCTTTTCTTCCGGACGGCTTTCCGCGATCATCAGGGTCATGGCCACGAGTGCGGCATCTTCAACTACGAATTCGGTAAAGGGATTCATGACCCTGACTGCTTCCAGCAGAATGAGGATCAGACGGAGCATCAAATCGCTCTGGTTGATTTTTCTGATCACATCAGTTTGTGCAAATTTTGCACAGACTGAATTGGTGCCTTGATTTTAATGTTTGAGTGTTTGCAGCGTATTGGCCATTTTCCTTCAGGTTTGAAGGACTAAGAAATTCTTAAGAGTTGCCGCTGGTGGCCTTCAGATTGAACTACCGAGAAATTCTCGGTACTTGCGGCTTCCTCCAACTTCCCGTCTGCAAAGATATTTTTTAGGTACAGATCGATGTTGTCGATGGAAGAATCAAAGAGATCACACATCTGCCGCATTGTCAGTCGGTCCGTCTCCTGCTCGAGCCACACATCCCCCCGAACCTGACTGTCGAGGGCAGACCTTCGCAGACTGGGAATTCTTTTGAAATTCCCATCTTACATATTGCCCTATAGTGCCCTCTGCGGATTATTAAAGAGATATATTGAATAATGGGGGCTAATATTCAATCTGTTCATATAGGTTTGTGTTGGGAATTCTGAAATATGGAGGATAAAGTATAATGAAGAATATCGGCTCCCTTACTCAGTCAGGAAGAAGTAATAATTTGAGAAACGCTCAATTTGCTTTACGATCCGTCGATAACTATAATGTATAATAGTCTCATCTACCATGTGTAGAAGGAGCATCCGAGGCCCTTTGGCAGCAATGCCAAGGGGCTTCAGCTTTTTTGGGCTTTCCAATAGGCCGTCAGTTCATTTTCGAAAGTTTGCTGCCTATGTGGTTTGATTTCTGCGTAGGCGGTCTTCAAAACGTAGTAATTATTACGCTTACCAAGGATGACCGCAAAGTCGTAGTCTTTTGCCCAAATCACAACATGCGTATCCTGGCCACGCCGGTTTTCCCACCAGTGGAATCCCTGGTTGTCGGCATTCTCGATAACCCACCGAATCCAGAGGATACGTTCACATCTTCGGAAGTTGGGGATTCGGTCGACCTCGTTCCGGTTTTTTGGATCCGGTGCTTCCGAAATCGTATGCCAAAAACTAAATCCCTTCCCTTGTGTTTCGGGGTGCCGCTTAGCTGTAACCCGCCATCCACGAAACTGGAGTTCGGTCCGTACAAAGGAGTCAAGAAACGCCTTGTAAATCAAGTCCACATAAGTTTTCCATTCCCCTTGAAACGGAAATACCCTCGGTGGGCTATTCATGCATTATCCTTTGGGCGCCAAACGAGAACATTAAACTTTTCAACACGAGGTGGGGTAGAGAACAAGAGATTATGTCCACTTCTTTTGCGTATTTGATCAATAATTGCTTGTTTTGCCGGGGAACCATGGATGTCTCGATGCAAATGTGCAAGGGCACCAGTCAGCAAATCCGCTATCTGCAACAATGGTACATCGTGTGAGTGTACCTGCTCGATGTCTGAAATTTTTTGCCTATCAAAATCATAGTGTGAATCGCAGAGTACTTCATGTAGTTTGCGAACTTTCTCCTGCCCGTGAGTGTCTTTAATATCGAGAAAAACACGAAACAAATGTTTGTCATCCACTAAATGCGTCAAGAGTAGGTACCACATCTTATAGTAAAAATCGTCATGAGACTGATTGAAGCGATGATGATCCAATAATGACTTGTCCGGCACCACGACGGCTCGGAATCGAAGTAGCGGTTCATCGAAAAATAGATCAACCAAAGCCAAATAAAAATCAAGACGACCAGGCGAGACCTTCGTCCATTTAATCTCAAAGACTGGCGAGAGGCCAAATCGTTTTTGTATAGCCTTTATTTTTCGGCTGAGTGCAGCTCGATAAGAAGCTGGACACCAAGTGGCTCCAAGCGCCATGGCTTTTTGGCGATCACCTTCCAAATGACACGATTCGTCACAATAAATATGGATACAATCATTCACGTGGACAAACTCCTTTTTTACTCAACATTGCGCACTCGCAGTTCACCGAAGATGAGTTTGACAATAGTGTGTCGCGCATGGGGCGACGTCAGCGGGCCTGAGCTTCTGTTCGAAGCCGATCATCGTGTAGCGCTGTCCTTTTTTTGTTTTTGTGGGGAATTTGCTTGCCATGGGTCAGCCAGTGGAATTCCTCTTATTTTTAGATGCCAGAATAGCCAACCCTTACATTAATGTACAGATGGGTTTTGGGGGAATGATTTGACGAGAGATTCCTGCCAAAGACTGGCAGGAATGATACGGCCTATGGCTCACAGAAATGATAAAACTAAAAAATCGATCCCTGGTAAAAATGTCGGAGATGGCGTAAGGAAAAATTTTTAGTGAGGGATTGCGGAAAGGAAGATGTTCAGGGAGACGAGGTTGTCTGCAGGTTGGGCTAGATTCTTCGCCCTGGCTCAGAATGACAACGCCGCTGTGGGATCGGAAGGATAACTTAGGTGGGGACTGCCTGGAGGGTGTGCCAGGCGTGGAGGGTTTGGACGGGGGTCCAGGGTTGGGTGACAATTCTGCGAGGCGAAAAATGGTTGTCCGTCAAAGATTTTTTCGATGGTACCCATTTAGCGGAGAGTTTCACAGGATCTTTTCAAGGACATAGACTGTCTGGTGAAGGCTGTCTATGGCGGAGAGTCTTGTTCCTTCATTTTTTGGCTTTTGGCTTTCTTTCAAAGTAATGGTGAATTGATCTTCGTACAGATCATGAATTTCTTTGCCACCAACATGAAAAGGAGGCCCCTCCATTTTTGATTGGTCATAATCATAGACGATGAGAAGGTATTTCCCCCCGGGCTTCAGGGATTGCTTGATAACTTGCGCGTACCCATTTCTCATTGGGGCTGGCAGAGCCACGAGTGCGGCCCGATCGTAAATGTAATCGTAAGAGTGGTGTTCATTGAGTTTGAAAAAGTCCCCGCAACTGATGATGATATTTTCGTGGGTGTAATGGGTGAAATCTTGATCTTGGGCTATCTGAGGGGATGAGAGGCCATTTTCTGAAAAAAAGTCATTCACGGCCTGGGCATGCAATTCGACTCCATGGACATGAAGATTGAGCCCATGAAGCCAAAGAAGATCTTTTGATTTCCCACAGAGGGGAACGAGTACTCGCTGCCCCTTTCCAGGATTGAATTGAGGAAAGTATTTCGTCAGCTTTTCGTGATAGTGTTCTCCGTGGAAGGCTGTCCTTCCTTCGTTCCAGGCTGTTATCCAAAATTGTGAATCCATTGTCTCTACTCCTTGTCTTTCTGCTTTGACGTCGACCGTGTGGCCATTGTGAAGACGATTTTTGCGAATCTAAGCGATGAAGCTTTCAATGTAGGCCATGATTACATGCCTTTCTCGTGGAAAAATTCCAGGGCATGATACCCAACCTCTAGAAAAAAGGACAGATGGGTTTAAGGTATATTCGGACAGGCTGCGGTAGGAGGAAGGCTTCCTTAAAAAGATGGATCACCGATACACGATGTCGGGGATGAGGGAGGAAGAATCGTTTTTAGAGATGAGCAGTCAACAAAAAAAAGGCCTTCTTCAAGCCTGGGTGATCTTGTGGCTGGGCTCAGATTCTTCGGCATGGCCTCAGAATGACAAATCTAAATGGAGAAAAGAGCACTTTATTTTTTGGGAGTGTGGTTTTCTTTTGTTTCTCTGTTGGCGGAAGGTTGAAGGACATGCCAGGTGCGGAGGACTTCGGCGACGGTCCAGGCTTGGGCGATGCAACCTTGCGGGGTGAACGGTGGCTGTCCGTCAAAGATTTCTCCCAGCGTTCCCAGGGAGGAATCCTTGAGATAGCTCTTGCGGTGGTATCCTCGTCGAACACTTCCGGGCTGCGCTGGCGATATTTCTCAATCGTGGGGTCATTCGCTTAGGCGTTCACCCCAACCACTTGATAGACGGAAAGGGGTCTTTGAATGCCTTTCAATGCGAGTTCTCCGAGCGGTTCGGTCGAGATCAGATTTCCAAGAAGGGATGCGACCTGTTCCGACACAAGGATTTGGCCGTGTTGGGCCTCGTTCCAGAGTCTGGATGCCAGATTGGTGACGGGGCCGATCGCGGCATAGTCCGTTCGTCCTTCAAATCCGATCGCACCGATCGTTGCATATCCGGTCGCAATACCGATGCCTACTCCGAGGGGAATGCAGCGTTTCTTCCATTGCTCTTCCAACGAAAAGACCTCACGTCGCATGGCGATTGCCATGCGCACCGCTTGTTCGGCGTGATTGGGACAGGGCTGCGGGTCGTTAAAATAGACCATGATGCCGTCGCCGGCAAATCGCTCAAGCGTTCCGCCAAATTGGGAGATCAGGTAACCCATCGCCGCCTGGTACTCACGGAGGACGGCCATCACCTCTTCGGGAGCCACCGTTTCAGTAAAGGGTGTGAATCCTCGAAGATCGATAAAGAGCACGGTGATTTTGCTGCGATGCCCTTTCAGGAAATCCTCGTGGTCACCCGACATGATCATGTCGGCCAGATTTTGGGGTAAGAACCTGGCTAATTTTTCTTTCTGTAATTGGACGAGTTCCTGTTCTTGTGCGCGTGCTCGAATCAGGTTGCCGACGCGAGCCAGGAGTTCGGGTTCGTCGAAGGGTTTGGACAGATAATCGTCGGCTCCTGCTTCCAGACTTTCAATACGTGCTTCGATTCCAGCGCGGGCTGTTAAGAAAATCACGGGGGTCGATCGAAGAGTCTTATCGTTTCGAACGGCTTTCAAAAGGTCCTGTCCGCTCATTTTCGGCATCATGACATCCGTCAGGATTAATGCCGGACGCAAGTGTTGAGCTATCTCCAGGGCTTCCGCCCCGTCCCTGGCTACTACGATCTTATATTGTCTGTGCAATATTTTTTTGACGTACCCGCGCATATCGGCATTGTCATCGACCACCAACACCAATGGGGCGTCCTTCTTTTCAGCGGGGGAAAGGAAAGACTCCTCGTCTATCTGTTCTTCTTCGGCTAGTCTTGGAAAAAAGGACCGATCCTCCTCGTCATCTTGAATGGCAAGCAGCTGATCGGCGGTCACGTTCCCGCGAGGCAACGTGATGGTAAACACAGAACCACGGCCGGGATCGCTTTCCACCGCAATTGTTCCCCCATGCAGCAGGACGATTTCCTTCACTAAGGCCAATCCGATTCCGCTGCCTTCATAGCGCCTCGTGGCACTGCTTTCCACTTGCGTGAATCGGTCGAAAATTCGCCCTAATTGATCGGGCGGAATGCCGATGCCGTTGTCTTCAACCTCCAGTTCAATGGCATGTTCCTTGGAGGAGAGACGAATCCACACTTGACCCTCATGGGGATCGCTGAACTTGAAGGCATTGGAGAGCAGATTATACAAAATCTTCTTCATTTGGAGTGGATCGGCCTCCAAGGGCACCGGTTGCATCAGGCCTTTCACATGGATGCGACGAGTCGGGCTGGAATCGAAGTTCATGACCACATTGCTCACGAGCGCAGCGAAATCCAGGCATCGTTTGTTCGGAGTGGTGCGACCGCTGTCGAATTTAGCCAGATCCAACAATTCATTGATGAGGAACAGGAGCCTGGAGGCATTCCGTAAGCCGGTCTGGACCACATCTTTGGCTTCTGCGCCTAGTGGAGATTTCAAGAGAGTCTTAAATGCACCTACCGCCAGAGTGAGCGGCGTGCGAATTTCATGGCTGATGTTTGCGAAGAACTCACTTTTCAACCGATCCAGTTCGAGGAGTTTTTGGTTAGACGCCTCCAATTCAGCTCTGGCGCTTCGCTCAAAAAGCCGTGCTTGAAATTCGGCCCGCTGCAGTCGCTCGTAGAGGAAAACCGAGAAGAGTAATGCGACGCAGGTCCATACGAGAAAAAACGAATTTCCTATGGCTGCGTCGATATCCGCCGTCCCGGAGGTACTGAGAAGATTCATTCCATAATACGACATGAGCGTTCCAGCTTGAGCGATCAGATGACTCGGCCAGGACACCGGCACAATGACCGCTGCGGCCAGGAACACCAGGTTGAGCCCGTTGTAATACTGGGCGGCGAATCCCCCAAGCACGACGGTCATCTGAACGATGCACAGATTGCCGATCAATACCCAAAGGATTAAGAACGCATGTGGCGGGATTGCAGCAGGTTGGTATCTCACCAGCAGAAAGCAACCGAGGAGCCCTAACTCCAAAATCGTGCGTATGTCGAGAATCGCATCGAGATGCTCTCGATGGAGGAGGACGTCGGCTACAATGAACGCAGGGTTGGCGACCAATCCCAAAAGATAAAGGACCGTCAGACGTTCCCAGGCAAAACGGGTGCACCAATTTGTGTAAGATTCGGATTCATGGAGCTGTGAACTGTCTTCCTTGTTTGTGGCGAGTCTTATGAACAAACTGCGTAACGTGGAGATGAGGGTCATCGTGAACCTCGGAAGGATCTGGATAGTTTGAATAATCTATCCATCGATCACCGCCTTGACCGCGCTAAAGTTATGCGCAGTTTGCTCAATAAATGATGCGGCCCAAGGAAAAAGCCAATGAGAAGAGAAAGAAGGGCCATGCACACCCCCAAGGACTACACGAGTGGGAAGTATTTATTACTGTGACGTATGAATTACTCCTTTGGTTGATATCCGAACACGAAGGTTTGACCCATGTGAGCAGCCGACCTCATCCGGTCAACCGACCGGAAAGGCAGGAAGTCTTGGGGTCCGCCGGGTTCCCGGGCACTTATCGCTGATTGTCGAGATCATGAGTAATACGGTTTCTTGCCGGTACGGGGTCTTCAGAAAAAAGCCCCGGCCAGTGTGTTAGGAACTGACGTGAGTGTGTCGGCCGCTGGCCGTCCGTTCTGCATCCGGTCTGCCACGATCCCGTGAAAAGAGACCGTCAGACTATAGACAAACCACTCATTAACTTCAAATTCCCTCAACCCCTTTCAACGGAGGAACATTAGGGAGATAATTGGAGAGAAACGTTTGTGGGGACTATCAGGATGCCAGGTTAGTCTTACTTTTGGAGAGTGTGGTTTTCTTTTGTTTCTCTGTTGGCGGAAGGTTGAATGAGATGCCAGGCGCGGAGGATTTCGGCGACGGTCCAGGCTTGGGCGATGCAACCTTGCGGAGCAAAGGGTGGTTGTCCGTCAAAAATTTCGCCGAGCGTCCCCAGGCCGTAATCATTGAGATGATGAGCCATCGGGACAAGATGAGACAGCGCAACTTCGGCATTGTGATAGACCCGAAAATGTGCCAGCACGAAAGGACCCAGGAGCCAGCCCCAGACCGTGCCCTGATGATAGGCTCTATCCCTCTGCCGGATATCTCCTTCATATTGTCCCACATATTGGGAATCATCCTGTCCCAAGCTGCGTAATCCATATGTTGTGTAGAGATGTTGGGCGCAATAGTCGACGACCGCATGCTGCTGCTTGTAGGTGAGCGGACTGTGTGGCAACGATACGGCGAACAATTGATTGGGGCGTGGGGCCGGATCATGGCCATGCGGTCCGTCCAGCACGTCATAGCAGCGGTGTAATGGTTCGTCCCAGAACCGTTGAAAGGAGGCGTGGATGGCCTTGGCTGTTTGCAGAAATTCCTCGTGCGGTTCTTTCAAGGTTTTGGCCAATTGTCCCAAGGTAAGCCAGGCTTGATACCACAGCGCATTGATTTCGATCGGTTTGCCGATGCGGGGCGTCACGACCCAGTCTCCGATCTTGGCATCCATCCAGGTGAGCTGCACCCCCGTCTCCCCGGCATGAAGGAGGTGATCGGCGGGATCCATGCCGATTCCAAACCTGGTGCCCTTGCGGTACCACGCCAGCATCTCGACAAGCACGGGAAAGATCGTTTTGAGAAAGGCGTGGTCATCGGAGGCGTCCACATATTGGCGGACAGCCTCGACGTACCAGAGCGTGGCATCGACACTATTGTATTCCGGCGCTTCTCCCTCCTCGGGGAATCGGTTGGGAAGCATGCCTTGGTCGGCATATTGCGCAAAGGTGGAAAGAATGCTGCGAGCGATGTCAAAGCGTTTGGTGGGCAGCGTCAGTCCGGGCAGGCTGATCATGGTGTCTCTCCCCCAATCTCCAAACCAATGATAGCCGGCGATGATCGTATGGCCGGTGTCGTTGGGTGAGAGGGGACGAGAGGCAATGAACTGGTCGGCGGCCAGTGTGAGCTGTTGGATCCAGGCCGGCCCGTTCGAGTGTGAATGTTTTGTCGTTGATTCCGATTGGAGCAATGCCGTTTCATGACGTCGGCGTGATTCGAAACAGGAAGCAGCGGGTCTGGACGGCTTTAGACGGATGCTGGCCATCCAGGTCATCTGTTCGCCTGGTTTTAAGTCGAGGCTCCAGGTGCCGATGTGCAGATGATGCTCCCGATCGGGAAGTCCGCGCTCCCGTTCCAGGGGCAGATGATAATTGTGAAACCAGGTACTGACGCTCTCTACCAACCCTTCCGACGCGGATAGGATAAACGGAGAGCCTCCTGCGGGCAGAATTTGTAGTCCATGGGGTACGGGCGTGGTGGAGAATTCCGGCAGGGTGTCCAGCGTCGTCCCGTGATAATCCCGATGATTAATAAAGGCGTGCAGATTGAGCCGAACCGGCAGGGTTCCCCGGATCAAGGTATACCTGACATACGTGGTATTCTCCCCCGGCTCCATCCAAATTCGTTTTTCCAATTGTGTGTCGGCGATGGCAAACGTCCAGACCGGCGTGGTGCCTTCCAAACGGAACCGCTCCAGATATAAAAAGCCGGTGGGTGCAATCGTGCCTCCATCCCAATGATTTGTTGAAAGTTGTACCGTCTGCTCCCGGTATTTCACGGTCTCTTCCAGCTTGCTGACTAATAAGGTCCGCCCGAGAGGTGGCTTGAGTGCGGCCATCAATAGCCCGTGATATCGGCGGGTGAGAGAGCCGGCTACCGTGCCGGAGGCGAACCCTCCGATGCCGTTAGTGACGAGCCATTCCCGGCGTTCCGCCATCCAGATATCTCCGCATATCTCCCTGCCAAAATCCACGATCTGTGGCAGGATGGAGGCGGGCAGGGGAGGTGGGATGTCCTGGTGTTGTTGTCTTCGGTCGGGAGACATATCCTATTCTCCTGATTGTTCCAATAGCTTGGTGACAAGTCCGGTCCATCCGGTTTGATGGCTGGCACCCAATCCGGCCCCGTTGTCCCCGTGAAAATATTCGTAAAATAACAAATGATCCCGCCAATGCGGATCGTGCTGAAACATGGCGACTCCTCCGTTGACCGGTCGATGGCCCGCCGTATCACGAAGGAAGATGCGATTGAGGCGACGAGAAATTTCCGCCGCGACTTGCCACAAGGTTTGTTGCGATCCCGACCCGGTTGGGCATTCAACGGTGAGATGGTCACCAAAAAAATGATGGAATTTTTGCAACGATTCGATAAGCAGAAAATTCACCGGAAACCAAATCGGTCCTCTCCAATTGGAGTTGCCGCCGAACATCCCTGTTTTTGATTCGGCCGGTTCATAATCCACGCGATGTTCATGTCCATTCAGATGGAGCACATAGGGATGATCGTGATGGTATTTGGATAAGGCTCGTATGCCATAGGTGGAGAGAAATTCCTCTTCATCCAACATGTACTTCATGACTCTGGGGAGTTGCTCCTGATCCACAATGGAAAGCATCCGGCGCACTCTTCCATCCGGAAGACTGGTTGAACAGACATGACGCCGGAATTCCGGCCGATTCTCAATAAACCATAATAGCCGCCGTTTGAAGCCGGGCAACGCATCCACCACCTCCGGCTCCAACGTTTCAACGGCAAAGAGAGGAATCAACCCCACCATGGACCGGACCTTCATTTGTTGAGAATGGCCGTTCGGGATATGCAGCATGTCATAATAAAATCCGTCCGTCTCATCCCACAGAGAGGCTTCGTGATTGCCTTCCCCGAAGTGATTGATGGCATGAGAAATGTAGACAAAATGTTCAAAGAACTTGCTGGCCACATCGCCATAGGCCGGATCATGTCGTGCCAGTTCCAACGCAATAGCCAGCATATTCAGACAGTACATGCCCATCCAACTCGTGCCGTCCGATTGATCGATATATCCGCCTGTGGGCAGTGGTGCTGACCGGTCGAAGACGCCGATATTATCCAGTCCGAGAAAGCCGCCTTGAAAAATATTGCGCCCATCGGCATCTTTTCGATTCACCCACCAGGTAAAGTTCAGCAGGAGTTTATGGAATATCTTGGCCAACCACACACGGTCGGCTTTGCCCCTGATGCGTTTTTCAATTTTATACACCCGCCAGGCGGCCCAGGCGTGGACGGGCGGATTCACATCGCCGAACGCCCACTCATACGCGGGAATTTGCCCGTTGGGATGCATATACCATTCTCTGACCAATAACCGGAGTTGATCTTTCGCGAAGTCCGGGTCCACCAGGGCTAATGGGACGCAATGAAAGGCGAGGTCCCAGGCCGCAAACCACGGGTATTCCCATTTGTCGGGCATGGAAATGATGTCTTCATTGTAGAGGTGTTTCCAATCCGCGTTCCGGCCATTTTCGCGGCCTGCGGGCGGCGGTGGCTCTGTGGGATCTCCGGCCAGCCAGGTGCGCACGTCAAAATGATAGAACTGTTTGCTCCACAGCATCCCGGCAAACGCCTGACGCTGAACGTTTTGCGCGTCCTTGGATTGCGCCGTTCCGAGTCGTTTGGCAAAAAACTCATCCGCATCCAGTTGCCGTGCAGGGAAAATGGTTTCAAACTCTTTGCCCAACTGTCCCTCGGTCGGAGGTAAATTGGTCAATCGGAGTCGATAGGTGACGCATTGTCCAGGGGCAATTAGGGGATGATAATGAACCGCAGCCTTCGTTCCCACCTGTTCCGGGTTCACCGCCTCTTTTGTGCCGGCGACGATAAAGTCATTGATCCCGTCTTTAACGTACGGATTGCCGTTGGGCACCCCATACAGCCGTTGCATGTTGGTGTCATTTTCCGTAAACAGCAATTCCGGAGTCCCTTCGCTTAACAACCACCGCGATCCATACTGTTCATGGTCGAGGTGGATGACTTGCGCATCGCCAAGGTCCTCATCCCGATTGAGTGTGGGACGGGGAGCATGTGGCGTCCAGGACCAGGTATTGCGAAACCAGATGGTCGGCAATACATGAAGCTCCGCAAAATCAGGCCCCCGGTTGTGAGCGGTGATCCGGATGAGGATGTCTTCGTGCGTCGCTTTGGCATATTCGATAAACACGTCGAAGTACCGGTTGTCATCAAAGATACCCGTGTCCATCAACTCATATTCCCAATCGTGTTTGCCGCGCTTCCGGTTTTCTTCCATCAATTGGGCATAGGGAAACGGGTGTTGGGGATATTTATATAAAAACTTCATGTAGGAATGCGTCGGCGTGGAGTCCAGGTAAAAGTAATATTCTTTGACGTCCTCCCCGTGATTGCCTTCGTTCCCGGTTAATCCATACAACCGTTCCTTCAGAATGGGATCTTTTCCGTTCCAGAGAGCCAGTGCAAAACAAATCTGCTGGTGACGGTCGCAGATTCCCCCGATGCCATCTTCGCCCCACCGATAGGCCCGTGAACGTGATTGGTCATGAGAGAAGTATTCCCATGCGTCTCCATGAGGGCTGTAATCCTCACGGACCGTGCCCCATTGCCGCTCACTCAGGTAGGGTCCCCAACGTTTCCAATGCACCGTTCGCTTTTTAGATTCTTCGAGCCGTATTTCTTCTTGTGTCAGACGGGGTGTTGCTTCGGACATGGACGAGGCTCCCTATGGCAGATGTTTGAGGGTTTATGGCTGAAGTCTTTGCAGGACATGGCTGGTCGGGTCACGAATCATCTATCCACGGGAACATCCCAGCTCCGAAGTCCGGAGGCTCACAGGCTTCCATAACGGAAAACGGTTCTGAAATCTTGGCAATGTGTCACACAGTTGGGTGAAGGGTTGGTAGCCAAACAGGCCTGTGGGGAAGTGGTTGTTTGCACGTTAAAAGACTCCTGTCGGGCTTCCTTGCTCTGTTTCATAATTTTCATGTTCTCCCAGGATCTTCACGACTAGTGTATCACGAAAAAACCGTTAACTGGTCTGGGTATGTTCGGCCAGGAATAGAGGGATCAACCCCCACAAGTTCTTCATCAGGCCGTGGAATATTTCTTGATCTTCCGAAGAAACTTACAGGATTTCAGGAACAATCGTTCAGGGATCATAAGGAAATGGTGGTTCGAGCCATGCGATGTTGCTCTCAGAACAAGCCTTTCAGCAAGGCTCAAAACAGGCTCTATAAAGTCCCGTGCCTCCCCTTGTTGTCATCCCGAGAGCAACGAGGGATCTGTGCCCAGGTAGACTAGCCGGATGCTTCGTGCACCTGCCCTGAGTCCTTCGGCTTTTACTCAGGATAAACTCCGTCGAAGGGGCTCGGCATGATAATTCGGTTCTCGGAAAGAGAAACCAAGGCCTAGCGGGCTGCGACTTCAACCAGGGTTTCGTAATAAATTCGGATTCCCTTTTCGAATTGGTCGACAGGGATTCGCTCAGCGTCACTGTGGATGGACGTGGCGAGTTCAGTGGTGAGCACGAGGGGCAGAATGCCATAGCACTTGGCCCCGCGCAGACGAAACATCCTCGAATCGGTTCCGAAAGGGACAATCATCGGCACGACGGGGTGTCAAAGTTTAAATTGCTTAATAACTAAAGGGTAACCTTAATGGTCTTAACCCCTAGAAAGAAGCACCGACCCAGGCACCGAGGACGACAGCGTCGTCGATGTTGCCGGTGCCGCCGGGGTTGTGAATGTATTGAACCGAAGGCTGGATGTAGAAGCTAGGAATGATCCGGATGCGGTGCGCGAGTTCGTACACCATTTCATAGGTCTTGTCCTCGCCAAGCGATTCGCCATATTCATCGCTGAACTGGGCATAGGTTGTGTATGCAATGGTGAGGTCATCCGGCCGCGAGGGAATCAGCCCCGTGTAGAGGGCGCCGATATTGGCCTGTAACGGTGTCTTGGCGACGTCATCCTGATCGGAATAGCTCAGCAGGCCAAATAGCTTGAGCCCATCGGCAACCTCGACATCGGCATGGCCGTAAAAGCGTACAAAATGGTTTGTTGTGCCGGTACCGTCGAAGTCTTCAAAGTCGAAGAATGCATTGACGACGCCGACATAGACACGGGCCGGGCGGTCGAAAACATCGGGCGACCAGTCATACTGGGACAGAATGGATACGCCGTCGTCGTCGCGTATGCTGTAGTTGACGCCATGGTCCTTAAAGTTAAACATGTCTTTGCCAATCAGATAGGCACCGAGTTTGAACTGATGCTGCGCTGAAGGCTCGTATTTTATCCGGCCGCCCAAGACGGCAAAAGGAAAGGAGGTTAGGGCATTTTCAAGCAGCAATGCGCGGATGGGACCGTTGATTGCTGTGCTAAGCGAATAAAAATAGAGCGGCGACAATGCAAAGTCCAGATCGGCTGATACCCGACCGAGCTTGATCGCCCAGGCATTGCCGAACGACTTTTCCAGCCAGAACTCGTAGAGATAGTTGGTCTGACCTCCGAAGATGGCCATGGGATTGTAGATTCCGCCTACGGACTCGCCGATGCTGTTACCATGACGATTAACATAGGAGATTTTGAAGGTCATCCCCTCCAGGCCCAGCAGCCTTTCAAGATCCGTGTTTAGCCCGGCGTAGACTTGCCCTACAAAGCCCTTGTCGGATTCAATACCCCCGGAAACATTCGCGGCGAAGATTGAATCATAGTAGATGAAAGGCCGAACGCCTGAATCCACGAGCAAATCGCGGAGTCCCCACCAGTTGCCGGTGAGCTGTTTCCGTTCATACCATGCCTCGTCTGTCAACTGCGCCGTGGCAGTCGTGGCAATGCTCGATGATAACGATAGGGCGATGACGATGAGGGTGCACGCTGAATAGGTTCCACTCATTTCTTTGGCGCCATACGGGCACAAAGGTAAAAAAGTCGGTTGTCATCAGCGCGAAGGTGTTCGCAGCCCATGCGAAGCCGATCACTTCCCACAATCCGATACCGGGTTCTCCGGCAGCATTGGTGCCGGTAAACACGGTTGTTCCCGCCAGATCTACAAAATCAGAGAAACTTGAAAGCGTGGTGTAGCCGGTTAGCGTTTCGTTCAACGAAGGGATGAGCACCATGCCACCCGCCGTGAACATTACCATGAGCCATGGCGCGCAAATAGTGGCAAACTCGCTGAGGGCATTGAAACCATAATAGGCAACCAACACAGCGATCACGCTAGCCGAGGCGGCTATGATGACAAAGTAGACATTGGTGGGATACGGATAGATCTGGGGAGGAATATCAAAGAGCGCCCGAACCGCTGTTGCCGACACGGTAATCATAGCGGCCGAGATGGCCACAAAGATGAGCACGTTCGCCCCGTTGTAAAGCCGGGAGAACCAGTCGCCCATGTGTTGATCGAGATAGCTGTAGAGACTGAGTCGCGTTTTGACCGCGATCGGCGCGGTAATGAGTGCGAAGCTCAGGGTGGCAAGTATGTTGCCGGTCAAGAGCCCGATCAGGATGTCTTCAATCGTGGCGCCCATTGCCACGAATGCGGCGCCAATGACGAACTCGGTTGCGGCAACATGTTCCGCCGCGTAGAGGCCAAGGAAGTGACCGGGGCCATGCAGCCTGTGCTGCGGCACGGGCAGGACTTCGTCGTCCATTTCCGCAATGGACTGTTTTGGTTCGACAGGCCCGTTGGTCATGTTGCCTTCCGAGTTACTCGTGTTCGACTTGGTTCCCCAGTAGGAACCGGGCGCGCTCTATGACCTTGCCGGTCACCCACTGGGCGTTGTCGAGCGCCTCATCGATCGAAATCTCTCCCCCTAACGCCTTCGCGAATCGATTTCCCACCGCTGTGCCGATGCTCTGGAACTCCGGGATCGCGACGTACTGGATGCCTGTATAGGGAACCTGATCCACGGTCGGGTTTTCCGGATCGGCTGCCCGGATCGATGCCAGCGTCATCTCGGCGAAGGGTGCGGCGTCGAGATAGGCTTGGTTTTCGTAAAGCGAGGTGCGGGTGCCAGGGGGTACGTTGGACCAGCCTTCCTTCGAGGCGACAAGTTGGAGGTAACCCTTCGAGGTCGCCCAGGCTATAAATTGTTTCGCGGCATCGGGGTTATTGGAACTCTCGGGAATCGCCAGGGCCCAGGCCCAGAGCCAATTCGCGCTCTTGCCCAACCCGTTGTCCGGTGCGAGGCCGAAGCCGACCCGATCGGCCACCTCGGAGTCCTCGTTGGTGACAAACTGGCCAGCCGCGGTCGTGTCGATCCATAATGCGCATTTGCCCGACTGAAACAGAGTAAGGTTTTCATTATAGCCATTGGCAAAAGCGTTTGGCGGGCCGACTGCCTGCATCAATTCGACGTAGTCGGTGATGGCCGCCTTCCAGGCTTCACCGTCGAACTGGGCTTTCCAATCCATATCAAACCAGCGAGCACCGTAGGAATTGGCCATGGCGGTCAGGAACGCCATGTTCTCTCCCCACCCAGGCTTGCCACGAAGGCAAATGCCACTGACCTCGTTGCTCCTGTCGGCCAGCTTGCGGGCAGCGCCTTCGATGAAATCCCATGTCGGCTTCTCCGGCATCGCGAGCCCGGCTCTCTCAAAGAGATCGGTACGGTACATCGTGAATGAGGATTCGCCATAGAACGGTGCGCCGAACAAAGCGCCGTCGAACGACAGGGCCTTACGGATCGGCGGGAGGATATCGTCGACGTCGTACTCCGCAGGCAAGTCGTCAAGTGGCACGAGCCACCGTCGCTCGGCCCAGATGGGGGCTTCAAAGGTGCCGATGGTCACGATGTCGAACTGCCCACCACCGGTCGCGATATCGGTGGTGACACGCTGGCGAAGGATGTTCTCGTCCAGCGTGATCCAGGTCAGCGCGATATGAGGATGGGAGGCCGTGAAGATTCCGGAAAGCTTCTGCATCCGGATCATGTCGCCATTGTTCACTGTGGCGATGGTTAAGGTCACATCCTGTGCCGAGGCTGAGATTGTCGCAGCGAAAAAGATCACTACGCCCAAGAGAATGCGAACCGACGGTTTCATTCGATCCTCCCGTCACTTTGCTTGTTGGTTTCTCCTTTATTCAGCATAGCATGAAAGCCGGATGACCCTAAACTCCTACACGAGCCTTGATCGAATTCAGTGCTGAGCTTGCTACTGGCAATACTTTTTCCACTTATACATTTTTCTTGAAATTGCAGTTTCTGTTCGGGGCTAGGACGCGGTGCCCTTAAAATGCCACGGTTAACGCGACTGGCGAATGAGTACGGCAGAAATTGCTGTAACGCTGCCATCGTACAAGAAGGTCGAGTTTGAAAGGGCCCCAAGACCATGAAGGGGAGGCAGCCTACTGCGACAAACTTGCCTCCAGCCTCATCTCTTCTGAAAACCAATAACGAACGCTGTACGGAAGATTATTGGATCAGGAAAAGAAGAAATTGAAAGGTAGGGGTGGAGGGGAGAGGGCTGGATTCGGGGCAGAGCAGGTGCTGGAGATTCGATGGATCACAGGTTGAAACGCCCTTTCAGATTATGGCCATAGGGGAAGGGTGCGTAGAGAAACCAACGGCTAGCGGGCCGCGACTTCAACCAGGGTTTCGTAATAAATTCGGATTCCGGTCTCGAATTGGTCGACGGGAATTCGCTCCGCGTCACCATGGATGGAGGTGGCGAGTTCAGTGCTGAGCACGAGGGGCAGAATGCCATAGCACTGAGCCCCTCGCAGACGAAACATCCTCGAATCGGTTCCGTACGGAATAATCATCGGCACAACGGTCGCATCCGGATGGTGCCGTGTGATAGCACCGGACAGCGCTCGAAACATTCCGGTGTCGTGCGGCGTTACGACAGATTGACTCGCGGGGTGAATGACCTCGACTTCGACCTCATCTCCAAGTCTGGACTTCACCTCCGCCAGAAAGACATCGGTATCCATGCCCGGCAGCAAGCGGGTGTCGAGGGTCGCAACGGCCAGGGAGGGAATGACATTCGCCTTGGGCGGATGTCCTACACCTGACTGGAGCGAGGTGAGCGAGACCGTCGTTTGCCGGATGGCGTTCGTGAACTGGTTTGGCTCAAGCTTGCCGAGCTTGGTCACGAGTGCGTCAAGGACAGGATTGGAGACGGTCGGAAATGGCGCATTGAAAAGCCTGGTAAGCGCACGCATCAGTTTATCATTCGGATTGTGATCGTTCGGTTGAGAGCCGTGTCCGGCGATGCCACGGGCCGACACACGGAGCCAGAATGCCCGCTTCTCCGCAACGGAGATACCGAAAACCAACTTCCCGTTCACGAAAATCTCGCGACTGCCAAATCCACCTTCGTCGAGAACAAATTCGGGATCGAGTTCCTCATAGTGGTTGTCGAGCAGGAAGCGGGTCCCCATCGTCCCACCGATTTCTTCATCGTTCACCGCCAGGAAGATGACATCGCGGTCGAGCGGAATCTTCTGCCGCGCAAGCGTCAGAAACGCGTAGAGCTGAAGGACACCCGTGCCTTTCATGTCGATCGCGCCACGGCCCCAGATGTGGCCGTCTTTGAGTTCGCCGCCAAAGGGATTCATGCCATTCCAGCGACTCGCGTCTGCGGGCACAACATCCATATGGTGAAGTAGCAGAATCGGCTTGGCCTTGCCCGTGCCCTTAAGCCGGGCGGAAAGATTAATTTTTCCTGGTGCGGCTTCGTACCGCGTGACCGTGATCCTCTCTTTCTCAAGAAGCTTCTGAAGGAAGTCGGTTGGCTCGGTGACATCACCAGGCGGATTGGTGGTGTTGAACCGAAGATACTGTTGCAAGCTGTCTACCGCCTCGCCGACGGTCCTCTTCCAGTCAACATCCTCCCCCATGGCCGCGGTTGCAGGCGCCAGCAGGAACAACAGGCAGAGAGTTCTCAGGATCAAACTTGTCATTGCGGTTGATTTGTGGGAGTTCACGTTCATGGTCTGAATAGTGGGAAAAGCCCAATAGTGTGTACCATTGGAAGACCAAAGGATACTCTTTTAATTTTTCAGGACACAATCCCGATGTTCGGCCTCACGCTTCGCCCAGAAGCTTCCCCTCGTTATGTGTCGGTGCAAGCCCTGATCTCATCTCTTTTCCCCAAAGGTTAAATGTTTATAAAGGTAAGGTGGCCTTTTTGAACGTCCTGAATCCCTGACGAGAAAGTGAAGGTATGGTTTCAAAGGCCATCTCTGTTGAACATTTTCAATTTTTTCAACAGTCTCTTGGTAATAGTGGGAGCCACCATTGTGTAGGCTTCCCCTGTCTGGGTGATCAGTGCCTTGGGCGCCAAATGCTCCTCTTTTTCCAGGCTCAGTAAATCGCCGACCTGCTTCTGTAAGTCCTCCGACGAAATCACGGAGCCTCCGCGCTCAGCTTGCAAGATGGATTATATGGAGAAAAGATGTTCTAGGATCTTTTTATTTTAATCACCACCCTCTTGATTACCCGCACAATCTCCTCGCACTTTTGGTGGTTGAGTGCGTCGGAATGGGGCGAGGCAAACTGCCCCGTATCGTTGTCGAAATACTGACCGGAGGCCGTCGCGAATTCATCTGCCAAAGCCGCACGACTCAGTATTTCTGAGCCTATACCGATATCACCACCGTCCACACCGAAAGCCTCTTTCACCATTTTGCTGCCGAGCATCGACCCGGGATTAATTGCGATGATCGGTGGTCCCTCATCTTTGAGCGAAAGCCCCATAGTGCGAGACCACATTGTCAACGCAAGTTTACTTTGCGCATAAGCCGCGTCGTCGGACAGCCTGACCTGTCCGGCCAGCGCTCTCGGATCGACTGGAGACTGAGCCGCGGAGGATACATTGACTACTCTTCCGGAGGAATCAAACAGCGGCAAAAGCCGTTGCGTCAGCAGATAAGGCGCAATCGTATTGACCGCGAACCGCACATCGAGCCCGTCCTTCGTGACCGTTTGGGGCGACTGATAGACGCCAGCATTGTTGATCAATGCATCAAGCCTCGTGTGTTTTTCCGCGACGACCTTTGCGAATGCCTCGATATCGGCTATGCGAGACAGATCAGCCACATAGCTTTCAAGGCGCCCATCACCTGGCAGCACAGAAAGGGTTTTTTTCACTTCTTCCAGTTTTGCCGGATTGCGCCCGTGCAGCAAAACATGGTGACCCATAGAGCTCAACAACCTGGCCGTTGCTAACCCGATCCCGTCTGTGGAACCGGTAATGAGAATGATTTTTTGCATGGGAAAGCCTTCCTCACCCGGAGAAGTCCGGCAATATGTCATCAGCTAGACGTTTCAGTGTTGTCTCGAAATCTGTTTGGTTATAACGCAGGTTCAGTGCAATATGGTTGACGCCGATCTCTTCCCGCAATTTCAGATAGTCCCGAAGGTGGTGCGTACCCAATCGGAAGCCTAAATGGATTGGCTGCGGCGGGGTTTCGGGGTCTTCAGCCAGATCGACATAAAAAGGTTGCATGACGGGCTGCGGAGACCTTCCTGCTGCCTCAACCCGCGACTGCCAGTCGCGAATGATTTGCGCCTGTAGAACGGTATGACGCGGATAGATCATCCAGCCATCCCCGTTCTGCGCGATCCATTCGGGGTTTTGTTGACTTCCCCCTGTAACTAACAACGGCAACTTTCCCGACGCCGGTTTGGGAAGCATATCTATGTCGCCGTTCGGGCTGCCAAAAGCGTTATCAAAATCTGGTTGCTCGTCGCTCATGCGTCTGATGTAGTCAAAGCACTCTCGGAAACGTGCCCCTCGATCCGCGAACGGGATGTTGAGCGCCGGGTATTCATCCGGACGGTCGCCGGAAGCCACTCCAAGGATCAATCGTCCGCCCGAAAGGACGTCGGCAGTTGCTGCGGCTTTGGCAACGTGAGCCGGATGTCGTAAAGGCAGAATGATACTCGCCACCCCAAGAGCGATCCGGTCTGTTAGTCCGGCCAGCAGCCCAAGATAAACGAACGGATCGTAGGTCTGTCCCGCGTCGCCAAATGACGGAACATTGAAGGGCACATCTCGTAACCAGACTGCGGAGAACCCGAGTGCTTCGGCGAGCTGAACACGTTCAATGTGGCGGTGCATTTCCGGTACAGGACCCTTGGTGTAGTTCTCAATTGGCACGACCAGACCAAGGCTCAACCGGTTTGCGCGGAACACGGAGTTGTATCCTCGATTGATAGACTGGAATCCGGTTGTGTCGAAGTTCGCCTCCAGTGTCATCTCGCAAAGCCTCCGAATGGTTTCGGCCGTTGTTGATGATGCCTTACAATTCTCAATTTTCAACAACCACTTTACCCATAGCTTGTCCACTCTCTAAGCGAGCATGGGCTTGTCCAACTTCTTCAAGGGAATGACGCTTTTCATCAAGCACAGGTTTGAGGCTGCCAGATTCAACAATCTGAGTTAAGTTACGCAAAATCTCCCCATGTGCTTCTCGTTTAAAATTATGCAGCATGGGAATTAACATAAATACGACATGCAACGACAATCCCTTAAAGTGGGCCACAGTTAAGTCCAGCTCACATAAGGCAACGGTAGAGGCAATATGACCATTGAGTGCAGCTGCCTCAAATGAGTTCGCCATATTTGCACCGCCAACAGAATCGAACACCAAATCAAATCCTGACCCATTGGTATGTTTGGCAACGTACTGCTCAACCGTTTCAGTTTTATAGTTGATGGCAGTTGCCCCCAGTTGTTCGATCAATGCCAATTGTTTTGCACCGCCTCCCGTCGAATACACTTTGGCACCAAAATGTTTTGCCAGCTGCAAAGCCACATGGCCAACGCCACCAGAACCACCATGCACCAGAACTTTTTGGCCCTGCTTGATACCTGCTCGAGTCAAACCTTCGTAGGCAGTAATGGCAACCAATGGCAATGCCGCGGCTTCTCGCATCGACAAATTCTTTGGCTTATGGGCGATTAAGTTGCGATCCGCCACTATGTATTCAGTCAATGTGCCGGGTAAACCTGCTAACCCACCTGCACAACCATATACTTCATCGCCGATTGAATATTCTTTAACACCGTTGCCGACTTCCTCAATCTCGCCGGCAAAGTCGGTTCCTAAAATGGCCGGCGTATCAGGAGATAACGGTAACTCTTTACCCATTTTTCGAATCATGGTATCAACGGCGTTTACGCTTGATGCCGCGATCTTTACGAGAACATGACCGGCTTTTACTTCAGGTTTTTCAACTTCCGTCGCTTCAAATACGGCGTCTTCGCCATAGGCATTCACAAGCATGGCTTTCATGGCGTGTCCCCTTCCTAATGAATGCAGCTGAGTAAGATCGTCTTGGACTTTTCCGAGCTGCTTATTAATGTTATGTCTAACATACGGAAAAGCTAAATGTTCAACAAGTACGCACATAAAATTTGAATGTTGGGTGGTCTCTGTTCTCCTGGAATTTGTTTAAGCTACCCTGGAGTTATTTTTTGCTTTATGGCCCCAATTCGAGCTCAGCCGTCCTGCCCAATCGGCACGCCGTCTGTACAGTAAACGTCTTATTGAGTTCGAGCGGGACCTGATCGCGCAGCACGTAATAGCAAGCCAGTGGGAGTTTATGAGCCACCGCCTTGATGGCCACCACCCCATGCGTCTGAACCTCTCAATTTAAACCAGTATAAAAAGGGAAGATCCGGGAGCGGTCAATTGACTATCCGGAGGTGTTTTCCCAACAATAGGCAGGAAATTTGTGTTGAAATTTCTTTCCATTCTTTCTGATTAAGGAACGCACTATGTTTCAAAAATTTCAAAGGACACGCCAAGCGCCCATCGTCAATCATTCATCCTATCCATTTTTCCAACACCGACATGTTGTGACGCTCAAGGGCTGTTTCTTGACTTTGATCTTGGGAGTCGGCCTGTTGGTTCAATCTGTCTTGTTACCTATGCCGGCCTTTTGTGAATCGGAAGAGATTTATCCAGAGGGGGATAAAGAATATTTTAAAGCCCTCATAGAACTCGAAAAAGACGAGGAGTATAAAAAATTCTTGCTTCAAAGTGTTTCATACGCCGGTGATAAGAAAGTGGATTATATTGACTATAAAGGTGTCAGACCCACTGTCGATGGACAAGGAGCCGACCCTGCTGATACTGAGACAGATGCCGCTCATTTCAGGAAACAAACATACGAAGCCATGCGCGACCTGGATTGGTTTAGGAAAAACAATTATCAAAATTTCATCCGAAACGTTGGGCAGAATATTTATCCCTTGATCATTGCGAGTGACTATGAGCCGGGCAAAGAGGGGGTTGGCAGTACTTATTACCTGTACCGTAGAGGACTTCCTGTCGAAACAGTCACGCCTACGTCAGTCATTTATGAGATGGAGAAAATCCTTGCGCACCTGCCAATGGGAGTCTTTTTTTTAATCTCCCCCTACTTTGATAATGTGGCCAATCGACCAGAGGGATGGGAAGAACCGCTGATTGAATATAAGAAACACGTGGAAAATATTAAAGACGTTCTGGAAAAAAGTGATATGAGTCCAGCCACATCCGTCAGAGCTCTTAAAATGTTAGATATGGTGCATGAATATTTACAGGACTGTATCGCAAATGGTTCCGGTGATGAGAAATCGTATAGTGCGTTTGCTCATAACATCATCCCTTTCGTTGCCGAGGCCATGAAAGCCGCTGTGGAGTTGCAAACACAAGCGGGGTTGAGCGCAATGAGCCAATGGAAAAAAGAGTTAGGTCCGCAAGAGTGGGACAAACTCCATGTGGTGATTCCCGTGGTGTGGCCCGTGGCTCAAGGCAATCCACGACGGCAGTTGTTTGAACATCTCATGACTCCTGAACGGGCAAAAACCAACATCTTTGAAGTTCATGCAAGTTCGCACGATGAGGCCCGGACGACCTTAGGCCGAATAAAAGGTGATTCGGTGATGGCCAGCCTTACCTTTGACAAGAACACTCCCTTTGGCATGGGCAGTTACTTACGGTTATCCTCACCAACAGATCTCGTTCAGGGGGCTACTAAAGAGGAATTAAAGAAGTACCCGAAAACACAAGAAAATATTCTCCCTCTGAAAACACCCCACAGCAATTAAGAGAAGGGGTTTACGTTTAAATGTTTATGCGTTTTGCAAGAGGCTGCTAGGCAAGGATGGAGGAGGACGTGAATACACAAACTGAAAAAATTGGATTTGTGGGGGTGGGGCGGATGGGGGCCAATATGGCTCGCCGGCTTCAGGATGTGGGTTATCCCGTGACCGTGGTTTTCGATGTGGACAGCGAACGGGCCAAGGCTCTGGCCAAAGAATTGGATTGTGAGGCCGTGTCCACACCGGGTGAGGTGGCAGCCTTATCGAATACGATCTTTACCGTGGTGACCGATGATGGCGCGATGCGGGAAATCTTTTCAGAGAGTAATCAGGTAAGTCTCTTGAAGAATGCCGAGGGACGGTTGTTTGTGAATTGTGCGACGCTGTCCCCTCAGGTTCATATTGATATCGAAAAGCAAGTTGAAGCTCGCGGTGGGAAGACTCTGGAAGCATGTATGGCCAGCAGCATTCCTCAAGCGCGCGAGGGCACCTTATACCTCATGTGCGGGGGCAAGCCTGAAGTCTTCGAACGAGCCAAACCGATTTTAACCACCTTAAGCGCTCAACTACGTCTCATTGGCCCCGCCGGTCAAGCCGCTAAGGTCAAGGCCTTGGTGAATATGGTGATGAATATCAATACCGCCGGTTTGGCAGAGGGGTTGGGACTGGGAGATGCTCTTGGGCTGGATCTGACGATGTTACGAGAAGTCTTTGGCCAAACGGGAGCGGCGTCGAGAGTGTTGGAAACCGATGGGGCCGATATGCAAAATCGCGATCACGAATGTTATTTTTCGGTGGAACATGCCGCAAAGGATTCCGGCATTGCCCTGGCCATGGCTCAAACCCAAGGTCTGACTCTGCCTCTGGCCAAAGCGACGTTGGAGCAATATCAGCGATTGGTGAAGTTGGGGAAAGGTGAGTTGGATAAATCCGGTGTTGCCGAACTGACCTTTAAAGACCGCTCATCCCGACAATAGTATCAAACTCGTTTTCTCTTCTTCCTTACGATCAAAGAGGCTATTGTCATCCCGATCTATTCGGGAATGCTCGGGACAAGGTCTCCCGAAGGATCACGCTGAGCGGTAGCATTGTCCATCTGGGCACAGATGCTTCGCCATGGGCTCAGCATGACAAGTTGCTTTGGGACTACCTGAGTGGAACGAAGGATCTGGCGGAGACGTGGAATCGTCAACCTTGGCACAGACCCTTCGTCGTGGTCTCAGAATGAACGGTCGGTTGAAGGGGGGTGGCAAGCACGCATTGCTTACCCGCTTACTCTTCAGGATGAAATCAAAATTTCCTATTTATTTAATCCCACCTCTTCAAGTTTTGCGGGACAACCGTCTATTTGCTCAGGAGGGTTTTGCCATATTCCTGGGCCTGTTGGACCAGTTGCTCAACCGTTTTTATGGCTTTCCCCACATTTCTCCCTACAGTTTTCCCTAACGTTCTCCCGGTTTCCTTGGCTGCGGTGCTAACGGTGTTTTTCGCTTTTTGAGTCTTCTTTTGAGCGGTCTTAGTGGTCGAGGCCACTGTCTTTGCGCCTTTCTTTTTTAATTGGCTCACAGTTTTCTTTGCACTCGAGGAAACGCTGGCAGCTCGCTTGGTCGCTGTTTTCTTGGCTTGGGATATGGTGCTTTTTGCCTCTTTGGTTGCGCTCTTGGCTTTTTTGATCCCGGTTTTGGCCGCGGTCTTGGCTTGCTTGGCCACTGCCGCTGATTTTTTCTTTGCCGCCGCTTTGACTTGAGAGGCTTTCTTGGATGCTTGTCTCGCCGTGCTCTTTACCGCTTTTTTTACAGCCATCGTCTGCTCCTTTGGTGTATGTAGAGGTCATTGGATAGTTATACGTGAAATGTAACCTGGAACAAGGGAAATCACAAGTTAAAGAACCAACCGATCATAGGTGTATGCGATTCGTGAATGGACCACATGTGTCCTGTGATTTCTCGGGGGCCTCTGAAGAAACTAAATGATACGGAATCTCCTCAATCGGGCTGAAAAGCTTTTCATGCCGTTTTTTCCTCTTCAAAGGCCCGGGATAGGGGGTATAATGCGACCAGGGGGTGAGAGTGGAATCTATGAAGATTGGAGTATGGATCATTCATCTGGCGGTTCTGTCGGTTGGCCTGAGTGGGTGCGCGACATTTTCCTCATCCCCTTTTTCCACAAACCAGGAAGCGCAGGTGACGACCGGCATATCGTTTTCCCAGGTGGTCCAAGATTCCTCCGCCCATACAGGCCAGATTGTGAAGGTGGGCGGGGTGGTGTTATCCGCGAAACGTTTCATGGACCGGACCGAAGTGACGGTGCTTCAAATCCCTTTAGACAACGATTCTGTTCCAGAATGGGACCGGACCGAATCCAAAGGCCGTTTCATTGCCACTCAGAAGACTTTTCTTGATCCGGCCACACTTCCCCAAGGCACTCGCTTAACAATGATAGGAGAAGTCACCGGGCAGGCCTCCAGGAAAGTGGATGAAGAAGAAAAAGTCTATCCTGTTCTTGCCATTCAGGCGTTGAAAGTGTGGCCACTGATTCCCCGAAACGGGTATGGGTATCGTCCCAATTGGGGGCCTTATCCATATTGGGGCGGTTATTGGGGTTCGTATTGGCCTTATCCGCCTTATGCTTTTGGGTATGTTGGTCGAGGGTATGGTGGCGGGAAACGGTTTCGTCGATAGACAAGGTCCATATCCCAGCTAATTGACTTCAGTTTGAGGAAAGGTGCAGAGTAATTTTTCCCTCTCATTCACGTTCTTCCTTAAGGAGGTTTTTTATGAAGCAGGTACTATCTGCAGTCCTTTCCGTATTGTTTGTGGTGGGTTTAGCCGGAGTGTCCTCCGCAGGAATGACGGATACCTTAAAGGGTGCAGCCGAAAAGCCACCGGAGACTTCAGCTGATGCTCATGCGGGCATGGATATGACGGAACATGCAAAAGAGCATGCGATTGAAGCCCAGGATGCCACGAAAAAAGAAGCCGGTGGCATGATGGATCAATTCAAGGACGGGGCCAAGGGAAAAGTAAATGAAACGCAGGAAACGGCTAACGAAAAGATTGACAGTATTGGTAAATAAGACGCCTTCCTAAGTTGGTCTTGGGAATATCCCAAGAATTGAACTTCAGCGTCCCTTGAGTCTTGGGCGGTCTGCCGAAAGTGTCTGTCTTTCGGCAGGCCGTTTTTTTTGTCGTGTAATGAATGGAAGAAATGAGAGACAACCATCTATCTTCCTACGTTTGTTTGAGGTTTTCCCCAACGTGCTCTTTAACGGGGAACGGAGTCATTCGGTCACACAGGGAAGATTCGTGAAAGTCCCGACTGGTCTGAAAGTCGCGTTATTGATAGACCATTGGCCGCTTCACCGTCACGGAGCAGACCCTCCGCAGACCCTTCCGTACGAGCATTTTTTATAGTATTCCTTACCTTTACCTGCTGTGGCCTTTCTCCACATCTCAAACTTTCTTAAAAGATTATTTTTTCCCACGTGCCGGCTCTAACGTCGACCGCCATGCGTGGTGATTCCCGTTCAACAATTCCGAAGGAGGATTCCAGAGAGATCTATCCGGTCATCCGTAACCCGAACCTTTGCCATTCCCATGTTTAAAAGTAAAATTCAGGTAAGAAGGAGTGAAAATATGCCCGTATTACTATCCTTGGTGTTCATTACGGTCGTGCATTTTGGTTTGTCGGGTTTTAGCTGGGCTGCCGATGCCCCTGTTTTTGGGACCTTTGCCCTTTATGAGGTTGATAAAGATTGGAAGGATTTGCCGATGGAGGAAAGACAGAAAGGCGGGGAGGAGGCCAACCAGCAATTACTGACTCAACTTCGGAGTACCGGCCTTGGCCGGCATTTGGATTTGGAGTACACGATCAGTGGGGTGACCAAGGAGCTGAATTATGCTCCGGATTTTCCTGATTTGCTTCAACAACTCAAAGGGGCGAAATACGAGGGTGATCCGTCTACCTATGCGATTATGATCCCCATTCGCAAAAATGCCGAATGGTGGAACCTGTCCAAAGAGGATCGTGTGGCGCTGATGAAAGAACACACCATTCCCACCGTTGCTTATTTAAAATCGGTGAAGCGGAAATTGTATCATTCCACCGGGATCTCGGATGTGGATTTTCTCACCATATTTGAAACCAATAATCTGGTGGATTTCAATGATCTGGTTATTGCATTGCGGATGGTTCGTGAAGATATCTTCAATGTTCAACTCGGAGAGCCGACGATCATCGGCACATTGAAAAGCTGGAATGATATTGTCGACCTTCTTGTGAAATAGCCGGATGACGGCCTGGTGATGGGCCCGTCATCCTTGGGGCAACCAACCTTGGCATCAGAGGTGAAAGGATTTGTACATGCCAAAATGGGTAAAATGGAAAAGCAATCCATGAAAGAGGAGCCGATGAAAAAAGAACCGATGAAAAAGTAACCCTCATTCCTTTTATGCATCTCTTAGAAGGCCGGCTGTGGACTGACTCTGCAGCCGGCCTTCTTATTGGAAACAAATAGGACCAAAGACGTCTTTGTTGAATAAATAATTAGTCCCTTGCACGTGAGATCTGGTGTTTTACTTATTTGACAATGTCCAAATTACGCCCCTCGCCATGACCTTTTGTCTGTCCAACCAAACACAATCATCCTGTTATTTTATGTTCAGGGCTTCTTCAGTTTAGACCAGCCGATAAGCCCCAACCTGACCGCTCAAAAAGGGTGGTTGCCGTGTCAGCTATGAGAACTTTCGGGTATTTCTCCGATCGTGGGTTTTGTTTTAGCCAGGTTCTTCACACCACCATGTTTCGCCAAGGAGAGCAGATTCTAATGATTCAAACGCTTGCTTCTCTCGGGCTGGATTCTACAGTGTCTATAAGTATCCATAGAGTATTACGGAAGAGGACAACAGTGATCGTGGTCCTACTCTGTCTTCTCTTGGGCTGGATGCCTCCCGCTATCGCGGTGGAAGATTCTTACATCGCAGGCTATGCTGCCGCAGTTCTTCAACATGAGTTCAATGCCACCAATGCCTCCCTGAACGTGAAAGATGGTGTCGTGACCGTCTATGCCGTTTCGCTCGGCACCCTTGACCGAACGAAGGTACAGACCGCTTTAGAAGCCATTCCAGGTGTGACACGTGTGGAAATCATAGAGGGCATTGGCAACTCCGAGATTCCCGTCACTCCTGCGCCGGATGTCATTTCCCAAAAAATTCCCGAGCCCGAATCCAAATTTCTTCCCGATGGCCTTCTTTTCGATCCGCTTCATGCCGACCCGCGTTGGCCGCATTTCTCCGTGGCCTACCGTGATATTTCAAAAGGTTCGGAACCAAAAACAACCGGCTCGGCAAATTTTGGAGAAACGTTCGCGATTTATCGCGATGCTGCGCCATTCAATGGCCAATGGGAAATCGCCTTCCAGGGCGGAGTCTTTAGCGTATTCGATTTGGACGCGTCGTCCAAGGACCTTGTAAACGCGGATTATACGGCCGGCCTTCTTGCCAGCTATCGGACCGGTTCGCTTTCCGGCTTCATTCGCGTCCATCATCAAAGTTCACATCTTGGTGATGAATTCATTCTCAATAACCAGCCGAACAGAATCAATTTGTCCTATGAAGAATTCGATCTGAAGTTGTCCTATGAACTATTCAACTGGTTTCGTGTGTATGGCGGCGGCGGGATTCTGGTAAATCGGGATCCCAGCACGCTCGGGCGCGGCACCAGCCAATTCGGGGCTGAACTGACAAGCCCTTGGACGTTGCTGAGCGGGAAGATTCGCCCGGTGGCGTATGCAGATTTCCAGGTCAACGAGAGAAGCAATTGGACGGTCAACCGTTCACTCATGGCTGGGCTTCAATTCGAAAATGCCCGCATCGGCGACCGCAAGCTGCAATTATTAATGGAGTATTACAAGGGGGCTTCACCCAACGGTCAATTCTATTCTCAGCAAACCGAGTGGATCGGAATTGGTCTTCATCTGTATTATTGACACCAAGCCTGGCCTACCTTGAAAGCCATCCGGGCGCACATGCTTTTGGTCTGCGGATGGTAAACATGAAATTGCGACAAAGACCTTAAGAATTGTATCGGCATGCGATCTCTTGCTACAGTTCTTCTAAGTTCCTTTAACGTTCCAGAGACAGAACTTAAGGGGAATGTCGATACGCAATGTTGATCAATCCGGGCTTCTCATGGTGAATAGTAAATTGGATCCTAACTCGAACAAGAACGATCTTTTGGCGTTGTATCGCTATATGCTTCTCATTCGACGCTTTGAGGAGAAGTCCGCCGAGATGTACGCCTTAGCGAAAATCGCCGGCTTCCTTCATTTATACATCGGCCAGGAAGCGGTCGCCGTGGGATGTATCCATGCCATTCGCCCGGATGACTATGTCATTGCCTCCTATCGGGACCACGGACATTGTCTGGCCAAGGGCTCGGATCCTAAAAAGGTGATGGCTGAATTGTTTGGAAAAGCCACAGGCCTGTGCAAGGGCAAAGGTGGTTCCATGCATCTCATCGACGTCGAACGCCATTTCATGGGCGGGTATGCCATTGTCGGTGGGCATTTGCCGCTTGCTGTCGGGCTGGCGTTTGCTTCACGTTATCGCAAGGAAGACCGGGTGGTTCTCTGCTTTTTTGGTGATGGGGCGGTTCCCAGTGGGCATACTCATGAGGCCTTTAATCTGGCTGCGTTATGGAAATTGCCGGTTATCTTTATTTGCGAAAACAACCGGTACGGAATGGGCACGCCCGTTGAACGCGAAATGCTGCTGTATAAAGATATTGCCGAACGAGCCAGAGCCCATGGCATTGAATCGGAACAAGTGGATGGGATGGACGTGTTGGCGGTGAAGGAGTTGACTGCGCGTGTGGTGAAGAAGATGCGAAAGGACCCTCAGCCTTTCTTTATTGAGGCGTCGACTTACCGGTTCATGGGCCATTCCATGTCCGATCCTGCCCATGGCCATTATCGAACCAAGGAGGAGGTTGGAGAAGCACGGAAGCAAGATCCGTTGATTTTCCTCAAAACCCGGATCCTTCAGGATGGCCTGGCCAATGAGGCCGATTTTAAGCAAATGGATAAAGAGGTGATTCAGACGGTGACCGAATCTGTGAAGTTTGCCGATGAAAGCCCCTTTCCTGATCCCGGCGCACTTCATGAGGATGTGTTGGTCGAGTGAGGAGCACGGACTTAAAAAGAATTCGGAAAGGTATTAAGTTACCTTCATTATGACACTCGATTATCAACAATTCTTGAATGACGGCCAACCATGTTGATCTCCTATAGGGAAGCACTGAATCAGGCGATGCGTGAGGAAATGCAACGGGATTCTCGTGTTTTTTTAATCGGAGAAGAAGTCGGGTATTACCAAGGGGCCTTTAAGGTCAGCAAAGGCTTTGTGGAGGAATTCGGCGTTGAGCGGGTGTTGGATACCCCGATTACCGAAGCGGGCTTTACGGGTTTGGCTGTTGGCGCGGCGATGGCTGGATTGCGTCCCATTGTCGAATTGATGACCTTTAATTTCGGCATTCTTGCCCTTGACCAAATCGTGAATAACGCGGCGAAAGTTCGCTATATGTCCGGCGGCCAGTTGTCGGCTCCCATGGTGATCCGAGGGCCGGGGAGTGCAGCTCATCAGTTGGCTGCCCAGCATTCGCAAAGCCTTGAAGCCTGGTTTTGCCATGTCCCTGGCCTGAAAGTGATTGCCCCGGCGACGCCTTCTGATGCGAAAGGTTTATTGAAAAGCGCCATTCGTGATGAGAACCCGGTCATTTTTATCGAAGCGCAACTTCTGTATGGCACCAAAGGCGAAGTGCCCGACCATGACTACTCTCTGCCGATTGGAAAGGCCGCTGTGACCCGAACAGGAAGCGATGTGACCATTGTCGCCTATTCCAAGATGGCGCTACTGGCGCTTGAGGCTGCTGAAGCCCTATCAAAGGAAGGCATCAATGCCGAAGTCATCGACCTGAGGACATTGAAACCCCTGGATACCGATACCCTCCTGGAATCTGTTAAGAAAACAGGACGTGTTGTCATTGTGGAAGAGGGGTGGGAGTTTTGTGGGTTAGGCGCTCAGATTGCTGAGACCATCTATTCAAAAGGATTTGATTTATTGGATGGGCCTATCGTCAGGGTCGCCGGTGAGGAAGTTCCTATGCCGTATACCCGGCCGCTAGAAGACCTGGCCATTCCAGATGCAGCTCGGGTCATCTCGGCGGTGAAAAAAAATCTCTAACCGGCAACGCATTTTTGAAATGGTTGTTCCTCAGAACGTCATCACAACAGATTCTTTCGAAGAATTCCCCTGCCATAAATAGGAGAGGCCTATGATTACGCGCGTTGTCATGCCCAAACTCACGGATACCATGGAAGAAGGGGTCGTGGTGGCTTGGAAAAAACATGAGGGTGACGCTGTCGACTCAGGGGATATTCTGGCGGAAATTGAAACGGACAAAGCGGTCCTTGATCTGGAATCCTTTGGGTCCGGTGTGCTGAGGAAAGTTCTGGTTCCCGAGGGGGAAACCGTGAAAGCCGGGAAGCTCATTGCCGTGATTGGAGAACAGGACGATGACATAGAGGCTACACTGGCTGAGACCTCTGAGGACAAAACTGCAGCACCTGAACCTCAAAAAGATTCTGCGGCTCCTTCTCCAAAGCAAAAGCCCTCTCAACCTTCGCCGGCACCATCCACCCCGACCAAGGGTGAAAAGTCCGGCAGTGCGAAGACAGAAACCCAGGCAACGAAGGCAGAGAGGAGTCCGGAATCAAAGATCAAAGTGTCGCCTCGAGCCAAGGTTTTGGCGAAAGAAAAGGGGATTGATTTGTCAACAATCAAAGGCAGCGGTCCGGAAGGCCGGATCGTTGAGGCCGATATTCAAGGACAGGTTAAAACACCAAAAGTCCTTGAGGGAGAAGCCCAAGACATTCCCCTGAGCCAAATGCGCAAGGCGATCGCTCGGGTGACCACGTCAAGTAAGGCCCCTGTCCCACATTTTTATCTCACAACAGAAGTGGCAATGGATCAGGCCGAGCGTCTCCGGAAGCAAATGGAGGAATTGGGCAATGGCCCATTGAGTTTAACGGTCTTGTTCGTTCGAGCGGCCGCGCTCGCGTTAGCTCGTCATCCCGAGATGAATGTTTCATTCATGGGGGAAGCCTTGCGTCGACATGCCACGATCGATATCGGAATTGCGGTGGCTCTGGAGGAGGGACTCATTACCCCTGTGATACGGGATTGTGCCGGAAAAAATATTCTCCAAGTCGCCGAAGAGATTCGTGATCTGTTTGTCCGGGCCAAAAGCCAACAACTCACTCCCGAAGAATATGCCGGGGCTACATTCTCCATTTCTAATCTTGGCATGTATGAGGTGGACAATTTTATCGCCGTCCTGATGCCGCCCCAAGCCGCTTCTCTGGCCATAGGCGCGGTGAATATTGTTCCCGTGGCACGAGGGCGAGCCATCAAACTGTCGCGTCGGATGAAAGTCACGCTATCCTGTGATCATCGGGCACTGGATGGTGCGCAAGGGGCACGGTTTCTCCAGTCATTTAAACGAGCCCTGGAAAAACCATTGGAGCTGTTTCTTCCGTTGAAAACCCGATCCAAAAGGGACCATGAAATCGATCAATAACCGGTTGTGCGGTGATGGCGGGTATTTCAATCTTGGGGCCGGTGTGTTGAGGCGGTAATAAGCCGGAGTTTTATGGTTCAGATAATACGGCTGTCTTGTTCCTCATTTTCTTTGCCGGATTGAGAGATGGTCTTATCTGGTCCCTCCCTGTCCTGAGTCCAAGCCGAAATTAATTACAAAGGGGATGTACGAAGATATGAAAGGATTGGGAATCCTTGTGGTGGTGTCGCTTCTTCTGATATTTGCCGGACCGGGATTTACCAAAGAGATGGTCCCGAAGACAGGGCTGAATGAAGCCTTATTCGAGGCTGTGGGACGTAATGATGTGGCTATGGTCCGGCAACTGTTGAACCAAGGTGCCAGCATCCATGCTCAAGACGGAAAGGGACAAACGGCGTTACTCGTGGCTGTTGATCGCAACCATCTTGAAAGTGCCAAGGTGTTGATTGAGGCCGGCGCGGATGTGAATGCGCAGGATCGTCAACTGGACAGTCCATTGCTCTTAGCCGGAGCGAGAGGGTACCTCGAGATTTTACAGTTGATATTAGAGGCCAAACCCGATTTTGGAATTTATAACCGGTTCGGGGGAACGGCCTTGATTCCGGCATGTGAGCGTGGGCATGTGGAAACGGTGAGGCGTTTATTAGAGACCGAGGTGGATATCAATCATGTGAATCAATTGGGGTGGACCGCCCTATTGGAAGCCATTATCCTGAGCGACGGGGGGCCCAGACATCAGGAGATTGTACAAATGCTTATGAGGGCGGGTGCCGATGTGAACCTGCCGGATGGGGATGGCATCAGCCCGTTGCAACATGCCAGGAACAAAGGTTTCACACGAATTGTTAATATCCTGGAATCGGCGGGAGCCCGGTAGTGGTGTGAGATATATTGACAACGTTGCAACCTGAACAAGACAATCTTCAGGTCAGCACATGGATGATCTCATGTTTATCAAAGGAGCGTTTCATGATCGGCAAAAAAAATCTGCAATGTACATCGGAAAAAGGTTGGTATCTCTCTGGAATGGTTACCCTCAGTCTAAGCGCATTATTCATAGCGGGCGTGTCGGCGGCCGAGCTGCCGCGTGAGGCGGTCCTGCCACTCTCACTGGCCACGAAGGCTGCAAGTGCGGCGGTGGAGCAATGCACAAAAGATGGATATCGGGTGAGTGCGGCGGTTGTCGATCGGGCCGGGGTGGTGAGGGCGATATTGAGGGAAGATGGTGCCGGTCCGCATACCGTGGATAGCAGTCGCAAGAAGGCCTATACCTCGGCCAGTCTGAAAAGGCCTACGGCTGAATTGGGCGAGTTGATTGCCAAGATGCCGGCGGTTCAAGCATTACGGGATATGAACGAGAATATGCTTCTTCTTGGTGGCGGGCTTCCTATTGAAATTGGGGGAGAGGTTGTCGGTGGTATCGGGGTGGGTGGAGCGCCGGGTGGTCATCTGGATGCCGCATGTGCGCAGGCCGGGTTGGAGACTATCGGCGCCGGGTCCAAGGAACAAAAAGATAAATAAGAGAGGGTTTCGTCTACTCATCTGAACGCAGATTCTCCGTCCCGGAGAATCTGCGTTTAGTCTATAATCCAAGCTGCCTTGTGTCCTTTCTTTCCTGCCTTTTTGGTGCCGGGCCTATTTCGTTTCATCCCTCAAGTTCTCTCAAACTGCCGGAATGTCGTCATTGTGTCGATATTTCGGCAATAATTTTCTCTTCCTTTCACGAGCGTGGATTGCTCAAAGAGCAATTTGGCTTGCCAGAGCATCATTTGTGTTTGAAGGGCCTCTAGAAAGAAACTGGAACGATCATTGCGTTAATCAAAGTTGACTAGGAAAACAGGCAAGGAGTGGAAAGCCATGAGGATTTATTGATAACCGTTTCGTTTTTCTAAAGACGGAGGAAAAATTTATTATGAAAGCGCAATATTTAGGACATGTGGTGTTTTACGTCAAAAATCTCGAAGAGTCTTTGAAGTTCTATCGAGATGTGGTGGGGTTCCAGGAAGTCGGACAGATTTTTGGAGGAAAAGCGGCGGCGCTCACCTCCGGCCGGACTCATCATGAACTGTTGTTAATTGAAGTGGGCGATGTTCCTGGACCGCCTTCGGGAAGGAGACGGGGCCTCTATCACATTGGCATTAAAGTTGGAGATAGCCTGGATGAACTTCGTACTGCCAAGCAGGATCTCGATCGGGCCGGTATCACCATTGAAGGTATGAGTGACCATACGGTCAGCCAAAGTCTCTACCTTCAGGACCCCGATGGGAACGAAGTGGAACTCTATGTCGATGCACCGGAGGTGGATTGGAAGCGTGACCCGACATTGGTGCTGGCGCCGATCAAGCCCCTGGTGTTGTAATCTTCCCCCAGTTGTTGTTCTTCGTCGTACGGCTGGGCCTCTACGACGTTGAAACACAGGGCCACTCGAGGAGTCGTGGCAATTCCCACGCGTTTATTATAGGAAAGCTCTTGAGCAAATTGTGTGGGTAGTTTGAGCAACAGGAATTTCCGAGGAAATCCCCTCCTTTGTAAGGCTTTGTTACGAAGAGGAACAAAGACAAGGGGAGGTAGAAAGGCCAGATGTCAATTTGTCGCGAGGGCTGTTGGCCCAATAATATGAGCACATAGCTGATTCTTTTTTTCGCCACCTTCACCTCACCTTACAAAGGGGAGGAAGCTGTAGGCATAGGACTTAAGCATTGTCTCAGGGGTATACCCACACTAAATTCGGAAGAGCCATAAGAAGATAATCCAAAAGACTAGGAGAACACATGACGACCATGAAATCACCCGAAGGACCTTCACCTCAATTATTCTTTCAAACCGTCAATGGACATATGCGGACGGCGGCCTTGAAATCAGCCATCGAACTGGATGTGTTTTCCGCTATCGCGGAAGGCTACCGTACTCCCAAGGCCTTAGCTCAACGATGCGGGGGTTCTGAACGAGGCCTGAGAATGTTGGGAGACTATCTGACTGTGGGAGGTTTTCTGACCAAACAGGGGGAGGAATACGGGTTGACTCCGGATTCGGAGTTATTTTTAACCAAGACTTCTCCGGCCTATTTAGGGCCGACTCTGGATTTTATGTTGTCATCTCCTCTCGTGGAAGGATTTAAACAGCTCACTGGTGCCGTTCGAAAAGGCGGAACCGTGGTCGGGGAGAAAGGAACCTTGGCACCGGAACATCCGGATTGGGTGACCTTTGCGCGGTCTATGGTGCCATTGATGAAAGGTCCGGCAGAGTGGATTGCTTCCTGGGTGAAAGAGAATGCGCCCGATACCCGCAAAGTCCTGGATGTGGCAGCCGGTCATGGGGTGTTCGGCATCGAAATCGGTCGCAAATTATCAGAGGCGGCCATCACCGCTCAGGACTGGCCCAATGTATTGACGGTCGCCAGAGAGAATGCTCAAGCAGCCGGGATCTCCAAGCGATTCCATGAATTGCCGGGGAGCGCCTTTGAGGTGGAATTCGAGAAAGACTATGATGTGATCCTTCTCACAAATTTCCTGCATCACTTCGATGTGCCGACCTGCGAGGCATTTTTGAAAACGGTGCATGGTTCCCTCAAACCGGGGGGATATGTGATCACGCTGGAATTTATTCCTAATGAAGATCGTATTTCTCCCGCGCCGATGGCTGAGTTCTGCTTGATTATGTTGGCCACGACTCCTGACGGGGATGCCTATGTCTTCAGTGAATATGACCGCATGTTCCGCCATGCCGGATTTGGCGAGAGCATCATGCAAGATGTTCCTGCATCCAATGAACGTGTCATCATTACGAAAAAATAATGGAAAGGAGAAACTAAAATGCCGGTACAAGTCTATGGAGTTAATCATGTCGTGATTGAAGTTGACGATGCTCAGAAAGCCGTCGAGTTTTATGCGGATGTCTTCAACCTTGAAATGCTACGGGGCGGGGAGGGGGCTGTCTGGTGCAAAATGGGGGAGCACCAGTTTTTGGCGATCTTTGAAGTTAAAACCCTTCAACCTGATCGGGCCAAACATTTTGGCATTATGGTCCGGGATGACGCTCAGGTGAAGGAAGTTCGGGAAAAAATCACCAAGAAATACGGATTGGAGGTGCGTCCTGATTTTCGATGTGATTTCCGGGATCCCTGGGGTAATCGAATCCAAGTCGGAGATCTGCATGATGAATCGTTGGTCTGGCTCCTTCCCTACCGGGAGGTACAGGATATCGGGATCACATTTGCCTCGCCTTCCAAAGCCCCTTGAGCATCTGGGGCCCAAAAGACAACCTGGCTTTTGTTTGTGAGGGGGAATCGGCGATACTGTACCCCTATGGATAAACGCATTCAGCCGGTTTTGGGAGATCAGTCATCGCCCTATCAGGCTCTTCTCGAGGTCTCGGAGGCGATCGCGGTTCACCGGGATCTCACTAACCTGATACAGGACCTGGCTCAACGCCTTCCTCGTATCGTTCCACTGAGTTTCATTGGCTTGGCTCTGTACCAGCCCGAGCGGAACACTATCCAGGATTATATTATTCAGGCCAATATTCCTGCGGATATACAGGGCGGGAAAGAATGGGCTTTGGATGCCCATCCGAGTGGTTGGGTGTGGCAGGCCCAGCACCCATTGATTATTTCCGACCTGACTCAAGACTCCCGGTTTCCAGCAGTGCTGCCCCTCATGCTCGAAGACGGCGTGCAATCTTTATGCACGGTTCCGCTGACCACCTCCTTACGCCGTCTGGGATCACTCGACTTCGCGAGTGTGGAAAAAGGAACCTACCAGGAGTCGGAATTGACGTTTCTGCTTCAGGTCGCCAAGCAAGTGGCGGTGGCGGTGGACAATGTCCTGCATCAAGAGGAATTGTGCCGCGAGCGGGATCGTCTGCAAGTCTTGCTGGACGTGAACAATGCGATCGTGTCGAAGTTGGAACTTGGGGATTTGTTTTCGACCATGGTCACGTCCTTGCGACGGGTGATTCCGCATGAAGCCACCAGCTTATATTTCTATAATCCGGATGCGAAGAACTTTCATCGACATGTGCTGAATTTTCCTTCAGGGAAAGGCTTGTTGGGGGGAAGCCATTCCATTGCGCTTGATGACACGCCGGCCGGAGAAGCATTTCGATCACGAAAAACGGTGTGTTGGCGTGAAACTGATCTGCAGCAATTTCATTCCGTCACCGCCCGACAGTTGATCGCGGAGGGTGTGAAATTCGGATGCTGTGTGCCACTCATGCTGCCCGATCGGGTTTTGGGGACGTTGAATGTCGGCAGCACCCGTCCTTCAGCCTTTTCCACGGGGGATGCCGACCTGCTGACGCAGGTCGCCGGACAAGTGGTGATTGCCCTCGAAAATGCCCTTGTCTATCGGGAAATTACCGAATTAAAAGAAAAGCTGGAAAAGGAGAATGTCTATCTCCGGGATGAAATCCGGACTGAAGCCAACTTCGAGGAGATTGTCGGCGAGAGTCAGGGCTTAAAGCATGTCCTTCAACAATTGGAAATTGTCGCCCCAACCGATTCGACCGTGCTGATTTTGGGGGAAACGGGCACAGGCAAGGAACTCATTGCCCGAGCTCTCCACCAACTCAGCACGCGAAAAGACCAGGCCTTTGTGAAAATTAACTGTGCGGCTATTCCGACGGGTCTGTTGGAAAGCGAACTGTTCGGCCACGAGAAGGGTGCCTTCACAGGAGCCATTTCTCAAAAAGTCGGTCGCTTTGAACTTGCGCATCGCGGAACCATTTTTTTGGACGAAATCGGGGAAGTGCCATTAGAGTTGCAATCCAAGATGCTTCGGGTGCTTCAGGAACAGGAGTTTGAACGATTGGGCGGGACGCGCACGATCCGCGTGGATGTTCGGCTGGTCGCGGCCACCAACCGCGATTTAATGCAGATGGTGGAAGCCGGCGAGTTTCGCAGTGACTTGTATTACCGGTTGAATGTCTTTCCCATCACAGTCCCGCCCCTTCGCGAACGGCAGGAGGATATCCCGATTCTTGTTCGGTATTTTGCCCAACGGTATGCCACCAGGATGAAAAAACCCATCGAGACCATTCCTGCCAAGACGATGGAACGTCTGGAAGGCTATCCCTGGCCGGGGAATATTCGCGAACTGGAAAACCTGATTGAGCGCGCGGTTATTCTTTCCCAGGGTTCCGAACTGGCTGTGCCGTTATTAGACCTCAAAGCCGGTCTTCAGCGAGGGACTCAGTCTGGTGCGACCTTAGAAGGTGCGGAACGGGACCATATTCTCCGTGCCCTGCAAGACACCAAATGGGTAATCGGCGGCTCTACAGGCACGGCCGCCCGGCTCGGAATGAAACGCACCACGTTGATCTCGAAGATGAAAAAACTCGGAATCTCCCGCCCGACCTAATATGGTGTGTTTTCTGCAAATTCTCTCCAACTTTTCATGTGAGTGACTATCCCCGGTCTCCTGCTCGAAGAAAAAAGCTCTGGCCAAACATGTTTCATTCAACCTGGAGGTTCATCATGTTTCAGCGATTCTCAATCAATCGCCTCCCATGGAGAGGGGGCTTGGGTCCTCTCCTCATCACGGTCCTATTTCTTCCTGGAGCGCCAGGGGCTCTCGCTGCCAATGCACAACCTCGTGAGTCGTGCAAAGTTGTCAGTACCCCATATCAATTGAAAATTCCGTTCGGTCTGGAGGATGAGATCAAGCCATTTATTCCGGCAGACAATCCGCTGACGGTCGAAAAGGTCGAACTCGGCAAGCTGTTATTCTTCGATCCACGCCTGTCACGTGACAATACGATGTCCTGCGCGAGCTGCCACAAACCGGAGCTGGCCTGGACTGACGGCACCAAGCTCTCTATGGGCATCGATAACCAGGTAGCCACCCGGAACGGCATGACCGTCGTCAACCGACTGTACGGCCATGCCCAGCTCTGGCATGGGAAAATGGCCACGTTGGAAGCGCAAGCGGTCAATCCCCTCACAAAGGCGGTACGGATGGGAATGCCGTCCACGGATGCGGAGGTGGCGAAGCTCAATGCCATCAAGGGATACCGGGAGCGATTTCAGCAGGTTTTCTGCACGGATGTCACCATTGATGGGGTGGCCAAAGCGATTGCGGCGTTTGAACGGACTCTTTTGTCCGGCAACAGTCCCGCAGATCGATTCGACATGGGCGGAGAAGAGGACGCGATCTCCGAGTCCGCCAAACGAGGGCTCCAAGTATTTCAGGGCAAGGGCCGCTGCACACGCTGCCATTCGGGATTCAATTTCGCCGACGAAGAATTTCACAATCTCGGCATCGATTGGGACACGGCGAAAGCCGATCTGGGACGGTATTCGGTGGAGAAGCATCCGGGGACCGTTGGCGGATTCAAAACGCCAACCCTACGGGAGATTGCCAGGACCGCTCCGTACATGCATGACGGGCGTTTCGCCACCCTTGAAGACGTCGTCGATTTTTACGACCAAGGGGGAATCCAGAACCCGCATCTGTCTAATTTGATTATTCCTTTGGGATTAACCGACCAGGAAAAGAAGGATCTGGTGGAATACATGCGGGCTCTCAATGGTGAAGGATGGCAAATGACCGCGCCAACAGAATTTCCACAATGACGCAGCGTTCTAGAGACCAGGGGCGTATTCAGGCCCGTATTACCCTTCACCCTCTCGCCTCAAAAAATGTCCTTGGGCTGTGCAGATCCGGGAACGTGTTGTACGTACCAACAGCTTTTAAAGATGGAGCATTCGCAAATGCAAGGATTTCTCGATCATATTGTCCTGAATATTGAACATGATGAATCGATGATCGATTTTTATACCAGAATTTTGATGCTTTCGGCAGAGCGACTCGAAGACTATCGTGCCGGGAAAGCGCCGTTTCCTTCTGTGCGGATCAATCGTGATACCGTCATCGATTTATTTCCCAAGAAGTTATGGGAGCAAAACATTTCAGCAGGGACAGGCTTCAGCAATCTGAACCACTTTTGTCTTGCACTCACCAAAACGGATTGGGAAGACTTATGCGGTCGACTTCGTGACAATAATATTGCAATCAGTGAAGGGCCTGTCCAACGGTGGGGAGCGCGGGGAACAGGAACCTCCATTTATTTTCTCGATCCTGAAGGAAATGCGATCGAGGCACGATTTTATGAAGTAAATGATCAGCCAGAGAAATGCCTGCTTGGCACTTAAGGAAGTCGTTGCCAATCTCTCATAGCAAGACTCTCAATAAACAATCTCGGACATGCCCAAGGGTCTCCTCCTCTGTCATCCTCTCAGTTCGTCAGCGGAGGTCCAATTGGAACGACACCAAAATGGATTCCCGATGACTACTGTCGGAAATGTCCGCGATGGAGGGATTCCCGAGGCATGGCATCCCGAGGAATTTGCCAAACTATTCAATGGATTGTCCTCCTGCCGTCCGTCATCCCGAATGAGAGAAGCGAAGGCATCGGGAATTTCATGAAAATCCCTTCTGCCTAACCATCTTCCGTTCGTCTGTCTGTCGCCCCCTCGACACGAGTCGACATATCGTCACATTTGATTCGACACACCTCTTCTCTTTCTTTTGCATCTTCGATAGAAACATCAATTCATTCAAATGTTTGTGTCTTTTTTTGATCTTTTGTGAAGGTGGAATGGCTCTTGCCATATGTAAGAGGTAAGAGTTCAACAAAGCTTTCGTTAGAACAAATAATGACAAACCACACACATTTATTCATTCACAAAGGAGAGGAAGCCATGAAAACATTATTTCAAACAGAAGAGAGTTGGGCGCCGGTTATTTTGAGAGTGATGCTGGCCTTGGTCATTTTTCCTCACGGCGCTCAGAAGCTGCTGGGATGGTATGGAGGAAACGGGTTTGAAGGCACGATGGGATTCTTTACTGAGCAAATGGGTTTGCCTTGGGTGATTGCATTTCTGGTCATTATGGGAGAATCGGTTGGCGCACTGGCAATGGCAGCCGGATTCATGACGCGGTTCACTGCCGCGAGTTTAGGCATCATCATGTTAGGCGCCATCACAACGGTGCACTGGTCTAATGGGTTTTTTATGAACTGGTTTGGCCAACAAGCCGGTGAGGGATTTGAATATCATCTGCTCGTCATTGGCATGGGTCTGTCGTTAATGGTGACGGGCGCCGGCAAATGGTCGGTCGATCAGGTCATTGGAAAGTGGCTTGCACGGCAGGAATCATTGCACGCTGATGGGACTCGTCGGACTGCGGCAGCCTAAGTGTGACAGATCTAAATGTACGACTAGAAAATGAATAATTATGGAAAGGAGTCAAGACATGAATAGTAGGCAACTTCGTCAGGATAGAAGCAGGGATCTCTCAATAACCATAAAGGAGGAAGTGATGAACCGTACAATGAATCTTCACGTGATTATGTTATCAGCGGTGATGGGCATGTTTCTTATCATGTCCGGTATCGGTTACGCAGACTCTAAGAGTGTCAGCCATGGACATAAGCAGGTCACCGGAGTCGTGACAACGGAGAAGGGTGGTGTTCTCACGGTTAAAACACCCACGGGAGACTATTCTCTGACCGAAAATGCTTCTCATCGTCATGGCCATGCCGTCCCCAAGGTGGGAGATGAAGTAACCTTGGTTCTGGATGAGAACAATGCTGTCATAGAAGCCCACCCTAAAGGCGAGGAAGGAATACATCAGTTCTATACGGGGAAATTGGTGTACATGGGGAAAATGAATAAAGAGATCAAATTGCAGACCCCTGATGGGGAAAAGGTCTTCCCTCTTGGTCGGCTGGAAATCAAAACCAAGCCCATCGAAGAAGGTGCCATGGTCACGGTTGAAGTGAATGAAGGCGGGACTGTGATCGATCTTCACCGTGCGTCGGATGACGAAACAAGCATTAATGCCAAAGGGAAGACTCACGAGTAACGAGTCGGATGTTCACTATGATGTGGCTCGGTCTCTTGCCGGGTGGTGAGAGATCGGGGCCACCTTCTGAGGCGGGGAATTGTGGTATGAGAAAAAGTCAGAGAGACGAAGAAGGAGCCGAAAGATGATATCCCTTAACGGAAAAGTTGTCATGATCACGGGGGCATTGGGTGGCTTAGGCCAGACGGTGACCGAGGCATTCGCCCAGGCGGGAGCCAAAGTGGTGGTCGTGGGCCGGGAACTTCCAGCGAAGCTTCCGGAAGGGCTAGTGGGCCTTTCAGCGGATGTCACCGATGAGGCTGAGGTTCATCGACTGATGAAGGAGGCCGTGCGCAAAACCACACGCATTGATTGCTTGATCAATCTTGTTGGCGGGTTTGCCATGGGTCGTCTGGCAGAAACAGAAATGTCCACCTGGTCCAAAATGTTGTCTATCAACCTGACCTCGGCCTTTTTGCTGTCGAGGGAGGCAACTCGCTTCATGTCCAAGCAAGGCTCTGGTCGAATTATGCATATGGCCGCGCGTGCCGCTGTGGACCCGTTCCCCGGTGCGGGTGCCTATATTGTCTCTAAGTCAGGGCTTCTTGCCCTGATCAAGGTGCTGGCTCTGGAGTTAACCGGTTCAGGCGTGACTGTGAACGGGGTATTACCGGCGACCATTGATACCCCTGCTAACCGCAACAGCATGCCGGATGCCGATCCCAACGAATGGGTGAAGCCGGAAGCGATTGCCGCACTGCTTGTGTTTCTCGCCTCTGAGGAAGCTGAGGCTCTGAATGGGGCGCTCATTCCTATCGGGTCATCATAGGAATGATGTTTGATGAATTGTTCGATGTTTCAATTCGAGGTGTAAACGGTAAATTTTATTTATTGAAAGGAGAAGGTAGCATGAGTATTCAACAACAGGTTCAAGCATTGATCGATGGGATTTTGGCCGGAAAGCTTTTGGAGACCTTTGACACGTATTATGCTGATAACGTTGTCATGAGTGAGAATCGAAAAGAAGAACGAGTCGGGAAGGCTGCCAACCGGGAATATGAACAAAAGTTTTTAGGGAATATTCAGGAATTTCACGGAGCTCAGGTCGGACGGACGATCGTTGACGGGGACCATGCCGCGGTGGAATGGACGTTTGACCTGACCTTTAAAGGCGGAAATCGGGTGAAGATGCAGCAGGTGGCCGTGCAAACCTGGAAGGATGGAAAAATTATTCGTGAGGACTTTTATCACGGGTAAAAGGGTTCTTATGTGTTGAACCATGTGTGCTCACGACAGGTTTACGCTCAAAAACAATGGCAGCCTAAGAGATCCCGGGCTCCTGTTCTCAACTGTTTTGATAAGGAATGAAGTTATGCTCAGAGTCACCCCCCGCATAGATGAGACGACAATCACCCTCCAGTTGGAGGGGCGATTGGCCGGACCGACAGTCATCGAAGCTGAGCGGTGTTGGCAGGTGACATGCGCGGAGAATCCGGGGCGATCCCATCGACTGGATTTGCGGGGGGTGACATATTTGGATCAGGAAGGGAAATCGTTTTTGAACCGGGTCTTTCAGCAGGGCGCGAGTTTTCTCTCTTCCGGTTGTTTGACCCGGGCCTACGTTGAGGAGATCACGCGATCTGGGAAATAATTTGCTGAGAAAACAGTTGAGGAAAGGAGGGTGCCATGACGCAGATGAAATCGATTTCAGGAATCTACAAATCGGGCTCCACTCATATGGTAGGGGACGGGTTTCCGGTACGGAATATCTTTCCAAGTCAGAATCTGACCGAAGAGATCAGTCCCTTTCTGCTCTTGGATTATGCGGGTCCGGCATCGTTCCCTCCTACGAATCAACGGCTGGGTGTCGGGGAACATCCTCACCGGGGATTTGAGACCGTGACCATCGTCTATCAGGGAAAAGTCGCGCATCGGGATTCAGCCGGAAACGGAGGAACTATCGGACCGGGCGATGTGCAATGGATGACGGCGGCTTCGGGTGTGGTGCATGAAGAACTTCATGAACAAGCCTGGGCCAAGGAGGGTGGCACGTTGCAGATGATTCAACTCTGGGTCAATCTTCCCAAGTCATTAAAAATGGGCGCGCCCCGCTACCAAACGGTCCTCAATGAAGACATTCCGCAATCCAATCTTGGGGGACAAGGCAGTGTGCTCCGTGTGATCGCCGGTGAATATGAGGGACTCAAAGGGCCGGCCAAGACGTTCACGCCTGTGCACCTGTATGATCTGAGATTGGTTGCCGGACATCTGGGTGAGCTCAGTCTTCCGGTCGGATATAATACGGGCCTGTTCGTCCTTAGTGGGAAGTTGGTCTTGAATAAATCTCACGAAGTCGGGGAGGCCGAAATGGCTCTCTGCGACCCGCAGGGAACGAAGGTAAATTTTGAGGCCACGGAGGAGGCAAGGGTGTTGGTGCTGAGTGGAGAACCGATTCCGGAACCGGTCGCCCGCATGGGCCCTTTTGTCATGAATACTGAGGAAGAGCTTGTGCAGGCTGTGAACGATTATCGTGCGGGAAGAATGGGACGACTTGAGTAAGCCGATATTCGAGCTTCTTGATGGAAGGAAAGCGTGAAAAATTTTGTTCGGCTGTAATAATAGTGGTGAACCTTCGTCTACACATTTACAGAAGATGATGCCCTGCAATGAAGATGTAGGAAAGACAACCCTTATGGATAAGCCAATCATTCAGAGGACAGCACAAATTGAAAATTCCGACTTAAATGTTGTGAATGGAATAGAACGGAATTGGTGGGAACCAACCAGATGAATGCAGCCATACTCAGACCCGTTTCAGTATACATTGGCAATGGGCGCGCCGTGATTCGTAGGAGTGTTGGATTACTCCTGATTCTTCTTGCAGGATGTGGGCAGGGAGATACCTCCCCTCCGGCTCCTCCACCGCCGACGGTGGAAGTGGTGACGGTCACCATCCAGGATCTCCCCGATGAACCCGAATTCATCGGACAAACCGAGGCCTTTCGGCCTGTGGAGATCCGGTCACAGGTGACGGGCATCATTAAGAAAGTTTTTTTCACCGAAGGCAGGAATGTCAAGCAAGGTGACCGGCTGTACCTCATTGACCCCGTGCCCTTCAAAGCGGCTTATCTGAGTGCCAAAGCCAGGGTGACGCAAGCGGAGGCTAGACTGGTACAAGCGAAGCAGGATTTTGCTCGAGTCAAACCTCTTCTGAAAGAGCAAGCGGTCAGTCAAAAGGACGTGGACGATGCGGTGGCGGAAGGGTTAGCGGCTAAAGCCTCCTTGGAAGCGGCGCATGGGGATCTGGTCAAGTCCAGGTTTGACCTGAGTAATACCCTGATCGTCGCTCCGATCGGTGGACGTATTTCGAAAAGCCGGTTTTATGAAGGACGTCTGGTGTCCGCCCAGACAGACCTGATGACTACCATCGATCAGCTTGATCCCATGTATGTCAATATGTCCGTTCCGGAAACATATTTGTTGCGGCGGCGGCGTGAGTTGGCGGACCACAAAGTCGAGAGGCCCGATCTCTTTCAATTGCGCGGAGTCATGACGTTCGCTGATGGCAGTGTCTATCCCCATGAAGGCAAATTGGATTTTGCCGATGTGGCCATCCGGTCGGAGACGGGGACCTTACAGGGCCGGTTTGCCTTCCCCAATCCTGAGGCTGATCTTTCTCCCGGTCAATCCTATTTGTATCCCGGACATTTTGTCCGCATCCGGCTGAAGGGGTATATCCGGACTGATGCGATTTTGATTCCTCAACGTGCGGTTCAACAGGGTCCTAAAGGCACATTTGTGAATGTGATTGGCCCCGACGATAAAATCGAAGTGCGCGAAGTGGACGCGACCGGTTGGCGTGGCGGCGATTGGCTCATTGAAGAGGGCCTTCAACCAGGAGAGCGAATCGTCGTCGAAGGGTTTCATCGAATTCAACCGGGTATGCAGGTGAATCCAGTGCCGTTCCGGAATGGTGAGGCCACATCGGAAACCCCGGGCCATGAGAATCCGACACCTCCCGAAGCCACTCAGGAGAACTCATGAGTTCTCATTTTTTTATTGACCGTCCTATTTTTGCCACGGTCATTTCCATTGTGATTGTGGTGGTGGGACTGGTGTCTCTCCAGGTTCTTCCCATCGCTCAATTTCCGGAAATCACTCCGCCTGTGGTCCAAATTGAAGCCGACTATCCTGGTGCCAGTGCAGAAGTCGTGGCCGAAGCCGTGGCGAGGCCGATTGAGGTGCAACTCCCCGGGATCGATAATCTCCTGTACTACGATTCTTCCAGCACCAACGACGGCCATATGACGATCCGATTGACCTTTGAAATCGGGACGGATGTCGATATCGCACAGGTCCAAACTCAAAACCGTCAACGTTTGGCCGAGCCACAGCTTCCGCCTGAAGTTGTCCGGCAGGGTATCACCGTCAAAAAAGTGTCTCCCGATCTACTCGGGGTGGTGGCGTTGAGTTCCAGTGATCCTCGTCAGGATACGGTCTTTCTTTCTAATTTTGCGATTCTGCGGATTGTGGATAACATCAAACGGCTTCCCGGAGTGGGGGATGCGTTGATCTTTGGCGGACAGAACTACTCCATGCGTCTTATTTTGGACCCCATTCGTATGGCTCAAATGGATGTGACGCCCACTGATATTGCGAATGTGGTTCGTGAGCAGAACCGGGATTTTCCGGCTGGCCGGATCGGACGCGAGCCTGCCCCGAGTGGAACTGAGCTGACCATTCCCGTGATCACGCAAGGACGGATGAGCGAGGCCAAAGAATTCGAGGACATGATTGTCCGGGCGTATCCGGATGGTTCCATGGTGCGTCTCGGCGACGTGGCTATGGTTGAGTTGGGGGCACAATCCTATGACCTCGAGGGACGGTGGAATGGCAAACCCAATGTCTTTATGCTGACATTCCTCTCCCCGGGGGCCAATGCCCTTGAAACCATGAAACGAATCAAGGACGAGATGAAGAGTCTCACGAATATTTTTCCGGCTGGAGTCTCATACGACATCCCGTACGATACAACCCGATTCATTGAGGTTTCTATTCAACAAGTGGTGAAGACCCTGGGAGAAGCATTGATCCTGGTTATTTTGGTGGTCTACCTCTTTCTTCAAAGCTGGCGCGCAACATTAATTCCAGCCGTGGCTGTCCCCGTTTCATTGATCGGCACGTTTGCGGGTATGGTCGCCCTCGGATTTTCGATTAATACCCTGACTTTGTTCGGCATGGTCTTGGCCATCGGGATTGTGGTGGATGATGCGATCGTGGTGGTGGAAAATGTGGCCCGGCACATTCAGAACGGACATCCACCAAAGGAAGCCGCGAAGCTGGCCATGACGGAAGTGACCGGCCCGGTCATTGCGCTCGTCGTGGTTCTGGCGGCGGTCTTTCTGCCCGTGGCGTTTCTGGGAGGTATTACCGGCGAACTCTATCAGCAATTTGCAATCACCATTACGCTGTCCGTGGTCCTTTCCGGGATCGTGGCCTTGACACTCAGTCCGGCCCTCTGTGCGTTGATTCTCAAGCCGGATCAGGAACGGGAGGCCGGGTTTTGGAAGAAATTTAATGACGGATTTAATTGGACGCAGAATCGATATGTGGGGACGGTTGGCTCGATTCTTAAACACGCAGTGCTCTCGCTGGCGGTCTTTGGGGTTCTGCTTTTTGTCATCGGTGGGCTGTTTCAAGTTCTGCCGTCCAGTTTTTTGCCGGATGAAGATCAGGGATATTTTATTTCGGTCGTGCAATTGCCGGACGGGGCATCCAAGCAGCGAACTATTGAAGTGATTGAACAGGTTGAAAATTATTTTCTCTCGGTTCCCGAAGTGCACTCCACCGATGCGCTGGTCGGGCAAAACTTTGTCTTTAACACTCGAGGGTCGAATCAGGCGACGATGTTTGTGCCCTTGCATCACTGGGATGACCGCACGCAATCGGATCAGCATGTTAAATCTCTGATTGGGAATGCCTTCAAAAAGTTTGCCGAAATTCCCGAGGCGCTGATCCTGGCGTTTAACGCACCTTCCATTCGTGGATTGGGGACGACCGGAGGATTCTCATTACAATTACAGGATCCGAGCGGTGGAGATTTCAATCAATTTTCCGCCATCACGCAACAATTTGTGAGCAAGGCGAAACAAGATCCAGCCATTGGTGCGATCGGCACAAGTTTTCGCGTCACCGCGCCGCGTTTGTATGCCCGCGTCGATCGGGAACGAGCCAAGGCCTTGGGTGTGCCTATTTCCGAAGTGTTCGATACGATGCAAGCGTATTTCGGCAATTTCTACATCAACGATTTCATTAAACTTGGACGGGTCTATCGAGTGCAGACCGAAGCGTTGCCGGAGTTCCGGTCGAGTCCCGATGACATTGCGAAAATTTATGTACGTGCCCGGAATGCCAAGGGATCGACGATGATTCCGCTTGATACGGTGGTCAGTACGGAATTTACGAGCGGCCCGGATACCGTGACGCATTTCAACGGTTTTAATACCGCCTCCGTTCTGGGTGCTGCCGCTCCGGGGTATAGTTCAGGGGCTGCCCTTGATGCCTTGGAACGACTGGCTCAAGAGGTGTTGATTCCCAAGGGCTATGATATCGATTGGAGCGGGATTTCCTATCAGGAACGGAAGACCGGCACCGAGTCCATTTTTGCCTTCGCCTTCGGCCTCTTAATGGTGTTCCTGGTGCTTGCCGCGTTGTATGAAAGTTGGTCGGTGCCTTTTGCCGTGATTCTTGCCGTGCCGTTCGGTCTCTTCGGGGCTCTATCCGCCGTCTGGATTCGGGGCTTGAGCAATGATATCTACTTTCAAATCGGCTTAGTGACCTTAATCGGGCTTGCGGCACGAAATGCGATTCTGATCGTCGAATTTGCGAATCATCGCTATGAGGGAGGGATGCCGCTGGTGGAGGCAGCCTTAGAGGCCGTCCGTCTTCGTTTCCGGCCGATCATTATGACCTCTATGGCGTTTATCTTAGGCGTGGTTCCCTTGGTCATTGCGTCCGGTGCGGGTGCGGCTAGCCGTCAATCCATCGGGACAGGCGTCTTCGGCGGCATGTTGGCGGCGACATTTTTAGCGATCTTTTTTGTTCCGCTGTTTTTTGTGCTCATCAGGAAGTTGGGGTCACGAATGAAGGGGAAATCTGCCGACATTCTCGCTGAAGATCAGGATGAGCACATCCTTGATGGAGAACGATAACATGCGTTCGTTCTGTGCCCTCTTCTTGTCGTCCGTGTTGCTTATGTCCTGTGCCATGGGACCGGACTACTCACGGCCCGATATTAAAACGGCCGACCAGTTTCGCATGTCCGACACCGAAGGGGAGTCTATCGCGAATCTTCCCTGGTGGGAATTGCTTCACGACGAGGAATTGCAAAAACTCATTCGTGTGGCGTTGGAGGAAAATAAAAATCTTCAAGAAGCCGCCGCCAGTGTCGAGGAATTCCAAGCTCGAGTGTTCATCGAACGAATGGAATTTGCCCCTCAATTAAGTACGCAACTCAATGCTCCGGTTTTAGGGAAATTTGGCGGTTTTGCCAGACAGGGATTCCCCAGCAACTTTAGTTATTTTGGAATCGGGAATTTGAATTGGGAGATTGATATCTGGGGACGCATTCGTCGGTCAAATGAAGCAGCGTTTGGCGATTTGCTTGCCCGCGAAGAAAATAGACGGGCCGTCATCCTTCAGTTGGTCAGTGGTGTGGCAGGAGGGTATTTGGAATTGTTGCAATTCGACATGCAGTTGGACATTGCCAAGCGAACGCTTGGTTCATGGGAAGAATCGGTGAAAATTGCCCGTGCGCGATTACGACAAGGGGTAAGTTCAAGACTCGATGCAGACCAATTTGAGGCTGAACGAGCCAATGCGGCGGCCCGGGTCGCTCAATTCGAGCGGCTCATGGTGCAGAAGGAAAACGAACTGAGTGTATTCCTTGGCCGGAACCCATTTAGGATTCCTCGAGGACAGATTCTCACCGAGCAGATTTTTCCGCCAACAGTCCCGCCCGGTCTCCCTTCGGAATTGCTTCAGCGCCGTCCGGATATCGTACAAGCAGAACACGAACTGGCAGCGGCGACCGCCCGAATCGGTGTTGCGAAAGCGGAACGGTTTCCCAAGTTCTCGATTACGGGTATTCTTGGTCTCGCAAGCCCCCAACTTTCGAGTCTGGTCAGTTCCGGCAGTGAATTTGGGCAAGCCGGCCTGGGACTCGCCGGTCCGGTGTTCAATGCACAGATTCTGGGGTTTCAACAAGAAGCCGTGGTGGCACAGGCAAAGCAGGTGTTGGCTCAATACGAGCAGACCATTCTTGTGGCATTCAAAGAAGTAGAGGATGCCCTGGTGGCAGTGCGCACGGCCGAATCCCAAGGGATTGCCCAGCAGGAACAGGTGACGGCTCTCCGGTCGGCCTTGCGTCTGGCCGACCTTCGCTATAAAGGCGGCCTGACCAGTTATGTGGATGTGCTCATCGCCAAACGGGATTTGTTCAATGCCGAACTCGAGCTTACGTCCACCCGTCGTCTGCATTTGGTGTCGATGGTGCAACTCTATAAAGCGTTGGGCGGAGGATGGTCCCCGGAATCTCCTGAAGGAACCATTGCCATTTCCAGCTCATCATCCGAGCAAAGCAATCCCGGTAACTGAGAAAGTTGAAGCACAGGGCCGGATCGTCATTTCGCAATTGATGTGGTGGAATTCTCACAAATACGTGTTACTATGAACTTAGGTACCTCTGACTTCATGAGATAATATGAAAAAGTTTTACTTTCAACATGTAGACATTGCCCGAACAAACATCATGGGCCTCGATTAGACCGTCTGACAACCTTTCCCAAGTCCATGTAAGTTTCTGCCAATTACAGTCGTGTCAAGCCTTGCTTATCACTTAAATTCAGATTTTTAAAAAAATGGCAGTCAGGTGTATCGCGTGTTCAATCTTTCCTTGTTTCTCTGAGTAGGCTGAAAGCCACCTCACGGACGTTTCTATCCCGCACACACGTTTGGGTATATCCGCTCCTTGATCAATTATCCGCTTGCTGGAAGGCGTTCCTTTATATATGCTGTTTTCTGATGGTGGATGGTTTTCAAAGTGGGGTTGAGTTTTCGATGTAGGGATAAGCCTACGCTGCTGAAATATTAAGGACGATGGTTGAAAACGTTGGAAACACTAGGAATATGGCGGAAGTTAAGCGCATGGCGGGCCGAGATTGCGTAGTATTACTGTTTCTTTATTAATACATACTTCTTGTGCTATTAAAAAAAATTCTTGGAACGAATCGCCAAACAGTGGGTATTAAACTGGAATGGCCTGCATTACTCCCTGATTTCCTCTTAGGTACATATTTTGCTTTAGGTAATATATATTCATTATTTTAAATAATGGTTGCTTTGCACAAATCGATTTGTGTATGTTTGCTTAGAATTTGCACTTAATTATTTAATATTACGCATCACTATTTATATTTTGTGTTTTAAAAAGTGCGATGGATTTTATTTTAATTTCATTTAATTCCCCTCATACCAATTTTTTCATCTCCCCACTTTTCATTTCCCCCTATTCATTTTCATCCATTTTTTATCGTGATGATGTATTACACGATGTTGCAACGTAATACTCCCGGCATGTATTCGTTCAGATTCTGAATTAGGTTCATTAAATTAGGGCAGGGTATTCGACTGTTTTAAGTAACGGGCGGGTTTGTGTATGCATTTTCGAAGACAAATTCTAATTAAATTAATGCATTTCGGTGACCTGCTGTTACTCGGCATGTCTTTTCTGATTGTTTTGTGGGTGTTCTATGCACCGAACAACAGCCTAATGGCCTTTGAGGAATTTTTGGCATTGCGAATTAAAATTGAAAATTTTCTCGTAGGGGCTGTCATGGTGGGAATCTGGCATGTGGGGTGTGCCTCCTTGGGGCTGTATGAATCGAAACGACTGTCTACGATCGCCCAAGAGGTACCGGATATCATTAAAGCCACTTTGCTCGTGACCTTCGTCACGGCAGGGATCGCTCTCCTATTTCGAATCGATATGGTGTCCGCCGAAGTACTTCTAAGCTTTTGGATCCTTTCGACTGTACTGATATGTCTCAGCCGGGTAGGTGTGCGAGTAACGTTGGCATGGATGAGACGAAAGGGAAGAAATTTACGCAATATTCTCATCATTGGCACCAACCCACGTGCATTAGCATTCGCTAGAGAAATTCAATCCAAGCCTGAATTGGGATACTGCCTACTAGGCTATGTGGATGAGCCGTGGGATGGACTCAACCATGAGCACCTTGAGGATGTTCCTATTCTAACTGACCTTAAAAAATTCCCTGGATTTATTCGAACGTTTTCGGTTGATGAAGTGCTCCTCGCTCTTCCTTTTCGCTCTTTTTATCAAGAAGCTGCTCAAGTCGTGGCACAATGTGAAGAGCAGGGTATTCTCGTTCGTGTGTTGGGAGATCTTTTTTCTCCGAAGCTGGCAAAATCTACCATTGATGAGGTGGGACTCCATCCCACTTTCAGCCTCAATACCGGAGCAATTGGAGATCAGGCTGTTTTGATTAAACGAGCTATTGATTTAATTATTGCCATCCCTTCGGTTATTCTCCTTCTCCCATTTTTTGCAATCGTCGCTGCGGCCATAAAATTGAGTTCACCCGGACCGGTCTTTTTCATACAGGAACGAGTCGGGTTGAATAAACGGTTATTTCCTTTTATTAAATTTCGGACCATGGTGCCCGATGCTGAATTACAGCAGGCGGAACTCGAACATTTAAACGAAGTTGATGGAGCTGCGTTTAAAATTACCAATGATCCTCGAGTGACACCACTAGGGCGCTTGTTGCGCAAAGCCAGTATTGATGAATTACCGCAATTAATAAATGTCATCAATGGAGACATGAGCCTGGTTGGCCCACGGCCGCTTCCGGTTCGAGATCTTCAGGAGTTCTATGAGGATTGGCATCGTCGACGCTTTAGCGTCAGGCCAGGTCTCACCGGTCTATGGCAGGTCAGTGGGCGAAGTTCTACCTCCTTTGCTAAATGGATGGAACTTGACCTGCACTATATCGATAAGTGGTCAATCTGGTTGGATCTAAAAATCTTGTTCAAGACCATTCCGGCTGTAATGAAAGGAAGTGGGGCGGTTTAAGATCTCTTTTTTAATTTCCCCCCAAACTTAATATATGTCAAAAACTGCGCTTATTACCGGTATTACCGGACAAGATGGGTCCTATCTGGCCGAGCTTCTTCTTTCCAAGGGATACTCCGTTCATGGAATAATCAGACGGGCCAGCACCTTTAATACTGCTCGCATTGATCATATCTACGCCGACCCTCATGATCCCCATACCAAGCTTTTCCTTCATTATGGCGATCTTACCGATTCAGGCCAACTGACCAATCTCATCTATAATACGCAACCTCAAGAGGTCTATCACCTCGGAGCGCAAAGCCATGTCCGGGTGAGTTTTGATACTCCAGAATATACCGGAGATGTGACAGGCCTAGGCACCACCCGTATCCTTGAGGCTATAAAGCGAAGCGAGGTATCCTGCAAATTTTATCAAGCTTCCTCGAGCGAAATGTTTGGAAACGCCAGCCCCCCTCAATCGGAGGATACCGCCTTTTATCCCAGAAGCCCCTATGGAGCGGCAAAGGTCTATGCCTATTGGATGACAGTCAATTACCGGGAAGGGACTAATTTATTTGCCTGCAATGGGATTCTTTTTAACCATGAATCCCCCAGACGAGGAGAAACCTTTGTCACGCGGAAAATCAGCCGCGCAGTCGCTCATATAAAAGCTGGAAAGCAAAAAGATTTGTATCTGGGAAATCTGGAAGCTAAAAGGGACTGGGGTTTTGCGCCAGAGTACGCAGAGGGCATGCACCATATGCTTCAAATGGATACACCGTGTGATTTTGTTCTGGGTACTGGAGAAACTCATACAGTTCGGGAATTTGTCGAGGAAAGCTTTGGGTACGTTGGTCTCGATTGGCGTGATTTCGTGAAGGAAGACCCACAGTATCTGCGTCCAACCGAAGTCGATGTCCTGGTTGCCAACCCTGAAAAGGCGCATAGGATACTCAAATGGCAACCACGGATCACCTTCAAAGACCTCGTCAAAATCATGGTCGATGCGGATATGCGAAAGTTGGGAATGGAACCCAAAGGGGATGGCGATTCCATCCTTCGTCAGAAATTTCCACAAAAGTGGTGGAAGGGTGATTAGTCATTTCAGGATACTGAGAATGCAGCACTCATGTACCCATTTTATCCAATTCACCTGCGGCAGGAACACCTCAGTTGTGCCATGCTAATTCTTGCCATAATGCTCAACAATGGAACCAACCAGTAAAATATACATAGCCGGTCATATGGGAATGATGGGTTCGGCCTTTCTGCGTCAACTTCAGGCCAGAGGGCAGACGCATATTCTTACACGAACTCGTCGTGAACTGGACTTGACGAATCAGGCTGCAGTCCAAGGCTTTTTTGAAAATGAAAAACCGGATTATGTATTTGTGGCGGCAGCCAAGGTCGGAGGTATCATGGCCAATGCCACTTATCCCGCCGATTTCATTTATCAGAACCTGGCGATTCAAACCAATATTTTACATGCGGCCTATCTCACCGGGGTGAAGCGAGTTTTGTTTTTGGGAAGCGTGTGTATTTATCCCAAGCATTGTCCCCAACCGATTAAAGAAGACTATCTGTTGACCGGCGCGCTTGAGCCGACTAATGAACCCTATGCCATTGCCAAAATTGCAGGATTAAAAATGTGCGAGGCATATAATCGACAATTCGGGACGCAATATTTGTGTGCGATGCCAACGAACCTCTATGGAAGCGGGGATAATTTTAATCTGGAAACCAGCCATGTGTTACCTGCACTCATCAGGAAATTTCATGAATTAAAGGTTTCTGGCACTCCTGTTACGCTTTGGGGCACAGGTCAAGCCAGCCGGGAATTTCTTCATGTTGATGACTGTGCGAACGCCTGCCTTTTCCTCATGGATTTGGATCCTGAGCGATTTCAGACCTTGCTCGAATATCATGCCGGTCCCTTGGTGAATGTCGGGAGTGGAGAGGACATTAGTATCCGGGGTCTGGCTGAAATGATTAAAGAGCTTATTGGAGCATCCGGGCAGATCAATTGGGATTCTACTAAACCAGACGGAACCCCCAAGCGGAAACTGGATATAACCCGTCTCCATGCGCTGGGTTGGCAGCCCAATATTTCTCTTTCCAACGGCATCAAAATGACCTATGACTGGTATTTGCGACACGATACGCCTGGGCAACTCATGGAGGCTCATTCTTGAATACTATCGGAATGCTCCCCTCCACCAGTCCCTCTGAATTATCTGATTCCCCGAAAGGGATGGCCAGGCAACATTCTCCTTGTCCGCCAAAATTTAATCTATTCGGTATCGGAGTCAGTCGGACTGATTATCAGGAAGCCACCATTCTCCTGATTCAGGCAGCTCAAGAACGCCGCTCTCTGATCGTGGATCATATGCCTGTGCATGGCCTCATCGAAGCCTGTTCAGATTCTTCCTTGAAGAAGAAAATCAACCAGTTCGATATTGTCGCCCCGGATGGGCAGCCGGTTCGGTGGGCATTGAATCGATTTCATCAAGCCAATCTTTCTGACCGTGTATACGGTCCCGAGTTAATGCTGCGGTTATGTCACCAGGCCGAGCAAAAAGGAGTTGGTGTCTATCTCTATGGAAGCCAGCCGGATGTCTTGGGGGGATTGAAACGAAATCTTCTTCACCGGTTTCCTTCGCTACGAATCGTGGGAGCCGAAGCTCCTCCCTTCCGACCGCTCACCCAAGATGAGGATCAGGCGGCTGTGGCTCGAATCAATGCGAGTGGCGCCGGGCTTATTTTTTTGGGTCTGGGATGTCCAAAACAGGAGCATTTTGCCTTTGATCATCGTGAAAAAATCCACGGTGTGCAATTGTGCGTCGGTGCGGCCTTTGATTTTCATGCCGGCACGAAAGAAATAGCACCGCCTTGGATGCAACGAAACAGCTTAGAGTGGGTATTTCGTTTGTGGTGCGAGCCCAAGAGATTATGGAAGCGGTATCTTGTCACGAATTCCATCTTTTTATGGAAAATACTAAGGCATGAATTCGGTATTTTGAAATGATCAATCTGAAAATGGTTTCTTCCGTATTCTTTGCCTCAAGGCTGGGTTCTTATTCTAACCGGTTCAATCGATATGCATAAATTTTAATTGCTAAAATTAACACCTACATCTTTATCTATCATATATTCCTAACATACATATCTATATTATATTTCTAACATACACAATATTATCGTGAGGTAGACTGTGAAAATACTTTGCCTTGGGGGAGCCGGATTTATTGGATCTCATCTAACAGCTCGACTCCTTAAAGAAAGACATACTGTCACTGTGGTCGATCAAGCCCACGACAAGATTCAAGAGTGGGTCGGGTTTGATAATCTGAGAATCGTCAAGGAAGATATTCGAAGGCCAGATTGGGGGTTGAGGGAACTGGTTCAAGACGCGGATGTGGTCATAGATTTGATTGCCTATGCGAATCCCGGGCTTTACGTAAAAATGCCATTAGAGGTTTTCCGGTTAAATTTCACCGAAAATTTGAAAATTGCCGAAACCTGCGTAGCACTGAATAAACGATTAATTCAGTTTTCGACGTGCGAGGTATATGGCAAAACCCCTGCTAGTTTCATGAACGGTCATTTGCTGAATTCTGACGATCCCCGACATGCCACTTTCTCGGAAGATAGCACAAACCTCATCATGGGGCCGGTTAATAAGCACCGTTGGATTTATGCATCAGCTAAGCAATTGTTGGAGCGAGTGCTTCACGCCTATGGTTTAGAACTGGGTTTTAATTACACGATTATACGTCCATTTAATTTTATTGGCCCCAAGATTGATTTTCTCCTAAGCGAAGGTGAGGGGATACCGCGAGTCTTTTCATTTTTTATGGATGCGCTTCTCACTGGAACCAATATGAAGCTCGTGAATGGGGGACATCATCGGCGTTGTTATACCTATATAGATGATGCGGTTGACGCGATTTATCGTATTATCATGGATGTAAATGGTGTCTGTAATAGGGAAATATTCAATATTGGAACACCTTCGAATGAGATTTCCATCAGGGAACTTGCAATCAAAATGCAAGATATTTTTGTTCGAAGGTACCCGAGAAATGACCATCCTCTTCCTCAGATTGTCGATGTTTCCGGTGAAGAGTTCTATGGTAAAGGCTATGAGGATTCAGATAGGCGAATCCCTGACATTTCAAAGGCAGAAGCGTTAATTGGGTGGAAACCTCAATGGGGATTAAACGAATTGTTAGAAAGTACGATGGATTACTATGTTAATCACGTGAACATGACACGGGAAAAGATAGCACCGGCACTGAAGGAAACCCATATTTAGTATATGAATGAACAATGGAATGCCCTTCTCTCACTTTCTTTACACAGGATTAATCCCAAAATTAGTTCTTCCTATCTGCCATGACCTACGACCTCAGGGCTGATGAGCGGCCTTTTAGTTTGTAGGCCTTTCCTGTCGACGTGAAAATACTTCATATATTTCATGATTTACTTGAAACCGGAGGGACTCCGTTTCAAGTAAGAAGCTTGGTTCAGGCTCAGGCTGATCTTGGTAACGATGTTCTTGCTGTCTCGTATAAGGGTGACTCTGAAAGAATTTCCTCAAATGTTCAGTCCGTTCAATTGGGAAATGGTTTGCGCAGTGTGTTGCAATTTCGGAAGGTCTTGCAATCGTTTAAACCTCACATCATTCATTTATCCGGTATCTGGATTCCGGTTCATCATGTCTGGTTGAAAGAGGTTTTTCGTTTTGGTGCACCCTGTATTATTTCAACGAACGGGAATTTGAGCCCCCATGGATTCGGTGTCCGTTTTGGAGGAAAGCGAACGCACTTTTACCATATTTGGAGAAAAGAACTATGGCATAAGTATTTTGATGCCCCAATGCTTAGAGCCGTAGCATGTGTTCATACCCCATCAAAATACGAAGCGGAAATTCTGGCAGAGCTTGGAGTAACAAAACGGTTTGTAGCGCCGGTCGGTATTAATGCATCCTGGATAAAGTCTCAGCCATGTGATGGTAGGAAATTGAACGATCCGGTGACCTTTCTCCATTTAGGTCGACTGGATATTTTCCATAAAGGATTAGATTTAGTTTGCGATGCGGTTGAGGTTCTGATGCGTTCCCCGAACCCCAAACCATTCCGTGTCATAATGGCTGGTCCGTCGGTAAATGATTCTATGGAAAAACTTAAAAAGCGTGTAGCGGGGATAGGAAGCGAGATTTTTGATTTTAGAGATTATGTCTCAGGGGAAGAGAAGAAGATGCTTTGGACCGAAGCAGATTATTTTCTTAATGTGTATCGTTATGCTGGCATTGCGCTTGCTCCCTGTGAAGCCTTAGGGAATGGTATTCCTCTCATTGCCTCATTGGAAGGGAATCTTGGGGATTGGACGCAGCGAATGAACATGGGAATAACCGTGCCCCTGAGTGGTACGCATTTGGCTGATGGGATGGCTACGGTTTTGGAATATTCAGAGGATATGTATCAACGGCTTTCAGAGAATGCAATGAAATTTTGTTTGAGCTACTCCTGGGAAAAAGTAGCGCAAGACTTGGTTGATGAATATAAACGAATCATCGATGACTATTCTTGCGGGGTGATGCCATGAGTTTGAGTAGAGGGTCTTGTGTCGTGTTGTTTAAATCTGAATCCGCATTACCGTGATGGTATTGAATCGTTGGGGGAAAAGAGGCGGTATTTCACTTGTTGACCAGGCGATACATGGCGGTACGAATTTTCTTATCAACATTATTCTCGCTCGCTGGTTGAGCCCGAACGAATATGGCGCGTTTGCCGTAGCATATACGATTTTTCTTCTTATTGGCGCCATTCACACCTCAGTGATGATAGAACCGATGATGGTATATGGGGCAAAGAAATACCTCGAAACATTCAGAGGGTATATCGGGAGTCTCTTGTTAGGACACGGAGTGTTCTCGGTTTTAGTGTCTTTTATTTTAATCGTTTCTTCCCTAACATTCTTGGCTTTTGACTCTAAGGAGCTGGCTGATGCCTTTCTGGGCTTAGCAATTGCAAGCCCTTTTATTCTTCTACAGTGGATGATTCGGCGAAGTTTCTATGTCGTTTCCCAGTCGACGTGGGCCCTTGCAGGAAGTTTTATGTATTTCACATTGAATGCATTGATGATATTTCTCCTTTTTCAGAAGGCTTCCCTAACCCCGTATTGGGCATTTTTGTCGATGGGTCTTATCGGTTTACTTGTGAGTGTTTGTCAGTTGCGCATACTTAAACCTGAGTTTAAATGGACTGGGCCTTTAAGTCTTTATTCGATTTTCCATGATCATAAGGAATTCGGAGCATGGAATATTGTCGGAACAGTTATCAAATGGGCGTCGACCGGTATTTTAACAATTATGGTATCGGCCTTTCTTGGTCTAAAAGCAGCTGGAGTTTTGTCTGTAGTGCGAACCCTTTTCCGACCGCTAGATCTTATGTTGAATGCTGTTTCACTCGTTGCATTACCCGTACTCTCTTCCGTTCAGGGTGAGCATGCTTCGATTGAACGACGCAAGAAAATGCGTGATCTTCTTTGGTTGGTCTGTGGAACGGTAACGCTTTATGGGATCCTTCTTTCCTCGTTTTCCGAATTCATACTTCATTATCTTTATAAAGGGATTTATGATGGCCATCGCCACCTTTTTGTGTTGATATCCCTCAGCTTTGTTGCGTCTTCCTTTGTGTTTGTATACACGCTGGGACTTAAATCGATTGGAGTAACTCGCGAAATTGCCAAAATCTGGAGCACGTCCGCAATTGTAGTTTTCGTTGGTTCAATTCCGATGATTAATGCCTGGGGAATTCCTGGAGCGTTGACTGTTCAAATATTTTCCATTTGTATTGCTGGGTATCTTGCCTGGTTGGCAGTGAGGCAGAAAATTCTTGCATAGAAAAGGGAAAAATTAGTTGAAGATTTTGCATTGGTATCCCAATCTTTTGAGAGGTGGTGCTGTTGCGAATGGCGTATTGGGTTTATCCCATAGTCAGGCGAAACTCGGGGCGGATGTTGTCATTGCGACTGCCAGCACCACCACCGAACCATTGTATTATTCCATAGAGCGTCCCAAGGATGTAGAGCTCTTTGAGTGGCACCCAAGGTGGTTCATGAATTTTCAAGGGCGAGGATTGCGTATCCTATCCAGAAATACGATTAAGAAATTGCAATCATTCGAACCCGAAATTGTGCACGTCCATGGCGAATTTAACATAGATAACTTGCATGCCTGCCGAATATTTCACTGTCCAGTTGTGTTGAGCCCCCGTGGAGCATTTGCCCCACGATTATTAAAAAGAGGAGTTGGCCTGTGGGGTGGGAAATATGCCTATCTTAAGCTAGCAAAAAAGATTTTATATGAAAAAGTCGTTGCATTTCATGGGCTTTCTCCATTGGAAAAAGTGCAAATTGAGGAACTCCTTCCAACGAGTCACGTCTATTGTGCTGCTCAAGGACCAAACCTTCATTTAGAAAAATACCTGATACCCGGAGTGAGAGATGGAAGCTTTGACGCAATACAATTGGTTTGTGTGGGTAGATTGGATGTCTACACAAAAGGATTAGATTACTTGGTGCAGGCTTTTGCCTATGCCGTGAAACGTATGCAAGGAAAGCGGCTTTGTCTAAGACTCATTGGCCCAGATTGCAGGGGCGGTAAAGAACACCTGAAGCGACTGGCCCGAAGCTTAGGTGTCCTTGGGCAAATCACGTTCGAAGGTGTAGTCATAGGAAAAGAACTCATCCAAGCATTGAAGGCATCTGATATTTATGTCCAGATGTCGAGATATGACGGTTTTGGGCAGAGTGTTTGTGAAGCTCTGTTGATGAATAAGCCTGCCATCCTTTCTCGGGAAATCGGATGTATCTCATATGCAGATATTGAGGATATGTCGCATATAAGGAAAGTTCATCTAAATGGAAGTGAAGCGGGTGATGCCATCATTGATTTTGCTGGACGCCTTAATGAACTTAACTCTTTGGCAAATTTTCATAGCAGTCAGTTAAAGAACATTTTTTCTTGGGAAAGCGCAGCCCGGGCCCACCTTAATGCCTATGCGCAGTTTTCCGGAAGTCGCCTGCCAGCGTACAGTAATTAATCTCATGCAAAGGGACAAAGTGTTGGAAAAGGACCGAATGAGACAGGCCGCGCCGATAGTCCTGTCTGATGGGGTTTTGGCATCAAATCTCTTTCGACTCTTTGAAAAAGAAGGAATTTGTTATGTACTGGTGGGGGATTCCCGGGAGTATCCAGCAAAAATATTGAGTGATGTGGATGTAGTGATTGAGCCGGAGTGCGTTAGTAAGCTTGTTCCCTGTCTGATGAAATTTTGTGATCTTTATAATTTAAAACTTATTCAGATTCTTCAGCATGAACAATCGGCATGGTTTTTTGTTTGCTCCTGGACCGGTAATGATGGCAAGCACCATGTTTTTTACCCGGATGTTTGCACTGATTATGTTCGATGGGGAAGGCGATTCTTAGGTGCTCGCTGCTTGTTGTCTGGGCGTATTCGAAAGCAGGTTGACGCAGATGGTCAGCAATGTTCTTTTTTTGTACCCGCTCCTGAACAGGCGTTTATCTATTACCTATTGAAAAAAATTGATAAAGGTTTTTTGGCTCCCAGTCATCAATCCTATCTGAGCGGAGAATGGAAAAAAGCGCAGAAGGAATCAAAGAAGCAGTTGAAAAAATTTTGGAAGGAGCCGGAGGTAGAAATGCTTTGTGACGCAGCAGAATCTAATTCGTGGAATGAGGTTTGTGATGCCTTGCCTAGGCTTCGAGTCGCTCTTCGCGAAAATCTCCCCTTTTCATTCAAAAGTTTTGCTTTAGATGTTCAAAGAAAAATTCTAAGAATAATGAAGCCAACAGGAGTTCATGTTGTCCTTCTTGGTCCGGATGGGTCTGGGAAAAGCACCATTTTGGAATGTATTGAAGGAACACTGGCATCGGCCTTTCGTAGGACCAAGCGGTATCATCTCAGGCCATTTTTTGGAAGTCCTCAGCATGCTGGAGAACCAGAACCGAATCCGCATGGTAAACCGGTGAGGGGATTCCTGCCTTCCTTGATTAAGCTTGGGGTTTGGTGGATTGATTATACCATTGGGTATTTTATCAGTGTGTTTCCTTTTTTGGTTCGTTCGACGCTTGTATTGTTTGATCGGTATTATTTCGATTTAGCCATTGATCCTAGGCGATATCGATATGGTGGTCCTCTTTGGTTAGCGAAGCTTTGTGGGAAATTTATCCCTCGGCCGGATTTAGTGATATTGTTGGATGTTCCGGCAGAGGAATTGTATTCCCGAAAAGCAGAAGTTTCGGTAGAGGAAAGCCATCGACAACGACTTGCATACCGTGAATTTGTTGGCACCCTGACAAATGGACATATTATAGATAACTCGGATCGATTAGAGGAAACGATCCAGAAGGTTGAGGCTGTCGTACTCAATTATATGGCGATCCGTGCCATCTCCAGTCTTGGTCATGTTAAGCACTGAGATGAGGGCTCTAAGCCTATTTCCACCGGATGCAGAGATTAGGGCTCTCCCCACTTCCAAAAGCCCGCGGTTGCTTCTTGCTGGGGCGACCGTAAAACGTCGCTGGCAGGAAAGTGCTTTTTATCCTGCTCATAGAAGAATTGCCAAGTGTTATCGTTTCTTCTTGCGTTTAAAAGTGGCAACAGGATTGGGTTTAATGGCGCCCGTGGTAAATCATCATGCAAGTATCAAAGAATTGATAGGTGACATTTTTCCAGATGTGGATTCCGCTGCACTACTCATTGGGACTGCAGGACCAAATCAGAAAAATACTATCCAATTATGGAGTCGAGAGAGGGGCGTCGTTGGGTACATAAAGTATGCCGAGACGCACATTGCTCGCTCCAGGCTAGAAAACGAGTTCAAAATGTTGGAGCGTATTCCTAAGGGAGTTGGTCCAGAGGTACTGAAGTACACATCCTTTAACGACGGGAATGCCCTGGTCCTCAGTCCCATAGTTGGACGTGCTATTTCAGTAAGTATGCATCCGCCATCCTGGATTCACGAATTTTTGAATGGCCTTCAGATCTCACCCTGCGAAGGAATAGAAGAACACCCTGGAGTAAAAATTTTCCAGGCGAAATACGGCAGTGCTGTCCTACCTTGGCTTGAGTCTCTTTCTCATCGAAAATGGCCCGTTGTGTTTTATCATGGTGATTTTGCACCTTGGAACCTGCTGCATTGGTCAGGTAGAAATGCCGCTGCGATTGATTGGGAGTACGGATTATCAGAATCCCTTCCGCACCTTGATTTAATCCATTACCTTTTACAAGTAGGGCGATTGATCCGGTTTTGGACTCCCCGCCAAACAAGGGTATTTGTCATTAACTACATGCTGAGACACTTCTCATTAGACCTTGAGGAGATCGAAGGATTAGTGAGGCTGTTAGCCTATCATGTTTATCGTGAGGCAATTGCTGACGGTCATTTGGAAAATACAAATCGTGTTCTTTGGTGGAGGTCCGTATGGGAATGCGAAAAGTGAAGCGACTGAAAGTCCTGATCTCAGCCTATGCTTGTGAGCCGGGGAAAGGTTCGGAGTCTGGTGTCGGCTGGAATGTGGCTCTGCAAATGGCAAAATATCATGATGTCTGGGTGATTACTCGCATCAATAACCGATCTAGCATAGAAGCCGCATTAGAGCAGTATGATCAACCTAAGCCTCATTTCCTCTATTATGATCTTCCCCGATGGATGCGTTTCTGGAAGAAGGGGGGAAGGGGCGTCAGAGCCTATTATTATATGTGGCAAATGGGAATTTTGGTATTGATCCGGAGGCTGCATCGCACAATGACCTTCGAACTAATACACCATGTGACATTCGTGAGATTTTGGACTCCGAGTTTTCTCTCTTTTCTCCCCATTCCATTTTTGTGGGGACCCATTGGTGGAGGAGACACTACGCCAAAGGTTTTGCGTAATCAGTTGGACTTTAGGAGTAAAATCTACGAGGCAGGTCGACATCTGGCTTTGTGGATTGGAGAACATGATCCGTTTGTGTGGCGCACAGCAGCAAGAAGTCGTATGGGCATCGCCACGACAAAAGGAACCGCAAAACGCTTAAAAAGGCTGGGGGTTTCTAATGTAAAAGTCTACGGTGAGGCAGGACTAGAAAAGAGTGCAATTGCTCAACTCTCGCAATCCTCGCAACGGTCGGATTCTTCGTTTAGGTTTGTGACAATTGGAAGACTCTTAGGCTTTAAAGGAGTTTTCTTTGCGTTACGAGCATTTGCTCACGCAAATATTTCGCATTGTGAATATTGGATCATTGGTGATGGTCCGGATAAAAGAAGATTGGAGCGACTAGTCGTCGCTCTTGGTATTGCAGAACAGGTGAAATTCTTCGGCGAGATTCCCAGGTCCGAAGCGCTGCGTAAACTTGCCGAATGCAATGTCCTTGTCCACCCCAGTTTCCATGAGTCAGGTGGTTGGGTGTGTTTGGAGGCCATGGCTGCTGCACGACCCGTCATTTGCTTAGATCATAGCGGGCCTGCCACACAAGTAACAGATGAAACCGGAATCCTCATTGCTGTGAATTCTGCCGAGCAGGTATTGCGGGATATGGGGGAGTCAATGAAGAGGTTAGCTGGTGCGCCTTCTCTTTGCGAGCAAATGGGCAGAGCAGGCAGGGAAAGAGTGTTGCAAGATTATAGCTGGGATTCAAAGGTTGATGTTCTCAACGAGTTTTACCAGGAAGTGGCATTTCAGGGAACGTCTTGAAACGATTGTGTCATGGTCTCCTAAGACCCCGCATGCCGCAACGCCAGAAAACCTTATTCTTTATCGATAGGCCTCAGATTAACTCCTCATTCAATTTTCTTATCCATAGACTACTGCTTTAGATAAGACGTGCCCCATAACAACAATGGAAAATAAGCTAAGGGTTTTGCTTGCCCACAATTTTTATCAAGAGCCGGGTGGGGAAGATGAAGTTTTTGCTGCAGAAGGCAGGCTCCTCGAAGCGAATGGCCATAAGGTCATTCGATATACCTTACATAACGACTCCATTCAGAATTGTTCGAAGTTTGATCTCGCCAAAACGCTCATTTGGAATACCAAGGCGTATCATGATCTTCGTAAGATCATCCAACGGGAACGACCGCACATTGCTCATTTCCATAATGTCTTCCCGTTAATCTCTCCTTCGGCATTTTATGCAAGCCGGGCGGAGAGAGTCCCCGTGATTTTAACCTTACACAATTATCGGCTCCTGTGCTCCAACTCACTTTTTTATAGGGACGAAGCCGTATGTGAGGATTGCCTGAAAAGTACCTTCCCAGTTTCTGGAGTTATTCATGGATGTTACCGAGAAAGTCGCGTAGAAAGTGCTGGGGTAGCAGCCATGCTTAGTATCCATCGAATTTTGGGGAGCTGGAAGAAGAAGGTCAGTATTTTTATCGCACTAACGGATTTTGCGAAGAAAAAATTTATTGAAGGAGGATTACCAGAGGGGAAAGTTGTGGTTAAACCAAACTTTGTCGAGCCGGATCCAGGGATTGGGAGGGAGAAAGTACAAGATTATGCGTTGTTCGTTGGGCGCCTTTCCTCCGAGAAAGGTCTTAGTACACTGTTAGGTGCCTGGTCAGAGCTCCATGATCGGATCCCACTCAAGATCGTCGGCGATGGACCGCTTGCTTCCCAGATTCGTTCTGCTTCAAGTGCTCTTAGGGGAGTCGAGTGGTTAGGACGTTTGCAGAAGGAGGAGGTCTTATTGGCCATGAAGCAGGCGATGTTTTTGGTCTTCCCATCCGTTTGGTACGAGGGGCTTCCTATGACAATCATTGAAGCATTTTCTGTCGGGTGCCCCGTTGTTGGTAGTGCGATTGGAGGAGTGAATGACCTGATTGCTTCTGGAAAAACCGGTCTTCATTTTCGTGCCGGGGATGTAGAGGACCTGGTGAAACAAGTCACCTGGGTTCTTGCTCACCCTACCCAAGTGTTGGAGATGCGGAGGGAAGCTAGACAGGAGTATGAAACACATTACTCGAGTGCAGGAAACTATAGAAATTTAATAAATATTTACGCCCAGGCTAGAAGTGAGGAAAAGGGCCAGGTCTTTTCATAATAGTAAGCGCAAGCAAGCCAAAAATTGAGCAATAGAAAACGATGAACGTCATTGTAGAATTACTAGGTATGAGAAGCTGGCTGTTCGGGTTGCTTGCGCTATCCACAGTACTGTATGGAAGAATTTTGACAGAGTTAGGCGGGCCGGCAGTTGTGAAGTTTTTTCATTTTGCCTTAGTGGCCATTTTCGCCATTCTTCTTCTTCCGTTTTTGAGTAATTCTATTTCCTGGTCGCTTGTTTATGGGCTTTTATTGCTCTCCTGGGTTATGGTTTTAAGTGCAGTCATCAACGGTGCTGGCTTATTAAATATTTTGCTCGATTTCCTGATACTTTCCGAGCCATTTCTTCTTTTAGTCCTGATGATCAATCGACCGATGTCCAAATCACAGATTCAGACCTTTCGTTGGCTACTTGTGGTTTTTATTTGTATCCATGTTGGATTATCGTTTGCTCAGGCTCTCGCAGGTGGAGGAACCGATGACGTTAAAGGTGTTTTCCTTGAACAGGGCGCTGGGCACCATGTTGCCGGGGCCGTTGCTTTGACGGCAGCAGTGTATTTTTTTACGGCCCTTGAAAATTTTTCTTTACCTGTACGGGCCATTATTAGTCTCATTATAGCTAGTGTGGTCATTCTTTCGGACTCAAAACAAGTGATTGCTGTTTTTCTGTTGGGGCTCGGTTGTTTATTGTGCACAAAACTGGGAGATATTCGGAAATTTTTTATATACGTTTTACTGTTTATGACTTCAGGGGCGGTGCTTCTATTTTCGGCCTTTACCATTTTTCCGGCGCTTACGACCTGGGCGGATCTGAACTTGATTCTAAAAGGGTTGACTGTAAAGTTTGGGATTTTACCCCTTCTTTTTTCTCACTATGACTCGGTATTGAATTGGATTTTTGGTTTAGGGCCAGGACATACCGTTGGCAAGTTGGCTTTCATGTTGCCTCAGTATGAGGAACAGCTTCGTTCTTTAAGTGTGTCGTTTTCATCTGTGACTCAACATGCATGGAACTATCAGCAGGGAAATTATCTTTCCCATTCCGTTACAGGGTCGAGCATGTGGTCTCCTTTTTTCTTCTGGGCCGGGCTATGGGGTGATCTTGGGATTTTGGGTGTTGTATCTTACGGACTGCTTTGGGTCATTGTAATTTTGCGCATCTGTACGAACGATCTCGCTCGTTTTCTCGCCTTCACAGTGCTAATTTTTGGGATCGTCTTTTCCTGGTTAGAAGAACCTGGCTATATGCTATTTGTGGTGACCATTATTGGACTTAGTTGGCAGGAACAACAATCTAGATTGCCCATGCAAGGTTTGGAGATGGAGAAAGAGTCGTCATTGCAATGTTAATTAAGTGAGAACGCGGGAATGGATAATGGAAAGTTGCTCCACGAAATCCGGGGCCTATGCTTGGAAGGAAAGATGGATGTCATAATCAGGGCTATGAACCCTTAGCCCTATCAGTTTTTGTCGGTTAAGTTAATATTCTAGAGAGAGTATTGTGAGGCAATAGATTTTCGGGGTGAAAATCTATTGCCTCACTTCGGTCTCCCAATACCTTTTAGAAATTCCGATGTTATATCTCCTGATTCCCGATTAGAAAGTTATGTTTGTTTCAGGAGCGAAGACTCATTGGAGCTTTAGTTCTGTTTTGTTAGGGTTGGAGGGGGGGCAGGGGGATAGATGCAATCCATTGCCAGATTCGTCGCAAGCGAGTCCGGATGTATAAAAAATGAGTTTTGATCCTGCTTTGCAGTTGATTGCCATTCAGGGAAACGTATACTTTTCCCTCCTTCCCCCAGTCGAAATGCTCCTGGATGTGAGGGCTTCATCCATATGTTTCCATCTGAAAATAAGCCATTCAGGAATATGGAATGCGGATCTGTAATCAACAAGGCATGATCGCCTGAAATGATATTATTGGTTAATTGCCATCGCTCTGTTTTGTGCTCTATTCTTTCCCCTGTTTCCCAATTGTTGACCATTCGGGTAAACGGAGCCTGCACAATAAGTTGATACCCCCGGTTGGCATAAATCCGGCTTCCAGTTAATGTGAGGTCAGGTGTTTGCACGGTTCGGAATCCCCACTGATTATTCTGGTAAATTTTGGCGTTGGTTATGGTGATTCGTTCACTGGCTTCGACGAATAATCCGTACGTTCGGTTTCCACACCAACGGCCGTCTTCCATCCGAATATTTCGATTGTCATAGTCTAACCAAAATCCCGTGGTGTGGTTCCCTTGTGCCATGTGACGTCTAAAAATGGCATCATGAATTTTCAAGCCTTTAAAGCCAGCCACTCCCCAGTTAACGAACTCCCCTTTTACTCCCCTCCAATTATTGCGTAACGCTTTGTCATCCTCAGATAGGAGGTTCTTGATCGTAGAGATCTGATACCCTGAAGCACCATTGTTGCTGGTCTCATTTCGTTTGCTTGTTAGGTTTTGGATGTTATGCAAAAAATAACCCATGCCATTATTCCAGGAAAAGAGAAGATCCTCCAACGTAACATTGTTTCCATCTGTAATGACTAAAGCGCTACCGAGATAATCAGAAGCGGCGTGCTGAAAGGTTAGGCCTTTGAGAACAAGATTTGTTTTTCCCTTTATAAGTACTGGGCGGCTACGAATGGCGACTTCAATTAAACTTTCAGAAGGGGTTAATCCTCCAGGTAGGGCAATGAAAAGCTGGCTGGTGCTTTCTGTCGCAAAAAATGTCCCAGCTACTAATTCAATTGCCGACAAGACCTGTTTTAATGGAATTCCATTGACGAAAACCATTTCTTTTCTTCTCACAATATGACTTACGTTGACCCTACCTTTCCAACTTTCTGGAAGTGATTTCACTCCCCACTTATAGGGCCAGGCATGAACGAAGATATTGGGAATTTTTGTAGGTTTCCAGTTTCGAAAAACATCTGATCCGGAAATGATAGCTTTGCCAATTTCGGTCGCCTCAAAGACAATTGGAGGATCTGAATCCTGTGGATTGACGATTAATTGGAATTTTTCCCGGTAGACACCAGGGGCCACAAGAATTTTTGTGCCAAGTCCAAGCTCACGATTTTCAATGGCTCTTGTTGTGGCCTGCCCCACGGTTTTGAGTGGCAAGTCGGCAGTTCCCGGATTAGAATCAGAAGCAACGAGGTGTTTATTGTTGACATAGATTGTTCGATCTACCTCTATGAGTCCTAAGGGGAGCGGGGCTCCATAGGAACTGGCTTGCAATATATTCGGTAAGCCTAAGACGAATAATATTGAACACAATTTCACATAGTTCAGAACGTTTACCCTGAGATGTACTAAAACTTTGCTCATGCTCTCTCCTTTATTGTTAATTCACCACAGTAACAAGAGGTACGAATTCTCCTTGCACAAAATATTCTCCTGATATATCACGAGGTCAAGCTTATGGATTCAGAAAGACCTTCAGGCAAGTAAGGTCTAGTTTAGACTGAAGTCCTCAGCTGACGATCTATTGTTCTTGACCAATGCCGACTTAGGGATTTAAGTAACTCAGAAAAAAGGGAAAAAATGGTAAAGAATGAAGAGAATGGATGAGGAGAATGGATGAGTTAAAAATTCAAGGTAACGATGTGAATACTTTCAATGGCAATAATTGATTTCACCTGGAAAATTTGCAAAAAGTAATATTAAGAGGCCTTCATCATTTCATACTAAACAACTTTGGTGCTTAATGGAAGATTCGATTTCAATTATTATGGGCATTCTTTTTTGGACTCATGCAATTATAACCCTACAGCTATACACCTGAAATGTGGCGGATCATTTTTGTGGATGTATTAGAAGAATTTCAAGGAAGAGGAGCACCCAGATAGAGGGGCACTCCATAGCAAAAAGAATTAAGGGACCTTCAACGCAAAAATAGACAGAAAATTAAACTTACAATATTCTAAAAGACGTTGAATGAAATCTTGTGGACCAATTGGAATTCAGTCGAGACCCCGATAGGTGCAATTATCTAAAAGGGCTTGGCCTGACTCCGGTTGTATGGGGAAGGCAAAGGTTGATGTCTGATCTTGGTTCATTGAAATTTGCCATTCACTAAATGTCAGGCGGTCGGCAGCCGCTTGAAATGGTTTGGTGTTAGATGCGCTAGACCAAAAATTCCCGTTAGACTTCAATCCCGGTCCTAAGGGATTCTTGAAACTGCTTTGGACTAATAATCCATCACCAACAATAATGTTATTCTCCAACGTCCATTTTTCTGCACCAAGGTTAAGTCTTTCTCCTGTTTCCCAGTCGTTTATCCCTCTGGTCTTCTGTCCTTGGACTCGAATCTGGGGACCTCGATTGTGGTAAACCTGGCTTTCTGTAACATTGATCTGACTTGAATTCACAATCCTGATTCCCCATTCCTGGTTTTGGTAAATCTTCATGTTTGTTATTGTTAGAGGGCCTTGGGTGGCCTCAAGGAATAAGCCATGCTTGAGATTTCCACAGGAGACTCCATCTTCAATTTCAATGTTCTTGTTATCGTAGTCTAGCCAAAAACCGGCAGTGTGATTTCCTTGGGCACGATGACGACGAAATGTGGCGTCGTGTATCCCCATGATTTTTGTTCCGGCAACTGCCCAGTAAACGAAATTACCCTTTGCCCCTCTCCAGTTATTGAATGAGGTCTCATCATCCTCAGAAAGATAGTTTTTTATTCTCCAGGCTGTGTGCCCGGGACCTCCATTGTGTGTCGAGACATTTCGTCGTGTTGTCAAATTTTGTACATTATAGAATTGATATCCTCCCCAGTTATTCCAAGCGAACACACAATCTTCAAGGTAAACGTTTTTCGCATTGGTGATACCGAGGGCGTGTCCGACAAGACCAGATGCGTCATGTTGAAATCTTAGCCCTTTTAAGACAAAATTGCTTTTTCCTTTTATGGTAAAGAGTCCCTTCTGAACCGCTACTTCAACCTGGCTCTGCTTTATGTCAACATTGTCTGGTAAAAAAATTGCCACTTCCGAATTTTCCTCTGAGACCGAAAAATCTCCAGGCTTCATCTCAGAATGCAAATCTGCTTGATTGAACTTGATTCCATTCACAAAAACCATTTCCTGACGTCGGACAATTGGTTGGAGAATGGTTTTGCCTTCCCATCCAGGAGGATACGGCCTCACTCCCCATTTGAAAGGCCATTTATGTGTGTAAATATTTTTATGTTTTGTTCCCTCCCAGTTTTCCCAGATTTCTGAACCGGAAATAATGGTCTTCCCGTGTTCAATAGCTTCAAATGTAATAGTCGGATCCAGTTTCTTGCTGCTGAATTCCATATGAATTTTCTCTCGATAAACCCCGGGATATATAAGAATTTTTGTACTGAATCCTCTTTTATGATTTTCTAGAGCAAGGGTTGTTGCCATTCCTATGGTCTTAAGAGGCAATGCGTTCGTTCCTGGATTGGAGTCTGATGCGTGAGGCGGGAAGTTATTGACATGAATAACCCTATCCGATTGAAGCGCTTGGAGTGCGTTTGGCGCTCCGATGGCTGCAAAGATTTGTAATGGTATAAGGAACGTACAAAAAAATCCCATTGCGTAGAATAAACGAAATGTATAATTCAGTCTGATTCTGTTTTTCATTTCAGAGCTTCTAAAGTTTCTTGTGACATAAAAGCCAGATTCCTTAATCCACTGCAGTTAGTCAGACGATGAATTTCCAGCAGGATTTTCCTCGCATGGGAATTTTAAACCCCGGAAGAATCCGGGTTATGGTTATTGAATCGGTTAATTGTTTGAACTCTCTCTGTCCAATTTCTTTAGATAGCGAAAGGATGCTGGTGTAATTACCAGGAATAGGTTAGTCAGCCCATGGTTCTTGACCAGGCAAAAAGGCTATTCGAGTCATCCTGGGGTTTTTAAGATTCCCTCCGAGGAATCGCAATAGGATTGGCAGTGTAGGGTGGAGGTTTATTAATGAGATCATAGTCTTCTGTAAATCCAGTCAGGTATGTATCGCTTTTGTTTATTAAACGCAATGCCAAGAATGTTCCCACCACTTTCGATGAGTTTATCTCTTGAGCTTTGAACTACGTGGGAACGGGAATGCACTGCTTCCATTACGAGAACTACACCATCAACCAACGAGCAGAGGGCCAAACCATCATGTGAGGAGCTTATTGGTGGAGAGTCAATGAGGATATAGTCGAACTGCTTTTGGACTGGCTCCCATAGAACCATATCTCGCGATAACCATGACGTGCTTGAATTCGAGTCATGATTTTCTGAAAGGAAACAAAGGGAAAGAGATTGTTGAGGGTGGGGGATTCTTGAAATTGACAGATCAAGAGAGCCTCCGTGCCTAATAGTCGATTCCAATGGAATTTTGGGTTCCACATGAAATGCCCGATGCTGATCTGCATGCCCTGGACATGTATCGACAAGGAGTACTGCCTTATTGTTCTGCTTCGCTAATAGCATTCCAAACTCTCTGACAATTATCGAGGTACCTTCACCTTTACCTGAACTAATAAATTGAATGATATTCCTCCCTGGAGGAGGAAGAAGTGAAGAAATACTTTGGCGCATACGCGCCATTTCATCCTGCATTTCCAGTGCAGGCAAAGGGGAGATAAAGGCGGGCGTATAGGACGGCGTATAGGTAGAATTGACAGAAGGGAAATCGGATCTTTGTTCCTTCTTTTCCAATTCACACTTATCATATGCATATTGTAAAGCTTCAAAAACTTTGCTCATTCATCTATACCCTTCTTGATCCATTCGGTTGCATCGACTTTCCTTATTGCTGAACATCTTGTGGCCTTTTCGATTCAATTTAAAGCTATGGGGTGGTTTGTCATTCGTCGTGTTCGTTGTTGGTAACATTCGTTAATTTGATCTTCGGAATTTTTTTGAATGTCAGTGCCTGCATACAGTCATTAGTTCTTGTAGGGAATGCTTGTTAGAATTGGTAACCCTAAATCCTGTGAAGCATATTCGGGTCGAGAATAACCGCTTTCTAAATATTCGGTCGCAATGACCCAGAGGATTGCTGAGACACCCCCTATAATTATTCCGAGAAAAAGAATTAACCCTTTTTGGGGTTTGACAGGTCTCAGGGGCAAAGTCGCCGGCTGAATCACACTGATATTGGCCATTTTAAGTTGGTCCATTGCCTCCGATACTTTTGCTTCCTCAACTTTCGTTAAGTACATCTTATAATTATTTTTATCTGAATCAACTTTCATTTGGAGGGTCTCAAATTCTTTCTCTAAAAAATCCAATTTGGCTAACTGTTCATATAATTTTTTGAGTTGAAACGTAACCTCGTTGATCTGGGAGACATGAGCATTGATTTCTGACTCTACTGTAAGAATTTCAACTTCCAATCCCTGATAAACCGGGTTGATTCCCTTCGTGACTTTATCGTTTAGAGAGCCCTCTTGATTTTTTATGAACTGTTCGACCAGTCTAATCTCGTTCCTAATATTAACCACAAAACGGCTTGTTTCATGGTATTTGGCTAATAGACGCTGTTCCTCTAAGCCCAATTGAAGTAAGTTGGCCTGGGCTCCGTCAATGACCTTTTGTTGCTCAGAGACACTCGTGAGGGCCACATGCTTGGGGACATTTTTTATCTGTCCTTTTAATGATTCATATTTACTTTTTAACCCTTTTTCTTCGTTTTGTAGGTTTTTGTGAATTGTATTTAATTCATTTCGCTGTCCCAGCAGAAGCGCTTTTTCTTCGTCCAAATGGGTAAGCTTATTCTGTTGTTTGAATGCTTGGAGTTGCGACTTGGATTTGTGGAGTTTTTGTTCGTAGTCATGTAACTGGTTGCTTAAAAACAACCCTTTTGGATTACTGAAGATTTCAAGATGCTTTTCCAAAAGGAGATCAACAAGAAGGTTGACCACCTTTTCAGCAATCTCCGGTTGTTGGTGAAGAAAGCTGATTTCAATAATATTTGACTCACTAACTTTAGATACGGAGAGGTTTTTCCGCATTTCGCTAATGCCGGCATCTATGGAAGAAATGTTTTCAGGAGCGTTTTCAGTGATGTTTGGATAGACCACTCCTACCTTCAAGACTTCGAGTACACGTTTCGTAAGGTCTCTGGTGAGCAATATTTGGACCTCTGACTCAATCATGCTTTTCTGGTCCATTGATATTTCCGGACTCATGGCGCCTATTTCGGGATGATAAACATTTTCTCTGCCCATTTTTACCATGACAGATGATTGCGCTTGGTAAATTGGTGTCATGAGAAAAGCTATACCAATAGCTATGGCGACAGTACCACCGAATATGGCAAGAAATTTGTTTTTGTGTTTAAAAAACAGAGTAAGGATATCTCTGATGCTAATAAATTGTGTGGCTGTTTTTTGAGGTGTCATCCGACGTAATTTATCCCTTGAAAGATATTTCAGGATTTATGTATTTCTCTGGTACTTTGGCAAGTATGGATTAGCGACTTTTGGGCAAAACCTCAAAGGAAAAAATGTTGCATATACTTGTGGGAAACTCCATCCAGGAACGGCCTTGCTCCGCTTTGTTCAACCGAGACTTTTCCGGCTCCAAACAATTGCTGGGCCATCCGGTGCCCTTGCAATCATAGGGTTCAATCTATTCGTTTGAATTGGATTGAGACGCTTGGGTTGTCCGGGTTTTCATTTCTCCAGCTATTTTAGGAAAGGTAATGTCCTGCCCTGGAAAGATTTCCTTGGGATTCCGAATTTTGGGGTTGTATTCCAGGACACGTTGAACATAGCTAGGATGCGAGGATCCATATACGACCTTGACCAATTTTTCTAAAGTATCGCCTTTTTGTACGGTGGCCACCGCGTAAGGAAGATCTCGGTTGACCTCAACCTTTTTCTCACTTGGTTTAATTTGTGAGGAAGAGTGAGCAAAGATTTTTGTAGACATGGGTAATACCGTATCTTTACCTGCCCCCAAAGACTTTTTAGCCTCAGCAACCGTATTGTTGCTCTCGATGTTTTCCAAAGGAGGAAACATAATTTTTTGCCCTGGGTACATTTTTCGCGCGCTCACAATATGAGGGTTATGTTCAAGAACGAATTGAACGTGAGAAGGACTAGCTGTACCATAAATACTCTGCAATAACTTTGCCAGGGTGTCACCCCTTTTCACTATTCTGGTAACGGGTGAAGGCGATGCTTCTGCCTCGGATTGTTTGTTCGTTATTTCCTGTGATGTCATAGGTGTTTGAGCGATAGGGACAGAAGTAAGGCTATCTTGGCTAGGGAGGCGGATTGGTTCTTGAGCGACTATCGTAGGTTTTCCCATACGTTCACTGAGGGGTTCTGGCCTCAGGTGAACAAGGCTGTTATCACTGGAATTCTCAGATGGTGTTTCTGCCTCATCCTGAATCAGCGTCGCTGCTTCTACCATACGGTTTGCCTCAGCAGCCGTCGCAATAGGTTCTTCCTGGACTAAGAGCTCAGAGAGTGCCTGTTGGGTGGACGGGATAAATTGTGTTTCATCCCGAATAAACCGCGCTCCTTTTTCCTGACTGTCTGCTTCAGTCTTCGCAATGCTTTCCTCCTGGCTTGGGAGATCGAAGATTGTGTCTTGGGGGAGCAGGATGCCTGGTGATACCGTCTCTGGAGTTACAGCAGCTACCTCCAATTCTTCTGTAGCATCAGGTACCTTCTCCTGGAAATTATCGGGTGAAAACCCCAGCAGGAGGTCTTCATGATTATCGGGATTGGTATTCGTTCTTTCTTGGGGTGGAGTCGTGGTTGATTCGGAATGAGAGTCGACCCGATTCCGTAGATTCTCAAAGACTTCAGACACTGATTCCGTGAGGAGCGCCTGAGTCCTTTCTGTCAGGGTTGAACCTGTTTGACCAGAGGAAGGGATAATTTTCCCTCCATTTACGAGGTCTTGTTCAGGTACGAGGGTTTGTTTCGGATTCTCCCTTTCTTTATCCCGTGGCCCGGTTTCATATATTGAAGGGATATCGGAAAATTTGGATTCAGTCAGGGGTAGGAGTGCAAAAAGTGCCAGGACAAGGATGAGAGCCAAGCCTGTCAAAGGTACTAAGTTCCAGAGTGAGTGGGAGGGGCGGCCGGTCAGGTCATCGATCACTTCTTTAGCAATTTTTGCTGTCACCAGGGCTTTATTGTAGCCAAACGCGGTGACCAGGGCGTTATCACAAATAATATTCAGACGCCGGGGAATCCCCTTGGCTTCCTGAACGATTAACGCTAAGGCCGTATTCGTGAAAATACTTTTCCCTTCCCCTCCGGCCTTGTCCAAGCGATGTTGAATATATTCAAAACTTTCGCGCTTGGAGAGGGGGTGAATGATGGCTCGAACGGCGATGCGTTGCCGTAATTGTCTTAATTCATAACGATCCAGAAGGCCATCTAATTCCGGTTGACCCAGCAGCACAATTTGAATGAGCTTGTCTTTTGGCGTTTCCAAATTTGACAACATCCGCAGATTTTCTAATGTGTCCACGGGCATATTCTGCGCTTCATCAATTAATAGAACCACCGTTCGGCCTTCTCGATATTTTTCAATAAGGACGAAATGCAGTTGTTCCAACGCTTCGGCCTCGTCTCCCTCAATCGGGTCATGTCCCAGTTCACGCAGCAGGGTTTTGAGTAAGCTTGTAAAAGACAGGTTGGGATTGAGGAGATAAACTGTTTCCTGGTTGGCCTGATGATTTTGATTCAGAAATGATCGAAGAATCGTGGTTTTTCCAAGGCCAACTTGCCCTGTGACGGCGATAAACCCTTTTTTTTCTCTTATTCCATAGATTAGGGAGCCCAACGCCTGTTTGTGGCCCGGACTGAGATACAAAAAATCCGGATCCGGGGTAGTATTAAATGGTTTGGTACGTAAACCGAAAAAATTAAAATACATCGCGTCTTCCTAATATACTTTTATTGGCATCACTAGCTTAAAAATGGAGTCATAACCCTTTGGCTACTGCACGGTCTTTCGGTTACCGCTCCTATCTTAATAATTAGCCAAAAAAACCAGACAGATTACCTCTGAGATATTTCAGGAAATAGAGCAACGACTTTTTGTTGTTCCCGTTCTGAATACCCAAAATATAGAGGCCACTTCGTGAATGGCTGTAGAGTCGTTTTGATTCTCTCAGTTCACAATCAAGACGATGCCCACAGGACTTTCCAAAATGAGTTAAGACACTGCACTTGGGGGAAAGGACGAAGATCCGAGCTTCGCATGTACCGCACTTAAGGATGAAAGAAAATTGAGAGGTCTAATGGTAAAAATGAATTAAGATACGCCATTCCGGGTAAGTAAGATATGATTAGGAAGATGAAAGAACCTTAAGAATATGTACTGCATGAATAAGTACCAATTATAAACAAAAATATCCATATATAGCTAGTGGTTTTCTATAATTGCACTACTCTGTTCTACATTACAAAAGGAACCCCTCTCGTGGGAAGAATCCGTGCCCCGGAAATACTTTGGGGGAGGGCTGGCTATGGTTGTCGCTTTCAGTAAGATCTGGGAGACCAAGACTGCACGGTTTTCAGGTCTCTCCAGAGGCGGATTGCTTTGGTGGGTTTCGGTTCTTCATTTGCTGATGAAATGACAAATTTTTTGAAATATTCTACAGGGCCTTAAATGGTAAACCATCTTTGGCGGTTATTTTCAATCCGTTTCCAAGCCCTGGTTAGCTCTACACGTGTAATGGTCGCCCTGTTCCTCCCGGAGGATTTTAGGATGGCAATCAAGGGTTTTTGACAGTTTGACTTTCTCAGGAAAGTTGAGGATAGTGGCCAGAGCCTATTGTATAAATACCACACCTAGGCCTCCATACGAATGACTTCCAAGAGGCCGTGCCCGGAATGTGTCCCATGAAGAAAAATTCGCCAATCCCCGACCCAGATTTTGAACATACATCGGAGGTCAATCCTCCCAATTCGGCTACAAATCTTGATGTGCCGGACATACAAGAAGGTCATCCTAAGACCGGGGTCGAGAATCGACTTATTCAGGGTGCCTTAGAGCACACGAGAGAAGCCCTGATCGTCTGTGATGCATCAGGAACCATCATTCGAACCAGCCCGGCAGTCAATCATTACTGTCAACATCCGTGTGTGAACCGGCCTTTTGATGAAGCTTTTCATTTATCTAACTTTAATGGGAAGAAGTCTCCTTCGGGCGCTTCTTCTCCAAATCTGAGTCGAAAACTCCTTTCACAGGTCTTCAGCGGCGTGACCCTTTACCGCGAAAAAGTTCATCTGGAAAAACAGGATGGAAGGGTTGAGCAGATCGTATTCAGTGCCAGGCCTATAAAAGATGACCGTCAACATATTATTGGTGGAGTAGTGACGTTGATGGAGATCGACTCCGGGAAACGGACCGACCAAATCCTTCGGCATCAAAATGAGGTGCTGGAACAAATTATCAACGATACCTCTCTTTCGGACATTTTGGATAATCTCTGTCTGGAAAGTGAGCGCCATTTGGGTTCAGATGTGCTGACAGCTATTCTTTTGCTGGATGAGGATGGCTGTCATCTTCGACATGGGGCAGGCCCCTCCGTGGCTGAAAGTTACAAGAAAGCTATTGATGGCGTTGCCATAGGTCCTGAGGTGGGTGCGTGTGGTGCGGCTGCGTATCTGAAGGAACCCGTCATTATTCCGGATATTTCCACCCATCCGAATTGGGCTCCATTCAAGGATCTCGCAGAAAGACATGGGTTACGGGCATGCTGGTCTATGCCGATTCTAGCCAGCGACGGTCATACGCTTGGTACCTTTGGCATGTATTATACGGTCCCCCGTTTACCAACGGATGAAGAAACAGAGTATGTTGAGCTTCTTGCTCATTCTGCCTCCATTGCCATTGAAAAAGTGCGGGCGAAGGAACAGCTACGGCAGCAGACTCATGCGTTGGAGGTGGTGAATCAAATTGGCAGGTCGTTGGCAGCGGAATTGAACTTAGAAAAACTCGTTCAAGCGGTCACGGATGCGTGTCGTGAATTAACCGGGGCGGAGTTCGGGGCATTTTTTTACAATGTCATGGATGAAAAAGGGGAATCTTTTGTTTTATATACGATTTCCGGAGTTCCTCGTGAGGCATTTGAACAGTTCCCGATGCCAAGAAACACACCAATTTTTGCTCCGACCTTTTCGGGTCAGGCCATCGTTCGAATTGACGACGTGACGGTCGATCCCCGATATGGACAGTTGCCTCCCTTCCATGGCATGCCGCCGGGCCATCTTCCCGTCAGAAGCTATCTTGCGGTTCCGGTCGTTTCCCGCACCCGGGAAGTGTTGGGAGGATTATTTTTCGGTCATTCACAGCCCAAAGTCTTTACCCACACTGCGGAGACGATGGTGAACGGCATCGCATCGGGAGCTGCCATTGCCATCGATAATGCCCGCCTCTACCAATCCGCCCAGAATGAAATAGAACAGCGAAAACACACAGCAGAGAACCTTAAACGGTTGGCGTCAATTGTCGAATCATCTCAGGATGCCATTTATAGTATCAATACGGACGGTATCATTATGAGTTGGAATAATGGTGCCGAAAAGATGTATGGCTATACCGCTTCTGAAATGTTTGGTTCGTCTTTTTCCTGTCTCCTTCTCTCGGATGTTCGCCAGGACGCTTCTTCCCAGTTGGAATTCATTCTGAAACAAAACGGGAACATGACTCATGAAGTGCTCCGGATGAAAAAGAACGGCGTGGTGTTTCCTGTGTCGTTATCGATTTCTCCAATCGTAGACGTGGATGGAGTCCTGAGTGGGCACTCCTTGATTGAACGGGATGTTTCCGAACAAAAACGCATTGGAGAAGCCCTTCAATCGAGTGAAAGTCGTCTCCATGCGATTTGGGAGAATTCGCCTACTGTGAAATTTGTGAAGGATTTAGAAGGAAAATATCAACTGGTAAATAAACGGTTTGAATCAATTCTCCAAAAATCGCGTGAAATGATTATTGGAAAAACAGATTGGGACCTCTTGAGTCCGGAGTTTGCCGGTCAATTAGTCGCGCATGATCAGCAGGTTCTCAGCAGTCGAAAACCTCAGGAATTTGAAGAACAGATACAATCACCGCATGGAGTATGCACCTATCTGGCAACGAAATTCCCCTTATACAATGCCGATGGCATTCCCTATGCCGTTTGTGGAATCGCGACCGATATTACGGCGAGAAAACGGGCAGAGCAGGACCTGCAAGAGTTGAACGAAACCCTGGAGCGGCGGGTGACGGAACGGACTCGCGATCTGGTGGGATATCAGGCAAATCTGCGAGGTATGGCCTCTGAGTTGGTTGTTACGGAACAACGGGAACGCCGTCGATTGGCCACTGAACTGCATGACTATCTGGCGCAATTACTTGTGGTGTGTCGGATGAAACTGACTCAGGCCAGGAACGATTGGAGTCTCCCTGCATTAAAGTCGAATCTGGAAGAAATAGATAAAATCCTGTCTGACTCGCTTTCCTACACCCGCACTTTGATTGCCGAGCTCAGTCCCACCATTTTGTACGAATTGGGTCTGGTTCCGGCCCTGAAATGGTTGGGGCAGCAAATGGAACGACATGGCCTCCATGTGCAGGTGCAGGCAAGTGACCAGTCCGTCCGCCTTCCTGAAGATCATGCCATTTTTGTGTTTCAGGCTGTTCGCGAATTGCTCTTCAATGTTATCAAGCATTCCGGTGTCAGCAATGCGACTGTTTCTCTTGATGGTCAGTCCGAGCAGAACCTTGAAGTCCTGGTTCAGGATGGGGGCCATGGATTTCAACCGACCTTGGAATCCACGGATTATACGAATCCGGGAAAATTCGGCTTGTTTAGTATTCGAGAACGAGCGGAGGCGTTGGGTGGTCTCCTTGTCATCGAATCCGCCCCAGGGCAGGGGACTCGGGCCAAACTCGTCGTTCCCTTCCAAGCGACTTCTGCACCGGTATCGGCAAATTCCGCATTTTCGGAATCCCCCAAGCCGCCGAATGAATCGTTGCCACGACTTCAGAAAAAGAAAGTCGTTCGAATACTTCTGGTTGATGATCATGCCATGATTCGTCAAGGAATTCGGACGTTATTGGAACACCATGATGATTTTATGATCGTTGGTGAAGCGAAAAATGGAGAGGAAGCTCTGAAAGTGACGAACCTGGTTCTTCCTGATGTGGTGGTCATGGATGTCAACATGCCTAAGATCAACGGCATTGATGCGACAAAAGTGCTGACCAAAGAACACCCTTCAATCAGGGTCATCGGACTGTCGGTTCATGAGGACAAGGAGATCGAAAGAATGCTGCTTGAAGCCGGGGCGGCCATGTATGTGACCAAAAGCAGTGTTGCCAACACACTGGTCGATGCCATCCGGGATGTCGTGAATCAAACTTGCTAAGCCTTGTGTGTATTGGCTTCCGAGAATCGTTTTAGACGGGCTTCATTGAGACAACACCTCACAGTCCTAGCCGGATTGACTCTTGGATTACACCATCATGTGATTTCATAAGTTGCTTGCGGTTCCTACCTGGCGTAAAAGGTGGCTCCATCTCATCTCTCCCTGAACGACAGCCAATCAAGGTCATCACGGGTAGGTTTTTGAGTTTTTTTTTACAGAACTCCAGTTTCTATGCGTATCTCCTATGTTGTAACCATTTCAAGAATTGGACGGTCGCTGCCTGGTGTTCTAGGGTGGTTGTTGTGTGTGATCCTGCTCGGACCATCCTGGTGTTATGGTCAAGAAAGTAATCGTGAACCTTCTTCGCCTCGCCCGTGGATCATGGGCCAGGCCGGCGCTTTTACCGAGCCGATTGAGACGGATCGGCCGACATTCGGCCTGAGTCCTGCCACGATCACCAAGGGACGCATTCAAATCGAAACGGGATATACCTTTTCTTTTGAACATGCATCACCCGGTGTCAAAACGCATAACTTCCCTGAGACCCTTGTCCGTATTGGATTAACGGAGAGGACTGAATTTCGCCTGGAATGGCCAAATGTGACCTTCATTGACAATGGCAGGGACGTGCATGGTTTCAATGATCTTGGCCTGGGATTTAAAGTCCAGGTCTGGCAGCAACAAGGGCTCAGACCCCGGTTGAGCTTTGTCGGCCGACTGTCGATTCCCACGGGAGATAAGAATTTCTCTTCGGATAAGCTCGACCCGATCTTGCGGACGATTTTGACGTATGCGTTGAATGAAAAGGTAGGGTTGTTCGGGACGGTGAATATTGGCAGTCCCACTTCTCAGGGAACGCGGTTTGTGCAGGTTTCTTCGTCACTGGGGCTCAGCGCAGCCCTTCGAGATCGGTTAACCGGATTCGTGGAATATTTCGGATTGTATCCCAGAGATGTGGCGAGTGGGAGCGCCAATTTTCTTCAAACGGGATTGATCTATCGTTTGACGTACAATTTGCAAATTGATGCACGCATAGGAGGCGGGCTGACCCATGGTTCTGATGATCTGTTGACGGGTGCCGGGATTTCGTGGAGATTTTAACCCGATCGAAAACGAAGACAGGTGTCGTTTGTTCACCTGACACAGAGTTGCGCTCAGGAACGAATGATACCTTTATTCCCTTCGGAAAAGAATCCGTAAAATTTTATCGGTCTCAAGGACGAGTTGATCCTTGTTGAGTTTGAAGGTCTCAGCCAGTTCCAGGCGGGAATGGGCCTCTGAAAAATCCGGTCGTAAGCGAATGGCTTGCCGGAGTGCCTTCATGGCATTCTGGGATTGTCCTTGGGCCATGTACGTCAGGCCTAAATCGGAAAAAGCTTCCGCATCATCGGGCTTCAGCCTCGTCGTCTTCCTCAGCACTTCCTGAGCCTCAGGAAATTTGTGTTGAGCTAAAAGTGACCGACCCAGCCAGTATTCGGTCTGGTTATTTCCGCTATATAACTGCGCGGCTCTTTCAAGCACTTCTTCTGCCTTCTTCCATTCATGTTGATCAAGGTAGACGGCTCCCATACCCTGAAACGCAGCGGCCAGATCGGGATCAAGTTGAATCGCGGCTAGATATTCCTCGATGGCGCCGTTCGGATCGCCCTGCTGATTGAGTCGTTCCGCCAATTGGAGGTGAGTCGCGGGGGTCTTAACCTGGAATGCGGGTTCCGCTCTGATAACTTCACGTCTGGCCCGTAGACCAGCTTCCACGCATTCGTTTGTGACAGGAGCGTGCGCAGTGCAGATCTCTGAAGATGGTGGAGAAGCAGGTACCCCTTGAAGGGTTTCCGGGCGAATGGAAGGTGGAGGATCTACCAACCATACCGTTACAGAAAGCAGGAGAATGGATTGGCAACAGCTGGAGGCCCGAGAAGCTAAACGAGTATGCATGAGCCAAACCACTAGGGGATGAAGGGTAAAGGTTTTTTTAATGAGACGGTCGAATGTACGGAATGAAGAAAAAATTGTCGAAATATTCGACAAAATACTCGGAATTCGGTCTATTCTGTCCATTCTTCTGTGTCCACACTTACTGATACGGTGTCTCCTAGACTGCTAAAGTGACGCATGAAATTGACTCCCCGACGCTGAAAAGGATTCGAGATACGGTAATCAATTAATGAGTGGTAGGGAAATCAATCACTAATAGTTGCCGTTGGAATCTCGAGTTTTTCGCCAATTTGTATTATTTTTTAAAGATATTATGTTAGATTTTGATGTCAATTTTTTCCATCTCAGGAAACTATAAATCATGCCCGGAAAGAAATCATCAAGTAACACGGTCCCTTCAGAATTTCCCAAAGCGCTCACCGGTATTCAAGGCCTGGATGAAATAACGGGCGGCGGGCTTCCCCGAGGACGAACGACGTTGGTCTGCGGAAGTCCTGGCTGTGGGAAAACACTTCTGGGCATGGAATTTCTTGTCCGCGGGATTGTGGAAAGCGGAGAGCCCGGTATCATGTTGGCGTTCGAGGAAACGGCCGAGGAATTGACCCAAAACGTCCGGTCCCTGGGATTTGATCTAGATAGATTAATCAAGGATAACAAATTGATTTTGGATACGATTCCCATTGAAGCCACCGAATTTGAAGAGAATGGAGAATACGATCTCGAGGGCCTATTTGTGCGGCTGGGTGATTCCATCGACACCATTGGCGCCAAACGGATTGTGTTGGACACCATCGAGGTCCTGTTCGGCGGGTTATCCAATCAGGGGATTATCCGTTCCGAGTTGCGGCGGCTGTTTCAATGGCTGAAAGACCGGAACATGACCTCCATTGTCACCGGCGAGCGGGGAGAGGGGTTGTTGACCCGTCAGGGGCTTGAGGAATATGTGTCCGACTGCGTCATTCTGCTGGATCATCGAGTGAACGATCAGATGTCCACCCGTCGATTGCGTGTGGTTAAATACCGGGGGAGCATGCATGGCACCAATGAATTTCCCTTTCTCATTGAAAAACATGGGCTGTCCGTCCTGCCCATCACGTCCTTGAAACTTGAACACAAAATTTCAAAAGAAAAAATCTCGACCGGCGTTCCACAGTTGGATGAGATGTTCGGGGGAGAAGGTGTGTATCGGGGGTCGACGGTTCTGGTCACAGGCGGAGTCGGGACGGGGAAAACGAGCCTGGTTTCGCATTTTGCGGATGCTGCCTGTCGCCAGGGAGAACAGGCCTTGTATTTTGCCTTTGAAGAGTCTAGCCCTCAGATTATGCGGAACATGAAATCGATCGGGCTCTCGCTGGACAAATGGGTAAACAAGGGCTTATTGCACATTCTCGCCTCACGACCCACGCTATTCGGCTTGGAATCCCATCTCGTGAATTTTTATAATGCCGTGAAAACCCATCATCCGAAGCTGGTGATTATGGATCCGATCAACGATTTTCTATCCATTGGTTCAACTCGCGAGGTCAAGGCGTTATTTTTACGGATGGTGGATTTTCTGAAATCCCAACAAATTACCTTGGTTTGCACGGGCCTCAGCGCGCCTTCGGAACCTGCTCAGGAGGCGGAGATCGGGGTTTCCTCACTGGCCGACACCTGGATTCTCCTGTCAAACCGGGAATTTGATGGTGAGCACCAGCGCCAACTGTATATTTTGAAATCCCGGGGTATGGCGCATTCGCATCAGGTTCGTGGATATACGATGAATCATCGTGGCTGGCTGGTAAAAGAAGTGTCTGGAGGTAACCGTTAGGCATGAACCGGCTCGATTCAACATACCCATTTGAACCTATGAAGTCGGGGGACTGTGTCTCTAGCGGCAAGGGAGAAATGGATAGAATGCTTGCAAGGATTGTTTATGCCTCAAAGCATCCACGAATGATTAGGTGATCGAGGAGGGTCTCATTGCTATGAAAAATGCGTCTAAAACCTCATCGAGGCCCAAGCGGGGTTCTGCCAAGTCTTCTCCTTACCACTTAACCCTCTATGTCGCCGGACATTCCCCTAAATCACGCCTGGCCATGAGTAATCTACAACAATTGTGCGATACGCATTTATCCTCGAAATATACGGTGGAAATCGTAGATCTTCTCCAGGAGCCTAAGAGAGCCAGACTTGATCAGATTTTGGCCATTCCCACCCTGGTCAAAAAATTGCCGCCTCCCTTAAAAAAAATCATTGGAGATTTATCGAATGTTGAAAAAGTTTTAATGGGGCTGGATCTGATCGACGAGTCGGGTGAGGTGCTTATGTCAAGTTCAATGAAAGTCTCATCATGAAATCCCATGCGCCAACCACCCCCAGGAAAGTACCCCCTGGCGGGGAACCTTCCGGGATGCGCCTTCGATTGTATGTGACCGGGGCGACGAGTCTCTCGCTCCGTGCCATGGCCAATATCAAAGTCATTTGCCGTGAACACCTCGACGAACAGAATCCTGACCTTCAAATTATTGACCTGTATCGCAATCCCGCTGCCGCCCGTGCCAATCATATTTTTGCGGCTCCCACCCTCATCAAAGAGTTTCCTCTTCCCAGTTGCAGAATTATCGGAGATCTTTCGAAAAAGGACCGTGTCCTGCATGCCTTGGGATTGACCCCTCCTCTTCCATTGCCTTCTTCTGGATAAAGTTTGGGAAATAGCCATGGCCCCAAAGCATAAACCGTCCCTCGCAAAGTCTCGTCTTTCAAGCCGTGAGGAAATATTACAGCTACGGTTGAAAGAAGCGGAAGACACGCTTCAGGCCATTCGGGAAGGAGCCGTCGATGCCCTCATCGTGGAAACAGGTGAGGGAGATCAAGTCTTTACGCTCAAGAGTGCGGATTATCCCTATCGACTCATCATCGATCAAATGATGCAGGGCGCGGTGATTTTTGATGAGAGCGGTATTATATTTTATGCGAATACCACCTTCGCCAGCATGGTCAATCATTCCCACCAGGAACTATTTGGTTTTCCTATCGAATCATTTATTGCTGAGGACGATCGGGAATTTTTCCTAACTCTGGCTGGTTCTCATTCACCGGTTTCCGGAAGAACAGGAACGATTCATTTGGTCTCCCAAGACCATTATGATCTTGCCGTTTTCATCGGCATGACGTCCATTCACATCGATAACCAGCACTTGCATTGTGCGATTCTGACCGACCTGACGGAGCAGAAGAAATATGACCGGGCGTTGGCGGAAGAAAAATTCTCCAGAATGATCTTGGAGCAAACAGGAGAAGCGGTGGTTGTGTGTGATCGGTCCGGTCGAATCATACGCCACAGCCGCGCGATCGATAGACTGATCCAGCAACCTATCCTCCATACCCGGTTTCATGAACATTTTCATTTCACGTTCATCCAGACCCCGGTTCCCTCAGGCGGTCGTGAGCCATGGAATGAAGAGAGGAGTGTGGTCCAAGAAGTGCTTGGCGGAAGGACACTGCGTGGTCTTGAAGGCAATTTGCAGATCGCGAACAGAAACATTCCTGTGCTCCTGAGCGGCAGTCCTTTGCAGGACGACGAAGCGAAGACGGTGGGAGCTATTTTCACGATTGTGGATATTACGGAAAGGAAAATGGCCGAACGGGATTTACAGGTCTTTAATAATTCTCTTGAACAACGCATTCAGGCTCGCACACAGGATTTGTTGAGTTATCAAAAACATCTGCGGGAGATGACATCAGAATTAGTCGTGACCGAACAACGCGAACGACGACGCCTGGCCAGTGAACTGCACGATTACCTTGCCCAATTGCTGGTCGTCTGCCGGATGAAACTTGCCCAACAGAACCGGGAAGCCTGGAGTCCGGAATTGAAAACGGATATCGAGGAAATCGATACCATCCTGTCCGATTCACTCACTTATACGAGGACCCTGATTGCGGAGTTGAGTCCCAGTATTCTTTATGAACTGGGAATTGTGCCTGCCCTGGTCTGGCTTGGGGGGCAATTTGAACGGCATGGTCTTCAGGTGGACATACAGGAAGAAGACAAAAACATTCAACTTCCGGAAGATCACGCGATATTTGTGTTTCAGGCTGTCAGGGAACTCCTTTTTAATATTAAAAAACATGCCGACACCACACAGGCCACGGTTTCTCTCAAGAAGACCGCATCCCACGAATTCCAAGTGAAGGTGGAGGATACAGGGAAGGGGTTTCCCCTGTCCGATGCCTCGCATGATTATTCCAGCCCGGGAAAATTTGGACTGTTCAGCATTCGTGAACGGGTAGAGGCTTTGGGCGGGAGTATTGATATCAAAGCGGAAGTTGGACAGGGAACTTGCATTACGCTCGTGGTTCCGTTTCATTCTCCCATTTCATCAGAGGCTTCTCTCGATACCAAGGCAAAGTCTGTGACATCGTTGGCATCTTTCCCCTCAAACACCCCGCAGAAAAAAGGGATTCGTATTCTTCTTGTTGATAATCATGCTCTTGTCAGACAAGGCATTCGCGGGATATTAGAGGTTCAAGCAGATTTTCAAGTCGTGGGGGAAGCACAAGACGGACTGGAAGCCATTGAGTATGCACGCACCCTTCATCCCGATCTCATTGTCATGGATGTGAATATGCCAAAGATGAATGGCATTGAGGCGACCCGCAGAATTATTCAGGAATTTCCTTTGATGGCCATTATCGGGCTGTCTGTCCAGGAAGATAAGCATGTCCAGGAATTACTCCTGAAGGCAGGCGCGGGCATGTTTCTCACCAAAAATGGAATTGCCAGTGAACTCGTTGGCAGCATTCGTCAGATGGTTGCCCACACCTCATAGCCCTCCAACCTTCAGCTCGTTGGTGGCAGAACCGCTTTTGAAGTTCATTCCAGCGTCGTGTGAACTCTTCCTTTCTGCATTCTCAGGTGGGAGGCCTTGTTCCCGGGTCTCGTGTGTCAGAGCGCGACCCACCAGTCCTGCGCGGATTGATCCCGCTTGCGCTGCTTGTGTCCCCTCAGAAGCACGAAGGCCAGCGGGAGCTATGTTAAGGAACGAGTGGCTGGCGGAGTGGACATTCCCGAACGCGCCTCAAGAATAATCTGATGGATATACTGTAGTTTTTCAATAACGGGAGGAACCAGCACCTCCGGCATCAGATCAATTAAGCCCATGGCTCGATTCATTTCGTTCAGTCCCAGCCCAAGCCGTTGGTAGGATCGAATCATGTCTCCGATGTCGGCTTTGGTCGGATCGATTCCCTCTCCGATTCCCGTATGTCTCGCGGTATCGAGCACACTCACGATCGCAAGGTATTTGGCAAATGTCTCCGCAAAATCCTCCCATGGGTGCATGGTGGCATAGACACTGATGTAGTTGGCTTGCCAGTCAGAAGGCGGGCCTTCCCGGTAATGCCGTTCAAGGGCTTGCGCATAGGTTGGCTGTTGATAGTTGCCGAAAATCCGGTTGAACGTTTCTTCCTGCTTGTCCTGTATCAACATTTCCCAATAATAGTGGGCAATCTCATGTCGGAAGTGACCAATGATGGTCCGGTGGGCTTCTCCAAATGAGACGCGTAATTTTTCCCGCTCAACATCTACGGCCTCGCGGAGATTGATGGTGATTTTCCCGTTCTGATGTCCCGTGAACACCTGTTCATGGTCTCCCATGGTATGCCAGTGATTTCCGGAGAGGCTGACATCGGCTTTGAAATCAAAGGATAAGGCGGGTTGAATGCCGTCTTCTGCTTTCCCATAGGGAAGACCCAATAGGTCCAAGGTGTAAAGTAGGCGTCGTTTGCCGGTTTCCAGACGATACCAACACTCACGATTTCCCTCCACAGTCAGATCGGGAATCGTTTCATTATAGCGGCAGTAGTCACAGAGCTGCGTGACGAGTTGGTCATTGGGGCCTGCCTGAAGACATCGATTGCAGACCTGTTCGACAACATAATTATGACATTTCAGTAGGGGGGCATGGCATGCCGTGTAGCCACATCGATAGCCGCCGTCAGGACTCACGAGTAGCCCCGACATACGATGGCAAGCCGGGCACCATCCCACTTCCGAATTGCAGGATAGGCAGTGGATATTTTCAAAAAACAACGTATTGCCGCAATGGCAGGTAAACATTTTCATGGTCATTTATTTCCGGTTAAGAGTGAACGTGAGAATCCAGGCGAGGGGAAGAAAGACCCTTCATCCGGCCGTACAAACAGCCATCATCACGAATCAGAAAATAGACACGCCGGTTTTGGTGGTGAATAATTCGAGTGCATATTGGCCCGCCAATGAATTGCCCTTTTCGTTTAATCCGGGAGACCACACGGCCACAGTGAGCCGGTTTGGGATGACAGCGACAATTCCGCCACCCACCCCACTTTTCCCCGGCAATCCGACATTGAAGGCGAAGTCTCCCGCCGCATCATAGGTTCCGCAGGTGAGCATGAGGGCATTCACTCTCTTCGTCTGGCTTTGGGTGAGGACCTGCTGATTGGTCCAGGGACAGAGTCCTTTATTGGCGAGAAAGAGAAAACCTTTTGCCAGGTCCACACAACTCATCGACAGTGAGCAGTGGAAGTAATAAAACTCCAGCACCTCTTCAACTTCATTCGTGAGGTTGGAAAAACTTCTAAGGAAATTGGCCATCGCCGCATTCCGAAAGCCGGTTTGTCGTTCGGAGCGGGCCACCTGGGGATCATCTTGAACGGCGGCATTATTGGCCCGTTGCCGGACATAATCGAGAAAAGAAGGTTTGGCGTCCTGTAAATGAGATAGGAGGATATCGGAGATAACCAGGGCTCCCGCGTTGATAAATGGATTTCTGGGTATGCCATGTTCATATTCGAGTTGGACGAGAGAATTGAAGGTCGACCCGGATGGTTCGAGTCCCACCCGTGTCCAAATGTTATCGCCTTCAAATGGAAATCCGAGGGTCAGTGTATACACCTTTGAAATGCTTTGAATCGAGAAGGGCTCTAGGGCCTGCCCCACCTGGAACACATCCCCGTCAACGGTCTGGACCGCCATTCCAAAATTCTGAGGGGAAACGGATGCCAATTGGGGAATGTAGGTGGCAACGGTTCCGCACGGTAACAGGGTTAGGACTTCTTGATGGATTTCATTCAAAATGGCTTGATAGTTCATAAAGGTTCACATCTTTTTACAGGCAGGTATGTATTGGTGTTGGGTGAGGGTCCATGACAACAGGAAGGGAGCGGACTTAAGGGGCTTCATCCTGTTCAATCATTTCAAAAAGGCTGTTCACCGGGTGCTTGATGGATTTGGGATAGACGAACCATTTGATGAAATGTCGTACAAAGGAGACAGGATAGCCTGGGGTGCCTAGCCTGGGAGCAAAGTCATTCCAGCTCGAAATAGTTGAGGGATTCACTCCCGGCTGACCGAGGAACCACTGTTCCAGGTCTATGTCCGTACGAATTTCCATGACGGCATTTCGAAATTGACAAAAAGACAGGCCGAAATGCCGAAGAAAATAGCCGTCAATGCCAATCGGGCTGCCCAACGATAAGCGATAGAGAAGGGGGAGGTTCCGCTGTTGGGAAGCCCGCACTTTATCGGTCATACGGGCGAGCCAACAGCAACTTGCTAAAGTGTCTTGCGGGGGACGAAGTTTCATATGTATGTGCGTGAAAGAACCCGTACGAAATCTTACCTCATTTTAGTCGAGGAGGCCTATGCTAGTAGACAATGTAATTCAGGGCCCTCAAGAATTTTACGGGAATGCTGAAGCACACGTCATGTGTTTTTCTAATAGTGCTGCTCGTGGTCTTTTTTCGCACAGCACTGTTCACCGTGCCTGTGCCCGGGTTCTCTTAAAATGAGGCGCTTTACTTTTATTTAAAAAAGGAGCATGGTAGAAAAAATCTAGAAAATCGAGGTCGTCATGGGGTAACTCGTTATTCCCTCACCCTATCGGAATTGATCCATAAAAAGGCCTTTCGGGGATGCACATGCCCGGAAGGCCTTCTTGTTTTCGTCATGAAACACACATAATAGATCCAAAGATGAAGCTGAAATTCTCATAGGTGAGTGTCGTCGAGGAGGGGAAGGAGGTGAGGCCATGCGAAAAGCCTGGCAGGGGTGGATGATGTGTAAAGTATGGCTGTTGAGCCCCCGATTGACAGTTTGGGGGGAAGGGATGATGGAAGGTCTTATTTTCAGCCTCATAGCGTTGGGAATGTGGAGAGTGACGTTGGATTGAAGGATCTGATAGTGCCCTATGGTCTTTCAACACATGAGCTCACCCTAGTTCCCTGAATAAGGAGGGATGGATTATGCGACGCGTTGATTACATCGTTGGAGCCAGGGACTTTAAAGGTCTTATTGCCGAGCAATTTATGCAAGATGCCGTGTATGCCTATCATCCTGAAGATTCGGCAGAAGCCTTGGCGCAGACGATGACCGAGGAGGGTTTCGGGAGCGTGCCGATCGTTGACCATGACCAGCATTTGCTTGGTATCGTCAGTGAGTTCGATCTTCTCCATGCCATTAAAGAGGAGCGTTCTTTATTAGGAGTTCCGGCGAGCGACTTGATGACACCTGCACCGGTTACGGTGAAGCGGGAAACGCCGGCTATGGATATTATTGATCGACTTGAAGGGAAGCATTTGATTCGAATGCCGGTGGTCGATGAAGAGGGCAAACTCCTTGGCGTCGTGGCCAGGCGGGATATCCTTCTGGGGTATTTGAATGCCACCCGTCAGACAAAGGTTTTTTAGGAGAGAAATCCTAGAGTCTCAGTCATGATCCGGGAATTTCGGGTTTGGAATGCGACAGTACCCGGGTGAGCGTCTGGCTTAGTTGATCCAGCAGGATTGGCTTGTAGAGGAATGCGCTAATTCCCTGTTCCAAAGCCTTTTCCATGTCAATGGTATGACTGAAGCCCGTACAAAGGATGATGGGCATATCGGGGCGTATTTTGAGAATTTCTCGAGACAGCAGGTCTCCTCCAAGTGTGGGCATCGTTTGGTCGGTGATGAGACAGTCAAATTGGTGGGGATTCATGCGAAACACTTCAAGGGCCTCCAAGGGGTTAATGCGGACAGTGACGGTATACCCCAGATGCTCCAGGAATTCTTTCAAGACTTCCGTAATCGACACTTCATCATCCACCATCAGCACATGACCGCTTCCGGGGCAGATGGGGGAAGGCTTTGAATCAAGGGAGGAGTCAGTGGGTATCTGGTACTCGGGCAGGGCGATGAGAAAGGTGGTTCCCTCCTTATTGGAGGATTGTACCGAAATGTGTCCTCGGAGATTTTCCACAATGCCATGTACCACTGCCAATCCCATTCCCGTTCCTTTTCCGACGGATTTGGTGGTAAAGAACGGGTCAAAAATTTTTGGAAGGATATGATCGGGGATCCCAGGGCCGGAATCACTGACGACGATCTGCACATACCTTCCGGGATTCAGTGTAGGGGGAAATCGGAAGTCGTCTTTTTCAATGATGATGGCAAGAAGGTTGATGGTCAGAGTTCCGCCATTGGGGCGAAGGGCCTGTTCGGCATTAGAGCAGAGGTTCATGATGATTTGGTGAATTTGAACGGGGTCGGCAAACACCATATTCATTTTTTGATGAATAACTACACGCAGGTCAATGTTAGAAGGAAAGGTGGCACGGAGCAGAGTCAGAGATTCTTCAATAACCGGACCCAGATCGACCGGGCGAGGTTGGTGTTCTGTTTGACGGCTGAAGGTGAGGATTTGCTGGATGAGATCCCGTCCACGTTTTCCCGCTATTCCGATTTGCTCAAAATATTTATATGCGGGATCCCCTTGGGGATGTTTCCAGGTTCCCATTTCCGCCCATCCGAGAATCGCCATCAGAATATTATTGAAGTCGTGTGCGATTCCTCCGGCCAGGGTGCCTATGGATTCCATCTTCTGTGTTTGTCTCACATGCTGTTCCAGGCGTTTTTGCTCGGTGAGATCCCTCCATATGGCCGTCACGCCTGAAATAATTCCGTCCGGCTCTACATAGGGATTCAGTCTGACTTCCATAAAGCGAATGGTTCCTTCTGGAAATGTCAGGTGCTGATGAAAACAGACGACCCGCCCTTTTCGGCATTCCGCTAAATGACTGGTTAGCTGTGTTTCAAACAAATCCGCTCCGACAAAATCCCGGATGTGACGACCGGTGATTTCCCGGGCAGGCAGATTGAAATATTCACAAAATCCATGATTGACGGCTTGCAGGCAGTTTTCCTCATCTAAAAAGCAGAGAAAATCGGAACTGGTCGACACTATTTGTTCATATCGGCGGAGCGCTTTAGTTGCGTGATACCGCTGGGTGATATCCCGGGCGACGGCATAGATGGCTTTTTCCTGAAGCTGAGGAGTGGCACGCCATTCCAGCCAGAGGTAATTGCCTCGGATATCACGGATGCGGTTCTGGAAATCCACCACATCTTTTTCTTCAGCGAGTTGATGGAACGCTGCCTGGGTGGATATCCGATCCTCGGGATGAGTGAAAAATATCAATGGTTGGGATAACAGTTCCTCTTGGGTATACCCCAGAAGTTTTTCAAAAGCGGGATTGGTCTTTTTGAGATATCCGTCAATGCCGATGCTACACATGAGATCCAGAGAGAGGGAAAAAATGTGATCCCTCTGGATCTCGGCTTTGAACTGACCTGTAACATCAATCGACACACCGCCCAGTATCGGTGGACGGTCATTTTGAAGGATTGGGAACTTGCAGGTTAAATACTGATGGAGGCCGTCTTTGAGAGGAATGTCTTCGAGAATTTCGAGGGATTGACCTTGTGAGAGCACCCGGGCATCATCGTGTTGGATCCTGGACGCTGTGTCGGGAGGCATTAGGTCGTGAACGGTTCTTCCTATCCAGTTTTTGAGATCAATATTGAACACCTGTTCAAATTCCGGATTCAGATACATCAACCGATACTGGTCGTCTTTCATATAGGCCAAACCCGGAAGATGGGCCATGAACTGTGCAAAGCGTTCCTCGCTGGCTTGAAGAGCTTCTGACATCGTGGTGCGGTCGGTGATGTCTTCAGCCAGCCGGGTTATCCGGTAGGGATACCCTCCTTGCCTGTGATTGATAAGTCCTCGTTCATGGATCCATCGGGTGGATCCGTCCGACTCAATGATTCGATAAATCTCGTTATAGCCTCCGGTGACGCTCAATTTCAGATAGGCGTTTTCGATGCGGTCCCGGTCCTTGGGATGAAGGGCTTCAAGCCAGTCCAATGGATTTTGAGTTAGCTGAAGAGCCGGGCGCTCCCAAAGCCTTTCATAGGTTGGGCTGACATACAGTAACCTTCTTGGTTCTTGAAAATCGGTCAGCCAAAAAATCCCCTGATAATGCTCCATGAATTGGCGAAACCGTTCATTGGCTTCTCTGAGTGACAATTCCAGTAACTCATTTCTGATTTTCAAGCGATGATGCTGGATGACTTCCGCTACCAGGGCCGGCAATAAATCCAAGTAGCCGCTTTGAGACGCTTTGACCAAATAGTCATTCACCCCGGCTTTAAAGGCTTCAATGGCAATCTGTTCGGACCCATTGCCTGTTAAGAGAATAAACGGAGATACGCATTTCATCTGACGCAATGTGCGAAACAGAGTGAGGCCATCCATGCCTGGGAGTTTGAAGTCGGCGATGATGACGTCAAATTCGGAAGAGGAATGTTCCACATGACGAATGGCTTCCTCTGCACTTTCGCATTCAAGAAGGGTGTGAACGTCCTTCTTAAGCGAACGACGGATCGCGATTCGCTCGTGGGAGTTGTCCTCGATGAGGAGAGCTGATAATCCGGATTCCTGGACCAGGGACATGTGGTTACCCGTTCGTTTAGGCTGATAATGGCTTGGCGTAGGGTTCCACGCAACTCCAGAATGTCCGGAGGGATTTTAAGAGATTGGCAAAGTTGGCGTATCCGACCGGTTTTTTGAGAAATGCCGTACATCCATATTCATATCCTTTGTTCCGGTCCCTCTCAAGAGTGGAATTTGTGAGAATGATGACAGGTAAAAACCGGAACTGATCCTTTGCCCGAATGGTTTGGAGGACCTGATGCCCATCCAGTTTGGGAAGTTTGAGGTCCAGAAGAATGAGGTCAGGGTCAGGAAAGATGTTTGATTCCAAATATTTCCCCTGGTGAAACAGATATTCCAGACATTCTTCGCCATCCGACACAATATGCAGATGATTCCCAAAGCCAAATTGTTCCCAGGCCCGTTTGGTGGCAAGGACATCATGGGGGTTATCTTCCGCCATTAAAATCGTTAAGTTCCGCGTTTCCTGCATCATCATGTTTTTCTCCCATCGGTACCGTGAATGAAAAAATGCTGCCTTTGCTCAATTCGGACTTCACGCGTATTTCTCCGCCCAGCCGGCTCACCGCTTTTTTGACAATTGCCAGACCGATGCCGGTTCCCTCATATTCTCGAGTCGTATGCAATCGTTCAAAGACCTGAAAAATTTTATCCTGATATGATTCAGAGATCCCGATGCCATTGTCCTCAACCGTAAAGGTGATAAACCCCTGGCGTTCCTGCATCCAATTGATCTTCAGCACTTTTGGGGAGGAGTGGTTGAATTTGACCCCATTGGCCAGGAGATTCTGGAAAATCTGTTTCAGCAGATGTTCATGGCCAAGGACTGTTGGCCATTCAGCAGGCGTGTGAACTTCTACGTCTTTATCTAAATTCAGAAGGAGCAGGATTTTGGGAATGATGGTACCGATGTGGCAGACCTGAGGAGAAGAATCTTTGTTATTTAACAGCGAGAGTTCAAGGAGATCAGAGACCAGGTCTTCCGCTTCGCATACGGCGGTGGTAATGCCGGTCAAATACAGTGTTTGATCTGATGAAACTTTGGTGGACAAGTCTTCTAACAGGAAATCTGCATAATTCTGAATCGCTCTCAAGGGCGTTCGCAAATCATGTGAAACGGCATAGTTATAGGCTTCCAGTTCCTGATTCTGGTTGGCCAGTTGTTGATTTAAGCGTTTGAGTTCAGCTTCGTGTTGTTTCCTGGCTGAAATGTCTACGACTGAACTGAGCACCATAAAGCCATCTGGCGTGTTGATGGGATTCAGGCCGATTTCTACGGGAAACTCGCTTCCATTTTTCCGTCGGGCAAACAGATCCCGTCCTGCCCCCATGGCTCGGGTACTTGGGTTTTCGAGAAATGCAACTCGATGTCGGGCATGTTCCTGCTGAAATCTTTTGGGAACGAGCGTGTCGATGGATTGCCCCATTAATTCATCTTGTGAATACCCAAAGAGAGTTTCAATTAATTTGTTGGCAAAGACCACCTTGCCGAGATGGTCAACAATCAACATGCCACTCGGGAAGGCATCAACGAACACGCGTAGCCGACGCTCCTTGTCCTCAAGGTCATTTTTGATCAATTTCATATCTTCTAGCAGAACCGTCATTGTGTGATTTTGCTCTTTCAGTTCCTTGGTTTGTAAGCCATATTGGACTTCGAGATCTTCCTTGACCGTTTGGAGTGCCTGTCTGGAAGAAATGTTTTTCAACGTCATATATCCTGTTACCAAGACGCAGAGAGTGGAGAGGGAGCGATTAAGCGTGGCTCTTTCATATTCTAACCTTGAAATAGAGCCCCAATAGCCCAGGAAAATTAAGAGAATCGCGCCGATTAGCGCGATTTTTGTCGCCCCTGGATTGTTGAGGGGGAAAGTGGCCACGACGACCAGAATGTACAGACTGCCCATGCCAATTCCAAGTGGAGTCAGGCAGTCCGCCACGAAAATTCCCAATGCCAGCCCCCCAATGAGAGCCTTCTGAAGATTCGGCTGTGGCTTTTGGACTGTTATGGGGGGAACCCTCATGGTCATAGAATTGAACGACCTGTTATCTAGGCGCTTTTCCCATCGGTCCATTCAATGAATGAGTCATAATAGGGAACCTGGGAGGATTCGGTGCAGGGGGGAAAGTTATGTCGGTGGGTCGTGTTTTTAGGACTGCCGGAGCTTGATGTGATGGCAGACTGACTCCTTTAAACATACCAACTGAGGGTAGTCTATGGCTTAGAAATTGGGCGAAATGATTCATGCTCAGGCGCACCGCATGGCTATAATGTGGGGTCCCGACACAGGACTTGCTTTGGTCAAAAGATGATCACAAATATCCTTCGACCTTTTGTTTATGTTGACTCAAGGAGCCGACGAATTCGCACCCGAATAAATTGATTGTTGTATCAAGCCGATTTTTAAGAAGAATGTTGAATCTGCCGGTACATTGGCGAATCCTCGATCATGATGCACCTCCCCTGAGCGATTGGATCGGGCTTGTGACATCTCTCGACATGATAAAAATAAGGCAGGATGAATTGGAAATGAGGCTAATGATAAAATCATGCGCGATAATAACGGTTTTTTTAAATGTACGCAAGGAAAATGCGTTCAATCAAAAGCGAAAAATTTGATTAATATTTTTATAGAAATTCCTTAAATCCAATGATGGACGGCGATAAGCCATTTGTGTCGAATTTTTCGAAATCGGTACGGACGTGTTTGCGGAGAGTAAATGTATGATCCATAAGCACGGGTTGGTTGGAATTTTTCCAATAGATCACCCAATGTCAGAACGCTTGCTTTTTTTGCGGTGCCATTTTGTGGCAATGAGTACATGGGAAGGCAGGGCCTTCCAGGAAACAATCTGTTGTTCTCTCGACAGGGCTTAAATCCTATTCTGGTGGCACGGTGTTCGAAAGAAGCCCGAATCAGACCAGATGCGAATCCGTCACGGTGATTTCCATTGCCAGTGCGATTGTTTTGATTTCCTGTTAGGAGACCTTGGCCAATGTGGCCACACAAGCTGGCCCACATCCCGTGACATCATCTTGTCCAACAAGTCTTCATACGTTCTGATTCAAAAGCTCTGGCCGGTTATAGGAATGGCGCTTTTATTCATAATTCTGGGAGAGATAGGCTTTGAGGGCGAGTGCATGGTTACATTCTTGATTTTTTGCCCCGAAGAGAAGGGTGACTGGACCCTGTTGTATGCGTTGCCATAGCTCTTCGACTGCTTTGGGTTTTTGCCCAAGCTCTTTTGCGTAACGTCTTTGAAATTCTTCCCATCGCTTCGGTTCATGGTGAAACCAATTTCGCAGGGCTGGAGATGGGGCAAGATCCTTTTGCCACAGATCCGCTTTGGCCGCTTCTTTTGAAAGCCCTCGAGGCCATAGCCGGTCAATGAGAATCCGACACCCATCATCTGGGGCCGGGGTGTCATATATTCGTTTGACTTTGATTGCCCGATAATTGCTTTTATTCGGGACTTTAGCAACTTGGGAGGAAGTTTGTGGTAGGAGGTTGGAAGGGTGTCTGAAACAATCAGTGGTGTGGTCATTCACCAATCCGGCCGCTTGCATATGGGCGTAGATGACGGTACTTCCCACAAAACGAAATCCTCGTTGCTTGAGATCTTTTGAGAGGGCGTCACTCTGTGGAGTCGTGGCTGGAACCTGTGCCATTGCTTTCCAGTCATTGATTATTGGCGCACCTCCCACAAAATCCCAGATGTACTGATCAAACGACCCAAACGTTTCCTGAATGGTGAGAAAGGCTTTGGCGTTTGTGACGGTCGATTCAATTTTGAGGCGATTCCGAATGATCCCGGTATCTTGAAGGAGCACCGCGATTTTTCTGGAATCGAAGCGTGCGACTTTTTCGGGGTCGAATGCGGCAAACGCCCGACGATACCCTTCACGACGAAGCAGAATGGTTGACCAGGATAGGCCAGCCTGCGCCCCTTCCAATGTCAGCATTTCAAAGTGGCGGTGGTCTTCGTGGACGGGGATTCCCCATTCTTCATCATGATAGGGAATGAAGTGCGATTTCGTGCCCACCCATCCACAACGGATGGGTTTTTGAGTCTGTAACCGTGTGGTGCGTCCCATGCGAAATCAATGTCTTTTTGGGGAGTAACGTCTTCGTGCCCTGGCTTTAAAGAATGAAAACCTCTGTGCAAGGGGAGTGGGGTGAATGCTACGAATTCCGGAAAAAGGTGTCAATGGATCATTCGGGACTTCATGACTCTTCAGTTCTTTATTAGTCTGAAGGGCTCTCGTTTGTAGGACCACGCAAAGCCATGATAAAATCTTATATGCCTTCAATTAGGAGGAGGACATGAACACAATCATGAAGCAGTTCCCGTCAAAGACCTCCCGGTTAAGCCGTTGGATCGGATGCGTGCTAGTTTGTGGAGTCGGGGTAGGGTTGTCTTTGAATGATCCCCAGGCCTTCGCAGAAGCTACCACTATTCCTTGGGAATGTTCCGGATATTCTGGAGATGCTCAAGACCGATGCGTGACCACGTTGAGGGAGCTTCAACAAGAAAAAATCGACCAGTTGGCAGAAAAATTGAAGGCACAGGAGGGGATAATCAATCAGCTCAAAGAGAAATTGGATCGTCAGGAAGCGTTAGCCCTGAACAAAGCTCAGAACTCTAAGCAGAATTCCCGTTATCGGCCGCCGTATGTTTCTCCCTACGCGTACTCCTATGGTTTTTCCTATGACTATGCCCAGTTTCCGCCTATCGGCACCTATCTCCAACCTCCCTGGGGTTATCCACGCTATTATGGCGATGGCCCTGGATATTGGGGTTATGGGCCTCAGGCATTCGGCTATAATTTCCGGTTTGGCGGGGGCCACCATCATCATCATCCGTAAGCATCAACATCTTTAGCCTGAGTTTGGCATCTGCGGTTGCCACGTGCGCGAAGGATTTTAGCGGCGGTTAGTCCCGGCTCTCTGCTAAGTGCTTTCATGGAAACCCGTTTCAATCCGTATCGCGATGTACCGTCTCCGGGGAAAATGCCTGGAGACATACCGCGATATACTCCGCCCCCTCAGGACCGGGGGTGCTGTACCGCACCCATTCATTGCGATAGGCGATGACCGCCTGTCCGGTATTCACCTCAATTATCCCTTCTTTGGTTTCCACCCGTAGTTGCCCGGAAAGGACCAGGGTATATTCATCAAATTCAGGCGTCTGCCCAGGCTCTTCCCAGCCGGAAGGACTTTGCATGCGCGCGATGCTGATTTGGTCTGTTTCGCAATTCACCCGTCCGATGTATTCGTCGATGAGTTTGGGTTTGTTCCCTGCAGGTTTAATCCTCGTGGGTTGCTCGATCAGTTTAGCCATACCGTCTCGTTGACCTCCTCTTCGTGAATTTAAGCGTGCATTGACTGGGTGAATGCTTGCCTTCGTTAAATTTTTATACCAGGCCTGCTGGCCTACAGATCTCCATTGTATTCTCTCAGGAAAAACTTTTGAAGTCCTTATATGGCATAACGGCTTGTCCGATCAGTGTCAAATTTAGAATAGCCTCAGATACCTTCGAGCAGCAAGAACAAGGACGAGACCGAATTCAAAGTTGTTCAGTTCAAGCGATTGGTTCCTGCCTTTAGGCTTTAGAAATCGGTTGGGAATGGATATGGGCCTGAGCGAGCGGCATGAAAGAAAACACCAATGGGCTATTGCGGGACTTTTCTGAAGGGGAAGTCGGTTTTCGGAAAACATTCAAAAGGTAGTGGCTGGTTGGATTGGATTACTCATCTATCATTTGCCATCAGCGCTGGGGCGTCTGGTTTGTTAAATCGGCTGAGATCTCTTCTGGCATTCGGGAACGGACCCATTAATTTTGAATCCATCGGTTGGCTATTTGACACCGTCAAAGGGCTAGTTTAATGCCACCGCCAATAACTCTAAGTCTATAACCATGCATGGGCACCAAGGGCATGGAGAAGCTTGTGCGTTATCTCGTTCGCCTTTGTCTTCCCATATTTCTAGAGTCTTTGACTGATCTGGCCTGGATAACCTTTGTGAAATTAGCGTTAACGGTCCTATGGTCTGTGAAGGCTAAGGAACATGCTGCCGTTCCGGTACAACTGCCGGACCATCCCGAAAATGTCCAGCCCTTTCCTGGTTGAGGGGTCAATGTCACCACGGCTTGCTGTGGGTAGCTGGCTGAGCAACTTCGTCTTGGGCAATTAATTCCGTTAGGAGTAGAAACAACAGATCCACTGCCGCTAATGAACACCTCCAGTTGAGCCATTCCCTGGGCAGTAGTGACCTGTAGGGGAGCAGACGATGCGGACACATTCCCGTCGGCATCCCGGGCTTTAACAGTATAGTGATAGGTCATGCCCGGACTGGTCGTTTTATCCACAAAAGCATTGGTGCCGGGTTGCCCGACAACCACATTATTCCTGGCCACATCGTATCCGGTCACGCCGACATTATCGGTAGAGGCTGTCCATGAAAACGCTACCTGGGTATTTGATGCTGAATTCAACGTAAGATTTCCAGGCATTGTCGGCGAAATGGTATCGGGAATTTTTATACTCACCTCTTCCGAAGGAAGACTTTCGTTTTTTGTCTGATCAAATGCAGTGACCGCGAAGTAATAGGTGATTCCCTGCGGCAGGTTCTGGAACAAGTAGGAAGGATTGGGTCCGGTAATTTTTGTGGTGTGATAGGACCCTTGGGATGTGCCCATATACACATTATATCCCATCAAATCGGGTTCTGGATTTGCGTCCCAGACTAGTTGGATGGAAGATGCCCAGGAAGCGGGGCTAATGCATAATCCGATGAAAAAGGATGCAAGACCGGCAATGGTTTTTCTGGTGAAATTCAGGGGGATCATGTGGCGGAGCATGTTCGACTCCTTGTGGTATTCGGTCCGAAGTCCTCATCCTCTCCTCCACCCTGCGAATGACGCCTTCCTTCGGTAGTCGGACGATCAGGCGTTGGAACCTGACTCCTGGCTTTGCGACCCTACTTCACAGTAGGTGTGCCGTTTCGGGAAGAGGATTTCATGAAATGGTGGACTTTCTTTCTACTGTTTGTTTCTCTAGTTTGTAACCTAGACCTCCAAATGGTCTGCCGAGCTATATCGGACCTGTAAGGAAAAACTTTAGAGAGAGCAGAGTTTAAGGGAGTACAAAAAATTTATGAGAAAAAATCTCAAAACCAACGAAACGAAAATGGAATTGAGGCAAAGAAATGGGTCCCATTCTTCATTTGGAATGGTAGTGTAATGTGGGATCGGTCACGGAGAGGACCTTTCCTTCATACTTGTTGATTGCACGCAGGGATCTTTTTTGGAAAAACGAGGAAATATATTCGCATAAATAATTGCATCCGGGCTTGCCAGCGGGGGCAAGGGGATGTCTTGCAGGGCGATTTCTACCAAGGGCTAGAACAAATGACAAGCTTGAGAAAAGATTGAATTCCGGTTTTCCATGTCGTGCATGATGTAGTAGGACAGATTTCCCGATGTGCTCGAGATGGCCGCGTTTCACGGCTAAGATGGAATTGGAAGTCTAAAAATTATGTAGAAGCCGGGGCCGGGCATTAAAGAATGGGAGAGGGGTGATTGGGATGAGGGCCGGGTAAACGTGGTTGTAGTTTGTGAGAGTGCCCAACGTGCTGTTTTGTCGGATCGGCAGTACCCTATCATTATTATTGCCGCATCATATGAAGTAAAGGCCTAGCCTCGTCCTCCCTGATTGGAAATTTCCAAAATTTCATATCCCGAGTTGTGCACGAGGCCATGTAGCGTAGTCATTCTTGTACTGTAACCTTCGTACTATCGAATTTCCCATTCCGTGGAAGTGGTCCCGGGAAAACCCGTCGAAGCGATGGTCAAGCCGTTCATCAGCCATACCGCCACACCTCCATTGCTGCGGTTCCGCCAGATTAGATCGGCGTTACCATCACCATTCACATCGTTCGCTCCTGCTATCTGCCATGCCACCGATACTGCCCCCGGGAAGCCGGAAGAGGCAATCGCTGTTCCATTCATGAGCCATATCGCGGTATTGCCGTCTGTGTTGTTGCGCCAGACGAGATCGGCTTTGCCATCGCCATTGGCATCCCCGACGGCATGGATTCCCCAAGCCGTCGGGACGCTGCCTGGAAAGCCGGTGGAATTGATGGTTAAGCCGTTCATCAGCCAAATGGCCACCGTGCTGCTGGTGTCATGACGCCAAATGACATCGGCTTTACCATCACCATTCACATCGCCCACTCCGGCGATTTGCCACCCTAATGAGACACCAGCTGGAAAACCAGTGGAAACAATCGCCTTCCCATTCATAAGCCATATAGCGGTGTTGCCATCAGTGGTGTTGCGCCAGAGGAGGTCGGCCTTGCCGTCACCATTCATATCGTCAATGGCTTGAATGGCCCAACTCGTGGAGACCGAGCCGAGAAAGTCTGCCGAGGTGATGGTCAATCCGTCCATCAGCCATACGGCAACTGCCCCGCTGGTGTTATTGCGCCAGACAAGGTCTGCCTTGCCATCCCCATTAAGATCGCCCACTCCACTCATGGCCCATACCATGGGTAAATGGCCCAGGATTCCCAATGTTGCGACACTCGTCCCATTGAGCAGCCATCCGGCAACCTCGCCGGTCTTTATATTTCGCCAGATGAGGTCGGCTTTCCCGTCCCCATCCAGATCGTGATTTTTGGGGGTCCTTTGATTCGAGTTCTGTCGTTGGACGATGACGGAATACATGCTCAAATCACTACCGGCATTGCCACCAAGAGTGATGGTCCCGACGGGGAATGCCCGAGCAAAAAGGTGGAGGGTGGTGTCCGATGTACCAAGGTCATTGCCAGTATCAGTAAAGGTACTCAACCAAGAAGGTTTGGAGGTAACACGAACGTCATGGGCGACATAGACCGTCACTGGTTGATTCACATGGAAGCTGAGGAATCCGGTGTTCGTAGCTGCTTTGTCATTATTGGCAGTCTGGATAAAGGCGGCTCCCTCGACGATTGCGGGTACTGTAGTAAACGTAAAGGAGCGGTCAATATACACCAGGCCCCCAGCTTGGAGGCCTGCTGCGGGTACGACATATGATTGCTTACTGGCGACGGTCAGATTGGAAATAGTTAATCCAGGGGAGGTTGCATTGGATACCGTAATGGTCACCGGCGCAGAGGTTGTCGTATTGCCTGCGGCATCGCGGGCTGTGGCGCTGAGGGTGTAGGAGCCATCCGAAACGGCTGTCGTGTTCCAGGATGACGAAAATGGGTTGGTGGTATCTTCTGACCCCAAATTGTTTCCATTGAGTTTGAATTGGACACCCACCACACCAATGTTATCTGAGGCGGTGGCGGATACAGTAATGGTGCCGCTTAGGGGTTTGGAATTTTGCGGGCTCATGAGGACAATCGTGGGGGGCGTGGTATCGGTAGGTGGGACATTTCCACCATGAGTCGGAAGAGCTATGGCCACTTCCTTCGAGGGTTCGCTGATATTTCCTGATTGATCATAAGCCGTAACCGTAAAATAATAGGTGATCCCTTCCGGCAGGTTCTGAAATATGTGCGATGGGGTGAGGCCGGCATTTTTCGTGGTGTGATAGGACCCTTGGGATGTGCCCATATACACATAATAGCCCATCAGGTCCGGTTCGGAATTCGGGTCCCAAGTCAGTTGGATGGAAGAAGCGGAGAAAGCGGGGCTAGCGAACAATCCGAAGAAAAACAGCGTCAGTCCTGCCAAGTGTGTGCTTGCGAAACCCAGGTGGGGCAAATGTTTGACCATACTCTCCTCCTTGTCCCAATCGGATCGACGCCTTCATCCTCTTCTCCCCCTGCGAATGACGCCTTCCTTCGGTAGCCGGACGATCAGGCGCGGGCACCTGACTCCTGGCTTTGCGACCCTACTTCACAGTAGGTGTGCCGTTTCGGGAAGAGGATTTCATGAATTGGTCAACTTTTTCCTATCCTCTGTCTCCCTATTGTGTGGCCTACACCCCCAAACTGTCTGCCGAACATTTCGGAGAAGTAAGGAAAAACTTTAGAAAGACAACATTGGGTTATGAAGAATCTAGGCAGAGGAAAACCGGAGAATATAAAAAAACGAGCGGAATGATCATGGGAAAAAGGAAACGAAATTAAACTTAGTTAGCAAAGGAGGAGACGGAAGGGCAGGCTCATAGGTGAAATTCCTGGTGGCCATGCCTAATGTCTATCGTTGTAATTTTACGATTTCTATGAAAATTTTGATTCGATCACCACTGCAATGGTGAAAGTTTTGCATTGTCAGGATGAGGAATCATGGTGGCAGGTGCGACCAAAAAAAAATACAAAACGATCCGAACCGTCATGACCCCAGGTTGTTCACCACAGGGATGGGTTTGTTGGCAACTATTCTGGCTGCTCATCCGGACATGACCACACCGGCCTGATGATTCCGTCGAACATTCTCTTATGGTGTGATGAAATAACTGCGCGCCACCTTTTGGGAAAGGCCATGTTCGGCAGATGACGTGCTGGCAACAGGGAAAAGAGGTTGTTTGGGCGGAAGAGATGATTGAGTTGAGCGAATTCTTCCAGATTGGGGAGGGGGGTTGGTTATTCTAGGGAAGCGGGGGGGAGAAGATTTTTTATAAATTCCATTCGTCGGGTTGGCCCATGAGTCCATTCAGAGAAGCAGCCTGGTGTTTTTGAATTCCCGCTTATTGAATTTCCCAGTCTGTGGAAGCGGCACCGGGAAAGGTTGTAAAGGTTATGGCGACCCCGTTCATTAGCCATACCGCCACAGCTCCATTGCTGTTGTTGCGCCAGATGACGTCTGACTTGCCATCCCCATTCACATCTTCTGCTCCAGCAATCTGCCATGTTGCCAGCACAGTCGCCGGGAAGCCTGATGAGGCGATTGACGTTGCATTCATGAGCCATATGGCGGTGTTGCCGTCAAGGGTGTTGCGCCAAACGAGATCGACTTTGCCATCGCCGTTGAGATCCCCGACGGCTTGAATATCCCAAGCCGTTGGCGCGCTGCCGGGAAAACTCGTGGAGGTGACGGTCGAGCCATTCATCAGCCACAAGGCCACCGCACCGCTGGTGCCATGACGCCAAATGATATCTGCCTTGGTATCCGCATTTACATCGCCCACTGCGGCGATCTGCCACCCTAATGAGACACCCCCCGGGAAACCAGCAGAAACAATCGCGGTCTCATTCATGAACCATATGGCGGTGTTGCCATCAAGGGTGTTGCGCCAGACGAGATCGGCTTTGCCATCGCCGTTGAGATCCCCGACGGCTTGAATAGCCCAAGCCGCCGGTGCGCTGCCGGGAAAGCTGGTGGAAATGATGGTCAAGCCATTCATCAGCCAGATGGCCACCGCGCCGCTGATGGCATTGCGCCAAATGAGGTCGGCCTTCCCGTCTCCATTCACATCGCCCGATCCCTTCAGTGCCCATTCGTGTGGTAATTGGCCCAGAATGCCTGATGCCGTGCCGCTCGTGCCACTGAGCAGCCACACGACTACCTCTCCGGTTTTCGTGTTTCTAAAGACCAGATCGGCCTTGCCGTCCCCATTCAGGTCCTGATTTTTATGAGGATTCGGGTTCATGTTCTGTGTTGGAAGTGTCATTGCCACTTCCTCTGCGGGTGCACTGATGTTTCCTGATTGATCATACGCCGACACCGTAAAATAGTAAGTGAGTCCCTCTGGTAGGTTTTGGAAAACATATGATGGGTTGAGGCCGACATTTTTTGTGGTGTGGTAAGACCTTTGGGATGTGCCCATATGCACATAGTATCCCATGAGGTCCGGTTCCGGACTCGCGATCCAAGCTAGTTTAATGGAAGAAGCCGAGAAAACAGGGCTAGCGAACAATCCGAGGAGAAAAAAGACAGGGATGGCCGTAACTCTGGCTGCAACACTCAAGGAAGGTATTTGTCGGGTCATACACTATGCCTTGTGGTATTCGGACTAAAATCCAAATCCTCTTCATAGGGATTACCCCTCCTTGGGTGGCTGGATGAGATCAGGTGTGCCCACCTGACTTCTAAGTTTTCGAGTCTACTCCACAGTAAGTGGAGTCGTTTCGAGGAAAAATTATATAAAACAATTGCGTTTTCAAAGGTGGTGCATCTTAGAGGAAGATACATTAAGGAGGATATAGGGTAAAACATGTAGTTGCTCCGTACTGAACCGCAATTTTTCTGTGCTGATCTTCACAAAAGTTGGGAGAGAGAAAAGACTGAGAAACGGGTTTTCCAGAATAACCATCTGGCATTCGTCAGAGGATCTATTAGCCACTATCATGGCTAACCGACCTCAATTTGATAGCCGTGGGAAATTTTACAGATTGATGAAGAACTGCAGAAGAAGAATATGGTTAGCCTGGTTGACTGTACCTGAAAGGGGCGTGTTAATGATCTGTAGTTGATACCCGGCATCCACATTGAGATTGGGGGAGAACGTGTAGTTTAGACCCAGAAAAAACCGGTTTTGTTCGAATCCGGCTTCAGGCCCCTGGCGAATAGTATTGAGGTTTACAAAAATTTCATCATAGACGGCGATTGCGAGGGCAGGGGAGGCCGGCAGCGGGAACGTTCCCCGAAGCATGGTTCGGGCTCGAACGGCTGTTCCGATGGCATGTTGGATCCACCGTTCTTCGAGACGGGACCGGCTGAATAATGTGAATGTTGAAAATTTTTTGTTGTAAATGAGTTGCTGAAATATCCGATGTTCCTGGCTGTAGCTCGGTTGGTAATTAGCAACCCAGGCGTACCCTTGCCAGAGCGAGATGGTGGATGTGAGTTGATAGCCGACAGCCGGTCGAAGAAGGAGCTGGTTGATTTGTGAGGCATCGTCGGAAAGTCGTGGATTGGCCTCCAAGTATCCTTTCACCGGACCGGAGATAGGAAAGTTTAGATACACTGGAGTCCACAGTCGAAAATCTTGAATCGTTTCGGAGCCTGCAAAGCAGAAGACGGGTCCCCACAGTAAGAACGCAGCAACCAATCCTGCCACTATTCTTTTCGTCTTTTTCACATCCATCACTTTCTCTTCTTTTTGAAATGCTCAGTCTTTAATCTTTTTCAGAAATAATCGAAGTTGTAAAGAGAGGGTAGCCTCTCAAGTCTGTGCCTGCCCTTTAGTAAGGTCGGAATGGTTGTGATATGTCTCTCTTCTTGTGCGTCCCGGGGAGCCTGTCGGTGGCGTTCCTGATATTTCCTTGAATTTAGCGCGTGTTTCAAACCCAATGTTTTAAATTTCAGTTCCTCTGCTCTGTGGCTACCGAGAGTTCTTCGATGTTGCGTTCTCCCTGGAAGAATGCGGTAAACATTCGGCGGGTATACGCCGGCCTCCGTCCCTGACTAAGTGCGTATTGATACCCCTCAAATGCCAGGCCAGTATGGGGTTGAGGGAAAATGTTCGAAAGTTTGATGGGAATACCCAACCGTTCGGTCATGGGACAAACCCAATCCCACCACACCATTTTAACGTATTCCCCGTTCGGTCGTAATGTGGGTTGAGGATCCGGACACAGTCCATATGGCATCCATTTGATAGTCAACGTTTCGGTGGCGGCTATTTGGGAAATGAGATGTACCGCGTAAAAGCAATACGGACCAACATAGTCGGAATACAAAGTGACAGAGGATGTCATCAGGCTGTATTTGTTGGAGGCGTCACTTGAGTGACGCTATCTCGGGTTAATTCAACTGTCAATGCCATATACCTTTCATCTTCATGTTCCAGGCTCTACATGGAGCCGTGGGTAGAATTTTTTTTTATCCTCCCACCCACTACCATGAGGGCTAAAAAGGAGTAAAATAGAAAAGAAGGGAATTTTTGGAAAAGGGGTGCCTATGGGGAAAATCTGTATCCTTGGAGGTGGAAAAATAGGGTCGCTCATCGCTACGTTATTGGCTGAGTGTGGCGACTTTGAAATATGCCTTGGAGATGTGGATCAAGAGGTGGTTGTGCGCCTGAAAAAGGACATTGGACCTGAGCATTTTCACGTGTCTTCCGTCGATGTGCAGGACTCGCGAGCTCTGAGTAAATTTATTGAATCGGTTGAGCCGGACGGAATCATTTCCAGCCTTCCCTATTATTGTAACTTAGCAGTTGGAGAGGTGGCGCGCTCATGCGGCGCCCATTATTTTGATTTAACTGAAGATGTCGAAGTCACCAAGGGCATCAAGGATGTCAGTAAAGGGTCGCAGAAGGCATTTGTTCCGCAATGTGGCCTGGCGCCAGGATTTATCAGCATTGTTGCGCATGAACTGATGACCCGCTTTGATACAGTAGATATGGTGAAGATGCGGGTAGGGGCGTTGCCGGTGAATCCGAGCAACGTGTTGAAATATTCGTTGACGTGGTCGACGGATGGTTTGATTAATGAGTACGGCAATATGTGCTATGGAATTGAAAACGGTCAGGAAGTTGACTTGCTTCCGCTTGAAGGGTACGAAACTATTTCAATTGATGGACTCTTATACGAAGCGTTTAACACGTCTGGTGGGTTGGGAACTTTGGCGGATACCTATTCCGGCAAGGTGCGAACGATGAATTATAAAACACTTCGTTATCCAGGCCATTGTGAAAAAATTCAACTGTTGATGAATGATCTGAAACTGAATGATGACCGAGAGACCCTGAAGCGTATTTTGGAAAAGGCCGTGCCGAAAACTTTGCAGGATGTGGTCCTGATCTATACCTCTGTCACCGGTTTGCGAAAGGATGAACTTTTTGAAGAAAATTTTGTGCAGAAAATTTATCCGCGCATGATTGCCGGAAAGCTGTGGTCTGGCATTCAGGTGACGACGGCCGCCGGGATGTGCAGCGTGGTGGATCTTGTCTTTCAGCGTCCCGAACTGTTTCGGGGATTTGTGACACAAGAGACGTTTGGTCTCCCCTCAATCCTGGCCAACCGGTTCGGGAAGTTGTTTGATCCGGAAGATTCGTATTCGTGATTATCTTGGGATGTGAGAGGAAGTGAGGTGTGTAATGGATGTCTTACATGAATTAGGGCTGAGAGCGGTAAATGCCGGTGCCTGTTCCGGCCCTGGAGGATGGGTGGCTTCCACTAGCGAGGGCCTGTTGGATTCGGTGAATCCTGCGACGGGACAGGTCCTTGCACAGGTGAATCGTAGCTCAGCCAGCGATTATGACGCCCTCGTTCAAGCATCCCAGCGGGCATTTCTAGAGTGGCGACAGGTTCCTGCTCCCAAGCGTGGTGAAGTGGTTCGGTTGATCGGAGAGGGGCTTCGCGCGAAAAAACATGCATTGGGCTCCTTGGTATCAATGGAGGTGGGAAAGATCAAGGCTGAGGGGGACGGTGAAGTGCAGGAGATGATTGATATGGCGGACTTTGCCGTGGGGCAATCCCGTATGTTGTATGGCATGACGATGCCCTCTGAGCGCGACAAGCATCGTATGTTTGAACAGTGGCATCCGCTGGGAGTGGTCGGAGTGATTACCGCCTTTAATTTTCCCGTCGCGGTGTGGGCGTGGAATGCGTTCCTTGCTGCCATTGCCGGTGATTCGGTGATCTGGAAGCCTTCTCCGAAGGCGCCTCTCTGTGCCCTGGCCGTTCAACAAATCTGTAATCAGGTGATGAAAGAACAGAGCGTTCCTGGAATTTTTTCCGTGTTCATTACCGATCAGGTAGAACTGGCCAAGACCATGGTCGCCGATGAGCGGTTGCCGCTCATTTCGTTCACCGGTTCTGTCCCAGTGGGGCGGAAAGTTGCCAAAGTTGTTGGGCAGCGATTAGGGCGGAGCTTGTTGGAACTCAGCGGAAACAATGCGGTGATTGTGGACGAGACGGCAGATTTGGGACTGGCTATTCCGGCAATTGTGTTCGGGGCTGTGGGCACTGCCGGCCAGCGCTGCACGACGACCAGACGGGTGTTGGTGCAGGAGACTCGCTACGAAGAAGTCGTGCAACGTCTGCTCCATGCCTATCGGCAGGTGAAGATTGGAAATCCTTTAGATCAAGGGGTGTTGATGGGGCCGCTGATCGACGAACGGGCTTTGGAAGAGTATCGCATGACCCTTGAGGAAGTAGTTCAGGATGGCGGAGAGATCCTTTATGGCGGAAGAGTCCTTGAAGGCCCTGGGTTTTTTGTGGAGCCGACCATTGTGCGTGCGGAGAATCGATGGAAAGTCGTGCAGCGGGAAACCTTTGCGCCGATCGTCTATGTGATACCATTCTCCACGCTGGATGAAGCTATTCTGCTTCAGAATCAGGTACCGCAGGGATTATCCTCTGCTCTCTTTACCTTACACGTTCGGCATGCCGAACAATTTTTATCCGGACAAGGGAGCGACTGTGGAATTGCGAATGTGAATGTCGGTACGTCCGGCGCCGAGATTGGTGGTGCGTTTGGAGGGGAGAAGGACACGGGCGGGGGGCGAGAGGCCGGCTCCGATGCGTGGAAGGCGTATGTGCGTCGGCAAACCAATACGATTAATTGGGGAACTGAATTGCCACTGGCGCAAGGCATCGCATTTTCCAGGGACTAATCGGGAGGAACGGTTATGAAGCAGGGGGTCGAACTTGAACAGGTCATCACTCGCTATATACACGACTATGTTGCCAGAAATCATGCAGCTGCCATGGTGAATCAGGCTTTGGAGGAGATTGGCATTGGTTTGTTTCCGGTGGTCGATCATATTACGATACGTACAGGGTCAATTGATCCACGCGCTGAGGAATTTCTGTTGTTGGGATATGCCTATGCTGAAACGCTGGAGTATGACGATTGGTGGGCCAAAGTCTATCGGGCTCCTGGGTGTCCCGCGTTATTTGTGGATCAGGCGTATGATGGTGAACGAGGGAAAACAAGTATTATTCCTGCTTGGGTGAAGCAATTTGGGGATCGAACATTACACCATATTGCGGTGCGGGTGGCGGATATTGAAGCTAGCATTCAACGGCTGACTGCCAAAGGGGTTATGTTTGCCGGACAGATTGTGGGCGAACGGGGAGGAGATTTACGGCAGATTTTTACGGTTCCCGAGCAGGTCAATGGGGATGCGTTCTCCGTCCTCGAACTTGCCGAGCGGCATAGGGGTTTCCAGGGATTTTCCCCACCACACGCAAATAGTCTGATGCAATCGACGGTGACCCGGTAAGATATATTTGGAGAAAATCGGAATGATCGGGCTGGCTATGCGTCGGCCGCCTTGAGAACAAGTTTCGCATTTTTGGCTATAGCGCCTGGGTCTTTAGCCACGATCGCTGCAGCAAGCCCAACCGTGGCGGTGGCGACTTTGATGACTTCACCGACCTTTTCCAGTTTTTTGATTGCCCGCTTGGCTTTGCCCACCGAACTCTTAATGCTTTGGACATTGATCTCTGATTCTTCCAAAGCCAACCCCACGGCTTTCGTGGTCATGTCCGAGGAGGAGTTCAACAGCGACCATTCCTCGTCCTCTAAATCACGCCGTTGTGTCGGGGTCAGATCATTCCAATTGGCAAACCGGTAATTGCCTAGGTTGATCCCGAGATCACGGAATTGTTTGGATAACTCAAAGGCGTCTTCAGCACTCAGGGGCATTACGGTCCTCACTTACAGGTTTTTAATGGTTTTCAGCAATGTTCGAAGGTCTTTAACCGAGTTTCCAACCTGTTGTAACACCTCTTTCTTGGTCAAATTTTGACGTTCTTCGAAAAGCCGTTGGTGTCCGTCAGAAATTTTGTCCAGGACCTTCCCGTAAATTTTGACAGCTTCAGACCGTTCATCCACCTGGGACATTCTAAATTCTTTCCACTCAGCTAATGCGGCTTTTCCTGCGGGATCTTGGGATTCCATGGTCAGAGTCATGTAATAATTTTGGATGGCGGCTTCTTCAGTTTGGAGATCTCCACCAAATCCGTCTGACACAATGCGGTGTAAGGATTCGAGAATTTGTTGAATCGGTGGATTGGCTTGTTCGATAAGATTCTGAAGTTGATCTTGTCGCCATCGTTTCACCGCCACAGTGGTCACGATGCCGGCTATTTTTTTGTAGGCCTCTGCCTCTTGTGGATTGGTGGCAGGCTGAGACTGTAGGGCTGCGGAGAGTTGCGTCAGTTCTTCGGTATTATCGACAACTTCATCAGCCGCCAGATGTCCTAGGGATTTCATATATGTCTCAATAATAGATTGGCGGAGGAGTAAAGCTGTTTTTTGTGTGGCACGGTCCTGCGCCATTACATCCAAATTGGCATGACGACTTTGGGGTTGATAGCGTTTTTGCCGGTTGGGAAATTCCAGGTACTCATCAACCAGGGTGGTGTACTGGGCGGATTCTGCGGACAGATTACCGAAATCTTGAATAGCTTTAAGGTTCGTCGTACAACCTTGCGTGAATGCGAGCAGGACCATCGCAGTGAGGATAATTGTGGTGGAGCGGAAGAGGGAGAGAGAAATGTGACGGGTCATCATCCGGCCTGTGGTCAATCCGATCTGGAGAAAAAGCTCCATGATTTGTCGGCCATGTCAGGGTTGAGTTGCAACCATAGGGGATTATCAAAAAAGTGTCAAGAGAAATTCACGTTTCTTATCTCAGAGTGAACATCAGATTAAGAACATTACGGCGGGATGAAATCGGAAATGACGAGCAGACCAAATCTCGACTCTGATGCCATAGAGCGATGGAGCCGTACAAGTCATTTGAACAGTGGCATTGGACCTGTCGATATTATGCGGCGAGCAGGTGATCCGTGGTCGCTTGACCGAAGAGATTGTAGAGGAAAATGCCTCGTCCCCCACAGATTGGGCTTCATCTCTATACACATCTCTAGAGGTATTGTGGGATGTTGATGAGGTCTTTATAGAATGGAAGGATCCTCACATATCCGTTTGGATATCAATTTCGCTGCTAAATCGTGACCCTTTTCATTCCAATGCCCTGCGCCAAGTTTCGTATTCGGGAACCCGTGAAAATGCACGTGATGTTGCTCCGCATATTGTTGAAATTCATATAACAGATTGAGCACGGGAAATCCCTCGTCTTCGCCAAGTTTTCTGAGCCGTTTCTCCGGGTAATCCAGTTTTTGGGCATGAAGGCGCTCCTGCAACAATAACTTACTTTCCTGGTCGATTTGATCAGGGCTTGTGGTGGTGACCAGAAAAAATTTTGCGCCATGCTCCAGGACTTCCTTATGCATTAATTTTAGAATGGCTTCGGTAATGTCCCATGCTTCACGATGAATCGGTGTCTGGGGTTGAGCATAGACAAAGTCTGCTAGACCAGTGTTGCTAGAGACGTTTTTGTGACTTTCCCCAATTTGTCGTGCCGCCAATACCCGGTTGGCTTGGTTGAGCAGTTCCAACGTACGAAAATTATGTACTCCCCAAAGCAGGAGTCGATATTTGAGGAGCGGTGGAGACCACTCTTGAAAATTGTACACTAGCTTCAATTCTCCCTGATCAAGATGAAAGTACGGACGAGGGATGTACTCTGGTTCGCGCAGCTCAGCGCGGGGAAAATTGTCTATGAGATCATTCCCGCTGAAAAACATGGTGAGCACTAGGTCGGGGTCATAGTCCCAACCACGGGAGCGCAGCGTGATTAATTCTTCTGCATTTCCATACCCTGGGACGCCAAAATTAATAATTTCTACATTGTGCGGGAGTAATCGCTCACATGATCGGAGCTGTTGTTCGACTTTTCTCCCGAAGGTGTCTTCCAGCATGACTTGCCTTGCCTCCGTATAGGAGTCTCCCAAGAGCAAAATCCGGTAAGTGTTTTTTGGCTTTTGAAGTGGATGTTCGACATCCCGAAATCCGGCTGAGTTAATTTTGATGTAGGCGTTTCCCTCACCATGAAACCACCCTTCCATTCCCGGTTCAAGAACTCGTCCTCTTTCAGGGTCAAACCCGTGAAATACCGGATAGGATATGTCCAATAGTCGAAGCCCAGCTTCTGCAATCAGGAAACCTCCAAAGACACCAATCAGCATTACCAGGCCAATTTTCGCGAAGTAATTGAAATTTTTATTCCTCACTGTTAGCCATTCTCCTCTATCAGGTCAGCGGCCTTGCTCATTTTTTCCCAAACGCGGAACATGCGCCGTATTTAATGATAAGTCCTCCGGGTATTGACCACGGGCATATTTCAAAGTGATCCTGACTCCCCGAAAAAGGTTACAACGGTTTTCGTTTCTGACGAACGGGAGAAGACACATTTTTCATGAAATGTCGGAGGTTAGATTTTGACCAAAGCGACGCTTCTCTTATGTGCCATGGACGTCCTCGACTACGGCATGTTTGTGCTCTCTAGGTTCAGATCGGTTTTTTACACGTTCGGCTTAAATGAAATAATGTTGAGCGATCAATGGGAAGTGAATTTCTGAGCAATCTTGTCGCTGAGCGAAAGAAGAGGTTCCTGTGAAATGGGATTGCGTTCCAAGATATTTTCGTATGCGGGTGATCCCATTCCGCAGCAAATAGAGTATTTTAGGACTTGGGATGGGGACGTTGAAAAAGGAAGACGGGCCTACCCCTTCATAGCGAGTGTGGGCAGTGAGCTTCTCCTGATTAACCGCACGAAATTGAATTGGTTTCAAAGGGGTAAATGGCGTCTCATGAAGGAGAGGGGACCGAAGGAAAGTTAGCCATGAATTTAAACGCGGTGCGGTTTAACTGGCTATTCAAGGGACCTTAATGTCGGGATGGCTTGGCGGCAGCCATGTGGGGGTAAACGGGTTTTAACGGATGAGATGCTAATAGGATCAAGCGAGTATTTGGCCTAGGCCAGACAGAGGGTTGTGAACGAGATAATTGGGTAGAAGGAATGATCCTATTTTAGCAGAGTTGGGCTTTGAGTCAGGAGCGTGAGAACGTGTGGCCCGAGGTCTCGATGCCACCTGGGCCACAACCTTATGAAGGTAGCCTATTCCAGGACCGGATTCAGTGATGTGAGAACATGCCTTGAGGATAGCTCCTATCCCGGAGAAGATGTCAGTGTAGGATTATTTTTTTCGTGAATGGCATTGGCCCTCGTTTCATGCGTGACTGCGTCCTCGGTTCGACCTATTTTTCGCAATAGGGTGGCGTAATTTCTAAGCGCTCGTTCCACCCGAAAATGATCTTTCCCCATGGTCTGTTCCGTGAGAGTGATGGTCTGTTGAAACAAGGGTTCGGCTTTATCATATTGTCCTGTTGTGACATACAGTAACGCTAAATTATTGAGAGGGCCGCTCAAGCTTGAATGTTCGGGCCCTTCTGCCTGTTCAATAATGGCAATGGCGCGTTGGATTAAGAGGATGGCTTGCTCAGGTTGGTCTTGTAGTCTGTGGATTTCTCCCAATTGATTGAGAATGATGGCCACCCGGGGATGGTCCTTGCCAAACCCCTCTTCGCTAATAGTCAGCATTCTTTCTAACACAGGTGTCGCTTGTGAAAATTGCTTAGCCGTACTATAGAGAAGCGCCAGATTGTTCAAGCTGCCGAGGAGATGGGGGTTGGTGGGGCCAATTTGCTTCTCTTTGATGGCTAAAGCCCGGAGTAATAACGCCTCTGCCTGGGCATACTGTTCCTGGGCGCGATGTAGGAGTGCAAGATTATTGAGCGGTTCAACGAGTTCGGGCGCATCCGGTCCTTTAGTTCTTTCCTTGCTGTCCAGAATGCGCTTTAAATATGATTCGGCCTCGGCATAGTGGGATTGCCGGACAAACAGTGCGGCCAGGTTCTCTAGGTCACGGATCACCTCCGGGTTATCAGGACCCAGTGCCTGTTCCCGAACGGCCAAAGCTCGTTCAAATGAGGATTGAGCCTGGTCGAACTTTTGTTGGGTGACATACAACGCACCAAGATTACTGAGGCTTGCTGCTAACTCGGCTGTCTGAGGGTTTGGTCCTTCTTTATGAATGTCCACAGCTTTTAAAAGCAGGGTTTCAGCCTGTTTGGGCTCGCCTTTCGCATTGTGCAGAATCGCAAGGTTGGTGATGGATTGGATGAGGCGAGGGTCTTGGCCTTCGAACTGTTCTGCCAGTTCAAGAGCGGTCTTAAGCTCCTGCTCAGCTTCCGGGAACTTTCCCTGTTCCATGAGGGTCGTGCCTTGTTCCGTGTGGAGCTGCCAGGGCGTTTTGTCTTCGCTGCACCCGACGAGGGTGATGGCGAACAGGGTGAGGGTCAGGGAGCGGAGAATATGTGAGGGCCAAGAGAGAAGCATCATGAGATGGGGTGTGTCCTTTGGTTTTGAGTGAGCAAGCAAAAATTTTCAGAAGGTGATTGTACTGAAGGGCTCTGGGTCTTGCCAAACCGAGTGTTTCCGGTTGAAGTTATGATTGAGGATCACCAAACAATGAGAGTTGTGCGGGGCTTGGCCGTCGAAACGTGGCAGGAATTGGTGTATCGGGACTGTCCTGAAACCCATGTTTTCGGTAGGCGGTCTCAAACAGTTGGGCAATGACATCCCACGTTCTCCCCTCGCCGACATGGCGTTTAAAAAAAATTCGTTCTCCGACCTGCCCTTCCCGAACCTCTTTGAGGCGGGCGAGGATTTTCTGGATGCGGTCGGGAAAATGGTGTGTCATCCGTTCAACAAACACCTCTTCTACGTTATCGTTTAGGCGAAGCAGGATATAGGTGGCATGTTGGGCCCCGGCCTCGCGGGCTTGAGATAGAATCTGGGGAATGTCGTGTTCATTGAGTCCTGGAATCACCGGGGCAATGGAGACCGCTGTGGAAATCCCGGCTTTGGACAAAAGTTCTAACGTCTCAAACCGTTTCGTAATTGAGGGGGCTTGTGGTTCAACTTTCCTCGCAATGTCATCTGAGGCAAATGGAATACTCATAAAAACACGCACCCAGGCCTTGTCACGCAGTTCCTGTAACACTTCAATATCTCGCACGATGAGGGCTGATTTCGTAATGAGTCCCACGGGATTCTGGAATTCTGCACAGACTTGGAGGCATGATCGAGTGAGTTGGTAAGTGGCCTCCAGGGGTTGGTAGGGATCGGTATTGCCCGAAAAAACTATTAATTCGCCTTGCCAGGAAGGTTTGAGCAATGATTCTTGAAGTTTAGCCGGGGCATTCACCTTGACGACCAGCTTGGATTCGAAGTCCGTTCCGGATCCGAACCCCCAGTATTCGTGGGTAGGGCGTGCATAACAATAGGTGCAAGCATGAAAGCAGCCTCGATAGGGATTCACGCTCCATCGAAAGGGGAGGTCCGGGCTGGTATTGTGGCTGAGGATGGTCTTGACCCTTTCTTCGTAAATGTCCGGAGTCACGGGTGCGGCCGGCTCCAGGCGCTCCCGGACTTCAGGAACAAAAGGATTTTGGGGGTTTGAGATCGGTTTCATATCAGGTCAAAGAATTCGCTGGCTCCTCTTGTTCCCACTAGGTAAAAAGGGTAACCTTTCACGTCTGCTGTGTGCCACCTGGACATTCTGGTATAAATATATATGACACACCAGGCATTGTAGATGAAAACCACAGCTTTTTAACATAAAACTTGTTGCCCCCGTAGCTCAGTCGGATAGAGCAGCGGTTTCCTAATCAACAAAAGGGGATTGTCGAATTACTTGAGAAATCGGCAGTCCCCTCCTCATTCCCCTATAGACACTAGCGATTCATCTTCTCTGACTTTCTCTCCCTTTCCTCCTGATTCTTGCCTTATCTCCCTCTTCTTAACACTGTAATAACACCTGTTCTCTTTGCTAAGGGGTAGGGCATGCCATTGGGCCACTTCCCTATATGGGCGAGCTCAAGCCACCTGTAAACCCTGATGCAGTAGGGTACCAGTCGTTCAAAAAAAGCCCATTCTTTTGAGGGGGTATAATTGCTTTTTAAGCTGAGAGGAGTAGAGTAATCTAGCCTTACTTCCATTCCGGAGTTGCTTTGGAAATAATTCCACTATCTGATTAGGAGGTACATGAAATGGCTAACATTTAACAGCAATTTGATTTATTCCTTGAGTTTAATTCAGCAGACGCTCTCAAAAATTTAGTTAATAGTTATGGAAAGATTAGGCTGGGCATTTGGGATTCCAGCAGTGCTTCCCAATTTTTTTGATTATGGATTTATATTATTTAATAATTAAAGTAGGGAGCCAATGGGATCCCCCCCTAGTCATCACAACAACAAAGGGAGGGTCAGAAATGAAGGTTATTTTGGCAGATAATCATGGACGTGTCCTCGGAAAGGATCAAACGAGTGCGAACTTGGCTTTATTGTATCTTGGGGCTTACCTTCAACATCAGGGAGATGTTGAGGTTGAATTGGAGTATATTCCTCAGGTCAAAAGCGATACATTCCATCTGGAACGAATTCACAGTTTCGGCGCTGATATCTATGCTTGCTCCTTCACTTCGTTCTCTGCCCGCGAGACATACGAACTTATCAAGCGCATCAAATCTACCTATCCTGATGTATTAGTGGTGTGTGGGGGGCCACATGCTGTTACTCATTCCGAAGAAATTTTACGCCGCTCTGGAACAGATATAGTTGTCATCGGCGAAGGTGAAGTAACTTTTCACGAGATTGTGAAACGATTCCCTACTCACAAAGAGCATTTGAGCGAAATTTCGGGAATTGCCTATTTGAAGGATGGTATGTACCGGAAAACGCCACCTCGTGCGTTGATTTCAGATATCGATTCTATTCCCTTTCCCATTCGCAGTCTTGTTAATGACAGTGATTTTTGTGGATTAACTTACAGTAAAGCAAGACCAAATACAGAAATGGTTATTACCCGTGGTTGTCCCTTGCGGTGTGTGTTTTGTGCAAATCCCGTTTTTCGTTTAAAAAATGGTCCATTGTACCGGGCACGCTCTCCTCAAAATATCGTACTTGAAGTGGAGCAACTCTACGAACTTGGATATCGAGAAATTTATCTTCACTCGGACGAGTTAAATGTCAACTTGGAATGGTCGATTGATGTGTGCAAAGCTATCGCAGCCTTGGGCTTCAGAGATTTGTATTTCCAGTGCAACCTGCGGGTTGTTCCCATGTCTGAGGAGCTTGCCTTTTGGATGAAACAGGCAAACTTCTGGCTCGTTCGCGTTGGTATTGAAAGCACTAGCGATAGGGTCCTCACAGGTATAAAAAAGAAAATGTCTTTTGATAAAACACGGAATGCCCTAGAAATGCTTACTGCTCAGAGGATTAAGGTTTTTGGTTTCATGATGCTATTCAATTTTTGGGAAGAAAACGGAGAGGTACAACACGAAACTGCAGCTGAGGTACGTAAAACTATTAGCGATATCTACTCGCTTTGGCGTAAACGTTTAATCCATTACACTAGCTGGCAATTCGCCAACCCTGTTCATGGAGCTGAATTTTATGATATCGCTCTGCGGCACGGCATGATCGATAAAAATTATTTTCCCAGTGACACTTGGAGTTCATACAAATATTTAAAGGAAATATCAAAGCGAGAGTTTGATGCCATTTATGCCTCTGCCCGTCGCCAGCAGGGTATAATGGCATTACTATCAGGCAATTTTGAATGGCGAAATTATAGAGGTATTGCGCGAAAAGCTTACACCATGGTTGTTGGCCATCCGGGATAAATTAATTCAACAATTTATCAAGCACCTTTACAAAGGTTATATCGCTATCAAATTTTTTAAACATTTCACGGGCCCCAGCACATAGCCTTGTGTATTTGTCATCGTCTATGGAGCGTATGGCATTGGCAAGAGCTTTTGCTGACCATGGTTTAATTAGAATGCCGGAAACCTCGTGTTGCACGATTTCGGGTATTGCCATCCAATCGGTCGCAATGACAGGCATGCCGATTGAGTAGGCCTCGATAATCACACCAGGATATCCTTCGCGGGGATAAACAGTTGGCAAGATTAAGACATCATAATACCCAAGTGTGTCCAAGACATCAGGGGGTAAAACAGTACCTTTGTAATTTACCCACCCTCTGATAAGTTCTTCATCGAAACTGTTTAACGGGCCATAGACATGTATTGTGAAATTCTCAAGCTCCTCAAGAGCCTCTTTAATAATGTCAATTCCTTTTTCGGGACAAACTCTTGACAGAAAAATAAACCGGCGCGAGTAATGGCGTGATGCAGGAATCCCTTTAGGTTTTATACGTCCCGATGGGAACCAGATTGCGTCGACTCCGAAACTCTTAAAATGGTCCAGTAAATGTTGTGTTTGCAAAAATAATACATCTGATTTAAATAACGTGTTGCGAATCAAAGTACGATGCCAGAATGGCCTCGAATGGTAGATATCAAGAAAATCTCCCCCAACAGGATAGAAACAGAATCGCGTCCTAAGCAATCTGCAGAGCAAGTAGAGTGGCGGATAAAGATAAAGGATTCCGTGGTAGCTGGCATAAACAAGCACTACGTTGCAGCGGGGAACATATAGTAAAACGCGGATTACAAGATTAATCAGATTGGCTATCGTACCGAAGGCCCCATCATAGGGACGTGTATCAATTAATTTGTAAGAAATGGAATTTTTTTTCAGAAAACTTCTAAAAGCATTGAAACCTATGGAGAGACCGCCAATATGTCGGTTATAGCGATCGATGGGTCCTATTAAGAGCAATTTCTCTTTGAGCTTTTGATGTGCCATCTTGTAAAAAAACTATAATAATTGGTTTTGACGCCTATTCTAGGAAATAGCATCTAATCTTGTTCAAAATGGCCCTTAAAAATCTAGAAAATAAAAATTGCAGAAAGGATATAAAAAGAATTTTCTCTGCGTAGTAATGTTATACACACCCTGATCTTCCCCCACGACACCGGACACAGAGTTAAGCTGCCTGTTCAAATACTATCGGGATCTGATGTCCGATAGCCGAATGCCTTCTCTGCCGATTGTAATACGTTTCAATGTACTCAAAAATACTGACTTTCGCCATGCGCCGTGTCGTGTACCGCATTCGATGAACAAGTTCGACCTTCAGCGTGTGAAAGAAACTTTCTGTGACGGCATTATCGTAACAGGTCGCCCTTCGCCCCATGCTACAACGCAACCGATTGTTCGCCAGCAATCGCTGGTAGCATTTTGAGCAATACTGGCTGCCCCGATCAGAGTGGAGGATGGTGCCCTTTGGGAAGCTACGACGGAACAAAGCCATGCTCAGGGCATCACACACCAGTTGTTGCGTCATGCGTCGGTTCATCGACCATCCCACAATCGCTCGTGAATACAAATCCATCACCACCGCGAGATACAGCCACCCCTCGGTTGTCCAGACATAGGTGATATCACTGGTCCATTTCTGATTCGGAGCCTCCGCGCGAAAGTCTTGTTCGAGCAGGTCTGGTGCCACTGGTTTTGAATGAGTCGAGTCAGTGGTGACTTTGAATTTCTTCGCCTGAATGGCTTTCAGCCCCAGTAGCTGCATCCTGCGGCCAATGCGGTTTTCGCTACACCTGAGGCCCTCATGGCGTAAGGTCTTCGTAATCCGTGGCGCACCATACCGTTGGCGGTGCTCAGCAAAGATCTCGCGTATCCGTCTATCTAGTTGATGGTTCGAGCACACGTGCTGACTCTGGTCACGCACGGTCCAGTCATAATACCCACTTCGAGAGACGTCCAGAATGCCACACAGGAGGGTGACGGGCCAGGCCTTCTTCTGCTCAGCAATAAATTGATATCTCATGCGCTTTCCTTGGCAAAGAAGGCCGTAGCTTTTTTTAAGATGTCGCGCTCCATCCGCAGCCGACGATTCTCCGATTCGAGCTCATGGATCCGTTGTTGCTCGGTGGGGCGTTTCCTTTGTCCGGGAAAAGCTTCTGCCTTATGGGTTTCCAGTTCGTCCTTCCACCGCCCAATCAACGCGCCACTCACGCCTAAACTTCGCCCAGCGGCCGCACAACTGTAGCCATGTTCCACCACTAACGCGATTGCTTCCTGCTTAAATTCCCGACTGTGATGCCTGCGTGTTCGCTTCATTCAACACCTCGTTTCGAATTATTATATAATTCTTAACTCGGTGTCCGATATTCCAGGGGAAGATCACCCCTCATCACTCTACCCAAAAAGAATTCCAGATGATCCTCGATCCATCAGCTATCCTTTTGTTCTGCTCCTTTCTGTTGTGCTGCCTCTATCATATTTCCATATCTTTAGAGTTGGCTCTTTCAATGAGCAAGCATAATGAAATTCCTGAGAACGGAATTTTTTAATGGATCTTCTTGATGTCAAACATGTTTAAACTAAAGGTCTCTATCATCACTCCGGTTTTTAATGGTAGTGAATTTTTGGAGGCCACCATTGATTCGGTTATATCTCAAACATATGGGGAGTGGGAGATGCTTCTAGTTGATGATGTTTCAACAGACAATTCCTGGGACGTTATACAGTCATTCGTGGAGAAGGACGCGAGAATAAAAGGTTGGCGCCTTCCCAGTAATTCAGGTGCCGCGAAAGCGAGAAATTTTGCCATTAAGCAAGCTACCGGGCGTTTCATTGCATTCCTTGACGACGATGACCTTTGGCTGCCTGAAAAGTTGCAAAAGCAAGTTGAATTTTCATTGGCAAATTCAGCGGTTATTACTCATACTAATTACGAATATATGGATGCATCAGGAAAACGACTTGGAAAAGTTATTCGGGCCCATAAAGATGTAACCTATCAGGAAATGCTAACTTGTAATTACATCGGGTGTCTCACAGCGATGTATGATACAGATAAGATTGGAAGCAAAATTTATATGCCTGATATTTCAAAACGTCAAGATTATGCTTTGTGGCTCAATATTCTGAGAAGGGGGCATCATGCTTATGGCTTAAATGAAATGTTGGCATTGTATAGAACCGGCGGGAATTCATTATCAAAGAATAAGTTGAGTTCTGCTATGTACACGTTTAAAGTGCTGACAGAAATTGAGGGAATTTCAAGGTTGAAAGCCATTCACTATTTTGTGAAGCATTTAATGTTAGGGATAAGGAAATATTATTTGTCATAGAAAAACCCCAACTTCTATGGCTTTATGAAGTGGAGAGTCTTTTTCAATTGTTCAAATTTTGGAAAAAGGTGGAGCTTGGTTAATGCGAGAAACAAATTTTTAACCTCGTAGGAAACCCTCCATTTATTTATAGGAAATTTTCGATCAGAAAGAGAAAGGAAAAAATAAAATTGGAAACAATGTCGTCATATATTGAGAAGTTATATCATTTACCTTAATCATGGTAATATTTCACGGTCAATCCCTCGGTCTCACAGGTCTCCCATACTGATCCATTCCTACCCCTGGTCCATATGCGTTGGGTTTCACTTTTAACGTGGGATCTGGATAGCCACTGCCACCAAAATCCGGTTGATAGGTGAATGGTCTTCCTGTTGCATCGCTGTTAATTCCTGGACCATAAGCATTGGGAGCAATGGGGCCAAGGTAAATCTGTCCCTCAGGGCTGCGAAACAAACCGGATTCCATTCCACCCTGACTTTCTGGAGTATTTGCCTGTGAACCACTAGCGAGACTTTGTGGCATAGCTTGAGATTGAAAGGCTAAGCTCCTTAAGGCGTTCCAACCAATAGCCACTAGCGAATCATTCACAAAAAGATACGGGGTCAATTCGTCGTCAGTCAGTCTTCCATCTTGGCTCCAACCAGAACGAAAGTAATACAAACTCCACAAACGCGTGCTTTTACCACTTCTAGAATCAATCCAAACTTCTGGTGCTCGTTTCAAATCTGCACTTAGATTAGCTTGTGTCGGCATCAGGATTGCTAAAACATCTTCCCTGTTATCCCCCAGCTTAACCTTCGATTCCGCGGCTTGATAACGACTAATGGCCTGGGGAATTTGTATGTGATAACACCCCCCAATAGCTCCGATTTCTAAAAAAGTGATCAACAAAATACCGCTGAACTTTATTTTTGTAGATATCGAGGCATTTGGCATTTCACGATCTCCAAATTTCTCTTCCTGCAGGATTGATCAACCATGGCTGCGACTAAATATCCAAGAAATCATAAAAATGGATATACAGCCCCTCAAAGATTAAAAAAGTCGTAAGAAGTTATCACGAATCCCCAATAACAGAGAGCTTTTTTCCCTCTTTTTCACAGACTGAGCCTGAATTTCTGACTCATACAGGGGGTACATATGGGAAGTTTTGTAAGACAAAAAAGGGGGGGGCAAGTGGTATTAAATAGCTCGGATACCTCAATGATGCTCTCTTTTTTGGGCTACTATGGGGGTCAACAATGCTTACAAAGAATATCTAATGAAAACAATATCTTAGGTTATTTTGCATACAAAAATCTCTACAAAAAGTGTACAACATTCTGCGACGGTTTAAATTGATTTCTCCTCAGCCCCTATGTCTTCCTCATTAGCCTTTTTCCCTTCTTTGGCTAGTTCTTTTTGAAGGGGTTGGGTAGGATTAGGGCCATGTCTCCTAAGCCTTCCAAAACACCCAAGGTAAAGAATTTAGAGGTTCCTGATTTTCCTACCATTGAAGACTTTATGAAAGAGGCTAGGAGTGTCTGGCAAAAGCACCACCCTGAAAGCCAAAAACAAAAGGGCCGCCCCTCTCAAATGAAACGGTATCTGGGGATCATCTGGGATCTGAAGAAGCAGGGGAAAATTAATGATCAAACCAAACAGACTGATATTTGCCGGTTAGTGCTAGAAGCTGAGGAAACCGAATTGAGGACCAAGCCAGAATTAGGGTTTGACGATTCTATAACCGTACATGATCTTGAATCACTAAAAGAACTATCCGAGCAGAAAAAGCGGGCAATTAGAAAATATGTCCGATTCTGGAAATTGAACTATCAAATGGGTTTTGAGGCCTTAAATGAAAAGGAACACGTTTTTATTGAAAAATTACTTTCTAATTTACAGAAAGGCCAGGAGGATTTATTTGAAGCCATTTTTACGAAATATGGAAGGGAGCTTTCCGAAACACAATTTCGAGATATTGCTCCTGAGGTTATCGAAGAACACGGAATGCCTCATAAGCGTGTTGTGATTTTTCCGCAAGATGTTAATAAAATTCTTCCCTTTTTAGAAAACCTTCAGAAGGAACAAAAACGCCTTTTGCCTGATAATGCCCCTTCGGATTCAAAGAATTTTCCTGCCCTTCGAACTTTTTTTCCTTTTGATTAATCCCGCTGTTAATCAACCTTTCTGTTTGTTAATTCGGGAATAAAATACCCTTCCCCATTTGTGCCAACTGTCTGTTGGTTTAATAAAACTACAATAGAGAAAAATTCCCCCTGTTTGAGAGGTGGAATAAATTCTTCAGTTTAATTTATGCCGCTACCACTGTGTAATAATCAGCCTGAAGGAAAACTTTTAATGAAAAGGAAAATAAGATTATGAGGAAAATTCGAGGACCGCCCAATTGAACCGAAAGAGTTTACTTTTAATTAAACTAAAACACCGGAGTTTAGAGAAAATGGTTGAGATAGTTGAGCCAATTAGCCAGAAGCAAGGTAAATCAGAAAAAGAAAACGCCGCCTCAGATTCTGACCCAATCCAAGACGGCGAAGAGAGAAAACAACTTGTAAAAGAGAACCTAGCAAAAGAGAACCTAGCAAAAGATTCCCCCGAATACAAGACGGAGGAAAAGAAGGAAGGAGAAGACAAACAACCGGAGGGATCCGAAGCTCAAAACCGACTGGGAGATATCCTTGAACGGATTCAGGGGTTGATTACGACGTATATCAAACTACCCTCAGAGGAACTAGCCATGCTGGTAGCAATTTGGATTGCAGGAACCTATTGCTACAAGAGTTTTCAGTATTACGGGTATCTCTCAATCCGTTCGGCAACACCACGATGCGGGAAGAGTAAATTGTTAAAGTTGATTTCTTTACTTAGTGCGGAGAATCCGCCAGTGACCTCTTTTCCTACCGCAGCAGTCCTATATCGGAACCCGCGAAAAATACTGATTATGGACGAAGTAGATTAACTGCGGGATCAGGATAAGGAAACATTTGGAGCTGTGCTCTCCGTGCTCAATGCGGGGTTTGAACGTGGAGCTGTCATCGAAAGATTGGAAAAGGGCAAAGGCGATAAATTCGAGGTAAAAGCCTTCGAAGTTTTCGGGCCTAAAGCCTTTGCTGGAATTGAACGTCTAGCAGATACCTTAGCAGACCGAACCTTTGCCATCGTGTTGAAACGGGTATCGGATAGGATGCCTCGTTTCCGCGCTGATCGGCTCATGGAAGAGATAATTGAAATCCGTGAGCTTCTTTCCCTGTGGGTAGATGAACATGAGGCGGCTGTCATTTCGACTTATGCCAACTTGCCTACCACCTTGGAAGTGTTAAAAGGGTTTGATGACCGATTCCAAGACATTGCCGAACCTTTATGTACGTTGGCCATGCTTGCCGATCAAGAAAGACCTGAGGGACCTTCCATCCTGAGTAAGCTGGCAACCAGTCTTATTGCTTCTATCGTTCGCCGGGAACCAACCGGACGGGAGGGGGCATTCCAATTCTTTTTGGATTTGGTGGAACCGATTATTTCTCGTCGGCCTTACAAAGAAGAGGACACAGGAATGCGATTTATTTCAACACAACATTTATTGCAGAAATGCCAAGAACACCCTGATTTGTCATGGATTGAGAGCGGTGCGGCTTTAGCTGGGTTATTGCGGCGTTTTGATCTGACACCGATCAACAATGGCCACGAAAGAGGGTACCGATTGACCCGCCAATGGTACGGGGAATGGCGCAACCGATACCCCAAGCAAGTGATTGATGTGACCGAAAGTAAGCAGCATGACGAGAAAGAGGAGCTTCCTCAATTCATGAACTGTTAACCCTTATCCCCTCTCTTTTGCCGTCAAAGTGTCAATGGCGCTCATGTAGCAAGGGAAGATTGCGTGTTTAAGGTGTCAATTTTGACACCTGAGAATATGGGTTTTCACCTGTCTCTAGTGGAGGTTTGACGTTTTGACGGTTCATGGGGGGAGGTATCGAAAAACGAGGAGAACAAGTGGGAAAATCAGTAGCAACAAAAGAGCAGACATATTACCAAATCATCACCATTCAGGAAGCTTCCCAGTATACAGGGTTAGCAGTCAAAACTTTGTATGCCATGGTCAGTCAAAGACGGATTCCTCATGTCAAAGTAGGACGGTTACTTCGGTTTGATGTGGGACTACTGAATCAATGGCTACAGGAGCAAACAGTATTGCCGATGCCAACAAAGATAGTTTGACAAGTGGTAGCTAATTGACTGCCATACAGGAAGTATGAATCTTAAGGCATTACGGGAGCAAAGAGGGTTATCTGTGCGGAAGCTGGGAGAACTGGCGGGGGTTCACTATGTCTCAATTGTCAAAATGGAGACAGGCAAGTTGGATCCTCGCCTTTCGACCCTTCAACGTGTGTCACGTGCTCTTAGTGTGACCGTATCGGAGTTAATCGGGGAACAACCATTAACCAAAGGAGGGAAATCAGATGGGACTCACAAAAAGGAAGGACGGGTATTACGTGGAGTTTCGCGTAGTCGATGATGACAAAGTATTGTCACTGTCTCCTGGTGGGGCAATTGGAAGGATGAAACGATGGAAGACAGGTACTTTAAATAAAAAGGTGGCTAAACAATGGGAAGCTAAAATCAAAACTGATCTGTTAATGGGTAAAATCCCCTCCTCCCATGGAAAGGTTTTCGGTTTTAAGGAATGGGGAGAACAATATTTAAAACTAGAAGAAGTGAGGAGCCTCCGATCATATCAAGATCGTGTGGAAATTGTGCGGTTGCAATTGATTCCCTTTTTTGGGTCCAAGGCATTAAATGAAATTAAACCTGAGCATGTTGAAGCCTATCGCCAACAACGGAAACTCCGAAATGGAGAGTTGCCAAGTCTCCAAACCATTAACAACGATCATACGGTATTAAAGCATGTGTTAAGCCTTGCTGAACGGAGGGGATTGATCGAAGTGAATGTTGCTAAGAAAGTCAGAATGCCTGATCCTAAGAATGAGAGGGACAGGGTTTTAAGTCAAGAGGAGTGGGTCAAGCTCTATGAGCAAGCCGGTCCTCGACTGAAACCCATTCTCCTTATTGCCTATCATCTGGGAATGCGGTTGGGAGAGATTCTCAATCTGACTTGGGAGCAGGTTGACCTGCAAAGAGGATTTATCATCTTATCGGAGAGAGACACCAAAAACGGGGAGTCTCGCCTGGTGCCGTTGACGGCCAATGTCCGACATGCTCTGACAGATTTATTTAAGGTGAGGAGTCTATTAACCAATAAGGTATTTTTGTATAATGGGCGGAGCCTCGGTTCGATTAAAAAAGCATTTAAAACTGCTTTAGAGGATGCCGGGATTCAGAACTTTCGATTCCATGACCTGAGACATTGTGCTGCTACGAATCTCAGGAGAGCGGGGGTAGATACGGTGACAGCTATGAAGATTGTGGGTCACAAATCGGAGAAGATGTATAAGCGGTACAACAACGTAAACGAAGAAGATTTGCTGAAGGCATCTGCTAAACTTAACACCCTAATAACACCTGCCCATTTACCTTCTCTGAAGGAATCTGTAACATGTTGATTATAAAGGCTGCCCCCGTAGCTCAGTCGGATAGAGCAGCGGTTTCCTAAACCGCGGGCCGCACGTTCAATTCGTGTCGGGGGCACCATCTTTTCAACAACTTACGGCGGTCTCTCCCTCCTTCTCCTTCCCCATTGTGCTCGAAATTGTGCTCAAGGTGTTCAATTTGTCCTTAGCCTGAACCAGGTCTGCCTCACTCACAATATTGTAGCGGTCAAAGACGGATCGGGTCCGATGGCCAGAAATATCCATAGCCACTCGTTCAGAAATGCCGGACCGGATGAGGTTTCGAACGCCTGTCCTTCGTAAGTCATGAAACAGTTTCTCTGGCATATGGGCCTTGTCACAGGCCTCTTTCCATGTTCTCTTGGGTATTCTCCGTAACCAGGTTCCTTTGTAATGGCACACCCACGGGCAATAAGGGTATTTCAGGCGGGATTCTCGCCACCATTGCCTGAGACCATGGGTGACCTCATTAGCCAAGGGAATGATTCGTCCCTCCCCATTTTTGGTGGTACCGGGGTCTAATCGGATCCACCCCTTTTCGAGATCAACGTGATCCCATTGAAGACCAAGAATCTCTCCTGATCGCATCCCCGTCCAATAGGCAATGATGAAGGGAATTTTGAGGTAATCGGATAAACGGCCCCGGAGTAACTGATACTCTTCATGCGTAAAAAACCCGGTCCGAATATTGTTTTCCTTGAGTTTCGGGATGTGGGGGATGGTATAGGGCTTTACGAGAGGTGGGGTTTGTTTGATTGCTAAATTAAACATGCGTTTGAGGGCGGCCAATTCACGATTTATAGTGGCAGGAGCGGCTTTTTCCTGTTGTCGTCTTTCGATATATCTCGAAAGGTGAGGGCTCGTTATATCGTGGGCTCGAAACTTGGCAAAGGATTCCTTGAGATGAGAAACGAGTTGTTCGACTCGGGTGAGGGTCTTCCGGCCATTATTGCGGTAATCTTGTATCAGTAGGTTGGTCAGATCCTCGAACGTGGTTCGATCAGCCTGTAAATTTGGCAACCGGCCATCGACGACTTCACCTTCCCGTTTTTTTAAGAACGCCGTCGCAACTGATTTTTGAGCGGAACGGCTACTTTCCCTAAACAATTGTCCCTGGTGGTAATATTGTATCCACCACGTGTGCCCTCTTTGGTAGACCCTTCCCATGGTTCATCTCCCTGACTCCTTGATGGATCGCTCCATTGAGTCCAAAAGTCAAGGCCCCTCCACCTTTTTGAGACTGGAAATGTAGGCATCCAGGTCTTGCCGATCAATGAGAATCCGGCGATGAATTTTGATGGAAGGGAGTTCTCCCCGAAACCGCAAGTTTCGAACCGTCCAATAGGAGATGCCAAGATACTGAGCGGCTTCCTGTTCGGATACCAATCGAGACTCCACAGGACTATGGCTGGGTTGTTTCATGATGGGCCTCTCGAAGACGACGGCGAATGGTGGACCGACTACACTTCAACTTCCGAGCGATGGCCGGAATAGACAGGCCTTCCCGATGCAAAAAGACAATATAAGAAATATTTTTTGCGACGGGCGGTCGGCCTAACCGAATCCCACGGGCTTTGGCTCGGTCTAATCCAGCCTTGACGCGATCGCGAATAATATCCCGTTCAAGATGGGCCATCGCGCCGATAATGGTAAACATGGCGTGGCCAATGGGCGTGGAGGTATCGAATTGTTCCTGGAGCGAAATAAAATGGATATTTAAAGATCGGAAATTTTCTAATGTCGAGAGCAGATGTTTGACCGAACGGGCAAACTGATCAAACCGCCAGACCAGAACCGCTTGAAACTGTCCATGCCAGGCGGTCTTATTCAGTCGATCTAAGCTGGGACGTTTTTCTTTTGCCCCCGACACCCCCTTGTCAATAAATTCCTCCACAATCGTGAATCCTCGCTGCTCGCAATGCTGCCGAAGGGCTCCTAATTGAACCTCAGGATCTTGGCTCCCGGTACTCACACGTGCATATAAGGCCACTTGCATCAGGTGTTCTCCTTTTGGAAGATCAACAAATATTCATGCAAGGTAGGAATAAATGGGGTCGGGCCGTAACGAAAGAATTGCGCCCGGCGCTGATGGTCCCCTTCCTTAATAAGGACTACTTCGAGGCGCAAGAGATTCCATTGGATGATTTCGTTGTGTATGGGATAAAATTTCCCTTGTTTCCGGCCATCCCCGATAAGAAGGGCAAGATGTCCTCTTGGGGCGAGACAATCAATCAGACGGGTAAACGCGGCATGAAGGGCCAGCAAAAATTGTTTGATATTCTTGGCTGAAGAAAGATCGTTTGGATGAGTCGAATATTGGTGGCCGGGCCAATAAGGGGGATGCCAAAAAATCGATTCAAAATCTCGATTGGGGAGAGGAGAACTGAGGAGATCAAATCCTAGTTGTAAATCTCCCCCGCAATAGTCCACCTCAAAATCAAAGCAGACATCTCCTGCGGTTCCCGATCCTTCCATCGGGTCAAATAGAGATTTTGGTTTTAAGTAATCCAATAAATCCACCACCAGATAACCGGGGCAGTTTCCAAAATAATTGGAAATTCCCCACGGCCCCCGCTCGGGGTAGCGCAGTACGGACGTTAACCGAGGGCGGGATTGGAGATGCTGTCGGATCAGTGTCTGCCGGGTTTTGGCTTGGATGAGATGGTGCTCAAGGTCTTTTCTGGAGAATCCAAATAGGGTTTCGGCTTCCATCAGAGAATGTCCGGCTTCCACAAACCGTAGGGCTTGCCGAAGGTTTTCTTTCGGAGAAGTGTTCATAATTGGTTGATTCGGTTCCAAAGTATTCATACGCTTTTTATTCCTTTCCTAGTCTGTATGGTCTATGTCCGGGTTACGCTGATTTCGTGTGTCACTATCCTTCCTAGAGGTTTTTGTACACCCTCTGGGAGGGTTCCCTTGGATGTTTCTTTACCCTTCCACATGAGAAAACTGAAAAGACAGAAATTATGTTGTCGATGATTCCCTGTTTGTTTTCCTCAAGGGGTTCAATGGGCTTTTCCGTCAACAACTTGATGGCATTCATGGCATTTGTTTTTTCATCTCAACCTCCCTTGCTTTTTTTAAGGTTTTACCTTCTACTAACGAATGACCACAAAGTAATCCCTGCGAAAAAGTTTTCCTATGGGAGATAAGGGGATTCCCCTTATTTTGCGGAATGGCTAGAGCAAGTAAGAAGGATGAGCAGACATGGGCGAGGAAGTTATATTTTTTTCATCGAGAATGCGTACGGAGGAATCCACAATACGGGCGTGAATATAAACGGTGGGTCGAATCTGGAAAACCGAAGGTTTCCCCCTTTGAAGCTCTTCAGGGAAAATGGAAAGTTTATGAATCAGACCTTCCCAATCCCGAAGATATTTCAGATTTGGATGAGGTGTTAAGAAACGGGGAATTCCCAAAGTCTGTGTGGAAAATTTTGGGGATCCCTGAGAATGAATTAATGGCTTATGGAACAATTAATAATTGCTTTAAACGCGAGGATTTTACAGAAACCCAAATGGGAAATTTAAAGGGGCACCTTTTTTTGTTGTATTTTCCGGAGGAAAAGGAATTTAATTGGAATGATACGGTTGGAGTTGTTGATATGCGACGACCGAAGGACGAAATTAAAACGAGTATTTCTGAAAAAATTAGTTCCTGGTTAACTGAACGAACGGAAGCCGGACTCAAACAAGAAAAGGGGAAAGAGAGAATTCGTTTATCGGAAGCCTTCCAATATCTCAAGGCCTTTGATTTACGTAAGCAGAAAATGACGTATGAAAAAATTTCTCTACAACTGAAAAAGGGAAGAGCAAGTTCTTTTGATGCCAGAGAGGCGAAAAGGTACTGGCAAAAGGGGGAGGAATTTATCACTAATCCTCCCCTTTTAAAATATTCAGAGAAAGATTATCAGGAAAAAATTCAGCGTTTTCTCCGATAAGGTTTTAACTTTAGGGAGGGTTTAATTAAATTAAAATGGGGTGAGTGCTTTTTAATTTGTTTGGGAAGGTAGGAGGGATTATACCTCAGGTGTTAAAAGGCCATCAGGAAATGGCTTAGAATAGTTTTTTGCGGGAAAAGATAAACGGGATTAGTATTTATCAAGAATTTGGTGTATTTTTTAAATACCTTTTGGGAAAACCATCCCTTTAAGGTTGATTTATCGGAAATTAATATCTCATTTTTTTAGGGTCAAAAAGAAATATCTATGAAACCTCAGAGGCGGAGAATGGATGGAAACGACCCAAAGCGGGCATTGCAGATTCTACATGCATAAGTCATATCCCTGCAAAAATGCTAAGTATTAATTGTTATGCCTAAAAACAAAGGAGAAAATAAAAGGCGTATAGGGATTTAAAAATGATCTAAAGCTGGTTAAGAAATAATCGCTACACCTCTTTTATTGCTACTATTTATTCAGCCCTTAATTATTCTTTTAGAATAACTACCAATGCCCCATTGTGATTTTACTTATTTTTATTCCATTGAAAAATTAATAAAAACTAAATCACTTCTATTAACAATTAAATTGCATTCAAATAATGCTTAATTCTAACGATAAATCAACAATATATAATATCAATTGTCTAAGCGATATAGCTTCAAAAAAGGAGCGTAATATTGTTTTTTGGATTGGCGCAGGCGCAAGTAAGTGGCGCGGTAGAAGTGGACCCCGATTTCTGGACAGGGCGCTAAGTGAAACTTCTGCTGGGCATTATGCCGCCTTCGTTGCCATTGGACCTGCCCAATATACGGTATCCGGTGTCTGTCGATTCAAGGACTGGTGACGGCGTTCCGTGTTATAGAACGTGAAATAGCCAGTCAGCCCAGCCCGTAGCGCTGCGGGCGTCTCATAGGCTCGCAGGTACACGTCCTCATACTTCACACTGCGCCATAGTCGTTCGACGAATACGTTGTCGACCCAACGCCCCTTACCATCCATACTGATTTGCACCCCACGATCTTTGAGTGTCGCGGTGAATGCCTCACTGGTATATTGGGCACCCTGATCCGTATTGAAGATCTCTGGCGCCCCATAGCGCAAGAGGGCTTCTTCCAGCGCCTCCACACAGGCATCCGTTTCCAGCGTATTCGAAACGCGCCACGCCAACACCCGACGTGAGTACCAGTCTATGATGGCGGTGAGATACATGAACCCCTTGGCCATCGGGATATAACAGATATCACTCGCCCACACCTGGTTTGGACGTTCAATTCTCAGGCCTCTTAATAAGTAGGGATAAATTTTGTGCCCCAGTCCTGGTTGACTCGTTCGCGGCTTCGGGTAAATCGCTCGGATCCCCATCTTGCGCATCAACCGTTGAACGCGTTTACGATTCACTCTATGGCCCTGTTGTTGAAGCTCAACACACAGGCGACGGCTGCCATAGAACGGCCATTTCAGATAGAGCTCGTCGAGTTGGCGCATCAAAACAAGGTCTGCCGCTGAGACATCCTGGGGCCGTGCATAGGCACTCGAACGCGGCACGGCTAACAGCTGACATTGACGAGTCACCGAAAGTCCTTGCTGGGCCTTGAGCATCGCTTTGCGCTCAGTCATCGGCCGGGTCCGAGCGCGGTGGCTAAAAAATCCTTCTCCATGGTCAGCTGGCCAATCTTGGCATGCAGCTTCTGCTGGACCTGTTCATGGTCGGCAGCAGCAACGAGACTGGCGCCAAAAACATGTTCTGCCTTGCTCAGCAGCTGCTTCTTCCAATCTTGGATCTGATTCGGATGTACGTCAAACTGCTCGGCCAATTCCGCCAACGTGCGTTCGCCCTTGACGGCGGCCAAGGCCACCTTGGCCTTAAACGCTGGGGAATGATTCCGTCGGGATCGTCGTGCCATCTTCTGCTCCTTTCGTTGCAAACAAATATAGCGCAGAAGATTTCACTTAGCATCCTCATTATTCTGTCCAAGGACTGGGGACCACTTCTGGTTACAAACTTTGGGGTGAGCTTGCTTCTTTTATGCACAGTGGTTATCTACGATATGAAGAAAGCTATGATAAAGAAATAGCAATTAAATTATTAGAATTTTTTGAATACCCTAAGTTTTTTTCATATTGCAAATCAATATCGAAACAAAGATATCATACTATTTTATCTGAAGAATTATCCCTTAAAAAAACCACTCCTGTATACGAAAGATTTTGTCAAATTATTCAGGGCATAAATCCATCCTATATATTAACCACGAATGTTGATGGATGTTTAGAAACAAGCCTAGAAGGTTGTGAGTTAATTGAAAAAACCGATATCGAAAGAATAATACCTCAAATCAAAATTAATAAATCATTTATTTGTAAGTTGCACGGTTCGATAAGCTCTATTGAGTCGATTGTCTTTACAGAGGAAGATTATAAAGAATTGTTATCTAATAATGCTTATCAAAATATTTTAAAAAATATTTTGATGGAGTCATGCGTTGTCTTTATTGGGTATAGTATGGCTGATGAATATTTAATGAAAATTATATCGGAGAATAACGATATTAAAGAGTTATTTGGTGATGGCCCGCATTTTCTTGTTTCATCTAGCGATAACAATAATTTACCAATAAGCGTTAAAACTATTAAATACTTCAATGATATCCATGCAGACCATAGGTCCTCTATTCTTGTGGCCGACATAATCAAATCAAAACGTAATATAGTAGTTACTGATGATTATGCTTATGTTAATAAAAAATCTCAGTACAAAAGCTCATATTATATCTCTGACGTTATTCCACCTGGACTTTGGACAAGCTCTTATACTTTTGTAGTAAAAGGTGCTGATGAAATTGAGAGAAATATGATTGTCGGTACTGGGTTTAATAATAGTGAGCTCAGTTCATCTGTGTCCACTGCAATGCACGATTTAGTAGTTGGGCTTATTTGCTTTGATCATATATATCTTCCGTTGGCATCAATCACCAAAATTTATAATCTGTTTGGTTCAGTATTATTTTGGAATTTAATAGAAGAAGACTCTCTTAGATTCGTGGCTCACCAGATTGATGCAGCGGTTATATATCCTAATAAAGAAGATATAACTGGGGGTGACATTGGGATAGTCTCAATATTGAATCAAACTGCATCTAAACCTATTTCGGGTACAGAAGAAATTCGAAAAAGTTTAGCTGCTGTACCAGGGTACGAGGACATTACTGAGGCAAGATTTGCATTATTAGCGTCCAAAATAGAAAGTTTCGAAAACAGCCCAGGTGTGAACATTGCCGATGTAATAAGAAGTAGCCTTTTATATCCTAGTGTAAAAGAATTACTTGGCATTAGTGATGCAGTTATTCCAACCAGCGTTCCAAAGTGGCATGTATTTTCTGTTTTGAGAGTTGCACATATTATTATGGCTGGTGTGACTTGTGAAAAACTTAATATCCCAGCGTTGAAAATACACTTTGGCGGAAATATTTTGGCAGGAGTTATATTTTCTGCTGTCGCAGCAAGGAATTGGGCAGCGGAAGCGGCGAGTTACGTTGTGACTGGAAGGTTTTCATCTGACCTTGGTGGTGCTGTATTGAATGATCCTGGTTTAATGCAAGGAATATTGAAATTTAGAAACACACAAAATGGTATGTCGCTTAGAAAAGAAATATTAAATGAGTTATCTGTGAATGAAGGGGGTGAGGTAGTGACTTCAATTGAGGCTGGTTTGAGGCATTGTCTCCCTAATGCTATTTTAGAAAATGCGCGTGATGAATTGTCGAGTTTTCTTTTGGCAGAAAAAGGTTCAAAAGTAATTCCAGCTATATGGGGTAACCCTGCTCATGATGACAAAGCATTAAAGCTTTGGCGTATAAGAAGTGATGCAGAGTTTAAGAAATTTTGCAATGTAAATAAAATAGGTGCATATGATGCTTGTCCTTGCGGTTCAGGCGAAAAGTTAAAATTTTGTTGTTCTAATTCATTTAACTTAAATTAAGGAACAATGAAAATCAATTGGGATCTGAGATCAATGGTTTCTAGTAAACTAATTAAATGCGAATTAAATGATACTGCCCCCTTAAGTGCTAACAGTTAAACATGAAATGCATAACAAATCGTTTAGGCGGTACCCCCGCTTTGCTACGGCAACTTAACTCGAACGTGATTTCCGCTATTGACTGCGGTTTCAACCGGTCGCTGCAACATCTAATCTCTAATAATAGAGAGGAGGATGTTGAAAATGAAGCGGCGCCCAAGGATTTATTACACAGAAGAACAAAAGGCCTTAATGTGGGATCGCTGGAAGAAAGGTGAATCTCTGGAGTCGATTGCGCGGTTATTTGATCGGCATCATCCGTCGATTGAACGTATCCTTCGAGAGCATGGGGGGATACGCCCGCCAGAGCGTCGACGATCATCATGCGCACTAACCCTGGCGGAGCGGGAGGAAATATCACGCGGCATAGCTACAGGTTGCTCCATTCGTTCCATCGCAGCCTCCCTGAATCGTGCGCCTTCGACCATCAGTCGGGAAATCAAACGCAACCATGGGCAAGGCGGTTACCGGGCAAGTCAGGCTGATCAGGCGGCCTGGGCTCGGGCCCATCGCCCCAAAACCTGTAAACTAGTAGAGAACCGTGCACTGGCTCGAATCGTAGCCAGGAAGCTACAATTGGAGTGGTCACCCGAGCAGATTGCCGGTTGGCTTAAGCACACCTATCCGGACGATGAACGTTACCAGGTGTCCCACGAGACGATCTATAGGAGCCTATTCATCCAGGCACGTGGTGCCTTGAAGAAAGAGTTGATGCAGCATTTGAGGCGCACACGAATGATGCGTCGTTCACGCCACCACACACAAAAAACGGAGGAGCACGGCCGGATTACCGACACCGTATCGATCCGTGAGCGGCCTGCCTCTGCGGCAGACCGAGCCTTACCGGGACACTGGGAGGGTGATCTGCTATTCGGTAGTCATAACAGCCAGATGGCGACGCTGGTCGAACGTCATACACGCTACCTGATGCTGGTCAAAGTCGACAGCAAAGACACCGAGACGGTGATCAATGCCTTGATCAAGCAAGCGCATAAGTTACCTCGGGAGCTTTACAAGTCACTCACCTGGGACCGAGGCAAAGAGATGGCCGACCATAAACGCTTCACGCTGGCGACCGACATAAAGGTATACTTTTGTGATCCACACAATCCCTGGCAGCGAGGGTCCAACGAAAATACCAATGGTCTGTTAAGGCAATACTTCCCGAAAGGAATGGATCTGTCGAGAGTTCCACAAGCCAAGCTAAACGCCGTTGCACGGCGTCTCAACGAACGACCAAGAAAAACGTTAAACTTTGAAACACCTGCTGAACGATTTAACCCATGTGTTGCAGCGACCGGTTGAAACCGCAGCCGTTTCCAGCCACTCGTGAACTGACCTTGAATTTGTTCTGCACGCATGGCCCGATAGCCGCAAGGTTGGATTGGCCTCTAGAGCCTGGGAAGGAGATTGCTTCTAATCGGAATGTGCTTGTCAAATACCCCTCTCATTGGCGGAGTCTAGACCCTTGATTTCATTTGATCTTGAGGGCCTTTATTTACGGTGGCAAAAACAAATATCTATGAAACCTCAGAGGCGGAGAATGGCTGGAAACGACCCAAGGCGGACGCTAGGAGAGATTTATAAGGTAAAGATGTGATTGTAAGGCCAAGATTAAATGATTTTCATAACTTACCTTTTGCGCAGGCGGAAGCTGATTTTGCTGTTCCTTTCTTAGACGAAGATATTCCTCTTTATCTAGACCCATTTCTGCTATGGAAAAGCCCATCTCAACAAGATAACTCATTGCATTCTTCAATAATAAATTCGTTTAACTATCTAGGAACATTATTCTTTAAAGACGAAAATGCTGCAATTTCAATTCTGATAAAAATATCAGAGTGTGATGAAGTTGGTTTGGGAGATTCAAAAACTAAACACGGGAAAAAGATCGGTGACAAAATGGCTAGGCAAATATTGTCAACCTTTAAGGATGTCCCGCAAATAAACAGGCAGGGTTTTACTCACCTTGAGGAACTGCAACTTTTAATAGAGAATTTTTCTAAAGATCGAGTGAGCGATATTTCTTGTAATTTTTTAAAGTCCTTTTTAATTGATTACACTATTCAGCAATGTGAAAAATACAACATTCCTACAAAGTTGGTAAACATACAATATTTTGACTGCAAGAGTCTTAAATTTGTCAATGAAAGTCTTAATTTGCCGGTAAATCCAAATTCCAAAGAATCTATATTATTAGTGCCTAAAAGATGGCTACGATTTGTTCCATGGCTGAATTATGAGGACTATTTTCAAGAGTATATTTCAATATCTGATAAAATATTAGATGGAAAAGAAATACCGAGAATACAAATACTGGAATACAACAGAAAGAACTATGACCAGATACAAGCTTATGTGGAACGAAAACGTTTACAGCAAAAAGACTGCAAAAATGACCCTTTATTCTCACAAATACCAGTGCTGTCCTCAAAAAGGAAACTCACAGAAATATTAAAACTACCAACTGGTAAGGTAGACAAAGCAGATCAGGAATATGAAAGAATTTTATGTCCTTTGCTAGCTTCTATGCTTTATCCGGAATTGGATTTTGCCCAACCTCAATCAAGAACAGTAGAGGGTGTTCTGATTAGAGATCTGATTTTCTACAACAATGTCTCCCACCAATTGCTTAAAGAAATATATGAAAAATATGAAAGCAAGCAAATAGTGATCGAAATAAAAAACACAAACGAGGTCACTTCAACCCATATAAATCAATTGAATCGTTATCTTAACGATGAATTTGGCAGTTTTGGAATTGTATTTACTAGAAATAAACCACCAAAAAACGTTTTTAAAAACACTATTGCTCTATGGGCCGGGCAAAGAAGATGTATATTAATACTGGACGATGAAGATCTGAAACTTATGTGTCAAGTTTATGAAAATAAACAAAGAAACCCAATTGATGTGATTAATAAAAAATATGTAGAGTTTATGCGGGCTTGTCCCTCTTAATATTTGGGAAACTATTATGAATGAAGAGGAAGTAGAAACGTTTTTAAAGCTTCAACCCCAGGTCAAGAGTGCTTACGATGAAGTAGCTCTTTTATCAAAAAAGAAGCCAACCGATTCTCTAAACAAATTTAAGCTAAAGTTTGTAAATAGCATTCTTTCGAGAGCAAACGACATATTAAGAGATAGTTACAAGCCATTTCCCGAAGAGTTTTCTTTATTTGATGAAAATGATATGCCAAACAATAGCGATGTCATTTTCATTCTTTCTCATTATTTAACATCTTTAGAGAAGCTACGATGCGATAATATAATGAGATCGCCTACTGATTCTCATTGGTATTGGTTTATTGATGACACTCTGTCTTCCCTAAGAACTGATCCTCCCACAATAAAATGAAAAGTTTGATGAGGTAAGAAAATCTAATGAGTGATGAAAAAGATTGGCTCCCAACGGAAAAAAACATTGAAGATTATGAATTACTGAAGGATATGCTTGATTCTCAAAAAAGGGAATTTGACCTTTTGTCAAAGAAAAAACCAGATGACCAGCTGAATAAAATGAAATTAAAAATGGTAAATAGAGTATTAGAACCACTGAAAAAAATCTGCGAAAATGAACCATCCTACATGTTTTTAGATACACTGAATGAAGATGAAATGCCTACATATAGTGATGTTGTCTTGATTATTAGTCAGTATGAGACAGCATTAGATGAATTTAAAGAAACACATCATTTTAGAGATGATTATCGGTTGGAACATAGGTGGATGACGCAAGAATACCCGCCAGACTATTATGGTGGCGAAGATGAAGGAGATGAAGGAGAAGAGTAATTCATAGGGTTGAATCGGCCTATAGGGTCTGGGAGGTAGATTCAAAATCAGTTGTTTTTGGAGTCCCTAAATTAAAAAAAACTTTATTAAACCGCAGTTTGAGTTTTCTCCAATTCATAGGAATTTTGGTTTGGCGAGGTAGTTCTTTGTTTCCCTGCATGTGATAAAAATTTGAAAATTGTGCTCATTTTGTGCTCAACCCCACCACTTTTCAGCATATTTAGGCCTACTCCAGCAAAAGTTTCAATAAAGCTAAACGCTCGTTGGAATTGGCCGGAATGAGTTTGAGTGGGGTAGAGAGAAGTGAATGTTTTGCCTTCCTAAACCGCGGGCCGCACGTTCAATTCGTGTCGGGGGCACCAAATTTTTTCATACTCTGCAGGTCTTTCCGCAGCACATTTTTTACGCATTTTTCTGCCTTGTCCCGCCTACATTTCCTCTCACAGTGTTGGGTCTTTTAGGTTCAAATCAAGACCTACACGGAATGTTCTAACTTATTTATTCGGACATATTATGTAACCACTTGTACATTGGAAGTGGTTCTGCCCCAGATTTCTGCTTCGGGGTGTTCATAGCCCCGCTCACTTCTTTTTAATTTTTTTCTCTCAGCCTCGTTGCAGCCATGTGTGTGAATCACGCAATTGCAAGATTCTCGACTATTATTTAATTTTCATCCGCTATTCACCGATTGATAGTTTATTGAGCGGGTTCTGAATGCAAACCAGTGTGCTGATCAAGTTGAAAGTCAACAAAGGAAGTGGATTTAAGACGTACTGTGGCCTGTTTCGTCTATGAATTTGCCCGAATGATACCGTCATGGTCTTTGTGTCGATGAAGCGGTTAGAGCTTAACTTACAGGGGTGTGTGGAGAACTTTCACGGGGAATGAGGTGAGTTATGATGCAGAGTGTGTATCGTAGGAGTGTCCAGGTCTTCTTTCTGGTAACTGGTTTGTTGACTCTAAACCTTACCGGGTTGGCTTGTGCTGATTCAAACATGGGTTCAATATCCGAAGAGGCGAAACGAGCCGAAAGTCGTGCCGAAAAACGGGCATTAATTGTGATTGATGATTACATCATTGGTCCGGAAGACATTTTGGAAATCAGTGTTTGGCGCAATCCCGATTTGTCGAGAGAAGTGATGGTTCGACCCGATGGGAAAATTTCGTTGCCACTGATTGGGGATGTGAAAGCGGTGGGGCGCTCCACCTCTGAACTTCGCGATGACATTACGCAAAAACTCAAGTCCTATAAGGAAAATCCGACAGTGGCCATTGTGGTCAAGGCGGTGAATAGCTATTACTTTTATGTGCAAGGGGCCGTCGGAAAAATTGGAAAATTGCCTTTGTTAAGCCGAACGACTCTTATCCAGGCCATTACATTGGCGGGTGGAATGGCGCCTGATGCAGTGCGGAGTCGGATTACCATTTTTCGATTGGGAATGGATAACGAGGCACCTCAGAAATTAGTGGTCAGCTACGATGATATTATTTTGCGGGGGGCTGACAATGTGGAGTTAAAGCCCGGAGATACGATTGTCGTGCCTTCTGAGACCATGGTTCTGATTCCGTAAATACTCATTTTTTAGTTTGATTGAGGGCATATGAGGAATACCTTTCCATCCATAGGCAGCAAGGTGTGTATTCTCCTGATGGGTTTTCTGACCTGTATGGGGTGTTTAAAGCCTGACGTGGTTGTTTCACCAGGCCACCCTGAAGAGGGCTTTGTATTGGGTCCGGAAGATGTCATTGAAGTGATCGTCTGGAAAAACCCCGATTTGTCGAGGCAGGTGGTGATCCGGCCGGACGGAAAAATTTCTTTAGCCTTAATCGGTGATGTGGTAGCCAGCGGGTTGACGGCTGATCAGGTCGCCAAAAAAATTGCAGAAAAATTTAAGGCAGTAAAAGAAAATCCTTCGGTGTCTGTGAATGTGATCGAAGTCAATAGTTACTATGTCTTTATTGTTGGAGAAGTGGTGAAGCCAGGGAAATTGCCATTGAAATCCTATACGACGATCCTCCAGGCCATGTCGTTAGCCGGTGGATTTACCCAATTCGCTTCCCGAAATGACATCATTGTCGTTCGCACGGAAAAAGATGAAAAGGGGCATCTCATAGAAACACGTATCCCGCTTCGATATTCCGATCTTATTTCGGAGGATGGGGGAGTGTATAACATCACTCTCCGGTCGGGGGATACAGTCATCGTCCCGTAAATCAGGAAGCCGCTTAAAAACCGGATTGGCCAGGTAGATCCTGGGATCTCGCAATAGAAAGAATATCATGGGCTCCATGTCTGGTCCTACTGCAGCGCATAACAACACCGATCCTGCACTTATTGTCCAAAAATATCTCAAAGATTTTTGGGATTTGGCGGTTCGACGGAAGTGGTTGATTCTGAGTTTTGTCATACTGGGAATAGCCATTGGTGGAACTTTGGCTTGGCTGAAAGTGGATATGTATCGCTCGGAGACAGTCATTCTCATCGAACAACAAAAAATTCCTGAAAAATATGTCTCGTCCGTGGTCGGAGGCAGTACCGCCGACCGAGTGTCTACTATGACCCAGCAGGTGTTAAGCCGAACCAGTTTGCTGAAAATCATAGAAGAATTTCACTTATACTCTGACGATATAAAAGCCCGGGGGTATGAGGGGGTGATTGAGGCATTACGAACAAACATTCTGATTGAAACGAAGGGGAGTGGTGGGCAAATCGAGGCTTTTAACATATCGTTTGCGCACCGTGATCCGAAGGTGGCCATGAAAGTGACGGAAAGGTTGGCTTCTCAATATATCGATGAAAATATCAAGATTCGCGAACAATTTATTGAAGGGGCGATGGAGTTTTTGGACCAAGAGCTTATTTCGGCGAAAGAAGCCTTAGATCAAAAAGAAAAGGCCTTGTCGGAATATAGGATGAAGTATGTCGGGGAGTTGCCTGCCCAATTGGAGGCGAATTTTAGGACGCTCGATCGATTACAACTCGAAAAAACCCGGATTCAAGATTCCATGAATTCCATCAATACCCGGTTGGATCTGTTGGAAAAAACCATTTTGGATTATGAGGCAAATCCCGGAGCGGTCGCTAAAATCCCGGGATCCCTCCTTCCGGGGAAAACGGATCCCCTGACCCAGCGTTTACATGAGCTGACCCGTGAACTGGCGAAGTTGTCGAGTGAATACAAAGAATCCTATCCGGATATCATTTCCTTGAAGAAACAAATCAAAGATGCGGAGCAGCAACTGGCGAACCGCCCCATGGTGCGTGGAGGACAACAGACTCCTTCTGATCCCTATCTGGCCGAGCTGTTGAACACCAAGAAAGAATTAAATTCTCAACTCCCTCCGTTGAAATCACAGTTGGCCGATGTTTCCAAAAACATGAAAAACCTTGAGAAGCGCCTTGAGGACACGCCTCATCATGAACAGGCATTGCTTGCCCTTGAACGGGACTACGACAATATCCAGAGGCACTATCAACGCCTGCATGAAAATCGGATTAATGCCAGGATTTCTGAAAATCTAGATAAACGACAAAAGGGAGAGCGATTTCGTATTTTAGATCCGGCCAATTTGCCGACCAAGCCGGAGGGAAAGCCTCGGGAATTAATTGCGGTGGGTGGGTTTATTGTAGGGACCGGATTAGGCTTTGGACTCGCCTTTCTTTTGGATTTGTTATGGCCGACGTTCCGACGTTCGGAGGAAGCTGAAATATCTTTAGGGCTTGCCACCCTGGCCACCATACCCAGTTTTAAAATGGCTTACGGGAAATCGATGAAGATGGTGGCAAGTGAATTGGAAGCTCAGAATGGCTCCAATGGGAAGCACCTTGCATTGTCTCAGTGCGTCGATTCCCTGTTGAAAGGGAATGGTTCTGACACGGAAAAGGAGGAAACCGAAAGTGGGGCCTCTGGACACCGCCACAAAACCTTTCAGGAGGCGTTTCTCCCTCAGTTGAATTTAGTGACCAAATGGCGTCCTCAATCCATTGTGGCTGAGCAGTACCGGGTGGCCGCGACTCGGCTGGATCTTCTGGATCCCGGTGCTTCCAACCAGGTGGTGTTAATTACGAGTGCCATGAAGGGAGAGGGAAAAACCAGCACATCTGCGAATATCGCCTATACTCTGGCAAGGGATTTGAATGAGCCGACCCTCATCATTGATTGTGACTTTAAATGTCCGAATTTGCACAGGGTTCTAGGTTTAAATCAGGCGCCAGGTGTTGCAGAATATTTTTCCGGGACTAATCGGTTGTTGGAACCCTGTCTGCAAAAAATTCCTGATCTGCCGTTGTGGTGCATGACGGTGGGGGATGTTGGTCGGTATCCTGTTCCGCTTGCCAAGTTGCAAAATCTCTCTTCTATGTTAGAGATGATGACATCACGTTACCGGTTTATTATTCTCGACGCCCCACCCGTGTTGCCATTGGCGGATGTGAATGTCTTAAGCGGATTGGCTCAAGTCGTGTTGATGGTTGTTCGGTCCGGGGTCACCCCAAAGGATGCGGTGCAAAAAGCTGCTGAAATGATTCATCATGCAGGCCCCACAAGACTCGTGTTGACCGATGCTTGGACGCAAGGTGTGCCTTACTATGTGCGGCAAAGTTACATTATTCCTTATTCCTTGGGTAGCAAGGGGTAGAGATAGATTGTGGGGAAGTAAAATTTCCACGATGGGTCGTAGGCTGAATGTGAGAGATCCGGTGTGCGACGGGTGATTTTTATTTTGACTTCATTCGGATTGCCTGCTTAGTCGTCTTCCAGTCTGTTGTTGGAGACGTTGAGGCATGTGCTAGGGCATGAGGCTGCTTAAATACCTACCACCGGGTGTGAGACAAAGCAGGGAGGCTCAATCCAATATCCAACCAGGGCTTGACCGAGTATATTGAATGTGATGCTGATGAGGTGGACTCGCCTCGGATTGCTAAGGCTTTTTATGCGAAGTCAATGGAGGACGTATTTTTTTACATTGGCCCCAAAGCGGTGGCCCAAAAAACGTGTTCTCATTGTAGGGGATGGGGTTTTGGCCCAAGCCCTTGCGCGTGTCTTAGTGTTCGATCGATCCTACCGGTATGACGTCAAAGGGTTTTTGTCGAATAATCCTGCCTTGGTCGGAACTTCATTGGTCAATCCCATGGTTCTTGGGACGACCGAGCAGTTGTTTGAAGTCGTTGAAAAATGTGAAATAGAGACGGTTGCGGTCTGTGTAGAGGATCGTCGGGGAGGCTTGCCCCTGGATTCTCTTCTGGATGTAAAATCCATGGGCCTGGAGGTGATTGATGGACACCGCCTGTATGAAACTGAGTGTGGTCGCCTGTCGATTGATGAGCTCAAGCCCAGCTTTCTCATTTTTTCGTCAGGGTTCAGAAGAAAACCAATCGTTATGTTTCTTAAGCGTGTGGGGGATGTCCTCGGCGCGTTTCTGGGCCTGATTGCGTTAGCCCCCTTATTTGGTTTAATAGCCTTATTGGTAAAATCAGACTCTCCTGGACCGATCTTTTATCGCCAGACTCGAGTGGGACATCATGGGTATCCCTATGTCCTGTTGAAATTTCGTTCGATGCGAAATGATGCGGAGGCCCAAGGGATTCAGTGGGCGAGCCTGGGAGATGTGCGCGTGACGAAAACGGGGGCCTGGCTTCGAAAGCTTCGGTTGGATGAATTACCCCAATTGATTAATGTTTTAAAAGGGGATATGAGCTTGGTCGGCCCTCGACCTGAGCGTCCACATTTTGTGCAGGAACTGCGCAAATCCATTCCCTATTATGACCTTCGACACACCGTTCGCCCAGGAATCTCAGGCTGGGCGCAGATCTGTTTCCAGTATGCGGGGTCGCTGGAGGATTCGCATGTTAAATTGCAATATGATCTCTATTATGTCAAAAATCTCTCGTTATGTTTGGACCTACGAATCCTGATGAGAACCATTGGTGTCATGTTTACGGGAGAGGGTGCGCGATAAGCGAAATTGACAAGGAGTTCGCTGGACTTTTTTAGAATGACTCCACGTGATCAGCCTCGGGCAGTATTTCGTAAGGCATAACGGGTGAGGCGTGAAGAGTGTAATGGTAGTCGAATCTCTTCCTGTCATGCAGCACAGGCTGTTCCGGGCATCCATCTTTTAGTTTTATGAAACACGTGAGAAGTGAGGGGTAAAGGGTGAGACAAATGTGTTGGAGTTCTACATCGTAGATTTTCTCTCTCCAGCGTCACTCAAAAATCCCCTCCTACTTCTCTTCCTCTATTCCTATCACCTCCCGCTTTTCTGCCTCATGCTTTCAAGTTCCCACAGTTGAATCGTGAAGGATCCCTCGCAGCGCCACTCGTTCATCTTCAACGGACTTCAGTGTACCCTCCGATAAACCGAAAGGGTCTGAAAATATGTTAAAGGATGGACATTCATTATGATCCACGGGTTGAGCTTCGATATTGAAGAACATTTTCAGGTTGCTGCCTTTGATTGTGTGGCCCGCCGTCGCCATTGGGAGAGACATGAAAGCCGGGTAGAGCGTAACACTCATCTTATCCTGGATCTCCTGGAGAAGCAGGGGATTCATGCCACGATGTTTGTGCTGGGTTGGGTGGCCGAACGACACAAGGGGTTAATCAGGCGTATTGTGGAGTCGGGGCATGAATTGGCCTCTCATGGGTATGGGCACGAACTCATTACAGGGCAAACGCCTCAGGCGTTTCGGGAAGATATTCGCCAAGCCAAACATATTTTGGAAGATATTGGAGGGGTGCCCATCATCGGTTACCGTGCCCCGACCTTCTCGATTACGAAGGAATCGGAATGGGCCTTGCCGATTCTTGTAGAGGAAGGGTACCACTATGATTCCAGTATCATGGCCGTCGTGCACGATTACTATGGAATTCCTGGGGCCATCCCAACCATTCACACCATCTCCACCGATTCAGGGCCAATTTGGGAGGTGCCACCGTCAACCTGTAAATGGGCAGGGATGACCTTTCCGGTTGCAGGAGGCGGATATTTTCGTCTGTTTCCTTATCGGTTGCTCAAGCCACTCCTGCAGCGAATCGAATCACAGGGGCATCCGCTTATTATGTACCTCCATCCGTGGGAGCTGGACCCTACTCAACCCCGTATGAGGGGCTCCATGCTTTCAGAGTTTCGTCATTACTTGAATCTCGAAAAGGTTCATGGTCGTCTCATTCAACTCATTCAGGATTTTTCCTTCGGGCCGTATCGCAATCTCATTACCTCCTAATTCGTAGACGGTGCCTGTCAGGAAATCACGCGCATCCTCTATTTAATAATTTTTTTCGTGCTAAGGGGCATTAGTAGGGGACCTTTACATTTATTCCTCCAATTGTCTAACGCACCCATGTCCTTCCAATAGTAGGCCCACATCTTTATTGCAAATCTCCTTAAACCTTCTGAAGTGAGCCACAAATTAAGCCACCTCATCAGTTCTCGGGGGAAATAGTTGTTTCTCGTCGTGAACTGCAGTCAAGTCAGAAAGAATTTTTCATGGCCCAATATTGAGACTGAATTATTTTTGGACTTGTGGCTTATTTTTTCATCTTTTTGACCGATACATAACATTATGCACGGTTTTATCGGTTGTTTCCCTTGTATTGAGGTTGGGAGGCGACAGTGCCAGATTTTTGCAGGGCTTGGGGTAGTGTCTGTTTGACCAGATGAGGAGGATGTGATTTAGAACATGCGAAATCAAAACGTCTTTCGTCCAGGTATGGTTTTCCTTTGCTTGGCTATCGCTTACCCTTCGAGTCTCGTTTTAGCTGCTCTTACTCTGGAATCCTCCTTCAACCTTACTGAAACCTATACAGACAATCTATTTTATAATGATAAAGATAAAGAGGATGATTTTGGAACCTTAGCAGGCCCTAATCTTGAGCTGAGATATGACAATCCAGATATTGTGTTAGGTGCGACGTATTTCGGCAGGTTTGCGGCATTCGTCAACAATCCTGATCAAAATCGCTATATTCAAAACGCGAATATTCTGTTGGACCTCCCTTTCCTTACTAAACGATATAAGAAATTGATTGTGACTATTGATGAAACTATGAATTTTACTCCTCAATTAGATGCCTTCTCTTTGTCTGGAGCACAGGATGCTTCTACTACGTATTCTGGGAGAGGGGGAACAGATTCTGGAGGCACGGGAGGAACTGTGGGCGCCGCAGGAGGAGCTTTGGGGGGATCTGGAATTTCACAAGGAACCGGTGGCACCCAGGGAGTGTTTACTTCCCGAGCCAGTGCGTTTTCGAATATGTCCGGAATTACCGTAGGCTATGCCATGACGCCTTCGGTGACTCCGACTTTTAGCTACAAAAACCAGTACCTTCACTTTTTTTCCAGTGGTTTCCAGGATCAGTTGACACATATCGGAAGATTTGCATTGAGCTATGGGAAGTCTGAGCAAACCACGATCATCCCTTCCTATACCTATTTGCAAACAGACTATCTCGGCACACCGACCCAGGTCACCGTTTCGGATAAACTGATTTCTCACCAGCCTCGATTAACCATTTCCCATAACTTCACTCCGTTGTTGACAGGAGCTCTACAGGGCGGGGCCGCGTTTAGCAAGCAAATAGGTGCTAAAGAGACTCAGGATAATGGGGCAACCACCCAAGAGCTTTCTGATAAGTGGCAGAGCACATTTATTGGGGGGGCGACAATTACGAAAAGCTACCGAAACGGAAACATTTCCCTGAATGTGGATCAAACTATCGGGGGTGGTGGAGGGTTGGCCTCTCAAGAGACTCGCACACAAACCCTTACGGGAAGGATTCAACACAGCCTGAGCACAAAGTTAAATGGCTTTGCGTCTTTCGGTTACGCGAGGAACAAATCGACTCAAGACGGCAATGCCTTTGATACCAATACCTATCGGGTTCAGGGGGGAATCTCTTATGCCTTTCTGAACTGGCTTTCCGGCAATGTGAGCTACTCCCATATTAATCAGAAGTCCAAGGGCCTGGCGGTCGGTGATATTAAAGTCAATCAGGTCTTTTTTGGGTTGACGGCCTTTGCTGATCCTTGGGTGCTGATGCGATGAGGATGGGTCCAGAAAATGTTCAGAATTGGGACCAAAAAATCCTTTCGTTGCCAATCGCATCAAGCTTCATCCTGCCCGCACCATTCCTTATCCCATCAATATGCTCAATCGGTTGTCTGAATACAAATTCAGTGACCACGCCTCTAACCGCGCCCGCCTGTGGATTTGGTCATCTTCCTCGTGACAAATCTTCAATTCGTCTCGCGAATTAACCGATAGATTTCTAAAAGTGTTGTCTGGGTAACTTTAGGATTTTCTCTTTTAAACCTAGAACCTGTGGAAGGTTTGGTATTGGCAACAGGTAGGAATCCTAGTGGTCAAGTCATGGCTGAGAAAAATCCTGATCCCGATTTTCGTGAGGCTTAATCCCTCGGTAAGGAAACCCAGGTGTGAATAATCGTAAACATTCGCTACGGATTTCCTTATTAAGAATTTCATGAAAGTCTGATATGGATATTTTGCTGCTAGCACCCCATCCTTTTTATCAGGATCGAGGGACTCCCATTGCAGTCAATCTTGTCCTCAAGGTCTTATCCGAACGGGGGGATCACGTTGATGTGCTTACGTTCCACGAAGGAAGGGCTGTGGACTATCCAAACGTCAGTATTTACCGAATACCCGCATGGCCGTTCCTCCGCAACATTCGACCAGGATTTTCGTTGAAAAAGTTGCTGTGCGATGGATTGCTGGGCGTCAAGTTGATCTTGCTGCTTTGTCAAAAGCGATATCACCTGGTTCATGCTGTGGAAGAATCGGCCTTTATGGCGCTGGTGGTGAAGTGGATATTACGGATTCCCTATCTCTATGACATGGACTCTTCGTTGGCACAACAAATGATTGAGAAATATCCTCGTCTGGCTATTCTGTCCCAGGCATTCACATATTGCGAACGTCGGATCGTCAAGTCTGCCTCTGTCGTGCTGCCTGTCTGTGAAGCACTGGTCAAGAGAATTGAACCGTATCGCCCGTTAAAAGTCATACTCCTTGAAGATGTCCCCCTTCTTGGAGAATCGACAAATTCCTTCACAGCGGTGAACCAGGATCTGGATGTCCCAGGCATACGGATCTTATATGTCGGAAATCTCGAGGCCTATCAAGGCATCGATTTGTTGTTGGAAAGCTTTGCTCTGGCCTTGAGGGAGGTCTCACCGATCACGTTGTTTATTGTTGGCGGGGAAAAGGACGATAGAGATTCATATTACCGGAAAGCCGGAAAATTAGGTGTCGACGGCCACGTGTATTTCCTGGGGCCACGGCCTCTTGACCAATTATCTGTTTATCTTTCGCAAGCGGATATTTTGGTGTCGCCAAGAATCAAAGGCAATAATACTCCGATGAAATTGTATTCCTATCTCGCCAGTGGAAAGGCCGTCCTCGCCACAAATTTGATGACCCATACCCAGGTTATCAATCGGGATGTGGCCATGTTGGCCGACCCGACTCCGGAATTATTTGCTGATGGGTTGCTTCAGCTTATTCGGAACCGACCCTTGCGAGTGTCTCTTGGGCAGGCCGCGCAGAAACTGGTTGAGGAGAAATACAGTTATCCCGCATATCGCATGAAATTGAATGCGGCCTATGATCATCTCATGACGACCATACAACAGCCCTCCGAATCTATAACTTAGGTCGGACTTTCTATTTATTTTAGCTGCGATGTTGACCAGAAATTTACCTCGTTTAGCGAACGCCCGGTACGATGTCGCGGTGGTAGGCGGAGGAATTTATGGTGCCTGTGTGGCCTGGGATGCGAGTCTTCGTGGATTATCGGTGGTGCTGTTTGAGCAAGGGGATATCGGTTCAGGGACATCGGCCAATAGCTTAAAGATCATTCATGGAGGATTTAGATATTTACAGCATGGGGATGTTACGCGAATGCGGGAATCCATGCAGGAGCAAATGGCTCTTATGCGGGTTGCCCCCCATTTGGTTCATCCCTTGCCTGTCCTTATTCCCACCTATGGGCATGGCCTGCGAGGAAAAGAGGTTTTTGCATGTGCCTTAGCAATCAACGATCTTATCGGGTTTGATCGAAACCGATTGGACGACCCGCAAAAACATATTCCACGAGGACGAATTCTCTCCCGACGTCAGGTACTGGAGCTGTTGCCGAATATTCCTGAACATGATCTGACGGGTGGTGGAGTGTTTCATGACGGTATGGTGTACAACTCAGAGCGATTGCTTCTGTCATTTCTCCATTCGGCCGAATCAATGGGGGCGGAAGTGGCGAATTATGTCAAGGTGGTGGGATATCTCAAAACGAAGGATCAGATTCGTGGGGTAGAAGCTGAGGATCAGCTCTCAGGGGAGCGCTTTCAAGTCGAAGCCAACGTGGTGGTGAATGCGTGCGGACCCTGGTTGGATCAAACGGAAGACATGTTGTCTGATCGACCCGGATACCACAAGATCCCGTGGGTCAAGGCTTTTAATATTATTACCCGTCCATTGTTCTCTTCCTATGCGGTCGGGCTGGCGGCCAGAGAAGTCTATTCCGATGACCGAGCTCTGCTGAAAAAGGGGAAACGATTGCTCTTTATGGTGCCCTGGCGTGATTGTTCCCTCATCGGAACATCCTATCGCTCCTATGAAGGCAAGCCGGATGAGTTCAGGATTTCCGAGGAAGATATTCATGAATTTTTGGAGGAGATTAATCAGTCCTATCCCCACGCGGCTCTCACGATGGAAGATGTGGCCATGGTCAATGGCGGATTGCTCCCTGGAGCGAAGGCGGAGTCTCGTCGAAGAGATATTCAACTGGAAAGTGGAGTTTACATCCGTACAAGGGAAGATGTGGGCGCGCGAAATGTTATCTCGCTGGTGGGGGTGAAATTCACAACGGCACGAAGAGTGGCCGAGCATGTGGTTGATCGGGTGTTTCGGGTGTTGGGCAGAAATCCATCACCTTCACAAACGGCTATAACTCCTCTTTATGGAGGAAATATTGGCAGGTTTCAGGAATTTTTAAATCAGGAAATGAAAAGTGCACCAGGGAAATTGAGTCAAAAAACTGTACATCGCTTGATTCACAATTATGGGTCTTCTTATCGCATGGTACTTCAGTATTTGCCTGATTCGGGCGAGAGAAACACCTCCGACGGGTCAGAATCTATGGAGATTCTCCAAGCAGAAGTCCGGTATGCCTTGCGGGAGGAAATGGCCCAACGATTAAGTGATGTGGTTTTTCGCCGAACAGAGTTAGGGACGGCTGGTTATCCAGGCGATATGGCCCTGGATTTGTGTGCGGATATTCTTTCCCAAGAGTTGGGATGGAGTGAATGCCGGACCCTAGAGGAGTTGGCCATGGTGCGAGGTCGGTATCCGGGATGAACAGGACGAAACACGCAGAGCCCATATGGCCCTTGCGACTCTTTAAAAAATCCGTCTTGAAACAACGGAAATACAAAGAACTCACCGAAGCACTTGGCGAAACGACGACATTACACTGTCTGGATATTGGCGCGGATAATGGTGTGATCAGCTATCTGCTTCGTCAACGGGGAGGACAGTGGAAAAGCGCGGACTTGGATCAAACCACTGTGGAAACGATTCAAGATTTGATTCAGGAGCCGGTGTTTCAGATTGATGATCGTCCAACACCATTTGCCGACAATGAATTCGACCGTGTGGCCGTGATCGATTTCCTTGAACATATTCACAATGATGAGGCCTTTATCCGTGAGCTGCATCGGATTGTGAAGCCTCATGGACGAGTCGTTCTGAATGTGCCGCACATAAAACCGACTCTCCTCAGAAAAATTCGATTGGCCATTGGCCAGACTGATGAAAAACATGGGCATCTCCGCCCGGGATATACCCTCGGTGACATCAATCGGATACTGGGCGATCATTTCCAGGTGGTATCGGAGAAGACCTATTCCAAATTCTTTTCAGAATGTATCGATACGTTGATCACGTTTGCGTTTGATCTCCTGAAGAGAGGGAAGCGGACTTCTGCGAAAGGGCTGGTGGTGACCGGGAAAGATCTGAAGCAATATCAAAAAATGTTCACCATGTATTCATTGCTCTACCCGATTATTTGGACGATCTCGAAACTTGATACCGCCTTATTTTTTACGAGTGGATACATGCTTTTAGTGGTTGCTCAAAACAAAAAGGATGCAAACGCGTAATGGGACGAGTCATGGTCACGGGCGGAAAAGGGTTTTTGGGGACCCATCTTGTCAGGCGGTTACTCGCAGACGGTCAGGAGGTTCGGGTCTTTGCGCATCGGGGGAGCAAGCAGGGTGAGGCCTCGCCAGCCACTACGGGGTGTGAAGTCATATGGGGGGACATCCGTAATCTCCAGGATGTGGAGCAGGCCGTGAAAGGAGTGGAGAAAATATTTCACTTGGTCTCCAACTTTCGAAAAGGGGGATCGGATAAGACCGATGCCTATGCCGTGAATGTCGAAGGGACAAAGAATGTGCTCGGTGCCGCCAAGAAATATGGGGTTGGTCGGGTGGTGCATTGCAGTACAATCGGCGTCCATGGGGATGTGCAGTCGATTCCGGCTCATGAAGAAACCCCGTTCAACCCCACGGATTTATATCAGGAAACGAAGCTCCTGGCGGAACAGTACGTGTGGAAATTTCATCAGGAAACAGGGTTGCCCATTAGCGTCGTTCGACCGATTTCTCTGTATGGGCCGGAAGATCTTCGAATGCTGAAACTGTTTCGCACCATAAAAAAGCGACAGTTTATCTATATCGGGCAAGGCAATGTATTTTTTCATCCCGCCTATATTGATGATGTGATTGAAGGGTTTCTGCTTTGTGCATCACATGAGAAGGCCGTAGGTGAAGCGTTCATCATCGGAGGAGATGGATACCTTCCCTTACATGACCTCGTGGATCGCATTTCCGCGCAACTTCAGGTTCCTGCCCCGAGTATGCATATTCCCCTTAGGCCCGTGGAATGGCTTGCCGGTCTCTGTGAGTCGGTCTGCACCCCACTGGGAATAGAACCTCCTCTGCACAAACGACGGGTGAGTTTTTTTAAAAACAATCGGGCTTTTTCCATCGAAAAAGTCAAACGCGTGCTTGGCTATGCTCCACGCGTATCCTTAGAGGAAGGGCTGAAACGAACCATCCGTTGGTATGAGGATCATGGACTCCTCTAAACGTTGCCCATGGTCCATATCAAGAATCTACGGGGATCTCTAAACACTATGTATCTGTTTGCAATCGGCAAGGGAGCACCGGGATGAATGAGAGACCGCTAGTCGAGTCGCTTGGGGACGAAAAACTTTCTCCGTATCGTCAATACCTCAGCATGTTCGTTGGCGAGGAATCTCTTGGTGCGCTGGCCAAATATGAACTGTTTATCTCGGTGCTGGGTCGATTACCCGGTGCCATCGGGTATTTCGTACGGGGCAAGTGTTATCCAAGGCTGCTGGGGTCCGTGGGTCGAGGGACGGTCTTTGGTGCAGGGGGCGTGCTCCGTTGTCCGGGAAGAATTCACCTGGGGGGGGGAGTGATGATTGATGATTGCGTAGTTCTTGATGCCAAAGGACACGGCTCTTCCATCGTGCTTGGCGATCAGATCCTCCTGGGCCGGAATAGTATTCTCAGTTGTAATGACTCCTCGATGTCCATCGGCAACTTCGTGTCGATTGGCCCATTTTGTTTTCTGGTTTCACGCAGTCATTTGACGATAGGGTCAAATGTCGCGATCGGAGCAGGAACGCACATGCTTGGTGGCGGCCATGCGCATGATGACCCCGATGTGCCGGTCATTCAGCAAGCCCGGACATCGAAGGGGATTACCGTTGAAGACGGTGCTTGGATTGGCATTGGCGCAAAGATTCTTGATGGCGTGACGATTGGGAAAAATAGCATTGTCGGTGCGGGCGCCGTCGTCTCCAAGGATGTCCCCCCATGGACCGTGGTGTTGGGTAACCCCGCCCGAGTCGTCGAGAAACGAAAGCAGGTCAACGGAGCATGAAGAGTCTTCCCATAGTCTGGCAAGAAGCGGAAGGTCTGTGGCCGGATAAGATTGCTCTGATCACTGCGGAAGAAGAACTGACCTATCGTGAATTGGCTCGGCGTATACGTCGTGTATCCAACGCACTCATTCGTCAATGGGACGTTCGGCCGGGCCACGTGGTGGCTTTGCTGGCCCCGAACAGCGTTGAGTTCGTCGTGAGTTACTTTGCGGTGACCGTGATTGCCGGGATTGTTCATCCTGTCGATGAGCGTCTGAAGCCTGAGGAGATCGGCTTTCTTCTTGAAGACTCCGGTGCCCGGTGCGCGATTGTTCATCAGGCGCTCTGGTCCAAATTTTCGACGGTGTGGAAGACACTTCCCGCCCTCGAACATGTATTGTCTATTGGCAAGGTTGAAACACATTCAAATGTTGAATGTTTCGATAGGTGGTTGAACCTGCCGGCCGATCCCGGGGATCTCCATGAATCGGGGATTTCACCAGCGCCTGACGCCATCGCCGAGTTCATGTATACCTCGGGTACGATAGGCAAGCCGAAGGGCGCCATGCGGTCCCATGGCAATGCCAGAGCTGCATCCGGTAACGCACGTCGGGCATTTGGCTACCGGCATGAGGATGTCATTGCCATCGTCATGCCACTCAGCCATTCCAGTGCCCTGGTTAGTCAGATGTTGCCCATGATTGAAGTGGGAGGAACAGCCGTGTTGGTAGAACGTTTTGATGCGGTTGATCTTCTGGCACGAATTCGTAAGTGGAACGTCACCTGCTTCCGTGCGGTGCCGGCCACCTTCAAAATGTTAATGGTCTATCCGGAGTTTCATGCCGATTATCTTCCCTCTTTGCGTTTGTTGATGAATTCCAGCGCGGCGATCGAGTCTCAAACCCATTTGGCCATCAAGGAGCGGTTCCCCAACGTAGAGTTGGTCAATTCGTACGGGCTGACCGAAGCCTCTACCTGCACGATACTCTCAGATACCGTCGGACTGGAACATCCGGATTCCATCGGTGTTCCGATACCCGGTGTGGAGATGGCAGTTATGGACGACGAGGGTTGCCCTGTGGAGGAGGGACTGACGGGCGAGATTTGGGTTCGAGGTCCGCATGCGTGCCTTGGTTACCATCGACTTCCGGCGGAAACGGAAGCGTTGTTTGCACCCGGAGGTTGGTTGAAAACCGGTGACATGGGCCACAAGGATTCCCTAGGGCTTTTTTACTTTCATGGACGTAAAGTTGATGTCATTAACTGTGGGGGTAGGAAGTATGCCCCCGTAGAAGTGGAACAATGCATATTGGAGCTCAAGGATGTTGCCGAGGTGGCGGTGCTTGGTGTGCCCCATCGTGTCCTTGGCCAGGTTGCCAAGGCCTATGTGGTTTTTCGGGACCGCGCGACTGGAGATCTTAAAGCGGTGACCCGCCATTGTGCCAGGTCTCTTCCGAGTCACAAGGTCCCGTTTTTTATGGAGGCGGTTGATGCCTTGCCGAGAAACAGTCTTGGCAAGATGCTGCATCGGGAGCTGAAGGCAGAGTCACCACCAGCGTTGCACAAAGTGTCACGGAATGGATAAGGACGAACATTATGTCAAACACACATGCGAAGGTGATCGAGTTTCTTTCAGGATTGCTTCAGGTGGATATTCCTCCGGATATCGACGATCTGCACCGCAGGGAATTCTCCGACTGGGATTCCATCAATCATCTGCGTCTGATCATGGAGCTTGAAGAAATGTTAGGTGTGAGTCTTGAGGACGAACAAGCCGCAGACCTATCCTCATCGCGACAAATTGAGGCCCTGTTCCTTAAACATGGTTTGACGTTACCTGGAGAGGAATCCTCATGAAAATAGGCATTTGTGCCAGAACATGGGGAGAAAATGGCGGCATTGGTGTCTATACGCGAAGCGTTATTGAGGCCATTTTACATTTGGATACTCGAAACGAGTATCACATTCTTTACTCCAACAAGGCACACCTTGGATCGCTTCCTGGCACGGATCGCGTCCGGGAGGTGTACCTGTCTGCCAAAGGCAAGTGGATGTGGGATCAATGGGCAGTGCCGAGGTATGCGCATCGTGAGGGTCTCGACCTGATCTTTCACACCAAGTTTGCCATCCCGTTCCTGGCGCGATGTAAAACAGCCATGGTACTCCATGGGACTGAACGGTTTGTCCACCCTGAGTTTCATCAGACTGCGGATCTCTGGTTTTTTAAAACCGTCTATCCCCAGTATTTAAAGCAGGCCTCCCTTATCATTGCGGTATCCAATCGAGCGAAGGAGGATATTATTTCCTACTTGGGTATTGATCCGGATAAAGTGAAGCTGGCCTACCTTGCCACTGATCCTATCTTTCGATCGATTACTGATCCAAGACAGCTGGACCCGGTCAGAGTTAAATACAAACTACCATCGCGATTTATTCTGTTTGCCGGCCATATCTATCCTGGGAAGAATTTCACACGCCTTTTGGAGGCTTTTTCGAAGGTAAGAAAACATGTCGATGTTCATCTTGTCGTGGCCGGCGGTATGCGTTGGAAGTATCAAGAAGACATGAAAACTCTAGAAAGCTTGGGATTACAAGACTGCGTTCATTTCGCCGGGTATGTTCCGCAACATGAACTTGTCGCGTTTTACAACCTCGCTGCTGCAACAGTGTTTCCTTCACACTACGAAAGCTTTGGCCTGCCAAACATAGAGGCGAATGCGTGCGGATGCCCGTTAGTCACCAGTCGTACAGGAGGAAGTCCTGAAGCGGCAGGAAATGCCGCTATCTATGTCGATCCACTGGACGTTGCGGAAATTGCAAATGCCATTGGTCGGGTCTTGACCGATGACGCCCTGCGGCAAACACTTATTGCCAAGGGATATGAAAACGCGGCACGGTTTTCTTGGGAGAAAACGGCAAAAGCCACGCTGGATGCCTTTGAGTGGGTCGTTGCTCCTGCCTAAGGTGCAACATTGACTATACGACATTTCAAGAGAAGCTTTGAGAAGAACCGTAACGAGCTGCTTGGATTGGGGCTCGGACGGTATCCTCTATTTGTGCGTTCGGATGTGCAACCCGAACAGATCCCTGTCTTTCAGTTTCACGACGTTTCAACGGCCACCCTCCAACCGATCTTGGAATTTATTGCCCGAAATGCCTATGTCACCCTGACGGGAGATGAGTATTACGAACGGACAGTCGGGGCTTCGCCACGTGGGGATCGTGAAGTGTTGCTGACGTTCGATGATGGTCAAGCCAGCCTCTATACCGTCGCCTTTCCCTTACTCGGTAAGTTCAAGCAAAGGGCCGTGGCCTATATCGTCCCTGGGCGAGTGCCAAATGGCGGAACGAATTTGTCTGGAACCGATTTAGAGGGTGCTCTTTGCAGTTGGCCACAGATACGCGAAATGCATTCAAGTGGTGTCATAGATTTCCAGTCACATTCTCTGTATCACCACAGTATCGCCATCTCTCCGACGGTAGTGGATTTCAAAAGGCCAGGCCTTTCCACTTCGTTTCTGGAGTCAGATCTTGCGCCGATTCGTCAGCAAACTTTGGATAGTTCTCGCACCGAACTTCATAACCTTTGGGGATCGCCGATATATCAATGGAATGCACGTATGTGTGCCAATCCAGCGTTTATCGAAAACGTTCAAATCGAAGACCTGTGTGTCAGATACGTGGCAGATCACGGCGGTCAAGAATTCTTTTACGATCGGGACTGGCGGCGTCAACTCAAACAAATCATAAAGAATGCACAGGGAAAATGCGCTCCAATTGAATTCGAAACTGCCGATGAACAACGAAACGCTATCCTCACGGATCTGTGTCAGTCGAAGGCAGCCATTGAAGCCAACCTACCAGGTAGCCGGGTGCGGCATTTTTGTTTTCCCTGGTACAGGGGGTCTGCACTTGCAGCGGAGCTTTCCCTTGAGGCCGGGTACGTCACCAACGCTTGGGGGAGTCTCCTGCCGCAATTCGTGAATAAGGATGGGGTCCAACCGCTCCCAATCTCACGGCTTCAACCGAAGTATATCTTTAGGCTTCCGGGCGTTGGGCGTAGGCCATTATGGAGGCTATTCGGTCGAGCAATGTAGTGGGTGGTTGTCACATGGATGGGGTAACGAGGAAGGGTAGAGATGTTACGTTGCCGAATTTTAGGAACGAACCATTTGTTCCCATGAGAGATTAGCTGTCTTATGAATGAAGATGCCAATAATGATGTTGGGGCAGGAGCAAGGATATTCAGGAATTTCGGGTATTTAACCATCGGGAAGCTCCTTGCTGATGGATGCACATTTCTGTTCTTCCTTGTTCTCGCTCGAACCTATGGCCAAGAAGGCATCGGGCAGTATTCGTTTGCCATGGCCTTGACGGGTGTACTTTCCGTTTTTGCCGATTTCGGGATCCAAACCCTGTCCATAAAGAATCTGAGCCGTTACAGGGATCAGGTAACGACCTACTATGGCCGCCTACTGGCGGTTCGTCTTTTGCTATCGGGAATGGTTATATCTCTGCTGCTGGTGATGACGGCCCTGTTCCCCTTCCCGGATGAGATGAAGCTTCTCATCGTTGTGATCGGAGCCTATCAAATTTTTCTCACCCTGGTTGAGGGATTTGGAGCTGTATTTGTCGCCTGGGAGGATATGCACATCACGAGTCTTTTTGAGGTCTCCCTTCGAATCACGACAGCTTTAACAGGGATGGTGATTGTTTATCTGGGTGGAAGCCTGTTACTCGCCGTATCATCCCTGCCAGTCATGACCTTACTTCATGTGGCACTTGGGTATCACTTAATTCTCAGGCGTTGTGGGGCGCTTCGTATTTCGGTTAGGACTGCCGGTGTTCGTCAGGTGTTGCGCGAAGCGTTCCCCTATGCCCTGTATTCCCTGTTGGATCTATTCTCCTCCAGGGTTGCCTTATTATTTGTCGGGTTCATGCTTACTGTATCCGCCACCGGGGTCTTTAATGTCGCCTATCGATTTATTGTGGTCCTGTTGTTTATGCCGATATTCGCCGGCCTCGCAATCTTACCGCTTGCATCCCGTCTTTATGTCAGTTCGTTGGAGGAGTTTCAGGAACTCTATCGAGTCACGCTAAACGTGGCTATTGTTCTTGGTCTTCCAATGGCGGGGGGTATTTGGCTGATTGCACCAAGATTGATCGAGCTTCTTTATGGATTAGAGTTTGTTGAATCAATTGTCATACTCCGTTGGCTTGCCTGGCTCGTCCCGGTGGTATTTCTCAGGTGTATCATGCGGGTTTTTCTCATAGCCAGTGATCGCCAGGAGGCCGTCACCAGAAGCCAATTTCTTGTTGCGTGTGTCGGGGGCATTCTTCACTACTGGCTTATTAGCAGGTTTGGTTTGCAAGGGGCAGCGGTAGCAACGCTCTTGGCGGAACTTTTGCTCATTGGGCTTCTTGGCTTTCAGCTTAAGAAGTTTTTTGTGTGGCAGAACGTCGGTATCAGAATTGTTGTTAGTAGCACTGCGGTCGCCGTTTTTCTGATGATCTTAGTGTTTTGGTTCAGTTTGCCACTGTCTGCCACGATACTTTGTGCTGTCCTCATTTATAGTGGCGTGTTGGTTCTTTTTAGCGATATTCGACAGGATGAACTTCGGCTGCTTCTCAACTATTTATCGCATAATCGTCCAATACAGAGTGGTCTTACCAAATAACAAGCTAAAAAACCGGGCAGAACTAGAGAAGGTAAGTGAGACATGTGCCCTATGAACATAAAAATACTCGACCATGCCGGTGGTCCGGCGTTGAATAAAGAGTACACTTTTAGGCCGAAGGGGTGTTCGAATGAAACTCCATCTGTTCACGAGCAAAATTTGAAGTGGGGAGCAAGCGTCCATAAAGGATCGTAAGAAAGTTGTGTTCATATACTCGTGGTCTAATTTAAAAGGATGATGCCAGTGAACATACAGGTAGTGAGATCGAGTCAAGATTTGGACCGCTTGGGCCCGGTCTGGGACGAGGTAGCGAGAACCAACACTACCTGTCCTCCCTGGGCCACATATGATTGGTTTAGCTCATGGTACTACGCGTCTTCCGAAGCGATTAGTCCTTTCATTATCCTATTTCTGGAAAATGGAAAGCCCATCGGTCTGGCACCGCTTGTACGAACTGTAGTCAGGCACTATGGGATGTCGTTTGTTCAGCTAGGCTTTGTATCTGACACTAATCCCAATGAAATAATCATTGGTCAGTCTGATCAATCCCGGTGTGTTGCGGCATTCTTCTCGTACCTTTATGAGGCGGAAAACGAATGGGATGTCATGAAATTGCGGGGCTTGAAGAAACAGTCAACGACAATGCATTTATTAGAGGATTTTTTGAAGAAAAATCCACGTAGATGGATATGGGATACCAGTATTGAATCACCCTTCTTGCCTATTAAAACTGACTGGGAGAATTACTACAAAAATCTTTCAAAAAATCTTCGAAATTCTATACGTAGGGGTATCAAGGATATTCAGAAGTGCGGAACGCTCAAGACGTTAGATTATTCAACCCCTGATAGGGTAGACGTAGGAATTGAAATTATTTATGAAATATCCGAACGGAGCTGGCAGGCTCAAGAGGGCACTGATATTTCCTCAGGCAAGGACGGTCGATTTTATGCTTCCTTTGCGAAAGCGGCGGCCGATCGTGGGTGGTTGAATCTCAAAATTCTATTTCTCGATGACCATCCCATAGCCTTTGAATACAATATATGTTTTGGAGGTACCGTGTACGAACTCAAGTCTGGCTACGACCAAGCTTATCGGCAATTTTCCCCGGGGAAAATATTAATGAGGTACAACGTCGAGTATTTTATTTCCAATAAATTCAGTGAAATTGATTTTATGGGGGCGTCAGATGACTATAAGCTGCAGTGGACAAAGCTGGTTTGCCCATATACGAACCTCTGGATGTATGCACAAAAGAAGAAGTCGATGGTCCATTACTTCATAAGAGCCAAAATTATTTCAAAAGTTAGGCACTATAAGAGCATTAAAAAGCTTCAGCGTAAGATTAGTCGCCTAGGGAGCAGACCCGACAAACAACTATAGATATTGGTCGCTTGCAATGGTACTTGCCGGCCCGAGGGCATTACAGGAGACTGTGACATGAAATTGAAGATCAAGAGAATCCAGACCTATAAAGAATTGGACGGCTTAAAGGTAATCTGGGAAGAATTTCAGAACGCTAAAAATGGGCCATCGGTATTTCAATCGTGGACCTGGAATCGTGCATGGTGTGAGGAAGTTCTCCAATCACAAAAATATGCCAATTTAGATGTCCGGGTGGCAGAAGAATCAAATGGAAAGATAGTAGCTATTCTACCAACGTATCTCGACAAAAGGACGATACCGGGAATTTCCACACTGCAATTCCTTGCCCACCGGATGTCGATCTACAACGATATACTACTCTGTGAGCCTGAAAATCAGGAACTTGCCCTGGCTGTAGCTGAATCGCTCATTGAATCCCTCGGTCCAACTACCATAGTCCACCTCCGTCACTTGGGAGGGGAGTCAACCTTCACAAAGGCACTTCTCCTGAAGAATTGGGCGCAGATTCAGTGCCCACGATTATTGCTGAGGAATGATCCCGCTATCACCGATCAAAGCAAACGCCTTGGTCAGACAAGGCGAAAAGCTTTTCGTTCAGCGCATAATCGACTAATGAAAGAGTATTCGATCGAATACCGGGTAGTTAAGTCGCAGGACTTCAGTCCTGCCATGAGTGAACTCATTGAACTTCATTTGCGACGATTTGACGCAAAAGGCCAGTCCAGTTTGTTGCAGGGGCAAACTCTTCCATTTCTTCAACGGGCCATGCAAGATAGCACGAACCGGAATCAATTTGAGATCGTCCAGCTTCGAGCTAATGACACCACAGTGGCAGCCGTCTTAATGGTAAAGGATCGAAAGAGTTATATTTACTTTCAAGGCGGTTTTGAACCAGAGTTTTCCCGTTATTCACCCATGCGCCTTCTTTTAACAGAGACGATTCGTAGAGGTTTTGAGGAACTCGGCTGTGAAGTTTATGACTTAGGTGATGGTTACGGGACCTACAAGTGCGACTGGTCGCCAACAGCTGCTATGAATTATTTCTGTTGTCGAGGTAATAATCCCCTCTACGCAAATGTTTTTGCGACAGCAACAAGATATGCATTTCAGCGGAGAACCTTGAGCTGTCTTTCCGAAGAAGTCCTAGAATTATCTGGAATTCAACCGCACTAGCCACCAATTCACTCACCAGATTTCAGGGAGCAGGCTCTGATTGCTGTCATTAACTTGGCTAGGAAGGGGGAGTGAGATCGATTAAATTACAATTTTCTCCTGCGTGGATCCGGGGTCCTCGTGGCCGAGTTCCCCCTGAGATTGCCGTATGTCCCCAAAGTATTTAATGACCTCTGCAGGGCGATTGGGAATACGCAATAGACCAAAAGTCCTTTTCGAGTGATACTCGATCCGTTTCCGGATAGTACGCTCCTTCTTCTTGTAATTTCTCCCAGCACCCGTTTGCGGTATCCCCGGAACAGCGTGAGACTGCTCGATGAGTGCCAAGAATTCCAGAAGGACTCCAGGCAGAAGATGCGTTATCTTAAATTCAACAGATAGCAGCCCGTCTTTCGGCTGGAGAGCGGGGCGAATCACCGCGAGCAGGTTCCCCGTATCAACACCCTTCGTCAGATGGTGTATGCAGGCGCCGAGATTTTTGAAATCCCGCTTTAGCATCGGCCAGAACAGGGTGTTGTTGCCGCGGTAATGAGGAGGGATTCCGTAATGTATATTGATAGCTGCTAGCTTTGGTATCCCGATCAGCTCGGCGCTGAGCATTGGCGCACCGCAGGACATCAGTACATCAGGCTGAAGGCTGTCGATCAGTTCAACTCCCGGGCGAGAATTCATATCTGATTCAGGAAACGGAACGATGTTCGGGATCGATGGCTGTGTTCCGCCGGGGTAGAGCCTATTAATCAGGCGGTCCCTGTGGCGCCTTTCACCCATCTTTCCGAGCCAGTTTCGAAGTAATCGAGTTGCACCCGTGAGGGAGCTGATATGTACCTCGGGTGTTTTCTGCGAACGGACGGGTTGAATGATGACGGTTGACGGATATTGCTCAATGATTTTCCTGGCCACATAGGCTTCGCTGGCGCCGCAATAGCTAATTATGACGACCTTCAATGACACCTCGTGAATCCTTTTGCCGAACCCGGTTCGATCGCGTGAACTGCCAATGAAAACAACCTATCGCTGGACCATAATTATGTCAAGGCGAGCCTGATAATTGAGTGAATTGGGAATAACACATCGCAAATACTTGGGACCGCATAGAGTGTGCCGAATGATCATGGACCACTCACTAATTTTCGCGCACCTTCACAGGGTCTGTGCAGAGCTCTCATTGCTGGTATACAAATTTCTTCGCTTTTACTCCACATTCCAGATTCTCAGGGGTTTGGATCGTACCCCACGTTGTCGTGGCATTCAGCATAGTCCACTTTATTTGAACACTCCACGTTCCTCCTTAAATGGAAAGTGGTCCAAGGAACGACTCGACTTTAGTTGTCGACAACAGGGTGACATACGCCCCCTCGGGTGTTTGTCACCCTGGGCCTGATAGTGGCTACTGGTATTGTTTAAGGCAATACGGCCTCTGTTCTTGTGTAAACTCAATTGTGATCTCATAGGCGTGCAAGTTCAGATCAGAAGTGGTCCCCAGTCCTTGGACAGAATAATGAGGATGCTAAGTGAAATCTTCTGCGCTATATTTGTTTGCAACGAAAGGAGCAGAAGATGGCACGACGATCCCGACGGAATCATTCCCCAGCGTTTAAGGCCAAGGTGGCCTTGGCCGCCGTCAAGGGCGAACGCACGTTGGCGGAATTGGCCGAGCAGTTTGACGTACATCCGAATCAGATCCAAGATTGGAAGAAGCAGCTGCTGAGCAAGGCAGAACATGTTTTTGGCGCCAGTCTCGTTGCTGCTGCCGACCATGAACAGGTCCAGCAGAAGCTGCATGCCAAGATTGGCCAGCTGACCATGGAGAAGGATTTTTTAGCCACCGCGCTCGGACCCGGCCGATGACTGAGCGCAAAGCGATGCTCAAGGCCCAGCAAGGACTTTCGGTGACTCGTCAATGTCAGCTGTTAGCCGTGCCGCGTTCGAGTGCCTATGCACGGCCCCAGGATGTCTCAGCGGCAGACCTTGTTTTGATGCGCCAACTCGACGAGCTCTATCTGAAATGGCCGTTCTATGGCAGCCGTCGCCTGTGTGTTGAGCTTCAACAACAGGGCCATAGAGTGAATCGTAAACGCGTTCAACGGTTGATGCGCAAGATGGGGATCCGAGCGATTTACCCGAAGCCGCGAACGAGTCAACCAGGACTGGGGCACAAAATTTATCCCTACTTATTAAGAGGCCTGAGAATTGAACGTCCAAACCAGGTGTGGGCGAGTGATATCTGTTATATCCCGATGGCCAAGGGGTTCATGTATCTCACCGCCATCATAGACTGGTACTCACGTCGGGTGTTGGCGTGGCGCGTTTCGAATACGCTGGAAACGGATGCCTGTGTGGAGGCGCTGGAAGAAGCCCTCTTGCGCTATGGGGCGCCAGAGATCTTCAATACGGATCAGGGTGCCCAATATACCAGTGAGGCATTCACCGCGACACTCAAAGATCGTGGGGTGCAAATCAGTATGGATGGTAAGGGGCGTTGGGTCGACAACGTATTCGTCGAACGACTATGGCGCAGTGTGAAGTATGAGGACGTGTACCTGCGAGCCTATGAGACGCCCGCAGCGCTACGGGCTGGGCTGACTGGCTATTTCACGTTCTATAACACGGAACGCCGTCACCAGTCCTTGAATCGACAGACACCGGATACCGTATATTGGGCAGGTCCAATGGCAACGAAGGCGGCATAATGCCCAGCAGAAGTTTCACTTAGCGCCCTGTCCAGAAATCGGGGTCCACTTCTATCTTTAAATTAACTGAGCACCTCAGTCATTCAACAATAACAATGTCAGTACAGGTTCCTCTTCCGTTAATGCGCACGTAAATAATTTTATCTTTACATGTTTGAGTGAAGTGTTCACGGGTAAATTGGCTGCCTTGATCGGAGTTCATGCTAACTGGGCAGTCATATTCTTCAGTCGCTCCTTTCAAGACATCCATGGGGGAATATAATTATTTGGGACTCTCTCACTTAAGAGATGTCAAGTTATCCGTGGCCACCTCACTGGAACATGGAACGGCCACCAGGTGACATGACGGATCACCGAGAGTTTTTACTTGGGCTTGGTCATGGCTATGCGCCTAGTCATTGGCCGGGTCCAAGGCGGATCAAAACACACCCCTCCATCGGCAACTGCCCGATGTTGCATGCGGCTTTTGCTGTAACGGTTTAGGGGTAACAGAGGTGGCTATCCCTGTCCAAATACGTTCTCCCCCCTGGCGATTTGGTGCTTCTTCCAGTCCTGCACCTGATCGTGATGTAGGTCGAACCGTTTGGCTCATTCCACCAGGGTGCGGTCCACTCCGTATAGTTAAAGTGGTCTTTCACCTTGAGGTTCGGAGAGGGAAAATGCCGCGCGCTTTGCATCTTCAGAAATATTGGTTAAAAGGAAACATACTGCAGAAAATTTCCCTGAGAATCCCATGCTTTCTGTCTATGGTTGCAGTGGTCTTCCTGACTATCGACTTAGTCAAGTATTCGTTTTATGCTAATTACTGAATTTAATTAATGCTACGAGGCCCATTAGCCTCGCCGGTTTTTGGCCATGGAAAGCATCTACGGGGAGGTTGGATATGTGGCATGTATGGTTAATATATTGTCCCGGGTTTTTTGGAGCGGTCTGATGAAGCGTACAATTCTAGTTTGAAGCGTGAACGTCCATGAGTTCCTTTCCAACTCTGGGTGCCAGCAACGTCCTATTGGCAGCTAAAGGATTTCAGGCAGCGATCAGCAATACTTGGCGATAAAAAGTCACTGCCCAAAGCTGTGGCTAGTCACAAATTGTGGGAAAGATAATTGTGGGTACCGTGCCGGTGTCGCATCTTCTCATGATCTTAGTGCATTAAGAGCGTGTTCGAAAGGTGAGAATTCTAAGGAGGGAAAAATGATTGATGGAATGGTCAGCCGAATAACCGGCCTCGCAAAGAAGGTCATCATGTCTAATAAAGCTCTAGACAGGCTGTTTTATGATTTTTCTAATATGGGGGAGTTTAGCAGTCTTTACCAGCATGAAAAAATGTTGGCAGACCATTTACGCGTCGATACCTATCATGACGCTATCCGTGCGCATGTTAAGGCGGGAGATACGGTTATTGATCTGGGAACCGGTACGGGCATTCTTGCACTTTTTGCGGCACGACAAGGAGCCAAGGTTTACGCCATTGATCATTCCAGTTTCATTGACATCGCACGGACAACAGCCGCAAAGAATGGTATCGACACCATCACATTCGTACGTTCTAACAGCCAGCGCTTCAATCCCCCGGAGAAAGTTGACTTCATCATACATGAACAAATGGGCGATGATCTGTTTAACGAGAATATGATACATAACCTGCTGGACTTGAAACGACGGGCTTTAAAGAGCACCGGAAAGATTTTACCTGGGCGATTCGAACTGTTTCTGGAACCTGTTGCTCTGAAGAAAGGTCGCAGAATGCCCTTTCTCTGGGAGAAGCCTGTTACCGTGCGTGACCTTCCTCAGGGGGTTGACTTCAGCTTCTTGCGTGATCTTCCAGAAGCCAAGGCATTCCAACCACCTGGTTATATCCGACACATGGTGGAAGAAGCTGCAGTGGATTTTTTCCTTTGTGAGCCTCAGCCAATTATGACATTTGATCTGAATAAGATGGATGATGCCAGTACGGTACCAATGCATTGGCAGGCGAACAAACGTGTTAATCGGGCTGGAGGTCTTGATGGATTTTGTCTGTACTTCCTGGCTGACTTTGGAGAGGGTTTTCAGCTTGACACTCGTCCTGGGCGTACCCATTGGCCAAACCGGCTTTTCCGAATGCCTCGTGTGGAGTATGCCGTTGGGGATACGATTCGATATGCAGTGCACGTCGGGGATATTAGGAGATCATATACTTGGACCTTCACAGTTGAATAAACGATACTGGCATGTATCCAACCAACCAACCAATCAATCCCAGAATTCTCAAACTAATTTGGACTTATTGGCCTAGAGGAATGGGAACTTTCCGCCTGAAAAGATAAATGAGTGAACAAGGTCTCAGGTATCCTGCGATAGAAATTTGAAGCTAAGAATAGCTGCAAAGGCTGCTCTTACTGAGGTCCCTTGTGCTGATTGCCTCCTGTATGAGGAGTTATCCTGGCTAAGGGGACAGTTGTTTCGCACAAGGTGCTCTTGTAAGGAGTGCGAAAAAATCATGAGCAAAGCCAAAAGCATGCTTTCCCTTCGTTGGCCTGTCAATCTAATCCTGACGCCAACGCTCTAGAATTTTTATGATTAAACAGATTGGCCTCAATACTGGTTTCTTTGCAGCTACGTATTATTGATGAATGATTATGACTGCGTTTAAGGTTTTTATTTTGATGCACTGGTCTATTATTGATTTAGTTTTCTTATTCCATATTTTTATGGAAATGAACTTTTTTGCATTACCAGCGACTCCAACTTACTTCCTGGTACCTTGATATGCCTTAAGATTTGGCTTTTTCTCCGAATGGAAGAAAGGGATTTCTTGGGGTAAAACCCATTCCTTTGAATCGCATCCAGCATGCTCCTGGTACGATGGCGTAGATTTTGCTTGCGCTTACAATCAGTTTTTAGTGAACCACAAATCTTACCACAGGTTGAAAAAACTAAACGGGGGCGAAATGAAAATGGAAAAGAGCAAAACAGGAAAAGTGTCAATTTTGAAAATTCAAGGAAGGCATGACGTATGTATCACAATGCGAATTTTATTCCTTGGAATTATAAGTTTGGCAATGCTAGGGCAGGCGTTTGCCCTTGATACGATTCCGGAAAAACTCTCTGATTGGACTGAAAAAGGGGTTGTTCTCCAAAACAGTTCAGGCGTTGCTTGGGAAAATAAACCTGGTATCGCCGTGAGTGGTATCTCGAAAGTGGGCGGGATCTATTATCTCCATTATCTCGCAGGGTTTAACGGGTGTTGGGATGCGGATGGTGATGTCAACCATCAATCTCTCGGTCTTGCCACCAGTACGGACGGAGTGAATTTTACGAAATTCACAGGTAATCCATTGTTGAAACCCCATGATTTTGTATCTGTAAGTTCCCAGGAAGAGGGGATCCGAACTGCGTATATTCAGTATCTTCCCTCGAAGGGGAAGTTTTACGGATACTTTGGTGTTGAATCGCCAGGGGGTTCTCAGACATGTAACTTTGGTGGTGGAGGAACCTGTGGATGTAATATTAGTGTTGATTCTCGGGTGTATGGAGCGACGTCGGTTGACGGGAAAGCTTGGACGGTGGAAGGGTCAGTCGGTGGCACATATTCCTCAAGTGGGAGCGAAGTCTATGCTGCAGGTTGGGTTTATGATAGCAGCCAATTTGGTCTGTACGTGACTACTGCTGAGGGTGGCCAGCTAAAATCTGCCTCTAGAGGATCAAATGCATGGAGCCTCAATGAATTGGGCGGTATCAGTGCATTGGACTGGGGCTGGTCCGGACTCGATGTCTATTTACACGATGATAACAACACTCTCACATTAATATATAATCCCCAGGGTGGTAGTCATCCCGGGAGTAGCAATGACAATCTGTATTTTGCTACCACTCACCTCGACGACATGAGGAACATACAAAATGAGCGGGTCATCACGACATCAGGAGTACTACAAAATAAAATATTGCGGGATGGCAATGAATGGAAATGGTATTACAGTGATGACCCGAGTTGGAATAATAATGTCATCAGGCTTCGCACGCACCCGATTGCCAATTCAGACAATGTGCCACCCGAACCTCCCAAAAATCTGAATGTCGCGCCCATTCCTTAATTGCATTTTTCAGTGCAACTCTTGCTCTTGATTGAGTGAATGGTTTTGATAGCCTCGTGGCTTTCTTTCGCCGATCAATAATGAACGGTGCGCATACAGGAGCAGCTAGATGCGGCTGATCTGTGAGTAAGGTTACCAATTGCGCATTGATTGTGAACGGTTGAGAATCAACTTCTAGCAGTCTAGATAATGGGAGTGAATATTTCCAGGATCAGTCGTGAACTTTCATTAAGCTGAAGCCTTTCTCTCTATCATTTTCAAATGCCCATTCGCCCTCCCTTTCCGCACTTTTAGATTTCAGATTGGTTCGCAGATATCGTCTTTTACCTACAAGACTTTTTTCTTTTTGAGATTCCTTCTATGACGAGGCACCCAGTCACCGTTTTGTGCTCCGCCTAGACCTCGATTTTAATCCTATCCACCCAGTTCACAGAATCAATTCGTTGTAGTTGCCAGGGACCCATCCCCCGCATGTTAGTGGCATGGAATGGACGGAGCGTCCTATGGTTTTCTGTTCAACTTGGATTTGTAGGAAGGCTTGTATCTCCATGGTGGAGTTGTATTAAAAGATAGGACAGCAGGTCTTTCGCCTGCCTACTAACGAATAGAGTTGTTCAGAAGGTGACAGGTTCCTCTCGACGACTTTGGCCTGTGCGGTCACTTGGCTAAGGACCTTTAGTTTCGTCTTTCCCTATCCGAAACATAACTACATATTCATTTTTGTCAGTTCTCATGATAAATAGGAATTCTGTGTTGTTTGTTCCCTATTTTCTTTGCTTGGGATTCCTTGTCTTTGAGAAATGTGGTTGAGCGTAAGGGGAGCTCATGACTTTCTCCCGAAATAGTCCTTGTGACCACGCTTGATCGGTGTAGGGAATGCGAGCGGAAACACAGGTGAGTCATTTGAGTTCATTATTCAAAGGCGCATAGGTTTCTGTTCGGAGTTTCTTGGATAAAGGTTTTGGATGATGCGACCTCTCCTTTCTATTGTTGTTCCAATTTACAATGAGGAGGAATGTGTCCATCCCCTTTATGAAGCGATACGAACGGCCTGTGAGAGGAATGAACAATCGTATGAAATCGTGTTTGCGGATGATGGAAGCAAGGACCGTACCTATGAGTTACTTGAAGACATTCATCGAAAAAATCCTGAAGTCACCGTGATTCGTTTACGAAAGAATTTTGGACAGACCGCAGCGATGGCTGCAGGGTTCAGAGCGGCTCGCGGGCACATTATTATCAGTATGGATGGGGATCTTCAAAATGATCCCAGTGATATCCCGCAATTGTTGGCCAAGATCGCAGAAGGCTATGACGTGGTCTGTGGATGGAGGAAGGAGCGGAAAGATAAATTTCTTTCTCGGCGATTTCCTTCACTCATTGCAAACTGGCTTATCGGCAAAATCACAGGAGTAGCCATTCATGATAATGGATGTTCACTGAAAGCCTATCGAGCCTCCATTATTAAACGCGTAGCTCTATATTCAGAATTGCATCGGTTTATTCCGGCAATGGCAACTTTGTCCGGTGCGAGAATTACTGAATTGGTTGTCACCCACCATCCACGGATGTTCGGAAAAAGCAAATATGGAATTTCAAGAGCGTGGCGTGTGTTTTTGGATTTGTTTTTAGTGAAAATGGTGACCGGGTTTGCCGCCAGGCCGGCATTGTGGTTTGGCATACTCGCCATTCCTGGAGCGTTGTTGGCGGGGCTGAGTTTGGTCGGCATGGTTTTCTCAGATACCATTGGAATTGTATTCCCTGCTACGACTTTTTTGTTATGCGCACTGACAGGGCATTTGCTGACTATGGGAATGCTTGGTGAAATGATTCTCTTTTCCGGGGATTTTCGTCCGGATCAGATGATTTGGAGAGATCAGACTCAATGATTCTTTCGTCCAGTCTTCAAAATTGGCAAGGGAATGACCTAAATCGGTTTGGAATGATGTATCGACCGCCTCACGCATATGTCCGGACGGGGGTGGACTTTCATTGGATTGCCAGTCTTTTTGAAGGCCAATGCATATCCCAAATACACAGGGTTCTCTCCTACCTTCTCCCATTTGTCATTTCTTGTGCTTTGCCATGCTTAACATTAAAAGGCGAATTCTCATGACTGTCCATTCCGTCCATCCAGCATGTGTCACTTCAGAGCCATTGCAGGTTGCCGTTTCGGTTGTCGTCCCGGTAACAGAACGGTGTGATGCCCTCGATGAGGTTTATCGTCTGCATGCGGACATCTTACGTCGTATGGTTCCCTCCTTTGAATTTATATTCGTCCTGGACGAAGGGTTTGAGCAACAAGCCGAATCTCTCAATGCCCTGATAGCCAAGGGTGAACCGATTCGAATGGTTCCGCTTCAGCGACATTTTGGAGAGGCCACTGTTCTGATGGTGGGGTTTCAGGAGGCCAAGGCTGAGGTCATTATTACGTTATCAGCCTATTTTCAGACACTGCCTGAAGGTCTGCACACGGTGATGGATTCCCTTAAGGAGGGATATGATTTGGTGGCGACTCGCCGTTATCCCCGAAAAGATCCCTGGATCAATCGTCTGCAAAATCGCATCTTCCATTTTGCCATGGGATTGCTGACTGGCGTGGAGTTTCATGATATGAGCTGCAGCCTTCGTGGCATTCGAAGGCCTGTGGTTCGTGAAGTCAATCTTTATGGAGATCTTCACCGATTCCTTCCCTTGCTTGCCTATCAACGGGGGTTCCGGGTAGTGGAGCGAGATGTCGCCCAGCATCCGGCCGATTGCCACTCCCGAATGCTTCGGCCCGGCGTATACCTTCGCCGTTTTCTGGACATCATTACGGTCGCCTTCCTCTTTAAATTCACAAAAAAACCATTGCGATTTTTTGGGCTGATCGGAGCGGGATTGTTTTCAGGTGGCCTGGTCATTTCTATGATTTTGGCTATCCAAAAACTCTTTGGTCTCACTGGACTCACCGATCGGCCACTGTTAATCCTGGGTGTCCTATTGATGGTACTCGGAGTCCAAACCGCCTCGGTCGGCCTCCTTGGTGAAATGATCGTTTTCACTCATGCCAGGAAGATGAAAGACTACACCATCAAAGATCTCTTAAAGGCAAAACCTTAAGAATAGTCGCCAAATCAATATCAAGTAAGAAAACGATAGTCTGAAGTTAGGTAGCTCGAACACGATTTCTGGTCACTCTGTTCTTATGAATTCCCCTCTGGCTTCCTCTCCAGGTGTATCCATTTCGAAAAGCGAGTTAGGTTGTGCCATTGTTTGTCTTGCCGCCTTTTTAATTGGGGTCTTGGCCAGGTTCGATGCGTTAGGTACCTGGTGCCTGGCTGTCGATGAATTTTATATCGCAAAATCGGTTGAACTGATTCAGCAAAAGGGGATCCCTTTATATCCCCATGGTGGCATGTATTGGCGAGGCTTGCTTTTCCAATACTTCGAAGCTGCCAGTGCAGGCCTATTCGGTCTGAATGAATATGCGCTTCGATTGCCAGCGGTCCTGTTTAATCTGTTAACGATCCCCCCTCTCTATTTGTTGGGTAGAAAACGAATTGGAAACGCAGGAGCACTTCTTCTAGTTGCCTTTTTTTGTGTATCAATTTGGGAAGTGGAATTTGCTCGATTTGCACGAATGTATTCTATGTTTCAATGTGCCTTTCTTTGGTTTCTTTATTATTTTCATGAAGGATTTTTTCTTGGCCGAAAACGGGCAATTCTTTGGTCATATGCCATTGCTTCCATCAGCACCGTCATCTATGAGGGTTCGATTTTCATGGCGTGCTTACTGTTCTTGCCACTATTGATTCGAGGGGTAAGCCTTGTAAATCAGTTACGGTATGGTATTTGGGCTAGTGCAATTCTTCTTTTGAATGTTGTTTTTCCGAAGGTGTGGTTGTGGCTTTTCCCTGGAGGTTCGGAAAACGAGTACCCAAAGGGATTCGTTCTCCCTCAGGAGGGGGGAGGCCCTCTTCTACTGCCAGACATTTCCTTGTGGGAGTCTGTCTTCCTGCGAGGAGATCTCTGGGGTGTGGGATATATGGTACTTGTCCTGATGGGAATAGGTCTCGCCTATATGGGGATGAAAAATTCCTTATGGGATTGGCGGCAAAAAGCCATAGCCGTAGCGTTACTTGGCGCGGGCCTATTCCAGTTGTTTGGAGTCGTGCTGGCCATTCTACTTGTATCATATTTCACTCAAACCATTGATCCACAGTCGGTCTTACGAAGGTCAATTGAAAGGAGTATTGCCATATTCCTGGTCGCATGCCTTGGATTCTGGCTTACCGTGGGGTTTCTCACGACTACTGGGTATATGGTTACACAAGGACCAGAAAGTCTATCTTTGCATAAAATTTTTGCGATTGTTTTTCATTATCCAAGAGTGATGGAGGAGTTTGTCTTTCTCTGGCTTGATGTGATGCCCTATTTCCTGATGGTGTCCTGTCTTTTCGGATTTATGGTGTTGTGGGGTTCGACAGAATCCCGCCAGTTCCTGAACAATCACTTTCTCCTTCTGGTGTTAGTTAGTTGTGTCCTCATCTTGGGAGTGATCAATACGATGTACAACTCGACAAGATATTCATTTTTCCTGTATCCCTTGGTTCTTCTTCTTTGGTTTGAAGGGGGGCTGGCCTTAAAATCATGGCTAGACTCGAAATTTTTCACCAATACTAATTTGGGACGAATTCCGAAGTGTGCCGTGGTATTCCTGCCATTTGGACTATTGCTCTGCTCGGAAGATTTTTCCTTCGCACATATCATGAATGTCGGGAAAGCCGAGGTGAACTTTCGGATGAATGTTCCCGAAAAAGTTTCCGTTCACTATTATCAGCGGGCTGATGTAAGAGGTCCTGCCGACTTTATTAATGAAGCTTGGAAGCCGGGCGACCTGATTCTCAATGCCGTCCCTTCTTCGTCATTTTATCTCACGCCTGAGAACTATATATTTTATGACGATCAGTCTTCCTTATTTAGGGAAAATTCCCAGGACCGGGGAAGGAAAGACCGATGGGGAAATTTAATTCTTCATAATAAGGAGACCGTACAAAAAGCTGTTCAGGAAATTAATGGAACGGTCTGGATTTTGACCAAACCAAGATACCGGTCACTGCTGATTGGATGGGTGACCGAGGTTTTTGGTGAAAAAAATTCGGTGATCCAAAGTGGGGTGGCCGGAAAAGATCGCCGAATACAGGTTGTCAGAGTTGTCCGATATCCATCATAAGCATGGGCCATAAATTGAATTTTACTGAACAAAGCATTGTACGTTTACCTTTAGTCTCTGTGGTTGTTCCAGTCTATAATGCCGCTAAATTTTTAACTGAAACTCTTAATTCCATCCTATGCCAGACCTATAAACAAATTGAGGTTATTGCCGTAAATGATGGCTCTACGGATTCCTCGAGAGAAATTTTAAAAGAATTTTCTGGTCGGATTCATTGGATAGATCAGGAGAACTATGGGGTGGCCATTGCTCGAAATGTGGGAATTGCCCACAGTAGGGGAAATTTTGTCGCGTTTTGTGACGCCGATGATATTTGGTTTCCTGAGAAAATCGAATGTCAAATGGACCTTATGCATAGGCATCCTGATGTAGGGGTTGTCGGGGGGTTGTTGGAAAATGTTGATGAATTGGGAAGAAAAATCGAAGCATGCCTGTGTTATTTAGACCTATATGACAAGCCGATAAATCTTAGGCAGATTCTACTGATGGAAGGTAATGTGAACGGTATAGACATGTCGACTGCGATCATTAGAAAAAATGTTTTGGAAAAAATCCAGGGATTTGATCCTGAGCATAAACATCTCAAGGCGGAGGACTATGATTTTTGGATACGAATTTCGAACCAAACAAAATTTTACCTGCCCTATGAATATTTTGGTCAATATCGGGTTCTCAGAAAATCCAGGAGTCATGGAAGCTTGCGAAAAGAATATTCTGCGCAATTCCAAATATTGCAAATGTACAGAAGTGAGTATTCTCTCAAGAATTACAACATACGTAAGGCCAAGATTTATAGTGAATGGGCCGAGAGTAGCTTTGTTGTTGGGGAAAAGCATGCCTGGAAGTTGCAAGCCAAGGCTATGAAATTGCATCCGGCAAACCTCTACCACCAGGTCCGGTTCGGCTGGGGATTGATTAAACACATGGTGAAAAGCCTTGTTCGTCCTTTCCAAGGGAATATTGGTTTTCGCAAGGATATCGGGTGATGGCCTCAACGATACATGAACGTCTTGCCGATTTGGTGGAAGGATATGGCTGGCTGGACGGTGTCGGAAAGATTCTGAATGAATTGGGCTCCGAAGAGCGAAAGAAACTCTTTTGGGAAATCCACCTCGGATCCCAGGCAGCATGGATGTTATGGGTGGGAAGAACAAGCCAGGATACCGTCCTGGTTCTTGATGCGGGGTTAGGAACCACAACGGTGGCCCTATCCTATTTATTTATCAATGTGACGGGGGTCTATCGAGATGAGCCTAGCAGGAGATGTGCCATTGCTCGCGCCAGGCAAGAGGGCCGAAAAATTAAGACTGTCCTCTATGGACTTAATCAGTCCCTTTCTTTTCAGGAAGGCCTCTTTGATCTTGTGTGCCTTCCTGACCCGCAGGTTTGGTTGGAAGCCGGCGTAGGCACTGTGCGCAAGGCTAGGGATTTTTTTTCCGAACTCTTCAATTTATTGACTCCTGGTGGAATGATCTATTTGGGAATGAGGGAAGGGCCATTATTCTCTGACATTGGCTATGAGGCAACCCGGGTATACCAACGCGGCCTTGGATCTGCAATGGTGAGGAATTCAAGCAGAGTTCTCAACAGACTCAGTTTTTATCCGACTTGCGGGCCTGTTGAAGCGGTATTTGAGGAGCGAAACAAAAAGTCGTGGGTCTCGAAAGGTCGGTCCACATTGAAAAAAGTGCTAAGAGGGGAGTCGTACGGTTTGATTGTAGGAAAGTCCTGCCCGGAGCGGTCTTCAGGGGTTATAGGGGACATCGTGAGTCAGCCTGAGATTGACCAATCGGACCGATCAGATATTCAAGTGTATGTCGGAACTGCCAATACACTTGTGGGGAAACTTCCAGGTCGGATTGTCCGGTTTCCTTTAGGCGACGAGCCTTTGTTTCGATGTCGAAATAATTATGAGACCTTACATGCGTTACAGGGTAAAGCTCCTGTGGCCATTCCAGCTCCCTACAATCTTCGTCGTTTTGGGGATTTGAGGTATTTTGTCGAATCCAAACTACCCGGTCTTGAACCAACAGGGACCCGAAAATGTTCGTGGGAATCTGACAGGATGACGGCTCAGGCCCTTCACTTCATTTTGCAACTTCATACCGCAACAGCACAGAAAGTGATTCTTGATGACGCGCTTTTTGAGCGCCTTGTGGGTGCTTCTCTTTCCCATTTAATGGGGTATTCCAATGGAACCGATAAAGAGATGGTTGCAAAGGTTGAAGCCCTATTGAAAGAAGGGTTGCTGGGAAAGGAAGCGGTTCTGGTGCGGACCCATGGTGATTTTAAGCGGACAAATTTACTTGTCAATGAGTCCGGGGAAGTTGTCGGTTTGATCGATTGGGATTTGTCGCGAGAGATGGGTTTTCCGTTGATGGATTTATTGTGGTACTTGAGTTACGAAGTCTATTTGAAGCAGCGAATTCCCTTTTACCAAGCCATTGTGAGAGTGGCCTTTGAAGAAGATCTTTTTAAGAATGAGTGTGTCCAAACGTATTGGCACGCACTCGATTTAGGCCCTGGAGATCGGCAGAAAATTTATGCGGTCATTCTGCTTCTCTATCAATTTCATGAGCATTTCGATCATTGGCATAAATCGGAAGAAGATTGGTTCTCTCACGCCATGATGCCAATTTTGCGTTCTGCTTTTGAGAAGGCGTTAGCTACGGTCACTGAAGCAAACTGTTCCGTTTCATAATGTTCCGATTGAATATAGGGTCATAAACAGCCAGATGGTTTCTGTTGAAGGTTTTGCTTTTGAATGGGACTTATGAATATGCAGTCAGATATGAAGCGCCTCTTCAAGCATTCTTCCATTTATGCAGTCGGAGGAATTGTCAATCGCGCTGGAGCATTTCTTCTTCTTCCGCTCTATACAAGCTATTTGACGCCTTCTGAGTATGGGACGCTGGAGTTAGTTTACGGGGTCACGGCACTCGTCTCTTCTTTGCTGGGAGTGGGATTGGCGCATGCGACATTGCGATTTTATTTTGAGTTCCAAGAAGAGTTGGAACGAAAATTTCTGGTGAGTACGACATTGGTCGGATCCAGTGTGATTGCCTCCAGCGGGGTCGCCTTGTTGTGGTTTACGACACCGATTTTGTCAGGATTTCTGCTTGGCTCAAGACAAGACGCGAGTCTCCTACAGCTTGGCCTCCTTATTCTCATTCTACAATTATCCACGGAAATTGGTCTCGCGTACTTCCGGGCCAGGGAGTATTCCACCCGATTTGTGGTGGCTTCCTTTCTGCGATTACTTTTACAGGTAGGATGTAATTATTACTCGGTGGCTATCCTTGGATGGGGAGTGTGGGGGATTCTTCTGGGAAATCTCATGAGCGTTGGGATATCGTGGGTCTATGTTGTTGGCACCACGGTGTATGAATGCGGGCTACGGTTTCACCAAGCCAAGTTTCGCCAGGTGCTCACCTATAGTTTCCCCTTTCTCTTGAGCACCATTGTTGGGGTTGCCGTTCTGTATTCAGATCGGTTTCTCCTGAAGGCTTTGTATGGACTTGAAGCGGTCGGACTTTATGCTTTGGCGCTGAAGTTCGTGGAATTGGGCAATGTGCTGGTTCTCGAGCCGTTTAAAAACAGTTATGGATCTTTTCGATTTTCAATAATGAAGAATGAAAATGTGAAAGAATTGCAAGCCAAAATTGTTATTTATATGGCTTTAGTGGTTGGCCTGTTGGCACTGGGAATTTCAGCTTTTTCACCGGCTATTCTGCGGATGCTGACGACATTAGAATATTGGCCGGCTGAACACCTTATCCCGATTCTGGCCGCGGGTCTTTTGGTGTCAAGCTTGGGCTACCCATTTCAGACCGGTATTTTGTATTTAAAAAAAACGAAGTACTTATTTTATGTGACTGTGTTGGCCGGCTTTGTGAAAATCATCTTCAGTGTTGCCATGATCCCTCGTTTGGGGGCAATGGGGGCCGGGTTTGCGTATCTTTTGGCGGAAGTCGTGAGTGTGAGTTTAATGCTGTTTTATTCGCAACAGCTTTTTCCCATTCAATATGATTATCGGGCTCTGGGAAAAATTGGAGGGATTTGTGCTCTCCTTTTAGGACTCAATTGGGGAATTCTGTTTATGGGATATGGGGGATTCCTGGGTGCCGGGATAGCTATTGTGAGTTGTTATCCTTTTCTCATATTAAGTGCAGGCTGTCTGAACTGGTCAGAAGTCGAGGCAGGGTGGCATTTCGCTGTCGAAGAAATCCGGCGGTTGCGGGGAACAACTATATAGGGGAATCCCTTTGTCCTGAATGGAGGCTTTTTCAACAAGCTTTAATCAGAGGAATGCATTGGCCAATCAAACAAAAGTTGCTCATGTGGTTTTAAGTCTTCAACCCGGTGGACTCGAGCGGTTGGTATGTACGCTTGTTTGTTCTCCTATTCTTTCAACCTTGCCAACGATTGTCCTTTGTTTAGATGAACCGGGGGTTCTTGCTCCTATGGTAGAAAATGCCGGCTGTCGGATTGTGGTCGTCAAACGTAGGCCAGGACTTGATTTGGGTTTGATTGGTCGTTTGGTCAAAGTATTGAAGCGGGAAGGAGTTACCGTGGTGCACACCCACAGTCTTGATCCGATGTTGTATGCCGGGTGGGCAGCGTGGTGGATGTCTGTCGCCGTTCGTATTCATACGCAACATGATATCTGGTTGAGAACATACAACTGGAAGGACCGTCTGAAGTTTCGAGTCGGTTCTCTGTTTTTTCATAAAATCGTCGGTGTCTCTCAAGATACAACGCGGGCGTTTGGGGAGTATGGAATCTCTTCTCCTCAAGGTCTTACGATTTTAAATGGGATCGAAGAAAAGAAATTTTCGAACCCCCACAATGGGAAGAACATGGCTTTTCGCGAGGCCCCCGATTTTCAAAATCAAAGAGAATGGGTGGTGGGGACCGTAGCCCGGCTCTCTCCTGAAAAAGGAATACATCATCTTTTGCACGCTTATTCGGTCCTTCAGGCACGAGGCATTGCCCTTCGACTGATCCTTGTTGGAGACGGACCTCAGCGCGGTGAATTGGAAGCGCTAGCAGAGGGTCTTGGTATCTCTTCAAGCGTAGAATTTATGGGGTACCAGGAAAATGTTGAAATCTTCCTGTCCACTTTTGATTTTTTTGTTCTTCCATCTTTGACCGAGGGCATACCACTTTCATTGTTGGAGGCGATGGCCAACGGTCTTCCCGTTGTGGCGACGAATGTTGGGGGTATTCCTGAGATTATAGTTCATCAGGAATCAGGTCTTTTAATTCCTCCGGGGAATCCCGAAGATATTGCTCAAGCTCTGTCCCGACTTATCCAGGATCCTGGTGAAGCCAAGCGAATGGCTAACAATGCCCAAAACCGAATTCGAGACCATTTTGGAATGACTCCGATGACCGAGGCCTATCAATATCTCTATGAGATGGAGCCACCACCTTCATTCTTGAAGAATATCGTGAAAAAGGTAGCTCAGAAGTTTCCACGGCGATGGATGTTATGGAATGGGGAGCGGGATACCCGTCACATTGCCATCACAGTCGACGATGGCCCCGATCCAACCTATACCCCGCAAATTCTTGCAATCCTCAAAACCTATGGTGTCACCGCAACATTTTTCCTTGTTGGTGAAAAGATCGAGCGGCACAAAGAGTTGGTTTTACGAATGATTGAGGAAGGTCACGAATTGGGGAATCATTCGTTTACTCATCCTTCCTTCGATCACTTGTCATGGAAGGAAGTCGTCGTGGAAATTGAGCGCACTCAGGCACTCTTTCAAAGCATCACAGGACGCCCCTGTCGATTATTCCGTCCTCCCTATGGAAAATTATGTTTGGGCTCTATTGGGGGAGCTTGGCTTGCACGTCTCACGTGTGTCATGTGGAATGTTGATCTCAAGGATTTCCAGGCAGAGAGTCCAGGAGAAATTCTTGCCGCGCTACAATGCCAGTCTCTTCAATCCGGGGATATTCTGTTATATCACGGAACCAATCCCTCTGCGGTCAAGGCACTTCCGAATATCCTGGATGTTATCGTCCGCCAAAACCTGAACCCGGTTCATATTTCAAAAATGCTCACGGTTTGACGGAGAGCCACGGTGAAATTTCTTTATCATCACAGAACGCTGGGTCGAGGAGGGGAAGGGGTTCATATTGCCAGTATGGTTCGGGCTCTTGAAACGCTAGGCCATACGATTCAGGTGGCATCTCCGTCTGGTGTAGATCCACTCCGGATGGCCGGCGCCTCGCCCGTTGATAAAGGTCAGGCCCAGGTACGAGGGATAACCCGAATCTGGAAATTTGTGAGTTGTTGGGTTCCTGATATTTTCTTTGAAATTCTTGAAATCGGCTATAACGTGGTGGTGATGATTCGATTGGGGCCAATTTTACTACGGCGAGGCCAAGATGTGTACTATGAACGGTATGCATTTTTCATGTTTATGGGAGTGTTTTTAGCCAAATTTTTTGGGTGGCCTGTTTTGCTGGAGGTGAATGAGGTAGTCGGAGTTCAGAGGGCTCGAAACCAGGTGCTGGTTCCTGTCTCTCAATGGTTTGAAAAAATGATATTCAAAAAGGCCGATGTGATACTCACTGTCTCGAGCTTTTTGAAAGAAGAGGTGTTACAGCGAGGCGGAAAACCAGGTGCAGTCCATGTGATTCCCAACGCGGTGGATGCCCAAGTGATAGAAACGACGGAATGGGGAGATCAGATTCGAAAGCGGTATCACCTCAATGGTCATACTGTCGTTGGTTTTGCAGGATGGTTTGATACCTGGGATCGGTTAGATCTGCTTATTAAAGCGGTCGGAGATGTTCACAAGGAATATCCACATATTCGGCTTATGCTGGTAGGCAATGGCCCGGTTGTTGATGGGCTCATCGAACAGATTCGAGCCAGCAAGTTAGAAGAGGTTGTGTTTCTCACTGGCCCCGTGCCCAGATCTCAGGTGTTATCGTATATTGCGGCTATGGATATCTGTGTGCTTCCAGATTCAAATGTCTTTGGTTCTCCGATCGTCTTGTTTGAGTTTATGGGCATGGGGAAGGCCGTGATTGCGCCGGACCTTCTGCCCATTCGAGATATTATTGAAGATCGTAAGGATGGATTGATCGTCCAATGTGGCGATCCTGGTGCGCTCCGGCAGGCCCTCTCACTGTTATTGGGCGATAGTGCACTGCGGATGGAGTTAGGTGCCCGTGCCAGGAAAAAAGTTCTGGGTCAGCATACCTGGCATGAGAACGGAAAAAAGGTTGAACGGTTTGCCTCTGCACTCATAGACAAGAGTTGAAGACCCTGGTTTTTCCTTCCTCGCTATATGGATCCGCTTAGGATTGTCGAAAAATTACCGACATAAACAGCATACACTTAACTTTAATAAAGTTTAATCTCTCCTTTCCTTTTTGAGAGGGAAGAACGGCCGTAGGCTCTCCTTGAAGGAAATGAGAGGTGTTGCATGAATCTCTACTGTACTGAAAAGGATTTGGGATGAAACTGCTCTTTTGGGCGGCATTTGGGGCGGTGCTGTATACCTATTTTGGTTATCCACTTCTTGTTTGGGTTTTCGCACGGATAAGACCGAGGCCCATCAAGCAAGGCGCATTCTATCCTTCTGTATCTATGATTATTGCCGCCTATAACGAAGAGAAAGTGATTGGTAGCAAAATGGCCAACACTATGGCGTTGGCATATCCAGAAGGGCAATTGGAGATTATTGTTGTTGCGGATGGGTCGACTGATCAAACGGTGAGTATTGCTCAGTCATATGAAAAACAGGGAGTCACCGTCTTGCATCGACCGGCCAGGCAAGGAAAGACGGCAGCTTTGAATCATGCCGTTTCGGTGGCTACTGGGGAGATTGTTTTATTTTCTGATGCTAACACCGTCTATGAGCCAACGGTGATTCAGAAGATTACACGAAATTTCCATGATCCTTCTGTGGGTGGGGTTTCGGGTCGAAAGGTCATTTTAATAGACTGCGATAGGCAAACCAGTCAAGGGGAGACGGCCTTCTGGAATTATGAAAGTTGGCTTAAATTGGGGGAAAGCCGTTTAGGTTCCATCGTGGGTGCGGATGGTGAAATTTTCGCCATCCGCAGAGCTCTTTTTGCCCCTATGCCATCCTTCATTGTTCATGACGATATGTTTCTTTCTCTGAAAATTATTGAAGCCGGATTTCGAGTGATTTATGAAGGAGAGGCGACTTCAGCCGAATATTCCTCAAAAACGCTTCATGATGAATTTTTTCTCAAGGTTCGCTATGCATCTGCCGGGTATCAGATTCTCACCCAATTCCCCAAGATGTTTTTTCCGCCAAAGACGTTCTTTGCCTCCCAGTTTATCTCTCATAAATTATTCCGCTGGTTGATCCCATTTTTTCTTTTAACCATGCTGTTGAGCAGTGCGCTGATTCCCTCCCTTTGGTATCACAGCCTTTTCTGGGGGCAAGTGTCTTTTTATCTTGCTGCGGTCCTGGGATGGGTTCTCATGAAAACACTCGGCCGCGCTACCTTTTTTTATGTGCCGCTGTACTTCTGTATGGGGAATGCCGCCGCGTTGTACGGATTTTTCCTTCATTTCTTTAGTGCCGGACAAACCAGTCTTTGGCGTAAAGCCGAACGTTAGGATTCGCTAACCCTGGAGAATGGCTAAGTGTATCTCGTATCTGGACTGCTCGGTGGGTTTTTGATCATCCTGGGATTTGTCGGGCTCGTATTGCGGCAAAAGCAGATGCATCTCTGGATTGCGAGCTATGTCATCCAGCAATTTCGTTCTCGTCCAAAGGTGACTGCGGGGCCGATTCATATATTTTTTTGTGTGACCGACCATTATGAGCCCGCTGTTGGTGGGGTGTCGTATGAACAAGAATGTGCCCGGGTAGAAAAATGGATGAAAAATTATCCGCATATCGCGTCCAAGCATCGGGATGTGAGTGGGAGATGTCCACAGCATAGCTTCTTCTTTCCTGCGGAAGAATATCGACCTGCTCATTTAGATCATCTCGCCACTTTATGTGGAATGGGGTTTGGAGATGTTGAGATTCATCTACATCATGATAATGATACCCCCGAACATTTGAGGGATACACTTCATGAATTTAAGACCATTCTTCATGAGCGCCACGATCTCCTCCGTAAAAATCCTGAATCAGGAGAGATCGAATATGGTTTTATCCATGGAAACTGGGCCTTAGATAATAGTGGTGGTGCAGGGAGATGGTGTGGAGTCAATAATGAGATCTCCATTTTGCGTGAGACGGGGTGTTACGCAGATTTTACCTTTCCTTCCGCTCCCGACGAGTCTCAGGTTGCCACAATTAACTCTGTGTATTATGCCACCGATGACCCCCTGAGACCGAAATCCCATAACACCGGTGTTGCTGTTGAAGCTGGGAGGAAGTCCAGTGGAGATTTGATGTTGATCCAAGGTCCATTGGGGTTGAATTGGAAATCTCGAAAATTAGGGTTACTCCCCAGGATTGAAAATGGAGAACTCTCCGGGGATAACCCTCCCTCCAAAGAACGCGTTGACCTTTGGATTAAGACTCATATTCACGTACAAGGACAGCCCAATTGGATCTTTGTGAAACTTCATACTCATGGAGCCGATGAGCAGAACATGGCGGTTTTGCTTGGAGAGCCCATGGACCGTATGTGGACCTATCTGGAGGACGAATATAACGATGGTCAAAGATACTGTCTCCATTATGTGACTGCCTACGAATTATTTCAGGCAGTCAAAGCTGCGGAAAGTGGAGTCGCGCTCGATCCTTCTTTCTATTTAGCAAAATTTGGGAGATCTTTCAAAGCTACAACAAAAAACAAATGAATTAAATACAACTCTCCAGGCTATTCTATTCCGAAACGGCGAAAAGGATTTCATTTAAAACATTATGGTCAAAGAAGAAACCGCAGATCTAGAGCCTGTGGACTCTATTGGGCCCAACCGGGCATCTGGGAATGGACCTATACCTTCACCGCTGTCTTTTCTTCTATTTCTTTACTTCATCACGCTTTATTTGCGGCCCCAGGACTGGGTGCCGTTTATGTTGAATTGGCCTGTTGATTATATAATTTTTGCCTTTTTGCTCGGTGGCTCCATTTTTCAAATGGATGGATGGCAGCGTTTGTGCAAGTTGCCATTATTGTATGTATTGGTAGTCTGGCTTGTGGTGATCAGCCTGTCAAACCTTGCGCAAGGAGGGGAAGGAGCATGGTATGCGCGTGCGGCTTTCACGGAGTATTCGAAATCCTTTCTTATTTTCATGTGCTTGTTTCTGTTTTTAAACTCAACTGGACAAATCCGTCGGCTGATATGGTTCCAAATTTTCCTGTCAGGGCTTCTCGCCTACCAGTGTATTGATCAAGTGGCGACTGGGGTTGGGTGGGCCGGGCAACATCTTGGTTGGGATGATGGACACGGTGGTCGCGCAAAGTGGGTGGGACTTTGGGATGGGATGAATGTTCTGGCTTTGCTTTTTGTCATTTCCTTTCCGTTTCTCATTCAATTTATGTTCTCTCCCTGGAATATCTTTATTCGGATTACATCCTTTCTTTTTAGCCTACTTATTTTTCAAGGACTTCTTTTGACTCAGTCACGCGGAGGATTATTGGCCACAATCGTAGCCTTGTTCGCTTCGCTGGTCTTACGATTTAAGCCACGTACCGCGTTGATCCTTGGTGCCATTGTTCTGGTTCTGGCCGCGCCGTTGGTTGGCTTTCTGACGACACGCGGGTTTGATGATAGTGATGGGAGTAAGTCAGCGGCACATCGTGTGGATCTTTGGGCTGCAGGGTTGGAGATGGCTAAAGAAAACCCTGTTTTTGGTGTAGGAAAGATGCGTTTTAAGAGCGCTGCGAGAGATAAAACAGGGCTCAGCCTCATTGCACATAATTCTTATGTGGAAAATCTTGGCGAAACTGGCTTCCCCGGGCTGTTTATCTACATCTCATTGTCGTATCTGTCGATAAAAGGGCTGTGGCATGTATCGAGGCAAGTCTCTGATCCTAAGGATCGCTCACTCGCTTTGGCTCTTTTAGCGAGCATTTGTTCGTATGCAGCCACCTCGATGTTTGTGACCACAGATTTTATTCTTTTTTATGTACAGCTTGGTATTGCTGCAGCCTTTTGCTCATTAAATGGTTTTCTTCCTCGGTTGACTCTAAATGATATTTTTTGGATTGCCGTGATAGAAGTTGGATTTGTACTGTTTCTTCGATTATTTACTGCACTGTTTTTTGCTGGCGGAATGTCATAACCTTTTTCTTCGGAGTCAAATGCTATGTGTGCCATATGTGGTGTGGTGAGGTTTAGGGACGGTGAACCTGTCGAACAAAATCTCCTTGTGCAGATGAGGGATTCGATGGCTCATCGGGGTCCTGACTCCGCGGGAATATTTTTGAATAAGCATGTGGGCTTTGGACACCGAAGGCTGAAGATTATTGATTTACATGCTGGCGCACAGCCTATGTTTAATGAGGATGGGACTATTGCGGTTGTCTACAATGGCGAGATATACAATTTTTTGGAATTGCGAGAGCACTTAATAGCTAAGGGGCACACCTTTCAAACCAAGTGTGATACTGAGGTTATTGTGCATGCCTATGAAGAATATGGAATTGACTGTCCCAAATGGTTTGACGGCATGTTTGCCTTTGCCCTTTATGATGCCACCAAGAATTCGGTCTTTCTCGCTCGGGACCGGGTTGGGATAAAGCCACTCTACTTTTATATGGACCAGCATCAGTTCCTCTTTGCTTCCGAGGTGCGCGCCATTCTCAAGGTGCTTGAATTTCGCCCATCCGCAAATATAGCTGCTTTGGATTTCTACGTGTCGGTAGGATTTGTACCCGGAGAAACTACATTGTTCCAAGGTGTCCAAAAATTGCTCCCTGGGTATGGTTTAATTCTTCAGGATCGACAGGTGACGCTTTCACAGTATTGGGATCTGAATGATGCTCCGCCCAGCGAGTTATCTTTTGGTGAAGCTCAAGAACGGTATGCCGAATTACTTCAAAAAAGCATTGAAATGAGTCTGATGAGTGATGTCCCATTGGGGGCATTTTTAAGTGGTGGGATTGATTCCAGTGCGGTGGTTGCAGGAATGAGTAAATCTATGACCGAGCCGGTCAAGACCTTTTCTGTTGGATATCATGATGATAAAGATGCCAGCGAACTTCCCTATGCCCAGTGTATTGCAAATATTTTTCACACGGAACATCACGAGTATATTCTTGAATCGGAAGAATTCTTTGCCTCATTGGATTTGTTACTTGAGTACACGGAAGAACCCATTGTGGAAAGTGCGGCAATTGCACTTTTCCACCTCTCTCGGTTAGCCAAAGAGCATGTGACGGTTATTCTCTCAGGGGAGGGAAGTGACGAGATTCTAGCCGGCTATCCCCTGTACCCGATTATGGCAAGGCTTGATCGAATCCACCGTGTATTTGGCTACCTCCCATCCTGGATTCATGAATGTCTGTCGACGAGCCTCAAGGCCAATGAGAAATACACAAAGTATGTTGATTGGATGAGAATGTCTCTTCTTAACCGCTATCGAGGAATCTCTAACGATGTGACGCCGAGCATCAAGCGGAAAATGTATCAACCGGGCTTTGCTTCTCGTTTAGGCAATGATTCTGATGTATTTTTTGAAAAACTTCTTGGCACACTTTCCCAAAGTTCCGGATTGAGGAAAATGGGCTATCTGGATATTAAGTCTTGGTTGCCTGATGATTTGCTGGTCAAAGCGGATAAGATGACCATGGCCAATTCCCTTGAACTGCGTGTACCATTTTTGGATCACCATTTACTTGAATTTGCCATGTCCTTGCCTGATGAGTATCGATTGAAAGGGTGGGAGGGGAAATTGGCCTTAAAAAAAGTTATGGAAAAAGTTTTGCCTCATGAGATTATTTATCGAAAGAAGAAAGGATTTCCCGTGCCAGTGGCAAGGTGGTTTAAGGAAAAACTTTATCATCAGGTTCGTGATGTCTTGCTGGATAGCAAAAGTCTCACACGAAATTACTTTCAAGAGTCGTATATTGATAATGCTTTGAAGCGACATCGGCAGGGAAAGGAAGATTTGAGCCGAAGACTTTTTTCCCTTGTCGCTTTGGAAATGTGGCACAAAAAGTACATTGATTGATCACTCTCATTTTTGATGGTTCTGTTCGTCATGCCAATGTCCTTAAATGTTCTGTTTATTTCTCAAATTTTTCCAACTCCCGTGAATCCAACTAAGGGAGTCTTTAGCCACCAACTTGTTCAAGGTTTAACGAACTATTGCGAGGTCCGCGTCGTTTGCCCACAACCCTGGTTCCCGAAGCTCCCTCGATGGAAATTTTTGGAAAGATGGCATGGGTATTCATTAATTCCAATTGAATATGCTATCGATAGCATACCCGTCTTGAGCCCCAAATATCCGTTTATTCCTAAATGGGGTGACCATTACCATAGCTTCCTATTATTTCTAGGTCTTGTTCGATACGCGTACACCCTGAGGCGCTGTTTTCGATTTGATGTGATAAATGCCCATTGGCTTTATCCTGATGGAGTGGCTGCTGCCCTGCTGGCCAGAATTATGGGGGTGCCCTTGGTACTGACAGGTCTGGGATGTGATGTAAATATGTTTTTGTTAGACAAGCGTAAGAAGGGGCCGATTCTTCGGGCCTTGAATCAGGCTTCTCGAGTCACAGTCGTTTCAGAAGAATTGAAGACTCACCTCTTAGGCGTGGGAATAGACCATGAGCGTGTCACGGTTATTCGTAACGGGGTTAATAAACAATTATTTTTTCCAAGGGATCCAACTGAGTCAGGAACCATCCTTGGACTTCCACAAAAGGGCCCCTGCGTTCTATTTGTGGGAAGATTAGCAGAAGAGGAAGAGAAGGGGCTTCGGTATCTGATTGAGGCCTTCCAAGAACTTGTTCAAATTAGAAAGCCAATAACCCTGTATATTATCGGGGATGGCCCCATGCTCAAAGCGTATCAAGAACTCGTCCACAAGCAGGACCTTCAAGGGCATATTCAATTTGTTGGTGCGAAGGCACATCAGGATATCCCTCTATGGATCGGTGCATGTGATGTTTTCTGTTTGCCGAGTCTTCGTGAGGGGTGTCCCAATGTGATTCTTGAGGCATTATCCTGTGGCCGTCCAGTGGTGGCATCCAGAGTGGGTGATATTCCCAATCTCATTGGGAAAACTAATGGGATTCTTGTTGAGCCTGGCGATAGTCACCAATTATCTGAGGCGTTGGATATGGCACTGGCCAGGGAATGGGATGAAGGGGAAATTTGCGGGTCTGTCGGTAACTTGACCTGGGATGCCGCCGCATCCCAATACTATTCGGTCCTCCTCGGCGCCTGTTCTGATGTGTGATTGTCTAACGGATGGGTGGAAGTATTTCCCGGAAGGGGGAGGTGCAGCAAACCTTTCATGGCTGATTGCTGCACCAGGTTAGACCATATTATTGAATGGTAAGGGTAAGGCCTTTTGGGGAAGCCGGAGGAATCGTATCTGAGGTGCCCCCCCCATTCGCATATTCTGCTGGAAGTGGGTTCCCAAGAAATTCCCAAATATAATGTGTGAGGGATGATTTGCCGCAGAATCCTCGTGATTCATTTGCACAGAGATCCGCCTTGATCCGTGCCTCATTGGGGAATGGCCAGAGATTTTGGTTGGTTAAATTGCCATTTTGATAGCGTTTGATGATTGTGGCGCCAATATCTCCACCATCCGAAGCCGCCCCTTTATTCGGTGTCCCTGTTTCCGCCCGCAGCAGATATTTCAATCCTGGTTGTATACTGGAATCGTGAGCACCAGGACTTGCGCCGTTATAATTAGGACTATTCGAATAGACGTTATTGTAATCTGATGTGACGGATCCATTGATTCCACTATTTGAATTATTGTGTATGAGGCTATTTTTTAGGGAGACGTTGGTCACCTGATTGCCGCCCCCACCGAAATACGTCCCATAAGATCCCCCACCCAATGTGACATGGTTGAGTGTGGTATTACTGCTTTTCCTAGGAACCGTAATTGCGTATTCGTTGCCCCAGGAAACAACATTTTCAAATCGATTATTGTTATTGACTGCCCCTCCTGACTCAGATGCCAGACCGTTTCCGACATTATTGAGGCTAATCATGCCAAGAATGACGTTATTTGATGAGCCAGTATAGGGAGCGGTGTCACCATTGCTATTTCCGGCAAGCAATATGCCACCACGATCTCCTCCTCCTGTGGCTGTGGTCCCATCAAGGAGAATCACATTTTCCACCAAGCTGTCAAAGGTATTATATAAACTCATGTTGAATTTCGGGTCACCTGGCTTGTAAGCCAATCCATCCCACCTATCCCATCGGAGCACAGCGCGCCTGATGGTCACTTTTGTGCCTCCATAGACACTCAGAACATATCGTCCAGCTCCCCAGCCCCACACATCTTCGAATAGAGAGTCGCGAATCCTGGACAAGCTCCAGACATTATTGTTCGTGTTTACCGCACTCCCATACGCACCTGTACGGCGAATGGTAATATTATTGATTTGATTGGTTAACGATGTGCCATCTGGGGATTGGACCGAAACGGACGGTCCTTCGCCGCAATTCTGGAGGCGGAGCCCTTCGATAACGATATGATGGGTGCCCGCTTGACGGATGTCCACCCCCGTACGAACACCTGCACCATCAATGACGGCTTTGCCATCGTGTTCTGCTTGAATTATCGTGGGTGAAGTTGTTGACCCACTTGGCGGATTCACGATGGTGCCTCCCTCATAATTATATAGGCCATCTTTAAGGATATACGTGTGGCCTCCTCCCTTCGAAAAGGCATGCGTGAGCGTATAATAAGGGTTCTGGCTGGTGCCATTACCTAGGACATTACTCCCTGTGGGGGAGATGTAGTAGGTCGCGGCAATGCTCTGAGTGGCATTCAGCATGAAAACTGCTGCGAGTAAAGACCAACAGAGTATTGCTGGATTGGTTGCATATCGACTTTTCATGGATTTCTCCTTGTGGTGCTATGTCGTGACTTCTCTAGAATGCCTTACGCATAGGAATTTAATGGATGGTAAAGCTATTAGACATATTCCCTTATAGTTTCCTGGAAATTGGGTTGTCACATCCCGTGACTGGTTATGTTTCGGTAATATTTAGAAAAGCTTTAGTAAGTTTTTAGGAATTTTTTTAACCTTAATTAGGGCATAGTTCGAAAACTCAACCTTGTTGACGGACGAAGTTTTCGGAAAAAGCTGCTTGCTGTGCGTCTGGTTGGAGTTTGTATGGTTCCCCTGCCTAATCTGGGTATCTGTGGTTGGTAAAAGATATATGTCAATGGATTCGTCATCATAGGCTAAATCTCTCTCCTACGGGGATGCTTAAGTTTAAGTACCGCTTAATTTGCTAACCTGTAATACAACCCTATAAGCCAGTTTAAAGCACGTATAATTTGTTGAGTGTGTCTTTAAATCTTTTTAAGGGAAGCAATAGAGATCAAAAGCCCTTTCAAAGGCATTTCCCTTATCTGATCAGGCTTCGACCAACTGCTCCTCATCTGAAGAGTTGTCTGTAAGGGATGGTGCTGAGCACTCAAAGCTTTCCACCACCTCCTTCTTGGATCTGTTATATCTAGTCGAAATAATATAGGTATCACTTATCTTTCTCCGGATAGTCTCTTATAGTTTCGCCATTGATGGTTCATGGGATAATCCCGCCCTACTGTTTGACGATGACGGAATACATGCTCAAATCATTTCCCGCATTGTTATTGCTGACATTTCCCCCGAGGGTAATCGTGCCGGCCGGGAAGGACTTCACAAACAGGCTGAAGGTCGCATCCGAGGTCACCAGGTTTGTGCCGGTGTCGGTAAAGGTGCTCAACCAGGAGGGTTTCGAGGTAATACGATCGCCATGGGCGACATATACGGAGACGGGTTGATTGACCGTAAAGCTGAGGAAAGTCGAATTGGTCGCCGCTTTGTCATCATTGGCGGTTCTGATATAAGCACCTCCCTGGACGAGAGTGGGGACGGTCGCAAAGGTATAGGAACGGTCGATATACACGGTGGCGCCGGCTTGGAGGCCGGAGGTGGGCAGGACATAGGCTTTCCCACTGGACACGGACAGATTCGAAATGTTGAGTGGTGATAAGGGTGGTGGTGGTGGCGCACTGGTATTGCTCACGGTGACCGTGCGGGCTGTAGCGGTTTTCGTATTGCCCGCCGCATCGCGGGCGATCGCCGTGAGGGTGTACGAGCCATTCGGGACGGTGGTGGTGTTCCAGCTGGTGTTGTAGGGATTGGTCATATCTTCAGGACCGAGGTTGGCGCCCTGGAGCCGGAATTGGACGCCGGTCACGCCGACATTATCACTGGCACTGGCGCTGACCGTTACCGTGCCAGAAACCGTACCGGCGCTGGGAGCTGTCAGCGTGACGGTCGGGGGAGTGGTGTCACCTGCGGGGGGGGCGTTCCCGCCCTCTGGTTTGATGCTGACGGAATACATGCTGCAACAACCCCCGCTGGCATTGCCCCCGAGGGTAATGGTGCCGGCGGGGAAGGACCGCACAAACAGGCTGAAGGTCGCATCCGAGGTCACCAGGTTTGTGCCGGTATCGGTAAAGGTGCTCAACCAGGAGGGTTTCGAGGTAATGCGATCGCCATGGGCGACATATACGGAGACGGGTTGATTAACCGTAAAGCTGAGAAAGGCCGTATTGGTCGCGGCTTTGTCATCATTTGCGGTCCGGATATACGTGGCCCCCTGTACGAGAGTGGGGACGGTCGCAAAGGTATAGGCACGGTCGATATACACGGTGGCGCCGGCTTGGAGGCCGGAGGTGGGCAGAACATAGGCTTTCCCACTGGACACGGCCAGATTCGAAATGTTGAGTGGTGATGAGGGTGGCGGTGCTGGCGGCGGACTAGCATTGCTCACCGTGACCGTGCGGGATGCGGAGGTGGTGGTATTGCCGGCGGCATCGCGGGCGATCCCCGTGAGGGTGTAGGAGCCATTGGGCATCGTGGTGGTATTCCAGCTGGTGCTATAGGGATTGGTCGTATCTTCAGGGCCGAGGTTGGCGCCCTGAAGCCGGAATTGGACGCCCGCGACGCCGACATTATCGCTGGCGCTGGCGGTGACCGTCACCGTGCCGGAGACGGTACCGGCGCTGGGGGCCGTCAGCGTGACCGTCGGTGCAGTGGTGTCGGCTGGTGGTGTGCTGGTATTGCTCACGGTGACCGTGCGGGCTGTAGCGGTTTTCGTATTGCCCGCCGCATCGCGGGCGATCGCCGTGAGGGTGTACGAGCCATTCGGGACGGTGGTGGTGTTCCAGCTGGTGTTGTAGGGATTGGTCGTATCTTCAGGGCCGAGGTTGGCGCCCTGAAGCCGGAATTGGACGCCCGCGACGCCGACATTATCACTGGCGCTGGCGCTGACTGTCACCGTGCCGGAAACCGTACCGGCGCTGGGAGCCGTCAGCGTGACGGTCGGGGAGGTGGTGTCCCCTGGTGTGCCACTCTGGGGTTTGACGATGACGGAATACATGCTGAATCCTCCACCGCTGGCATTGCCCCCGAGGGTAATCGTGCCGGCCGGGAAGGACCGCACAAACAGGCTAAAGGTCGCATCCGAGGTCACCAGATTTGCGCCGGTATCGGTAAAGGTGCTCAACCAGGAGGGTTTCGAGGTAATACGATCGCCATGGGCGACATATACGGAGACGGGTTGATTGACTGTAAAGCTGAGGAAGGTCGAATTGGTCGCCGCTTTGTCATTATTGGCCGTTTGGATGTATCTGGCTCCCTGCACGAGAGTGGGAACGGTCGTAAAGGTATAGGTGCGGTCGATATAGACGGTACCCCCGATTTGCAGTCCGGAGGGGGGCACCACATAGGTTTTCCCACTGGACACGGTCAGGTTCGAAATATTGAGTGTTGAGGGGGCTGGAGGCGACGTGCCTGTCGGTACAGAAATTTGCCTTTCTGTTGAAGGGGCACTTTCATTTCCGGCGGTGTCAAATGCTGTCGCTATAAATCCATAGGTTGTGCCAGCACTAAGTCCGGATACGGTTGTTGAAGGTGAGGATGGATTAGTGGGCATTCCTGAAAATAGTGGTTGTCCAAAATCTTGGGATGGTAGCGTCCGTTTGTAAATTTTATATCCTGCTAAATCCGATTCGGTATTTTTATTCCATGTGACCGAAACATCAGCTGAAAAAACAGAAGTAGAAGGTATAACAGTTATTATTGCTATCAGGAGAATGGAAAACGAAAATATTTTAGGAGGTGCGTGAGAGGCTAGGGCCATGATTAATTGTGCAAAAAACTGCATGAGGTTTTTGCAAAACCTTTGTGCGATCTTCCCAGGTTGAGACGAAGCGATCTTAGGATCATTGGTTGGGAAAGTTTCCTTAAATAAAAGGAAAGTACTTTGTAATTTCATTATTCATCTCCTGCTTTTGGTAGTTTTTTCCTATTTCATTTCCAGTTTTCTTGAACGGTTTTTCTCTGTGCGTGTCTATTGTCAAATTCGCCTCTCTAGTGGAATTTCAATCTGAGAGAAGAAATCAAGGCTTCCTGTCTGCTTGGATGTTTCCCGGCAGAAGAAATCCAATCAGAATATTTAATCCAGCAATAGAACCTAAACTTCCAAGTACTACCTAAGAAAAATTGGAAGATGTTTCCAGTTCAGGGGGAGGTTGTTGAAAAATCATGAAGATGGATAAATTTGGGGGGGACACGAAGAAAAAACGCAAAATGAGTAAATATTGTTTTAAGCACGATAATAAAAATGCCAAAGGCAGACTTTTCATCAGATAATAAGGAGAAATTTAAAACGTGGGCTTTGATAGAATTTAAAGATCTTTCGAATTAATTATGACCGCTACGGAGGCATATGCAATATGGAGACCATTGACGGCCTAGGCTTAATATTAGCTTGTTAATAAAGAAAAAAATATTTGGTGGGTTTACGGAAATTCTATCAAGAAATGGAATTCTGCTGTAGGGTTACTCAATGTAATGTAGGAAGTACAATTCAGCATTGCTACGTAACTAATATTTATGTGAAAGTTATTTGGTGATTCTGAGGAAGAAGATCTTTAAATTTTTAGGATGAAGAAAAACGGATTGTTTGGGGAAATTCTTTGCCTCGAGCCAGAGACAACGGGATTTTTTTTAAAACGATGCTAAAGAATTTTGGTGTTTGAACAATGTTGCCACGCTTGTCCATATTTTGGCGATTAACCCTGGGATACCTGACAATCCTTGCGTTAGTGGTTGGGGTGAATTTATATATCCTCCATCAGTTTCGTGCATTAACGGAATTAGGCGCTGAGTTAGCAACGCACCATTTTCCGGCAGTGGAAACGGCAAAACGACTCATTACCAGTCTGTATGCGCAATTAAAAAGTGATAAGCAATACTTGGTGCTTCGGGATACGGCCCTTCTGAAGGATTTCCTTCAGGAAGCTGAAAATTTTCGCAAAACCTTGAAAGCCCTTGAGGATCAGGAAAATCCTGGCAGTACGCTTGAATTGCTTGCGGAAACCAAAGAACTGCATGAAGAATTTCATACCTTATTTTTGAGCGTTGGCGTTGAACAAGCCGACCGTTCTCCTCAGGCTATCGCCAGATATGAACAAAACCGGGATACGTTGATTACTGCCATAACCCAATCCATCACAGCCTATATTACTTCTCAGGAAGCCAGTGTTGGCGCGATTCTCAAGGATTCTCATCTTCGCTCGGTACAGGCCCAGGAAATTACAAAACAGCTTCTCGTGATGGCGTTGGTTCTAGGTCTTGGCTTGGCCGGAATCGCCAGCTATAGTATTCTTCGCCCCCTTCGACGAGTCAAAGCGCAAATCCGCCGAATTGGACAAGGTCAATTTGGAGGCACAATCTCCTTGTCTGTTCCCCAGGAGTTACGCGAACTGGTCGGCCAGGTAAATTGGATGGGCGAAAAACTACAAAAGTTAGATGAGATGAAGTCGGAATTCCTGGCAAATATATCCCATGAGTTGAGGACGCCGTTAACATCTATTCGTGAGGGCTCACAGCTTCTGCTCGATGGCATTCCTGGAACGTTGACCAAGGACCAACGAGAAACGCTCACCATTATTTCTGAAAGCAGCCAACGACTCAATCACTTGATCGGGAATCTTTTAGATTTATCCCGGATGGAAGCCGACATGGTTTCCTATAATTTTAGTCCCACCGACTTGAATCGTTTGGCCGTTCGATCGACAGAAAAGGTGAAATTTCTTGCGGAACGCAAAAATATTCATCTGACCCTCGATTTGTTTCAGAACAAGGTGAGGTTCTATGATCTGGATGGACCGAGGATGGAACAGGTGCTGGAAAATCTTTTATCCAATGCCATTAAATTTAGTCCTGAAGGAACGACGGTGTTGATTCGATCGAGGCCAGAAAGTTCAGGAGAAGGGTTGCAATTTACCGTGTCTGATACGGGACCAGGAATTCCCGAAGCCGATTTGCCTCATATCTTTGAACGATTTTACCAGGGGAAAACCCAAGAAGGTCGTGTGTATGTGGGGAGTGGGATTGGGCTGGCTTTGGCGAAGCGTGTGGTGGAAGCCCATGGTGGAAAAATTTGGGCGGAGAGCATTCTTGGAACCGGGACGGCGTTGCATTTTACCATTCCGAAGCGAAAACATACGGGGACTGTCTCTTGATACGCAAACAGTTTGAGTCGTTGATCTGGGTGTTTTTTGGGTCTCTGATAATTCTAATTTCTCTTGAATGGGGAGAGTGGAATTTTACCGGCTGGAAGAGTTTGGCTATGGCTCAATCTGTTTCACCCGGCTATTCCACTGGGCCCTCGGTGTTAACTCCTGACCCCGAAGATGTTCCATTTTTTCGGGCAATTGCGGATGATCAGGAAAAGAAGCTGGGTTCATGTAAAAATGAAGCTGAATGTCGGGCGGTTCATTTCCTTCTTGGAGTCGCTGCGTTATATGAAAATAGGGAATTGGCTGCGCTTCATTTTCGAAAAGTGGTGGTCTCAAATCCCAATAGCGCCTTGGCGAGTGAAAGTCGATTCTGGTTATGGTTATTGGATGTATTAAATGCTCCGGGAGGAGGGACTTTACCAGAGGGTCTTACAAAGCGATTAGTTCGTGAAATTGTGAATAAAGAATTACTGGTTCATGAATTAAGTCGTCAATTAGAAACAGACTCTGTTGATGCACTTAAGCAAGAACTGACGAATCGGGAAAAGGCTGTCGAAGAGTTGAATCAGGCTCTCTCGAATCTTTCCAAACAAACAGAGCAATTGAAAAAGGAGCAGACGCTCCGGCAGGATGTACAGCTGGAACTTAAGGCCAGTGAGAGAAAAGTTCAAGAATTGACGAATCAATTAGAGGCTTTACGCCGTATCGATCAGGAAATACGCGAGAAGGCCCCGCCGACCCGCCCGTCTGAAAAAATGGCCCCAACCCCCAAACTCGAAAGAGCCGAGGAGAAAGAAATACCATATGAAGGTGATGGAAAAAAATAAAGGAACTGTGATGGCTGATGAACGAATTCTTGTTGTTGATGACGATCCAAGTTTACTGACCCTCCTGAAAATGCGCCTGCATTCCATGGGGTTTGTGGTGACTGCGTGTGGGTCGGGGGGAGATGCGTTGAGCCGCGTACAGGAGGATCCCTATGATTTTGCCATTCTGGATCTTCGATTGCCGGATGCTGATGGCTTGGATCTCATGGAAGAATTGCACCAGCATCAAACCAATCTTCCAATCCTGATCTTGACGGCTCATGGCTGTATTCCCAATGCAGTGGAAGCGATGAAAAAGGGTGCGTATGGGTATTTGACCAAACCGTTTGATGACAAAGAGTTGCTGGAGAGTATTGATAAAGCCCTCACTACCAAACGAATGAGTCAGGAGATTCATCGGCTACAACTGCTGGTGAACGAATTGTATGGGCTCGAAAATGTCGTGGCACGGAGTGCAGAAATGCATACGGTGTTGAAGCAGGTGGCTCAAGTGGCGAAGACCGATACCACCGTTTGTATTTCCGGGGAAACAGGGACCGGAAAGGAAGTGATTGCACGCGTGCTTCATTGTAATAGCCCCCGAGCTTCAAAGCCGTTTATGGCCGTCAATTGTGCGGCAATCCCAGAAACTTTGTTCGAAAGCGAGTTGTTCGGACACATGAAGGGTTCCTTTACCGGAGCCCATCAAAACAAGCGGGGTTTAATCCAAAGTGCCGATAAAGGGACATTATTTTTAGATGAAATAGGTGAAATGCCGCTGTCATTGCAAGGGAAACTCCTGCGAACTATTCAAAATCGGGAAGTGTTGCCTGTCGGCGGTCAGGTGCCTACAAAGGTGGATGTGAGGATTCTGGCTGCAACCAATAAGGATCTGGAATTAGCTGTGCGGGAGGGACGATTTCGGGAAGATCTGTATTATCGAATTCACGTCGTTCCCTTGTGGATTCCCCCGCTTCGTCAACGTCGGGAGGATATTCCTTCTCTCGCCCAGTTTTTTCTTAAGCGGAGTATTGAGCATCATGGGAAAGTCGTCAAAGGATTTTCACCGGAAGCTATGCAGGCCTTAATTACCTATCCGTGGCCTGGAAATGTTCGAGAACTCGAAAATATGATTGAGCGCGCGGTTGTCATGTCCCCTCAGGATATTATTACAGCAGAATTTCTCGCCCTTTCTCCCCACGAACAAAGCAAGCCAGGGAGTCTTCAACCATTAACTGATGCGAAGGAAGCGTTTGAGAAGGAGTACCTCCAGGATCTGCTCAAGGCCACACAAGGGAATATCTCCAAGGCAGCACAAATTGCCGGTCGCTATCGGGCGGATTTTTATAAACTGCTTAAAAAATATGGCCTGCATCCTTCCGATAGACAGGATGACGCGCCTCCTTCAAACGGCCAACCAGGACTTCAGTAATTTTGGTACAGCTGTCCAGAAGCTTATGTTTCGCCATGGGGTCGGGAAGGCGCCAGGTTCGCTTCACTTTAAAAACGGCAGTTAAGTAGTCTCACGCTGATTTATACTTCCAGATTTTCGGCAGAAATCGCCTGAAAAGGCCTATATATACCTGGTATGTTTCATTCCAGCAATTCGGATAAGGCGTTCCTGTCGAATAGCCGCATGTCCCCCTTTCTGCATGACTCAATTTATTGGCTGAAACGGGACGGCTCTGTCCTGTAGATGGAGAATCTAAAAATACTCCTATTCATCAGAATCGAACCCTAGCTTTCGTTGTCAGGCGAGAGGCGAGGTCGATTTGAGAAGCCGAACCCTACAGTCCCCCTCCTCATCTTCCGAAAAAATACTACAGTTGTATTCTGACTAAAGTCCTGTGATGCAGGCTAGAGTGGTTCTCTATCTTGAACTTTCTCTCCATGAAAAAGGTGTCATCGAAACCTATTGGGCGAAAATACTTTATCTATTAAACCAAGCTTTAGTCGCTTAATGACTGAATCCTCATGAGCCTGGCCGGAAGAGATAATTTTGTCTTGATACGCAAAGGACTCGATGACCAGCGTAGGTAGTCGGGTGTTTATTCCATAAACCCAGGTGCGCCAGAGTGATTGAGGCATGTGCTACGTAGCATGTCCTCATCAATCAGAAAAATAGAAAGGCTGTGTCCTTTGGTAGCACCGAGAAATGAACTTGTCTCTGTTTAACTCTCAATAGGTAATGTGGGTCGGTATGAGTGTGTGGGTTTTTCCATCTATTCTCACGGCAGGAGTCTCCCTGTTTTTGGCGACGATCATATTTTGGAGGAGAAAGGATGGTGCTCATTTTTTTCCTTTACTCTTCCTGATGGTGGTTATGGTTTGGATCCATGGGCTGAATGTCATTCAAGAGGCGTTGCCAGCCCATCTCATTATTTCCAGGAAATTAATTCTCATTGGTGAGATAATTCTGCCGGTTATGATCGGCTATGTCGGGTATTCATTATTACAGGAATTTTCTCTTAATTCCTTGGCACTGGGCAAAGGGTGGTGGAAGGTCATCGCCGGTGGGGCTGCTCTCTTAGCAATGTTGATCATAGGTATTCCAGATGGATTCATGCAGGTCAATTCAGAAAGGGAAGTTGTTTTCAAAAGACCAGAGGGTTTGATGGTCTGGGGGTTTATTGTATTGGCCTCGTGTGTGGCAATATTTCAGTTGGAACGTATGCTCAAATCTTTTCCAGATCCCCTGCAATATCGATTGAAATACGTGTTAATTGGATTGGGAGGTCTGGCTTGTATATCCATCGCACAGGCTTTTCATGTGGCCGTGGCTTCGGTGTGGAAACAGGAAGATGTGTGGGCGGGGGAAATCGCATCGTTCATTTCTCTGGTTGTCATGGCACTGGGGTTAAGGCGATGGCCAGGACCCCAGGTGATCCAGAAAATTCAAATCAGTCACCATGCAGTATACGCCTCACTGGCCGTGGTGTGTGTCAGCGGGTATTTCGTTCTTGTGGCTATGGTGATCGCACTGGTGCAAAAAACCGGTTGGGAGGTCAAGGAATCACTGGGTGTGATCCTTAGTTTTCTTGCCGTTATGGGGTTGGTGATTGCCGTGCTTTCCAGGCGTATTCGTGTCGAGTTTCAGCAATTCATTTCTCGTCATTTTTTAAAAAATAAATATGATTATCGAGAAAAATGGATAGAGGTTACCGAGATGTTTGCGGCTTGTCCGGATGTCCAACAAATTTTGAATCGGTACCTTGAGTGTCTCAGTCGAACATTTGGAACCTCTCGAGTCACAATTTGGAAATATTTTGATGTTGACGGCCGCTATCATCAAATACGAACGGAACGGCGTCGAAGAAAGTTGACGGAGAATGGTTGGTCACCGAATATTTCAGAACCGATTCCCATTCCTGAAACTCACCCTCTTATTCAACAGTTGAAAGCACAGCAAGAACCCTTGTTTGTACAGGCGGGTCAGCCGGCGGCCGAGGATTCGAGAGAATTTCTTGATGTCACTCACGCCCATGTGTGTGTGCCTTTGGTGACTGGACAGGGCAGACTGCTCGGGTTTTGTACGCTTAGTCAGGAATCGGCATATGAATGCTATGATCAGGACGATTTTTATTTACTGAGAGCCATTGCGCACCATGTGACAATGCTGCTCATTCAATTTGAGTTGCTTGAAGAGCGCAGTTCATCCGCCAAATGGGAAGCGGTGCATCGGTTCTCTGCATTTTATTTACATGATTTAAAAAACTTGGCCTCGAGTTTATCTCTTGTGGCTCAGAATGCTGCTCAATACGGGAGTAATGTTGAATTTCAGACATCTGCAATGCAGACCGTTAAAAATACGTCTCAGCGAATTATTGATTTAATGGGGGAATTGTCTCGTCAGGCGAAGGAACCAAATCTGGGTGAAGGAACCGTTACGGAATCAGTGGATGTGAATCTGTTAATTCAGGATACACTGGCTGCCGTAAATGACCCTGGATGCCAAACGAATTTTACACCAGGGCTAGAGGTTCCCGTCCTTCAGCTCAAAAAGGAGGCAATCAAACAGGTTTTCTTAAATTTGATCCTTAATGCGCGTCAGGCGACCGACCGGAATGGTACGCTTGATATTTCTACCGCCTATGATGGTGAGCAGGTGATCGTTGAACTGGTCGATTCGGGGGGTGGGATCCCTGCGGCCCAGCTTGAAAAAATTTTCCAGCCATTTAAAAGTTCCAAAAAAAATGGATTGGGTGTGGGGCTGTTTCAATGTAAGCGAATTATCGAGGACCATCATGGCGTGATTCACATTGAGAGCCAGGAAGGGCGAGGTACGACAGTAATTGTTACATTTCCGGTACAAAGTGCCGATAACGCAAGTAGTGTGGTGTTTGGTGTTTCTAATGCCGGGGTAAAGTCTGACTCAGGAAGAAACGAATGACCATGAAGTCTGATCCTCTTGCCGAATCTTCACGTCTTCCTTCCCTGCTTTTGGTTGATGACCACCCAGAGATTCTTGAACAGATGAAGTGGGGATTGAAGTCCTCTTATATGATCTATGAGGCAGATCAACGTGTGGCGGCTGTCGATATTCTTCAGCGGGAAAAGATCTCACTGGTAACCTTGGATTTAGGTTTGCCACCTGATACCGGCGGGGTGACCGAAGGATTGGCTGCCTTAGAACAATTGCTGGCGGTAAACCCTTTGGTGAAGGTGGTCGTCATCACGGGAAATCAAGATCGCGCCAATGCGCTCAAGGCGATTCAATTGGGCGCATATGATTTCTTGGAAAAGCCGGTAGATTTGGAGGTGTTAAAAGTCGTTCTTCAGCGGGCCGGGTATTTGGCTGGCCTGGAAAAAGAAAATCAAAAGCTTCTGGACCGTGAGGCGAAACGAGGATTTCCAGAAATTATTGGAAGCAGCCCGGTTATGGTTAAAGTGTTCGATACTATCCGGCGAGTGGCCGGGTCGGATATTTCTATTCTTATTGTTGGGGAAAGTGGCACCGGGAAGGAGTTAGTGGCTCGGGCGATTCATCAGCAAAGCCACAGAAAGGATGGCCCGTTTATCGCGATTAATTGTGGGGCTATTCCCGAAACGTTGCTAGAAAGTGAGTTGTTTGGGCATGAGAAAGGTGCGTTTACCGGGGCTCATCTCCAGCGTCCAGGTCGAATTGAGTCGTCTCAGGGCGGGACGCTTTTTCTCGATGAGATTGGTGAGATTTCTCCTGCATTACAGGTCAAACTGCTTCGGGTCTTACAAGAACGAAGCATCGAGCGGGTAGGCGGACGCGTAGAAATTCCAGTTGACACGAGAGTTTTAGCGGCCACCAATATGGATCTTCAACTGGCGATGAAAGATGGCCGTTTCCGGGAAGATTTGTATTATCGATTGAATACCGTGACAATTACGGCGCCTCCCTTACGCGAGCGGGGTGGCGATATCGTGATGTTGGGCAAATCGTTGCTTCAGCGTTATTCAGAAGAGGCCAAAAAGAAGATTTCAGGATTTACGAGGGAAGCCTTATTGTCGCTAGAACAGTATCATTGGCCTGGCAACATTCGAGAATTAGAAAATCGGATTCGTCGGGCCGTGACACTAACCGACAATCCAAGAATTGCCCCGGAAGATTTGGATTTACCTGAACCCGATGAGAGTCAGGTTGGACTCACCTTGAAGGTAGCCAGAGACACGGTAGAAAAACGGGTGATTGAGCAAACTCTGGCCAAGACCGGTGGAAATATTACGAAGGCTGCGACTATTCTTGCTGTGAGTCGTCCGACCCTGCATGATTTAATATCCCGTCACCACATAAAAAAATAATCCTCCCTCGGTAATGGGCTATTCTCAATTTTCAGATTGAATGCTGGATGGAATTTACGATCGATAGGATGCGTTGATTTTCACGTAATCGTAGGTCAAATCCGTGGTCCAAATCTTGGAGGAGCCCTTTCCCATTCCGAGTGAAATGGAAATCGTCAGGAAGGGCTTCTTCATTTCCTGTTTAATTCGTCGTTCGACCTGAGGACCCAGCCCTTTCCCATTTTGGACAATGGGAATCTTATTGAATTCGATAAGGAGTTTCTCCGCTTTAACAGGGGCATCTGCCCGTCCCAATGCGGCCACAATTCTCCCCCAGTTGGGATCCGTGCCAAAAATAGCGGTTTTGACTAAAGGGGAGGTGGCTAGAGTATTGGCAAATTGTTTCGCGGCCCGGTCACTGGAAGCCTGGGTAATCTGAAATTCTATGATTTTGGTGGCGCCTTCGCCATCCCGAACAATTTCCATGGCCAGATGGTGGCAGACTTGAAATAAGAGTGCTTCAAATTTACCATGTGCCGTCGTTCCGGTTTTGATGGTTAAATTTCCGGCTTTCCCGTTAGCCAGACATAATGCCGTGTCATTGGTGCTGGTTTCTCCGTCAACAGAAATGCAGTTGAATGTTTGTTTGGTGACGGCGCGAAAGGTTGCTTGTAGAGTTTTTTGGTCAATGGCCGCATCTGTCGTGATATAGGCCAACATGGTGGCCATGTCAGGGTGGATCATTCCTGAACCTTTGGCAATCCCGCCAATGGTTACTGTTTTTCCACCAATACGGTCCTGAATCGCGATTTCCTTAGGACAGGTGTCTGTCGTCATGATGGCTTTGGCAGCTTCACGGTGACCAGCCTTGCGTAGACGTGAAATCAGAATCGGAATGCCGCTACGTATGGCGGATATGGGTAGAGGAACCCCAATGACACCAGTGGATCCGATAAACACGTGGTGGAGGGGAATTATGAGTTGGTCGGCAACTCTCTGACCCATTTCTCTTGCATGTGCCAATCCTTCCTGTCCGGTAAATGCGTTGGCATTGCCACTATTAATGATGAACGCTTGACCCATGCCCCTCTTGAGATAGAGCCGGTCGAGAATCACCGGAGCGGCAGGGAGCCTGTTAGAGGTGAACACCCCGGCGATGGGTCCAGGCTTCTCTGACATGATCATGGTCAGATCAAGCTGCTTGGTCTTTTTAATGCCTGAGTGCATGCCTGCTGCTACGAAACCTTGGGGGGCAGTGATCCCACCTTTTACGCGTTTAGACATGGAGACATCCTCTTCTCGTCAGGAGCAATCGGTGAAAAATGGTTTAGGGAAAGAGGCCTGGCGCGGTCAATCCGAGTGTTTCGGGAAAGCCTAACATAAGATTCATACATTGAATCGCTTGTCCGGCTGCGCCTTTTACGAGATTATCCAGAGAACCTGTGCTGACCAGATACCCCGTTCGAGGATCATAGGTGCAACTAAGGTCACAAAAATTCGACCCTCGCAAATTTTTCGGATTGACTCCCTCGGAACTGGGAAAGAGTCGAATGAAATATTCGTCTTGATACCGACTTTTATAGGCGGCATCCAAATGGGACTGATCAATGCCAGGTTTCAATTTGGCATAGGCCGTGCTCAGAATGCCTCGATTAATGGGTATGAGGTGAGGCGTGAAAATTATGGATGGACTGGAGGAAGTTGTTTTGGAGGATGGAGCAGGAGTCAGTCGTGCTAACCCCTGTTCGATTTCAGGCACATGGCGGTGTTTGCCGATTTTATAGGCATGAATGGCTTCATGGGATTCAGGGAAATGGGTCCCGAGTGCAGGTGTGCGACCCGCTCCTGAAATTCCAGACTTTGCGTCAATAATAATGGAATTTTGCTCAATGAGGTTTTGGGCTACAAATGGCGCGAGTTGCAAAATGGCGACGGTGGGATAACACCCGGCGACTGCGACAAGATGGGTCTTAGCGATAGCCGCGCGATTGAGTTCTGGGAGCCCATATACCGCATTTTTGAGCAAGTCAGGAAAAGTATGGGGGGTCTGATACCATTGTTCATAGACCGTCGGGTCTTGAAGACGATAATCGGCACTCAAGTCAATAACATGTTTCCCTTGTGACAGAAAATCGGCTACTGGTTGCAGGGATTGTGTGTGGGGAAGAGCGAGAAACACCACATCGACTTCCTTGGCGATCGCTTCGGTATTCAACGATGACAATGAACAGTCAAAAATCTTCGTAAGATGAGGAAGCAGCGAAGCGACAGCGATGCCTTCAGATTTTTCAGACGCCACCACGCGGTTCAGTGTGACCTGTGGGTGCAGGGTGAGTAATCGAAGTAATTCACCTCCCGTATAGCCACTGGCTCCGATCACTGCGACGCGAATTTTTTTATTCATGGTCATTTCAAAGAAATTGGTTTTGGGAGAAAAGGACAATACCTATTAGGAAATCATTTAACTCTGTGCCAAATGCCTGTTTGTGGAAAGGTAAATTGAGGTTTGAGGTGGGCAAAGGCATCAGAAGATGACGGATTAAAAAAGGGGGAGGCTGGATGGCCTCCCCCATGGTCCTAGGTGAACGGTGAGCTGGCCAATTATCGTTTGGAGTATTGGAACCTGGCCCTGGCACCTTTTTGCCCGTATTTTTTTCGCTCTTTCACCCTGCTATCTCTGGTGAGCAATCCATTTTTTTTCAAGGGATCCCGTAAGGAAGGATTATATAAAGCTAAGGCCTTTGCAATCGCATGGCGAAGAGCTCCTGCCTGACCTGAAACGCCTCCACCCGTCAACGTGGCTTTGACATTAAATTGTCCACCGGTTTTGGTGACCTCGAATGGTGTTTGAATTTGGATTTGATGTGTCAATCGTGGGAAATACGAATCTACTGATCGTGCGTTGATCAGAATGTCGCCTTGTCCTGGTTCTACCCATGCTCGGGCAATCGCGTTTTTCTTTTTTCCGGTTGCGTATTGAACTGTATCGACCATGTGAGAATAGATCTCCTTTTTTACGTTGGAACGGTAACTGATGATTTTAGAGGTTTAGAGGCGTTGGACTTTGCGCTCGATGCAGATGCTCGGCACCAGGATAAATTTTGAGTTTTCTAGCCATTTGCTTTCCTAACGTACATTTTGGAAGCATCCCACGAATGGCTTTAGAGAGCACTTCAGTCGGTTTCTTTGCATGAAGATGCTCGGCAGTAATGGCTTTGATGCCTCCAGGATACCCGGTGTGGTGATAATAGATCTTTGAACGAAATTTATCGCGGGTGAATTGAATTTCACTGGAATTTATGATGACGACATGATCCCCTGTATCGACATTCGGAGTAAACGTTGGCTTATGCTTTCCACGAAGGATAGAGGCAACCTTCGCGGCCAAGCGGCCAACGGTTTTTCCTTTAGCATCGACTAAAAACCATTGTCGTTCAACTTCTAGCGGTTTAGCTTGATAGGATCGCATGAGTGTTGTATTTCCTTTCCTCTACTTGATTGTATGCCTAGATATCAGTCTGCTCTAATCCTTTTTGATCGAGTTTGGAAAGCCAGGTATCCAAATCTTCTCCGCCGCGACGTTCCAGGACTTCAGGGGTGACGTAGATTGGACATTGACATCGAAGAGCCAAGGCAATCGCATCACTCGGCCTTGAGTCGATCGATTTTTCCAAATCATCTTTGGATAAAAATAGCGTGGAAAAATAGGTGTTATTTTTGACTTCTGTGATCACCACTTTATTTAGGGTAAAGCCAAGGTGCGAGGCAAAGCTGCAAATAAGGTCATGGCTCATGGGGCGTGGTGGGATGACGTTCTCCAACGCCAACCGGATCGATGTCCCTTCGGCGGTACCGACCCATATGGGAAGAACCTCTGAGTTTTTTTCATCCCGTAAGACCACAATCTGTGTATCGGTATTCGGATCGACCAGGACCCCATGGACCTTTAACGGAATTAATGTGTTTATTTCAGTCATCACCCGCACACTCACTATTAATCGTTACTATTTCAGATGGCCTCATGAACATCAGCTAAACATCTGATTTGCCAAAATCCTCAGGCTTGAGGTTTTCCAGCCATCGTTCCAATTCTTCCGAGTTTTGTTTATGGAGCACTTCTCCTGATGCGAAAATGGGGGCATCCGTACGAAGAGCCACGGCAATTGCGTCACTTGGCCGAGAGTCAACCGTAAATTCCGAGTCTCCAAAGAGGAGATGGATTTTAGCGAAATATGTATTGTCTTTCAGATCCGTGATAACCGTACTGATAACCTTGGCATCCATATTATCAAGCACCGTTTTCATGAGATCATGGGTCATTGGCCTTGGAGGAGCTATCCGCTCCAAGGCAAAGCTAATCGCGCTGGCTTCGGCTTTCCCAACCCAAATAGGGAGCATGTCCGAGTTTTGTTCATCTCTCAGGATGACAATATAGGCGTTATTATAGGGGTCAAATAAAAGACCCCTGACGTTCATTTGATTCAACATTCGATATGCCAGTCATAGATAAAAAGTGATTTTCACTTGAAAATCAAACCTAGAAAAGTAGCATTCAATGAGATCTTTTGTCAATGAAAATAAGGGCTTTCCAATCTCATCATGCTCTTGGTTGATATCCCGTCATTTGTCATCCCCAGAAGAGAGGATGAGGGTTTCAAAGAATTATATCATGCATAGAAGGACATCGGTAACCAGCCTGCATTTGATCTGCCTTCCTTGCTGTTTATGCCTGGAATTCGAGTTTCGCTTTGACTGTAGCGGTTATCCACTCACATGCTTCCTCACGGGAAATGTGATGCTTTTCGCCAGTTTTACGGTCTTTGATTTCAATGGTGTTCTGTGCCAGGCCCTTATCCCCAAGGATAATATGGAACGGAATGCCTAGCAAATCCGCATCGTTAAATTTAACACCACCTCGTTCCTCACGGTCGTCAAGCAACACCTCTATCCCGTTTTTGGAAAGGTCCTGGTAGAGCTGATTGGAGGCTTGACGTACGTTGTCTGATGCCGTGACGGAAAGAATGTGGACATGGAAGGGGGCAATGGGCATGGGCCAACAAATACCTTTGTCGTCATGGTTCTGTTCAATGGCTGCTGCCGCTGCTCTGCTGACACCAATGCCATAGCATCCCATGATAGCGGGGAGCGTCTGACCCTGGTCGTCAAGGTAGGTTGCGCCCATTTTTTCACTATATTTTGTCCCTAGCAAAAAGATATGACCTACTTCGATTCCCCTTGCCGTTTGCAGCGAACTGCCCCCACGCGGAGAAGGATCACCTGCCTGGGCCTGGCGAAAATCTCCTATGCTCTCAATGGAAAAATCCCGATCAATGTTGACATGGATGAAGTGGACGTCCGGTTCGTTCCCACCGACAATGAAGTTGCTCAAGACAGCCACGGCATGGTCAGCCAGAATTCGAACGTTCTGAAGACCGATCGGTCCGACAAAGCCGATTGGGGCTGTTGTGAAGCGGGCGATCATTTCAGAAGTCGCCAGGGATAATTCATGAATACCAAGATGTCGTTGAATTTTGATTTCGTTTGCTTGATGGTCCCCTCGAATCAGGACTGCGGTTATCTCATCCGTGCCAGTCTGATACAAGAGGGTTTTCACCAGACGGGAAGGAGGTACGTTAAGTAGGGCACATACCTCTTCAACTGATTTGGCATTGGGTGTGGAAACCTTTTCTGACGGTAGTGGGGCGTCACGCTTCCCGATGGTGGGTGGAGCAATCTCAGCTCGCTCGACATTGGCAGCATATTGTGTATCCGGATCAAAAACGATGAGTTCCTCTCCGGTATTGGCTAGGACCATGAATTCGTGAGAAGAGATGCCCCCGATCAAGCCGGTATCGGCCTCCACCGGACGAAATTCGAGGCCCATGCGAGAAAAAATACGGCAATAGGCGTCGTACATGCCTTGATAGGTACGTTTGGCTCCTTCCGCATCCTGATCAAAGCTATACGCATCTTTCATGATGAATTCACGCCCTCGCATAATGCCAAACCGTGGCCGAATTTCATCACGAAACTTTGTTTGGATTTGATAAAGGGTAAGGGGCAATTGACGATAGGAACTGACCTCTCGACGGAATAAATCAGTGACAACTTCTTCGTGAGTGGGGCCCAGGCAAAAGTCTCGATCGTGACGATCTTGTAATCGGAACAGTTCCTTTCCGTAGAAATCCCAGCGATCGGTTTCCTTCCACAGCTCGGCAGAAGAAAGAATCGGAAGTAAAAGTTCTTGAGCTCCTGTCCGGTTCATTTCTTCCCGAACAATGGCCTCGATTTTCCGAATGACCCGCAATCCAAGGGGAAGGTAGGAATAAATACCGGCTGCGACTTTCCGGATCATTCCGGCGCGAAGCATGAGTCGGTGACTGACCACCTCGGCTTCACCCGGATCTTGTCGCATCGTTGGGATTAAGGATTCTGATACACGCATGAAGACACCTGGTTATATGGTTGAGGAAAAAAGCCGCAGGGCAGATTCATAGGGCTTGAAAGGCAGTAGACGTTAAACAGGATAGAATTATTGCAGAAGTCGACTAATGTCATTCCAGGTCGCATAGGCCATCAGGAAGACCAACAATACCAGGCCAATTTGTTGGGCCATTTCTCTCGACCGATCCCCTAAAGGTCGACCTAAAATACCTTCGCAGGCAAAAAAGAATAGATGGCCTCCATCAAGAATGGGAATGGGTAACAAATTTAAAATTCCCAAATTAATACTCAAAATCGCAATAAGCCACACGACGCTGGCCATGCCTTGTTGGGCCTGCTCACCGGACACGGTGGCAATCATGAGCGGGCCGCCCAGGTGTTTCGATGAAATTTCTCCAGTTACGAGCTTATAGAGCCCCATAACGGTTAATTCACACCATTTCCATGTCGCCTTGAGGCCATCCCAAGGTGCGAGGAAGAGAGACGTACTCTTGAGCACCGTACCCGCGCCGGCTAGTTTGACGCCAATGCGGCCAATAGACGTTGTTTCTCCATCCGGGGAGGTGCTGGTTTGGCCTTCAGGGGTGATGCGAAGTGACACCGTCTGTCCTCCGCGTTCGACCTGTACCTCGAGAGGGGTTCCAGGGTGATTGCGTACGATCTCGGTCATCTGAGACCAGGTGGCAATCGGTGTGTCATTAATTTGGATAATTCGGTCATCCTGTTGAAGACCCGCAGCCATGGCAGGCGTGTCTGGCATGACTCCTCCGACTAGTGGAGCATGATCCTCAATGCCTAAGGTGTATTGAGGTTCGTCCGGGCGATCAGGCACCATTTGAACGGTTGGAGTGATGATCAGCGTTTTCACGCTATTTCCACGAATAACATCCAAGGTGACGGGACGCCCATGGGCCTTGCCCACCTGTTCGTATAGTTCACCCAGGGTCGAGATGTCTTCTTCGTTGGCACGGATTACGCGATCACCGATGTGTAATCCGGCAGTTTCAGCCGGAGAGTCCGGGATGATGGCTTCAATGACCGGGGTGATGTTGTCGATGCTGGGAACAAACAGCGGTGACCCTAAGGCCAGCATTCCCGTAAAGATCAGGTAGCTGAGGATAAAGTTGAAGCCGGGGCCAGCCGCCACAATCAACGTTTTGTGGGGAAGTGACTGGTGAATAAAGGATTCACGTTGTTCAGCAGCTGAAACCGCCTCTGACCCTTCTTCTCCATATAATTTGACATATCCCCCAAGAGGAATGGCTGCCAGGAGATATTCTGTATCTCCAATCTTGCGACCAATCAGTTTTGGTCCAAACCCGATGGAGAATTTGAGGACCTTCACTCCCACCCAGCGAGCGGCCAGGTAATGTCCGTATTCGTGAAAAGTCACAAGGACTCCCAGGACGACCAGGAACCACCATAATTTTTGCCCGAATAGGAAAATGGAATCAGGAGAAAACGCCAGGAGGTTATTCATGGATGTGTAATCGTGGGTTGATATTCATAGAGGTGAAGTAGAGCAGGCTTTCATCATTTCCGTGGCTGTTCGTCGGGCCCATTGGTCTATCTCTAAGGTGTCTTCAATGGATGTGACGGGAGTCGCGTTATAGGCATTCATGGTTTCTTGAATCACTCTGGGTATATCCAAAAAGGCAATCTGCTCCTTGAGGAAGGCATCCACGGCAATTTCATTTGCGGCGTTTAATGTGGCTGGAAGCCCGTCCGCTCCTGCCAGGGCGTCGTAGGCTAACTGGAGACACGGGAATTTTTCCGAATCAGTTGGATAAAACGTGAACTTTCCGATTTTCCCTAAATCCAGGAGTGGGGGATTCAAGGGAATGCGTTCCGGGTATTTGAGAGCATAGGAGATTGGTGTTCGCATATCCGGGTGGCCTAATTGCGCAATGACTGACCCATCACAATATTCTACCAAAGAGTGGATAATACTTTCTCGGTGAATGATGACATCTATTTGATCCTGAGGGATATCAAAGAGCCATCGGGCTTCAATTACCTCCAGGCCTTTATTCATCAAGGTGGCGGAATCGGTGGTAATTTTAGCTCCCATTTTCCAATTTGGATGTTGCATCGCTTGTTCGGGTGTCACGTGTTCGAGGTCATTGATGGGCCAATCCCAAAATGGTCCGCCGGAAGCCGTTAGCACGATCCGGCGAATGTCGACCTTCCGGTGGCCTTCCATCGATTGGAAAATAGCACTATGTTCGCTATCGATGGGGAAAATCGTCACGTGATGTTTGTGGGCTTCCAGTTGCATTAATCGACCTGCCATGACCATTGGCTCTTTATTTGCGAGGGCAACCTGCCGGCCTGCTTGGATGGCTGTCAATGTTGGTTTGAGCCCTGCCCCCCCGACGATAGCGGAAATCACTAAATCGCCTTTCGATGCACTGGCGACGGCGCAGAGCCCCTGTTCTCCGTCCAAAATTTCAGTTGACGTGCGTCCCATCCGTGCTCGCAATCGGTTGGCGGCATCCTGGCAGAAAAGCGCAGCCACTTCGGGCTTGAAGCGGCGGATTTGTTCCTCAAGGGCCTGATCATTGGATCCGGCGGCCAGGCCGACGACTTGAAACTCTTCAGGGAATCTGGAGATCACATCTAAGGTACTGTTCCCAATCGACCCGGTAGATCCCAAAATAACGATGTGTTTCACCAGATTCTCTCCCTATGGTTGCGTACAGTCTGGTTATGAGTTTGATCCCGTGAATAAGGCAAAGTAATAAATGACCGGGCCGGTAAAGAGCAGGCTATCCACACGATCTAACACTCCCCCATGTCCTGGAATGATTGTGCCTGAGTCCTTGACACTCACGCTACGTTTGATCGCGGATTCTGCAAGATCACCAAGGGTTCCGATTATGGCCATGCCCATGCCGAGAATAGCGCATTCCCCCAGCGAGAAAAAGGGGAGAAACCAAAAGTGGCTGATGAGGGCTCCCAGTACGGAAAAGAGAACTCCTCCGAACAGGCCTTCAATCGTTTTTTTAGGACTCAGGGTGGGAGCCAGGGCATGTCGTCCAAGAGATAAACCTACGACAAATCCACCGGTATCAGCCAACCACGTGATGGCTAAGACAAAAAAGATTAAGGCGATTCCATGAGGGAGCTGCCGGAGGAGTATGAAATGCCCGAGCAGAACCACAACATAGAGGATCCCAAAGGGATAGGCCACCCATAAGGGGAGACGTTGTCTCATGGTGGTCGGAGATATGAAAAATCCTGTCAAAATGACCCCAACGATTCCCAAGAACCAAGGGTTCAAGGCGAGGGAGTAGCCGGTATACATAGCGACAAGGAGCATGACCGCACAAAGGCAGGAGATCACCTTAGGAATAAGGGTGCCGGTCCGTCCAAAGTAGAGCGTGAGAAATTCCCACAATGCAAGGAGGGAAGCGCCCCCAATCAGGATGGAGAGCAGCCAGGGTGGAGAATAGCGTATTCCCGCATAGAGCAAAGGAATAAATACGATGGCTGAGTAGAGTCTCCGGGGATCCATTGTTTAGGGGAGTACAATTAGCAGTGGGTTAGATGAACAAGAAGTAGGGTGAATGCGGGATGGCCACAGCCCGTGTTATGGCGAAACGGTTTGAGTGATTCGGCCAAAACGACGCTCCCGTTTTTGATAATCGAGTAAGGCAAGAAGAGTCTCAGCGCGACGAAAATCAGGCCACAGGGTTTTGGTGAAATAGAGTTCCGTGTAGGCAATCTGCCAGGGAAGGAAGTTGCTGATTCGCGCTTCTCCAGAAGTGCGAATCAGCAAATCGGGATCAGGGAGACCCCATGTGCTGAGATATTGCTCAAATAAGGACTCATCAATTTGGTCTGGTGTAAGCGATCCCATCTGAACCTCGATCGCAACTTTTCGAGCGGCATCGACAATTTCGCTGCGTCCTCCATAGCTCAGGGCGACGGCCAGAGTGCGCTGAGTTAAATGGCGGGTTTCTTCCGCTACTTCTAAGGCCAGAGACCGGACGGAAGACGGCAGTTGTTCAAGCCGTCCAATCGGCAGGAATCGTACCTGTCGCTCTTGAAACCGTTGGCGTTCTTGATTGAGGTACTGCTCAAGCAACCCCATGAGGAGTCGAATCTCAGAATGAGGACGTTTCCAATTTTCCTGGGAAAATGCATAGATGGTGATATAGGGAATCCTGAGTTCATGCCCGATTTCCAGAACGTCCTGGAGCGCACGAAGCCCTTCTTTGTGACCGGCAATTCGAGGCAATCCTCGTTGAGCGGCCCATCGGCCATTGCCATCCATGATGACCGCGATATGTCGGGGAAGGGAGGTGAGGTCAAGTTGATCCAGCAATTCCCCTTCAGCAACTTGCCTTGCATCCACCGCGTGAAAGTCATCCATTGAATTGTGTTGAAACCGATTGTGAGGGTGAGAACCGCGTTGCAATTCAGTTGAAAGGTTTTAGAAACTAGCAAAATTTCACAACAATTTCAGTCTAATAATGAAACCGATTCTTGTCAAATTGCGGGCAGAACTTTCACCGGAAATTGCGCCCACCTAGGAGATGGGCTATACTCCAGTTTTTCCTTCTTTGATACGTAATTTGTTGTAATTGAGGTTTATGGTACCCAGCCTTTCAGATTTTGCCCTCCAAGAAAAAGATGTCCTCCAGGCCTTAAATAAGGCCATCGCTCGCGATGTGGATTACGTGGACATGTATGTCGAGTCCTGCGTGACCGATTCCGTTTCTATGGAAGAAAGCCTGGTCAAGCGCGCGGTCAAAAGTATTTCCCAGGGGGCAGGCATTCGAGCGGTGGCTGGTGAACGAACAGGGTTTGCGTATTCAGATGATCTGTCTGTGCGAGATCTTGAAATTGCCGCTGATACGGCACGATATATTGCGGATTCTCCTCAAGGGGACAACCCTATAGCCGTCACCCATCGTTCTCAACCAACACAGAATCTCTACTCGTTGGCTCAGCCGCTCACCGATATTACAACCGAAGCCCGGGTTGACTTACTGAATAAAATAGACGTGGAAGCCAGGCGTTATGATCCGCGAATAACCAAGGTCATGGCGTCTTTTAACACGGAACAGAAAATATTTTTAGTCATTAACTCCCAAGGGCAGCTGGTGGGAGATGTGCAGCCTCTTTCTCGTCTTCAGATTACCTGCATTGCTGAAGATGGATCCAATCGCCAGGTCGGGTCATTTGGAGGAGGGGGACGGGTCGGATTTACTTTCTACCTGGAGCAGAACCGCGCGATGGAGTTTGCGCGAGAAGCTGCACGCCAGGCGATTCTTAATCTAGGCGCGGTCGAAGCTCCGGCTGGCACCATGCCGGTTGTCTTAGGTGGAGGCTGGCCTGGCATTTTGCTTCACGAAGCGATCGGGCATGGGTTGGAAGCGGATTTCAATCGTCGCAAAACCTCAGCCTTTAGTGACTTAGTCGGAAAGTCCGTCGCATCCGAATTATGCACCATCGTGGATGATGGGACGCTCCCATTCCGGCGTGGGTCTATGAACATCGATGATGAGGGGACGCCGACGTCACGAACCATGCTCATTGAAAAAGGTATTTTGCGGGGCTATATCACTGACCGGCTCAATGCCCGCTTGATGGGCATCCCGTTAACAGGGAATGGAAGACGGGAAGATTTCAGGAGTATTGTTCTTCCACGGATGACCAATACCTTTATGCTAGCCGGAGAATCCGATCCGCAGGATATCATCCGGTCGGTGAAGAACGGGTTGTATGCCGTCTCGTTTGGGGGAGGGCAGGTTGATATCACCAGTGGAAAATTCGTCTTTTCAGCCAGCGAAGCTTATCTGATCGAAGATGGGAAGGTGACCAAACCGGTCAAAGGCGCAACGTTGATTGGGAACGGTCCTGATGTTCTCAAGAAAGTTTCGATGGTCGGACATGATATGAAATTGGATGAAGGAATCGGTACATGCGGAAAAGATGGGCAATCGGTTCCGGTCGGCGTGGGACTTCCTACCATTAAAATCGATGAAATGATCGTCGGTGGCACGGCGATGGGCTGATGGATAACCCTTCCGTTTTGTTTTTCTCCATTTAATAATGTCAAATCTGTCAACCATACATGGTGACCGTTTCCCGGAATTGGCGGACACGGTTCTCAAGCGAGCCAAGGCCTTGGGGGCGACAGAAGCGGATCTTCTTGTGGCTGAAGGTGATTCAGTCTCGGTGCAGGTGCGGATGTCAGAAGTGGACCGCCTCTCCAAAGCCCGTGAGAAGGTCTTGGGGATTCGGGTGTTTTTTGGCAAACGTTCAGCCAGTTCTTCAACATCGGATTTTTCCAAAGCCTCGTTGGATCGTTTAGTCAGTGACACATGTAGTTTGGCCAGGGCTGTGGTTGAAGACGAAACGTCAGGACTGCCGGCGCCGGATCACATGGTAACCGATATCCCCGACATGGATATGAAAGATGATCGGCAATTGACCGTTGATGAGGAAATAGACCTGGCCAGGAGAACCGAACAATCCGCGTTTTCCGCTGATACCCGAATCACCAATTCTGAAGGGGCTGAGTGTTCGGCTGGTTATGGGTCGATTTTGTTGGCGAATTCCCATGGATTTATTGGATCGTACGCCAGTTCCTCTTACTCACTCTCTGTGTCGCCCATCGCATTGGACAGCCAGAATGGCGGCATGCAGCGGGATTATTGGTATTCCGTGAAACGGAAATTTCATGAATTAGAGAGCCCGGAAAAGATCGGACAGGAGGCAGCTCGCCGAACCTTGCGGCGGCTAGGCAGTCGAACCATTACGACGCAAGAAGTTCCCGTGATCTTTGATCCGGAAACGGCCAAAGGCCTCCTAGGGCATATTTCCTCAGCGGTTTCAGGCTACTCCCTGTATAAGGGGGCCTCATTTCTGTTGGGACAACTCGGAAAGTCTATTGCCTCAGATTTAGTGACCGTGATCGATGATGGTCGATTAGCCGGAGGGCTTGGGTCTCGACCTTTTGATGGTGAAGGGTTACCCACGAGAAAAACCCTGGTGGTCGATAAAGGCGTGCTGTCGAGTTACATGTTAGATACGTATTCTGGACGAAAACTGGGAATGGCATCCACCGGCAATGCGTCACGATCCGTGGGTGAAAATCCGACAGTGGGTGCCACGAATTTATATCTCTCGCCAGGCTCCTATTCACCAGAAGAAATTCTCAAGTCAATGAAGCGGGGGTTATTCGTTACGGATCTGATTGGGTTTGGCGTCAACCTTGTCACCGGAGACTATTCAAGGGGAGCAGTAGGGTTTTGGGTTGAAAATGGAGAACTGACCCATCCTGTGGAGGAGGTCACCATTGCCGGGAATTTACAACAGATCTTGAAGGATATTGAAATGGTCGGGAATGATTTAGAATTTCGTGGCCGGTTGGCCAGTCCTACCGTCAAAATTCGGAAAATGATGGTTGCCGGTCATTAGAGAAATACACGACAAGAACTCATTCAAGGGTCTATCGATACCTATCCATTTCATGAAGACAGAAAACGGCCGCAGGCCCATAAGGAGTTAGGATGCCACTGGAAAAAGAGGATGGAGCCAAAGTTCTCCAGTTGATCACCTCCCGGTACAATGACCGGGAATGGAGAAAAAAAATTGAAAAGACCTTAAGCTTACCCCCATCGGGGTTGAAAGACGAAGATCAACGCAAAGCATTTCTCTATCTTAAGGTCGGGCTGCAAATGTACAAATCCCGCAGGGCGGATGCTCCTTCTTGGATTGTGGGAGGTTTTGCCACGAAGGAAGTGATTGACCGGGCATTGTTTAAGCCCACGGTTATTGATCCCGATTTTACCAAAGACCAGGTGGCTGGCTTTGGAGAAGATCCGGGTTCGGAAGTCGATGCGGTCTGGTGGGAGGACATGCTCGTCAATTGGTTTGAAGAGCCGGAAGAAGAGGGCGATGACGAGGCCGAGGCTGAATCATCTGAGGAAGGAGAACTATCTACTGAAGCCGCCAATGCCTCTGACGACTCCACAAAAAGTCCATCTCACGCAAAAAAACCCACTACCTAAGTTATTTTTGTCAGGCTTCTCGCGGGTCTCTTGTGCCTATTTTCAACAGTAAGGGCATGGAGGGACATACTTCTATACCGACTCACCGGCCTTTTTCCTCTTCATCGTTGAAAGTTTCAGCGACACACAAGGGCTTCGTCTATTCTTCCTTGCATCGATTAAACTCCTGGGTTTGTCGGCTTATGTATGGTGTGGTGGCGAAGCCATACCCGGTTCCTGTAGACGGTCCGGCATTGATTGTCTGTGACCATACTTCAATGGGGGATCCATTGGTGTTATTGGCCACAGCAGGACGTCCTATTCGATTTTTGATGGCAAATGAGATCTATGCCAAGTCGCACATTCGTTGGGTATTTCGAGCGTTTCGTTGTATTCCGGTACAACGAGGCAAGCGGGATATTCGTGCAATTCGCACGATGTTGGAGGGGTTGGCAGCGCAGGAGGTGATCGGCCTTTTTCCGGAAGGCGGATTGGATCGGCATCGTTTAGATGCGGGGCATTTGGGGGTGGGCTATCTGGCAATTAAATCCGGCGCGCCTGTTATCCCGGCGTCTATTGTCTGGGACGGCCCCCATTCGGTGACGTCGATGGTCAAAACGCTCTTGGTTCCGAGTAAGGCGAGAATTCGATATGGGAAACCCCTGCAATTCCCTCAAGAGGTTCGTCCGAGAAAGGAATCCCTTCAATCGTGCACCAAGGAAATTATGAAACACATTGAAGGATTGAGGGAAAGCCTGCTGTCTGATGTATCCTAAGCCGTGTTAACCTGGAAGTTTCTTCTAGGGGCAGACATCCTCAAATTTCCGTCATACCGGCAGTTGTAAGTGGGTATCCATCTTGAAACCCTGTCTACAATGTTGAAGTTTTGCCGGGTTTCGGCCCGGCAGCCGAGCCACTTTTGTTTCGGCAAAAGTAGCCAAAACCATCTTGGCCATGCTGTGGCCCTTCGGGTTCCCTGCGCGGTTCGCCGACCCCGGCGTCGCGCAAACTCGCAAGGCTCAAACAATGCGCGCCTTTTCTCCGGGGTCGGCTGCACTGCTCGGCCACATCACAAGGCCAGGGGAGTCTGCTGAAACTGAGCTTTCTTTAATTATAGAGGACGAACTCGCGGAGTTTACCCTGAGTCAGTTCGAAGACCTCAGGTCCCGCCGGCTGACACGAGCATCCGCCCATGTGGCGGAACGGCAGGCGGCGGTCAGGGAAAGGGAGACAAAAGTAAGTAAAAAGGTACACTACCTATCTCACCATATGCTGGATTTTCAGATGCTCTCCATACTGTATGGCAAGACCTGGCCCTAACCCCGCAGTTCCCGTGTAGCCAACGATATCTTCTCACACGACGCAGTTTGGCTGTTCGCTAACGCTAAATTTCAGGGGCACGGCTTGTCCGCATCCGCTGGAGGGCCTTTTCCGATAATTTTTCTGAATTTTTTTCCAATTTTGTTAGCAAAATTCTGGACCTTTTCTTCTGGAATGGCACCGCTCATCAACATAGGTTGAAAGAATGCATCATGCCATTCGAGCAAAACTGCATCGTTACGGTAGACATGGAAATGAACAGCCAATTCTGGCCCCGCATGGTGTTTCATGATCCCAGACAACTCGGTCAATACGATACGCGTTGCAGGGACGTGAAATATCTTCGGGCGTGGCCATATAGTTCCCATCGCCACGTGTAATGTTTCCGGAACTGAGTGTATGGCGAAGAAACGATTGATCTCTGCGTCCGGAGAGCCACCCTCAAAATAGAGAAGTGCATCTTCTGGAATCCAGCCTTTGAGTGCGTTGAACAATTCTTCGAAGGTATTCGGTCCTTCAAGCTCCCAATGGGTTCCTCTGGTGCTCAGACGAATACCTTCCATTTCGTCGTTTGGTATCGCTTTGAATAGTCTACTGAGCCAATCCATTATTGTCTCTTTGCCGAACAGAGTCCGCAGCTGAGCGGGGGGCCTGAGGCTTGTCTGGTCCAGCCGCTAGTTTGGCCGCCGCAGGCGGCTGATGAGCGGCTACAGCCCTTCGCTTCCAAAGGATTGTCAATGATCTCCTCGGGTGCCATATCGAAAGACATCTTGAAAGGTTTGGCTCTTTTGTCCTACTGGAAAGGAGCTGCCCCTCGTTCTTAGAAGAGTATGGATAACGTCTCGTCGGCTTTAGAATACAGCGTATGCTCTGCTATCAGCAAAAACCTTGTGTTGGTTTCAAAGAATTTCCGCTTCGTCTGGAAGATGCCGGGTTTCGGCCCGGCAGCCGAGCCACTTTTGTTTCGGCAAAAGTGGCCAAAACCATCTTGGCCATGCTGTGGCCCTTCGGGTTCCCTGCGCGGTTCGCCGACCCCGGCGTCGCGCAAACTCGCAAGGCTCAAACAATGCGCGCCTTTTCTCCGGGGTCGGCTGCACTGCTCGGCCACATCACAAGGCCAGGGGAGTCTGCTGAAACTAAGCTTTTTTAAATTATAGAATACCAACTCGAGGAGCCTGCCCTGAGTTTTTTCGAAGGGCTCAGACAAGGTCCGCTGGTTGATAAGAGCGTCCACCCCTAGGGCCGGGCGGCAGGCGCCAGTCAGGGAAAGTGGGAAAAATTGAAGTAGCAAAAGAGGTTAGCCAACGAACACGCGTCGCCGCTGAATGGGTCCCAATTGCTCGAACACCTCTTTAAGAAATTCAACGTATTCGCTCATTAGGATTGCAAGGGGTCTTTCGGGAACCAATCCAATTCATAATCTGCCATATCCGAAACACCCACATTCAATCTTAGAAAAAGACCATATTGATAGTTGAATGGGGGCTTAATGAATTCTTCAAGCTTTCTTCGATCAAAATTTCCATTGTCTGGATTTGATGTTTTCTTTACTTCAATTACCAGCAAATTACTATTCTCATTTCTATGGTGAACAATGATGTCAGGGAAAACCGTTTTGGCCTCAGTATCGTCAATTCGGGTTGTACCATTTGGCACCACCAACTTTTTCGTAAGATCATGATCGCGGTTATATTCACAATCAACGTGCCACTTCCGGAATTCTTTCTGCAAATATTCCGCCAACTTATGCGACATGGAGCGCTCATTCACATTACATTGCAGAAGAAACGCATCTTGCCGAATGAGCAAGTTAATTGCCTTCATAACTCGAGTTTCAATGAAAGACCGGCTGTAGGTTTTCATGATTGCCATATTCGCTTTTCGAGTTCTATTCATCTATAGCCCCGCATAGAGGGGACGGCTACTAGCACATCCTCTCTATGCCTTTTCTAAATCTCAAAGTTGCGGTCCTTCAGTTCTTCACAAGCACCGTCTAACCCTGGGAACAAGGAGCCAGCAGTGATACCCATGAAGCGCAGCTCTTGTACGACTTTATCCCGTTCGCTTGCCGGCAGATCGATCGCCGACAAGTACGTCTTCCCTGGAGATTCCTTTAATTTAATATATGACTCGATATCGTCAACATTAGTAACTGTTGATGCCGCTTGTTGAGGAATCATTCTTTCATTTTCAATGGCCAGGAACTCTCCGATTGATACGTGAGGGACAGCAGTGGCAAGCATCACAAGTTGGGGCCAATCGGATTTCCACTGCAACTGATCGAATACCAATACTCTCACTTTGGCATTGGCATCTGCCTGGGCGGCTGTTGCACTCGATATTGCTCAGTAAGCGAAAAAAGCCGCAACGTATGGAGAGTAAGTCCAATCGAGTAAAGGCGTAGGATAGCCATGATGTTGGACCAGATTAAAGAAAGCGCCGTTCTCATTTGGGTTTTCCAAATTGAAGACATGTCTTGTTCGCGCGCTAAGATGCTTGTGGAGAATTTGAATGTCCTCGCTCAGAAACCTAGTCAGGTCTGCGCGACCCGCACGGTGAAAGGACGTTCGTAGACGCCACGGCTCCGTTTGGCCACGGAACAAGAATCTCCTGCTTTCTAGCCTTTCGACATATGTCTTAAATTCACCCCATTCTTGAATCAGTGGAACTAACTCAGACGGGTTGGCTGCTCTTGAGCGAAAGAGTTTGCAGTTGCCGACTGCCCCTAAATTTGTCGTCCATGCCAACGTCAGTTCGTCGGAATGATAGTTTGCACACACATCCGCATACTCCGACACGGCAACGTTGGCTCCATAATGTTTTCTTACCTCATCCCATGTATCAGGGATTCCGGTTTTCGGGTTAATAGGATGTATCACGTCCGTACGGAATTTGGCTGCTGAACTCTTGTCGTAGGTGCGAAAAAATGCCGCAGTACTAGGGAAACTTCTGTCGGATTCGTTAAGATAAGCGACCCCTTGATAATATGTTCTACGCTCGTCGATATTCACTACGATTAAGCCTTCGGATGACTCACCGTATCTACCAATCCACTGACCGTTCATGCGACAACTCTCAATAACGATCTAACAATGATAAAATTGGACCGCATAAGCTGCAGAGTGCTGGTTTTTACACCGGATAAACTACCTTTGCATTCCTTACCGAAAACGTGTGAACCATCTACGTTCAATTCCCCACTCACTCTAACTGATTTATCAGGGGAACTTATGTGGATCAGCATTAGATCCCTTTCTTGATTAAGATTAAAGGCCGTCCTATGGACTCCAGAAACTTCCTATAGGTTCATGAAGAGTCGAGTCAGGAGATAATTTAATAATCATCGAAATAAGTCAACTAAAGATTAGTGTATTTTCGAAAATTATTCGAGGTCGAAACCAAACGCTCAAATCCACCTGGTCTCCTTTCAACCACGAATACCGTCGTTGAGCTGGGCACAGATTCTTCGCGGAGCCTGCCCTGAGCGGAGTCGAAGGGGCTCAGAATGACAGAGTAGCCGAGAAATCCGACGCCTGCCGTCTGGCAAAGGGAGGGACGCTCTTTTCCTCTGCGGACCTTGTTTGAGCCAGGCGAGTTGGTCCGCTCTCCCCAAATTGGCGTCCGTCCCCTCTTATGAGGCCAGACGGGGCGTCAATGGTTTTGGCCACTTTTGCCGAAACAAAAGTGGCTCGTGGCGCGGGGGCGAAACCCGGCAACACAAAAAATCATGCCAACACCAAATCTTCCAGAATTTCATCTCAAATGACCGGACGCCTGCCGGCCAGCCCCATGATCGGACGCTCTTGTTCTTGACGGGCTTGTGTGAGCGCCGCGAGTTAGCCCGTCTCCCCCCTTCGCGTCTGATCAATCTGATGAGCCCGGGCGGGGCGTCAATGGTTTTGGGTCCTTTTGCCGAAACAAAAGGACCTCGGCTGTTGGGCCGAAACACAGCATCTGCTAATTAATTGGTTAAATGGTTTCTAGAACAGGCTCATTTGGGTGGGTGGATCGGCTGGAGTTTTATCTTTGGAAGAGGCTTGGGATGAGGGAAGGGTTGGTGGTGACGCGGTTTGCGGGAGGGTGGGAGTTTTGCTCATACCTTCCAGGACAGTCTTGAGTTTTTGGAAATCCTCCTTGAGAGGAACCCGGAGATTTCCCTGGTGGAGTGCGGCTGCCGGATGAAGCAGTGGGAACACGATGAAGTTGGGCATTCGAATGACTTGCCCGCGTACTTTGGTGATACCGACTTTTCTTTCCAATAACGTTTGTGTGGCAAAGTTTCCTAAGGTGCAAACCAATTTAGGTTTGATGAGTTCAATTTGTTGAAGCAGGAACGGTTTGCATGTCTCGATTTCTTCCGGAAGAGGATCTCGATTGTTGGGTGGCCGACATTTAATGACGTTGGCAATGAAAATATCTGCGCGACTGAGCCCGATTGATTGCAGCAACTCGTTGAGTAATTTTCCTGCCGCTCCGACAAAAGGCTCTCCCTTCTGGTCTTCATAAAAACCCGGGGCTTCTCCAACAAACATGATGTCAGCCTGAGGATGTCCTGTCCCAAACACCACCTGAGTGCGTCCTGAAGACAATGCACATCGTTGGCATTCGTGAAGGGATGATTTGAGTTCATGAAGATCCATTGAGGGGGGATCTTAAATTTGACGGTTTTGGATGTCAATGTGAAGAGGTCTGAACCCATTCAGTCACAGCCCTTGCACAGGCAGAGGCACTCAAGACGGTGCTTTCTAGAGAAGGAGGGAGGAGGCTGGCCGTCCAGGGGCCGGCAAGAAAGAGATTAGGAATGGGCGTGTGGGGCAGAGGGCGAAATGTGCGGAAACCTGCCAGGCAAGGAAGATAGGGGTAAGCTGAGTACGTGACGGGTGGCTTACCGGACGGGAAGGATTGCTCAGGAGAAATGTGAAGCATGTTTTTGATATGAGGCCAGACTGTTTCTTTCAGCCAGTCGTCGGTATGTCCTGAGGATGGGGAAGGGGTAAGGTTAATGCCCGTGATCGATGTCCTGGCGCCATCAGCATTCCGAACGGCCTGGCTGGTTATCCAATCAAATACACCGGAGTTGAGGATAAGGCGAGGAGGAAGGAATGTGTCGTTCAGGGTGAATCGGACCGTTGTTCCTGAGGATTCCTGCAGGTGAGCCAAATGGGAAAAAGAAGAAAAACGAGCCGGGGCTCTTTCCGGCAAGAGTCGAAGAAGCTCTGGAGGGGAGAGAGGCGAGACGTAGATGTCAGCGGTGAGACGTTCGCCCTTATCCAGGACAATGGCTTGGATGCGTTCCGTGTCGGCTTGAATGAGGGTGATTTCATTTAAGGGATAAAACGTCACGCCTTTTCCAAGTAAGACTCCTTTAAGCTGTTGTTGTAGATGGTCGAGCATGTCAGGTGAGGCTAGAAATGTCTCTGGTCCATTGGGTTTGGATAACCAGAATCGCGAGAGTACCTCAAGAAAATACTCGAGCGATGCCTGGGCCACATCACATCCTAAAAATAATCGACAAAATGGGTTCCAGATACGTTGCCGGGCAAGAGTCGATTGTTGAGTCGAATTCAGCCAGGATTCAACTGTGAGCATGTCAGGGTGGTGGTCCGGTGAATGGGGATCTTCCCATTTTTTTTCTAAAAAATTTATCAAACGCCATCGATCAGCCCAGGGAAGGCCACGAAAGCCGGCGAGTCGGATCATGGGATGAAGAGTCGTAATTCCGTGCGGGTTGGATAGCGTCTCTGTTAAGCCTTCGGATGTCCCAAACTCCAGCTCAACCGGTTGAATGGATTGGGCTGTATGTTCGAAGGCCAGTTCCTGAAAAAGTGCCCATGTAGCATGGTAAAACCGGGGAAGAATGAGCGGGGAGGGCTGTGTCATGAGGTGTTGAAAGGATGTTGGAGGTTCCGGTTCTTTCGATTCGGAAAATTGAGGAGAGGATGTTGTCGGAGAAAAAGATCTGTGGTGTTCGAGAATGGTGATCCGGAATCCGTAGGGGACGAGCCGAAAAGCCGTGAGTAATCCGGGCAGATTTCCACTCAGTATCAGAATGTGGCGTGTCACACTGATGGGGCAATGTTATGGGAGAGAAATGACCGAATCCAGATATTGGCGGCAATCCCGAGTCGTTGTATGGGGGCGACCCGAATCCGTGGGCCGAACACCTGATAATGTTGGTCTTCGAGTTGTGTGAGGATGCGGCTGTAGACCCCACGCATGATTTCGGAAACCACCAGGGACTTCTGGTCGGTGGGGGGAAGGGTTTGGAGAATTTCTTGAGCTTGGCGGTAATAGGTGTGAGCTCTTTCGCATTCAAATTTTACAAGTTCAACCAGCGCTGGCGATTCTTGTTGACCCAGGAGTGCTTCCTCCGGGTAGCCGAATCGCTGTAAGTCCTCTAGCGGAAGATAGATGCGGTTCTGTTCGGCATCCCCTTTGAGATCGCGAAGAATATTGGTTAATTGAAACGCCAATCCCAAATTGACCGCATAGTCTTCTGCCGCAGGGGATTGGGTTTGGAATATCTTGAGGCAAATGAGCCCAACCACCGACGCAACCCTGTAGCAGTATTGATAGAGATCGGCAAACGACGCAAACCGATTGGTCGTCAGATCCATTTCGACGCCAGAAATTAATTCTTGAAGGAGTGCTTCCGGAATATCGAAGGTCTGTAGGTGGGCGGCGAGGCTCGTCGTGACCGGTTGGGTCGGGTGGCCTTGATAGGTGGCCGTCAATTCTTGTCGCCATTTGCGGACTTCTTCGATGGGATGGCTTCCCGGTGCCGGTTCATCAACCGCGCTATCCACCATTTTGCAAAAGGCATAAATGGTATACATCGCTTCCCGCCGCTGCTGTGGCAGGAACAGAAAAGAGTAATAGAAATTGCTGCCACTTTCTTTCGTATATTTTGTGCAGAACGTCTGCGCTTCAATAGGAGTCATCGGCTTCATGAAGTATTTTCCAAAGGCGGTGGTCAGTCAATGATCGTGAACCGGGGGTACAAATGAATGGCGGCAACTTTTCAATTTAAGGGCAAGCTATGTCGGACTAAGCCGCTAACGAGGTTCCCGCGCTGCCCTGGAGGGAAATTTTGAGTCCCCTCTTTTCTACGCATAACTCTGGGTGACTCATCTATTGATCAACAATCTCAATATGGCAACAATCCGATTACCGGATATACAACTGATAAACGTCAATGCAGAGTAGCAAGGATTGCGAAGCTCTTCAATGGATGGGAAGAGGGTACTTTTCTGGATGGAGCGGAATATTTTTCAGGTGATTCAACCGCAAGCCGGATGATTCCCGGTAATTGACCCCGGATCCTAAGTGGAACAATGGAACAAGTCCTGCCATCCCAGTGAAAAAATGGGAAGGTTCCTCCTTACCGGATGGGAACCTCTCCTATTTTTTTGCCTGTGGTTCGAGCTTATCGGCAGAGATCCAGCCTGTTTTTCCCGTTTGTGTTCGAACCTGGTAGACCCATCCGGTTGGCTGATATGCTCCATCCAGAATCGTTAATGTTTCTCCTAATTTCACGATGGGACCAGGCGTGGCGTTAGCAGGATCTCCCATCAACAAGGACCTTCCAAGAATATTCGTAAGTGTTACCTGCTGATTCTCGTGAAAGGTTGGATCTTTCATTCCAATCTTGGATTCATTACCCTTTTGATTCCTGGTGATGGCAGTTGTCTCAGTGGCGGTCTCTTGGGGCAAAAAGGTATTTGAATTGAGGGCCCAATACGCTACTCCACCAATCACCAATAAAAGGACGATCCAGAAAAGCGGTTTCCTTGAAGGAGGCTTGGATTGGTTGAGGTCGTCCTCTTCCAATCCTTCGTCGAATTCCAAATCTTTATCAGGCTCCTGGGCAAAGAGCACGTTCCATCGAGAAGGTTGTTCTGGGGTGAACACCGTACCGATTGTCGAGGTCATCATGCCTATCTCCTTTTTATTCGTGAGGTCTGCGAGCGAGTGTCAGTGCCAGATTGGCGTGGGATGAATTTGCCAAATCAGCGGGTTGTGTACGAAGAAATACCCATCCATGAAGTTTATTAACATCACTTCTATTTCCTGTCAAATCTTCCAGCCATATCAATGAGGCCACATGGTCGCGTCTTCCCGCGAACAGAACGCCCTGGGGAAACGATCGAGTTCATTCGAAGGTTGAAAGGATCCGGGCGGTCAGTTGTGCCTGGCAATAATGACGATTGATATCGTGATCGGCGTTATGGAAAATAGACCTGGTATGGAATCTTTGATTTGGGGGACATCATGAAATCGTATCGAGAAGAACTCTGGTTTCAGACCAAAGAACGAAGGGAATTTCGGAATATTACCCCTCAGGTGGAACGTGTGGTACAACAGAGTGGGATTCAAGAGGGATTTGTCTTGGTGAATGCCATGCATATCACCGCGAGCGTCTACATTAATGACGATGAACCCGGATTGCTACATGATTATGAACAGTTTCTTGAGCGTCTGATTCCGCAGACGGGAACGTATCGGCACAACCTCACCGGAGAGGACAATGGTGACGCACATATCAAACGCCAAATCATGGGCCGGGAAGTTGTCGTGGCTATCACCAATGGACGCTTGGACTTTGGTCCTTGGGAACAAATCTTTTACGCGGAATTTGATGGCAGACGTCGGAAGCGGGTGTTGGTGAAGATCATTGGAGAGTAATGAGTTGGCAAACGGGTTCCGGTCATGTGAAAATACCTTGGATATTTTGATGATTTGCCTTTTCAGAAGTATTTTTTACCTCCGCCTGGATCGTTTACACCCATGAATGCAATGTCTAGTTGGTATCGTCCTGATCCCCTCACCCGGGATTTAATTCATCTCATTAATGCCCGGCGACACGAACATGGGGATCCCAGTTTAGCCATTGAAGTGTTGCAGGCGTTGCTCGATCAGGACCGCGAACATGAGGTGCTTACCGTTCTTGCAGCCTTAGACGAAAGTATGGCGGAGTGGTTATTCGATTTGTTGGCGGAAGCGGCCAGCTCGTGTCTGATGGAGGATGAGAGCGAAGACAGCGAGCAGTATGGGATTCTGGCCTCATTTGAATTATCACTCCAGGCCAATCTGGAGTTTCCGTTGAAGTTGAAAATCGATCCTGTGGAAACCGCGGATTTGTTACGGAGACATCTGCATGTCCCGCCAGAAGCCGTGATTACGGTTGAACCAAGGCTTCTTACCGATTCTACCCTGGAATTTTTAAGCTTGCAGAAGATTCACGACCATATTTCCAATCTGGCTGATGGACAGCCGCGTCAGGCGATTGCGGCAAGGCTTCATCCACCGGTCGAAGCCACCGCATTTTTATTTTTTGAAATTCTTGGCGTTCCTGACACCACGTTACCGGAAGCTCTTTCCGAGGATGATTGTCAGGCAATTATGGATCATCTCGTCAATCAATGTCCCGAAGTGGCCAAGGCGCCTCAATTATTGGAAGCGCCTAATTACGCCGCCTATGCCTTGTATGATGCACAAAACGCCGTTCGTCTTCATCGATTGGCTGATGAAACAGCTGCGGTGTGGCATGACCTGGAAGGCCCGGTTCGAAGTCGCACGGTCGTTCACCTGCATACTCAATGCGGGAATGGCGTGTATATGCCCGTGTGGACGGATCTGTTTGATCCGGATCTACCTGAAGACCATGGACCGATTTGGACGTCTCCGGATGTGTGGGTGTTTACGGCCGACTTACCCATTGAATGGCCAGGGGAATTGTTAACCAACCGCCTATTGGCAGAGGGCTGCACACGATTTGAAAACCACATTGTGGAAGCCACGGACAATTGAACAATCGTTATGGGGCCTGGCCCATGCGACTTGGGTTTTACCGGGCAGCCGCCTGACGTAAGTGATCCATCAACTTGGGAGGAACCCGTAGCGAACCACGTCCGGTTCCGACCGAGATATCAGGCTTCAGGGTTCCGTGAAAATCACTGCCTCCTGTCATGAGCAGGTCAAATTTTTTGGCTAAGTTGAGATTGATTGAAATTTGACGAGCGGAAAAGGTTCCATAGAAGACTTCAAGCCCCCGTAATCCCTGGTCCATCAACGTCCGGCATGAGGACTCCGTCTTATCCGCACCCAATCCCTCCCAATAGGGGTGAGCAAGTATGGGGATGCCCCCAGCGTCTGTGATCCACGTCATGATTTCGGCTGCTTCAGGGACCATTCGTCGAACATAAGCTGAGCCTCTGACCCCCAGGAAGCGATCGAACGCTTCTTTCATTCCCTTCACATACCCTTTTTCAATTAATACCTGTGCAATGTGCGGGCGACCGATCGTTCCGCTTCCGGCGACATGCTCCACTTCAGCGAGAGAAACCTCTACATGGAGGTTGTGGAGCCGGTCAAGGATGTGGTGAAGCCGATCAAAGCGTGTCGTGCGAAGCTGCTCAAGCCTGGTTTGAAACTCAGGATCAGCGAGATCAATGAAATACCCGAGCATATGCGTTTCCCGCCCTTCAAACTCTGTACTTAATTCAATGCCGGGTATGATTTCAACCGGGAGGTCCTGAGCGGCCTCCATGGCTTCCGTGAGGCCCTCAGTGGTGTCATGGTCGGTTACCGCCAGGATGCTCACGTTTTGTTGATGAGCAAGCTCCACGAGTGCGGTGGGAGATTCGCTTCCGTCCGAGAAATGGGTGTGAGTATGAAGGTCGATACGGCTCATATGATTGGGAATTATGGTTTGCGTGCTAAGATTCGTGCGGTAAACGCCGGTCCTGAAGAGCCCGCATGATCTCCTTCGTCATAATGGAGAATGCTGAGCCCTTGAAGAAGTCCGAGTAATTCATTGGATTCAAGACAGAACTCTTTCCGGCGTGGGTGTTGTCGATGGATATGGTTGTCCAGAAGAAAGGTTTCATACATGATGACGCCACCGGATTTAAGAGCTTTAATGAGTTGAGGAAAAAGAGGCCGGTTCAGGTAGAAAAAGACTAAAATGACATCATACATGGCCGTGCCCAAGTCCGGAGGATGTTGCGGGTTCACTTCTAAATCTATGGATTCGGTTGTGATCGAGGACAGACCGGCTTCCTGGGCTTGTGTCTGAAGCTCATGTAGCGCGTCGGCATCACGATCAATTCCATGAACGGAAAACCCTTTGGAAGCCAGATACAGCGCATGACGACCTCGTCCCGTTGCCACATCCAACGCTGTTCCGTCAGGAAGTCGTGAGAGGTGGTCTACCAGAAATGGAGAAAGATGCATGAGATCGGTTGAGGCCATTGGTTGGCGTGACCGGATCAACTGAACCCCGACTGACCCCTCAATCCTCTTCAACGGAGGGCGGATTTTTCTGACCCATATTTTAAGACGGGTAATGGGAAATTCATCAAACAGGGCTTGGCAGATTTTCTCCGCCATTGTTTCAATCAGGGAAAAGGCTTGCCCTTCCCCAATGTCCTGAATTCGTTGCGTGATTGATCCATAATCGACCGTATCGGATAATTCATCGCTCTGAAAGGCCGATTGATTGGGGCAACGGAAAATGAGATCGACCAGGAGGGGTTGAGGTTGCTGTCTTTCCTTTTCAGTGACCCCGCATCGTGCGGACAACTGGATACCTTTGACGACGATGGATGATGACATGGGCCATTATGTCAGAACTTCCTCGTCGTGTGCATGTGATTTTTGAAAAGAGCCCATAAATAGTCCCAATCGTGTTCCGGAATGGAGGGATTTTGTATGTTCCCTTCAGGAGATGTTGATGAAATTCGGGAAATGGATTTCCCTACAGCCTGGGATTTGCTGGAACGCTCGCTCGGGCCTGCTGTGGGTTATCGGTTTCCTCGTTCTGCAGGGGTCGTGTGAGTGGAGTGGTCCACCCACCATCATGTTGACTGCTGAGGAATTTCGATTTAGTCCTACCCGGATTGAATGGGAATCGGACCAGCCTCTTCGTCTTCTGATTCGGAATCAGGGACGTGAACGTCATGTATTTCACAGTCAGGAATTGTTTGGTCCGGATGCTAACGTCCTATGGCATCAGCCAAGGATTGCGCTGCAGGAGACCAATGCCGTTGTGCTTGAGCCGGGTCAATCGATTGAGTTGTTTTTTACTGCATCTGCCGGTCTCTATCCCTTTCGATGTTGGATAAAAGGGCACACCGGCATGGAGGGAACGATCCTTATCAAAGACCTCTCCTCAAGCTAATAGAGATCATCTTGATGAAATCACAATAGGACCACCATCAGGGAACCAGAAAGCCCTGGATCTTCTTGTCGGCGTATATCGTGGCTTGAGAAGCCCAAAGACCTGAGGTACTTTAATTATCTAGGATTCTTTGGATCTGAATGATGGCGAGAGACAAAACGCTTGCTGGTGGCAGTGAGCCGCCAGCAAGCATGGTCCTATTTGCCTGGAACAGCGTCAATGGAGGTTCTGGCCTGGGCGTCACGTTTGCAACTCGTCGTGGCGATCATTCGTTGGCCTGCAGTTGCATCAGCGGGAATCCTGGAGATACAGGCTTCAAGCGTGTCGCCCTGCGTGCCAGTAGAGACTCGGGTGGGTCCCGTGGTAACGGCTGTGGTTTCAGCGCTTGAGGACGGCGAATTAGGTGAAGCTGGAGCGCCACTTGCACCGGTTGCGCCGCCATTCATCTCAGCGCAGCCCATCGTCAAGGTTGCGAGACCGAAAGAAGCATAGAGGAACAGTGTAGAAAATGATTTCATTGGTCGAACCCCTCCTCAATAGATAAACAAGTCGCGAAATATACTTGAGACTCCAAAAAAAAACAAGGTGTGGAGAGCAAAATCTTCTTTACTGATCTCTACCGCATTTGAGTCGTTTCCCATCCGATAATCTTGACTGATTTAGGGTTTATTGCTAACGTAAAATTTTCCTCCCTACGCGCAGAAAACGGACGGAATCAATCATGGCGTACCTCATTGCTCGACTGTTCCGGGGTCAACCTAGGGGCCAGGGTCAAGTGTTGTGACCTTTCAAGACATTATTCTCTCCCTTCATCAGTTTTGGAAATCCCACCACTGCATTTTGACTCAGCCGTATGACACTGAAAAAGGGGCTGGAACGTTTAATCCGGCAACCTTTCTTCGCGCGATCGGACCCGAGCCTTGGCGTGCGGCGTATATTGAACCCTGTCGAAGACCAACCGATGGCCGATACGGGGATAATCCGAATCGCCTCCAGCATTACTTTCAATATCAGGTGGTGTTAAAACCGGCTCCTGCGGATTCGCAGGATCTGTATCTCCAAAGTCTTGCCCATTTAGGGTTAGATCCCTACCAACACGATATTCAATTTCTTCAGGATGACTGGGAGTCTCCCACGTTAGGGGCCTGGGGGTTGGGATGGGAGGTCCGGCTGGATGGGATGGAGATCACGCAATTTACCTACTTCCAGGAGATCGGGGGATTGGAGCTGGATCCGGTCACAGTGGAGTTAACGTATGGGTTGGAACGCATTGCTATGTATCTGCAGCAAGTCGACAACGTGTATGACCTGATGTGGACAGAAGACGTTCGATACGGAGATCTCTATCATGAGTCCGAAGTCCAGTTTTCTGTCTATAACTTCGAGGCGGCCGATGTGGACTTGATTCAGACCGGCTTTGATCGCTACGAAAAGGAATGTGAGCAGTTACTGGAGCATCCACGGGGATTGGTGCTGCCGGCTTATGATTGCTGTATGAAGTGCTCTCATCTCTTTAATTTGTTGGATGCCAGAGGAGCGATCAGTGTGGCTCAACGGACAGGCTATATCGGCAGGGTTCGAAACCTTGCCAGGAAATGTGCGAAGGCCTATCTTGGTCAACGGGAGCAGATGGGGTTCCCACTCTTACGACAGGCGTCAGCTTCCTCCCGTCCTCATAGAAAACAACAGATCATTTGAATCGATGCCCCGAGGCGGGGCTGTGGCAATTAGGCTTATGGCACCATCAAGAACGACCCGCAAAAACGTCAAGGTCAAGTCTGTCCCGAAATCTCAACCAAAGACTGTCCCGTTTTTGTTAGAAATTGGGACGGAAGAATTGCCGTCGGCTGTTATCCCGCAGGCATTGGAAGACCTGGCAAATCTTGGGCAACGGCTCTTTGCGGACAGCCGGTTGGAGTATGAGTCCTTGAGGGTCGTGGGTACGCCGCGGCGCTTAGCCTTGCTGGTCAAAAGTGTGCAACCACAGCAAGCTTCCCTGACTCAGGAAATATTAGGCCCTCCGGTTTCTGCAGCCTTGGATGCTTCGGGCCAGCCCACCAAGGCAGCCTTGGGATTTGCCAAATCTCAAGGGGTGCCGGTTGACCGACTTCGTAGGAAAGATACGCCAAAAGGGGCCTACATGGCGGTCGAAACGCATCAACGAGGTCAGTCGGCCAAGCGGGTGATCACGGAGGCGCTTCCGCAGATCTTAAGTAAACTGGCCTTTCCGAAATCGATGCGCTGGAATGCCTCAAGGGCAAAATTTGGTCGTCCAATTCGTTGGGTGGTCGCGTTATTAGGCGACCAACCGCTCAGAATAGAATTTGCGGGAATTCAATCCGGCGCCATGACGAAAGGGCATCGATTTTATCGAGCGAAAGGGAAAAAGCCGGGACAGGCGTTTCCTCTTACCACCGCCAACAATTATATCGAGGCCATGAAGCGACTGGGGGTGCTGGTTGACCCTGAAGAGCGTCGGAGCCTCATTACGGAACAAGTCTCTGCGTTGGCTAAGGCGGCAAAAGGCCAGGTGGATCCATTGTACCGGGATGAGCTGATTGAAACAGCAGTCTTCGGTGTGGAATACCCTCACGCTATTCTTGGAACGTTTCAGAAAGACTTTTTAGCGATTCCCAAACCGGTGCTGATCTCATCGATGAAAGAGCATCAAGGATTTTTCTCGCTGATCACCAAGGATGGTGGGCTCCTGCCAAAATTTATTGCGGTGACGAATATGCCGTGGGGAAATACCCCGCTCATGACCAAAGGGAATGAACGAGTCCTGGCCGCTCGCCTGAGTGACGCTCAATATTTCTTTACAGAAGACTCGAAACGCCCACTCCATGAACGAGTGCCGGCGTTAGAAGGGGTTCTGTTGCATCACAAGTTAGGCACGGTTCGTCAAAAAGTGGATCGGGTGGGTCATCTGGTCGGATGGATGGCTGAACAGATCGGCGGAAAGGATCTGGACGAGATGTGCCGTCGCGCCGCTTTTCTGGCCAAGGCGGATTTGACGACCGGAATGGTAGGTGAGTTTCCGACCCTGCAAGGGGTCATGGGGGAAGAATATGCCAGGCATGATGGCGAATCTCCAGAGGTGTGTCGCGCCATTGGTGAACAGTATTTTCCCAGGTTTCCAGATGACCAATTACCGAAAGAGCTGCCAGGAGTCCTAGTCGCCGTGGCCGATCGGTGTGATTCCATCGTGGCTTTTTTTGCGGCCGGCATGTCTCCGTCCGGCTCGGAAGATCCGTTGGGGTTGCGCCGCGCTGCGTATGGGTTGGTGCGGATACTCGCCGAAACGCCCCTCCGGTTGAATGTCAATTCCGTTGTGGATCAGGCGCTGCGGATCTTAGATGGACAAGGTGGTAAGGTGCGTGGCACCCCTCAAACCGGTTCAGATGTTGTGGCGTTCATTCTTGACCGGCTTCGGTTTTATGGCAGGCAACATCTGGGCTTACGGGAAGATATCATGGAAGCGGTCATCCATGTTTCCAATTCGATGGTCTGTGATATGGCTGATTTGGTCGCACGCATGCAGGCTTTGGAAGCCATGGTGCCTCAGCCGGATTTTGATCCGCTGATGATCGGATTTAAGCGGGCTCATCGAATTGTCGAAAAAGAACAATGGACGAACGCGCAGGCCCTGCCTGAACAGTTTGTGCATGAATCGGAGCGTCGGCTGTTTCAGGCCTTGGAAGTGGTGCAACAGCAAGTCCGCGATTCGGTGAATGACCGGAATTACGGGAAAGCCCTTCTTTCGTTGTTGGAACTCAAGAGCCCGATTGATGAGTTCTTCGGAGCGGTGATGGTCAATGATTCAGACCCACAGACGCGGGCTAATCGCCTTTCCTTATTAAAGGCGACGGATGACCTGTTTCTCACGGTTGCCGATCTGTCCTGTCTGCAACCGGCAAGTGGATAACCGTCGCTGGAAGAGGATTCCTGGACGCCCTCGTGAAAGCGAGACGGTCATGGGAAGGAACATCCGATGGGGGGTAGTACGGACGGGGGAGTGAGCCCAAAGATTTCACGACGCCTGAAACGCTTTACCCTGGTCGTGACGGTTGCCCTTATTATTGTCTGCAATGCCTTAATTCTGACCGGTCTTTGGGTGAGTGGTGTTGATTTGGAGAGCATCGTGTCAAAATCGGAACTCTTTGATCCGGAAAATGGGCATTGTGTTCAGGTCACGTGGTTAAAGGTTGCGGGTGTGGACGGGTTGGTCAAGGTCTGCTCCGAATGGCTTGATTTCTCCGATATCTCGGGTGAGACACATCGGTTGCCGAAAGGAAAACCCCTGGCCATGGGGCCGGATGGCAACCTGTATGTCCCAGGGAATCCGGCGGAGAATTACCGATTGATTGCGCTCATGATTTTTGCCATAGTTGTCATAATATCCGGCATGTGGACAAAGCAAATATTGATAGCTAAATATCAGGACCGTCTTCAATCTGTAAATCATCATTCAACCTGAATGCTTGTGTATCCAACCTTTGTTCTAACAACCAGCTCACATATTTATATTCATACACCACGCCTGTCTCAGGCGTCTCTGAAAAACAAGACTGTTGCTCGAGAGGGTCTCCTGACAACAGGGAGAATGGTCGGGAGAAGAATGCCAGGCATTCTGTCTTCTCCGGTGCTGACGTCTTTTTTTCCGGGAGGCCGGTGGGTCGGGTAAAGGAGAGCGAAGAAATGCGGCACAAAAAATATGTCTATTTCTTTGGCGGCGGTAAAGCTGAAGGATCCGGCAACATGAAAGAACTCTTAGGAGGGAAAGGGTCGGGATTGGCCGAAATGACCAACCTGAAAATTTCCGTGCCTTCAGGGTTCACGATTACGACCGAGGCCTGTGTGGAATATTTTTATTCAAAAAAACGCTTTCCAGCCGGGATGTGGGATCAAGCGCTGAATGGCCTGCGGCAGGTCGAAAAAACCATGAAGGCCAGACTCGGCGATCCGGACAATCCATTGCTGGTGTCGGTACGGTCCGGGGCACGAGCGTCCATGCCCGGTATGATGGATACGGTATTGAATCTCGGCCTCAACCAACAGACGGTTCAGGGTTTAGGCAAAAAAACCGGCAATCAACGGTTTGCCGTAGATGCGTACCGGCGTTTCATCACCATGTTTGGCAGCGTGGTGATGGGCATTCCCCGTGAGCGGTTTGAACATAGCCTGGAAGCCATGAAACAGGCGCATGGGGTCAAGCATGATACCGATTTGTCTGAACAGGCCTTGGCGGAGTTAGTGGTTCAATATCAGGAATTGGTTAAAACCGAGACAGCACGAGACTTTCCGCAAGATCCCTTTGAACAACTCCGGATGGCGGTGGATGCGGTGTTTGATTCCTGGTTCGGGGATCGTGCCGTGACGTATCGCCGGCTCTACGATATACCCGATGAATGGGGAACGGCCGTCAATGTCCAGTCCATGGTATTTGGCAACATGGGGGACACCAGTGGAACGGGGGTGGCCTTCACCCGAAATCCGGCAAACGGCGTCCCGGTCTTTTTTGGCGAATGTCTGTTGAATGCCCAAGGCGAGGATGTTGTGGCCGGGATTCGAACTCCCATGCCGGTGTTGGCGTTACAAGACACGTTACCGGGAGCGTACAAGGATCTCATCAAGACCCAGCGTACTCTGGAAAAACATTACCGGGACATGCTCGATCTGGAATTCACGATCCAAGAGGGCAAACTGTATATGTTGCAAACCCGGGTTGGAAAACGGACCGGGATCGCTGCGGTTCGAATTGCCGTGGATATGGTTCGTCAGGGACTCATCGACCGGAGAGAAGCGGTCAAACGGGTCGCGCCCGAACAACTCTCTCAATATTTGTACCCCATATTCGAAAGCAGTGATGAAGCCAAATTTCAGTCGGTCGGGAAGGGACTTCCGGCTGGTCCGGGAGCGGCGGCCGGGCATATTGCTCTCACTCCGGATCAAGCGGTGGCCATGAAGGCCAAGGGCGAACGTGCCATTCTGGTCCGTCATGAAACCAGTCCTGATGATATTCAGGGGATGCATGCAGCCGAAGGATTTCTTACGGCGAAGGGCGGAATGACATCGCATGCGGCCGTGGTGGCCCGTCAGATGGGAAAAGTCTGTATCGCCGGTTGTGATGCCGTGGAGGTCTTGCCAAATGGAAAGGTCCAGTTTGGGTCCATGGTTCTGTCCGAAGGAGACTTTCTCTCCTTGAACGGGTTTACCGGACAGGTTTATGCGGGGGACATCCCGGTAGTGGATTCCGAAGTGATCCAGGTCATTCAGGGAAGAATGGATCCGAAAGATTCCGAAAAATATCAGTATTTTTCCACGATTTTAAAATGGGCCGATGCGTTTAGAGTGCTCAAGATCCGGTCCAATGCGGACATTCCCGAGCAGGCGCACATTGCGCGAGGATTCGGGGCCGAGGGCATCGGCCTCTGCCGGACGGAGCACATGTTCTTTGCCGAAGACCGGGTACCCATCATGCAGCAGATGATCCTGGCATCTTCAAGAGAAGAACGGGAGCTGTATTTAGAGCAACTTCTTCCCCTTCAACGGCAGGATTTTATCGGACTCTATCGGGAAATGAAGGGATATCCCGTCACGATTCGCTTACTCGATCCTCCCCTCCACGAGTTTTTACCCAAACGAGAACATCTCCTGGTTGAAATCGCGAAATTGGAAGTGACCAATGGAGACCCTCAAGTCATTCAGGAGAAACAGCGCATCCTGGATCGAGTCGAAGAGTTACATGAATATAACCCCATGCTGGGTCTTCGTGGATGTCGGCTTGGGATTACCATGCCGGAAATTACCCGCATGCAGGTTCAGGGGATTTTTGAAGCGGCCTGTGAAGTGGCGCGCGAGGGCAAAAAGATTGTGCCGGAGATTATGATTCCGTTGGTGGGGATGCCGTCAGAGATGAAAGCCCAAAAGGAGCTGATTCAAGACGTGGCGGAAAAGACCATGGCGGAATATGGCATGAAGTTGAGTTACTTGATCGGCACCATGATCGAGCTGCCTCGTGCGGCGGTAACGGCAGGGCGAATCGCCGAACATGCTGAATTCTTTTCCTTTGGGACCAATGATCTGACTCAAACGACATTCGGGTTTTCGCGCGATGATGCAGGACCCTATATCGGCTTTTATCTGGATCGCCAGGACCGGTGTCCGGTCTGCCAACGGACCAACGTCGATTGGAAGAAAATGGTATGCCGGATGTGTAAGGCTACGATCGACAAAAAAGCCGAAAATATTTTGGAGGCGGATCCCTTCGCGGTATTGGATCAGGAAGGGGTTGGAGCCTTAATGAAATGGGCGATTCAGGAAGGGCGGAAGACCCGCCCGTTAATTAAACTTGGAATCTGCGGAGAGCATGGGGGTGAACCGAGTTCCGTGGCTTTTTGTCATGAATTAGGCCTCAACTATGTGAGCTGTTCGCCTTACCGAGTGGCGATTGCACGCCTCGCTGCCGCTCAAGCGGCAGTAGCGGTGCTCGAACGTGAGGAGAGTCAACGTGAGTCTCGATCAACGTTTCGCATAGTCAACAAATCCCGGGCGGTGTCCTCCAAATCCGGTTCCGCTAAAACGCCTAAAAAGGCGCCAACAAAGAAAACGACAGGAAAAAAAGTCACGACCAGGAAAGTCGTGGCTGGGAAGAAACCGGCCACAAAAAAATCAGCCCCAAAGAAACCGGCGGCGAAGAGCACCGTGAAGAAAAATGTCGTGACAAAGACAACAGGCAAGAAGAGTACATCCAAGAAAAAGGCTTCTCCCTCTCCTAGACGTAAAAAACCGACTGCGGCTGCTAAAAGGCGGTGACGTCCGTCCCATCAGATAACACTTTCATGAAGCGAGCCCTTTCCCTCGCCGCCAAAGGGAAAGGGCGTACGAGTCCCAATCCCATGGTAGGGGCTGTGATCGTCAAGGATGGGCAGATCGTCGGAGAAGCCTATCACCGTCAGTCCGGCGAACCTCATGCAGAAGTATTAGCCCTCCATCAAGCGGGCCCTCGAGCGCGAGGGGGCGTCCTCTATGTAACGTTAGAACCCTGTTGCCATACCCACAAGCGCACGCCTCCCTGTGTCCCTCTCCTTATTCAGTCCGCGCTAGCACGGATATGCGTGGCGATGATCGATCCCAATCCACAGGTCAATGGACGGGGGCTTCAACAACTCAAGCACGCGAATATTCCCGTGTCGGTTGGCATGTTAGAACAGGAGGCCAGAAACCTGAATGAGGTCTATGCATATTGGATTACGACCGGACGCCCATTGGTAACCCTCAAAGGGGCCATGACGTTGGATGGAAAATTGGCGACCGCCACCGGCGAGTCACGGTGGATCACAGGTGAACGCGCCCGACAGGATGTCCATCGTCTGCGTAACCGGATGGATGCGATTCTGGTGGGAGTGGGCACGGTCATTGCCGACGATCCTGAATTATCTGCCAGAGGAAAAACGATGACCAACAGGCGGGTGGGACGGCAACCGGTGAGAGTCATTCTCGATAGCCGATTGCGCATTCCCTCCAATGCCAAGGTGTTGCAATGGGTGGAGGAGCAGCCCACCATTTTGTGTACGACCACACAGGCTCCAGTCAAAAAAATCGAGCACTTTGAAAAACGTGGCATTCAGGTGTGGGTGTTGCCTGGGCAAGCGGGACGCGTCTCGTTGAAAGCCTGTCTTGCTCGATTAGGAAAACAGGGTACCACATCGGTCCTCATCGAAGGCGGCAGTAAGGTGAATGCGACTGCGCTTCACCAGGGATTGGTGAATCGGGTAAGATTGTATACGGCTCCAATGCTGCTGGGTGGGCAGGATGCCATTGGCCTCATCGGCGGACTGTCGCCGAAAAAAATTGATCGAGCCTGGCCACTCGCGGATTGCCAACTCAAAAAGCTCGGGAAGGATTGGCTCATGACGGGAACAATTGAGCCACGACGGTGAGGGTCTACTAAGTCATCGATAACGGGCAGGCTGACGGTGTCTGCGATTCATTACCATAGAGAATACTCCAATCGTGTGCAGTACAGAGAAACCGGGGAGATCGCGCTCATGTCCAATCTCAATAAAGTTGACGAGCAGTATTTAGCATTAGCAGTAGATCTCTTAGAAACCCCCAGCTTTGCAGCTAAAGTCACGAATCTCATCGGAGGGCCGGTCGAACGGGCCATCACCATGTTGCCCGAGGGATTCTCCAACAAACTTCTGACGACCACGCAAAAAGCTTTGAATAAAGCGTTAAATCTGGCCGTGTCCAGTATAAATGAACGGTATCGGGGTAAGCCGGCAAATGGGGCTCACCGGGTATTGACGACCGTCAGCGGTGCAATCGGGGGATCGATGGGGCTCATGGCGTTGAGCGTAGAATTGCCGATCTCGACGACACTGATGTTGCGCTCTATCGCGGATATCGCGAGAAGTGAGGGAGAACCGATTATGGAGGCCGAGAGCAAGCTGGCCTGTTTGGAGGTGTTCGCCATGGGAGGCACCAGTCAAGCGGATGACGGGGCGGAAACGGGATATTTTGCAGTGAGGGCGGCGTTGGCGGGTGCGATGACCGAAGCGGGCAAGTATCTGCTTGAACGTGGCTTGGCGGGGTCAGGCGCTCCGCCATTGGTCAGACTTCTGTCTGAAATTGCCTCACGGTACAGTATCCAAGTATCAGAAAAAGCTGCCGCCCAGGCAATCCCGTTGCTGGGGGCCGCAGGAGGAGCCACCATCAATTTTCTGTTTATGGAACATTTCCAAAATATGGCGCGTGGCCATTTTATCGTCCGACGTTTGGAACGTATCCATGGCAAAGAGGCCGTGAAGGACGCGTACCGCCAAGTTGCCGCCAGGAATTAGATTTGTCGCTTTCTGGTTCGTCCTATCCGCCGGTTGTGAGCCGGTATCCACCTGAATGAATTGCAGGAAGCTCGCACTGGGGATATTGGGGATCATACCGAATATAGGATTCTACGGCCTACAGCGCTCATTCATCTGAACAGATGAATCCTGATGGGGTCCATTGAACGTCTGCGAATGACAAGAATACCAGGGGGGAGACATCCTCAACAGAATCGTCATGCTGAGCAGCGCGAAGCATCTAGCTGAGCCCTTTCGACTTCGCTCAGGGCAGGCATGGCCTTTTGGGCTGGGCTCAGATCCTTTGTTGCTCTCGAGATGACAAGGAAAGGCGCGGAGCCTTCTAGAGCCTGTTCTGAGCTTGCCCGAAGAACTTGTACTGAGAGCAACGTCGAAGGGCTCGAACAATAATTTCCGTATGATCCTCAAAAAAGTCTATTTCGAGTTCAGCGATTACTCCACTCCATATATCTTCTACGAAGATCCCGCATAGCCCGACTACTTCTTTTATTCCTTCCCTGCTATTGATGTAGCGACGACCCGGTGGGTCGTCTATCCAAATCGCAGGTTACATTATTGCCCGTGTTTGGCATAATCCCCGGAGCGTGACCATCTCCTCATTTAAGAGTAGGGAAAAAGCCAAGCCTATGGACCCGGTGACAATAAGTAGTCTACTCGCAGCGGCGGCAGGAGCCTTGGGCGGTGAGGCGGTGAAAGATGCCTATAAAGTGACGAAGCAAGCGATCAAGGACCTGTTTGGCCAGGATGAAGATCTGCTCGAAGCCTTGGATGATGTCGAAGCCAAACCTCAATCCCGGTTAAAACAAGAAACTTTGCAAGGACAAATTGAAAAACACGACTTTTCTCAGAACCGAGAACTGCTTCAGCACCTTGCCGAATTAGAACGCCTCTTGATCCAAAAAGAATTGTATGTTTCCACCACATACTCTGCCACGCAATCGGGTTCCGGCGGTCTGGCGCAAGGGCCAGGAGCGATTGCCGCCGGTGCTGGAGGCGTGGCGGTCGGCCGCGACGTGCATGGTTCCATTTATATAAACCCTCCTGCCGCCGACCCTGTACAAAAAGCCAAGCATCGATATCTCGAACGGCTCATCAATGAATTCCAAATCTTGCCTCTTGCCGCTATGGGAGGTGGAGATGAACTGAAGGGAGAGGTGACGCTGGATCAAGTCTATATTGAACTGGATACGCAAACTCCCCTTGCTGAGATAATCAGTCCCGCGCATTCAGAGCAAATTCTTAGGGCACAGAGCCCTCCAGGGGCAGCAGAAAGAGAAGTCTACACGGCGTTGGACATTGTCACCAAGACGAAGAAAGTCCTGTTGTTAGGTGGGCCTGGGAGTGGAAAGAGTACGTTTGCAAAAAAACTCTGCGCAAAAATGGCCCTAGCGCAGCTAAACAATGAAAAAGTGCTTGAAGGTTGGGAGTCTACTACCTTTCCGCTCTTTCTTACCCTTCGCCACGTTGTCCAGGAATTAGGTAAGGTTGATCTCAAGAGTTGTCCTCCGGAACAACAGGATCATCGTTTGGCGGATGTGCTGTTTCAAGCCTGGTGTAAGCAGTTTGGTCCAGACCAGAAGAGTGCGACGGACAGCTTAGAAGAGTCGTTACTTTCCGGAAATATGCTGCTGGTCTTTGATGGCGTTGATGAAGTACCGGTTGAACAGCGTCCCCGCGTGTATCAGGCGGTCATGGCCATCCTGGGCCGGTATCCGAAGATCAAACATACGATCATTACATGCCGCAGCCGCTCCTACACAGGACCGAAAATGCTTCCCGGGTTTGCGCCACACCATATTGCCCCCTTTTCAGAAGAAAAAATAGGGCAATTTGCCCAGGCGTGGTATACAGCCCAACATGAACTGGATGAGGGAAGGCGTAAAGGCCTCATCCAGGATCTGCAAGCAAACGCTCTAGGCCCGTTAGCGGAATTATCCCCCAATCCGATGTTGCTCACCACTATGGCGATTCTGCATCGAAAAGGAGCGGGGCTGCCAAAAGAACGCGTGAAGCTTTATAACTTGGCGGTCAATAACATGTTGCAACGCTGGGAGAAAGATCGAGACACGGAGGAGTCGCGGCCAATTAGTGGGGTGCTGAAAGATGAGCGGCGGCTTCGGAAATTGATGGAACATATCGCGCACTTTGTGCACGAGACGGAAGGCTGGCAGGAAAGCCACAAGGGTATGGATCGTTATATATTGTTACAAGAATTGGAGCAGTCAGAGGTTTTAGGTTGCTTGGCTGGGCCATTTCTCAATTATGTGGATCAGCGGGCGGGGCTGTTCATGGGTGAGGGAGGAGGTAAGGGAGGCATTCCCGAAACCTATCGGTTTCCCCATCGCACCTTCCAGGAATATCTGGCCGGGTGTCATATGGTTAATCGGCATGTCAATCGAGCATACCGCAGACGTACGAGCGAAGGGGATTATTGGTATGTGGCCGCGCAGTTAGGAATTGAGGAACTCTGGTTTAACCGTCGCAATGAGGAAGGGCTTTTAGGGTTAGCTTATGAGTTGTGCCCCGAGGCACGACCGGATTCTGTGGCTAAATGGAGAGGAATTCTTTGGGCAGGAACTATAGCAGTCTTGCTTGGTGTCGAGCCGTTTGAAGCCGATGGGGAACATTCTAGGGGGGGAGTAAAATTTCTCCAAATATTGAAGAAGCGATTGCAACAAGTCATGCGAGAGAGTCCATTACCGGCTATAGAGAGGGCAGAGGCGGGCCGACATCTGGCGAAACTTGGCGACCCACGATTTCGCGAAGGTGCTTGGTGGCTTCCTGATGAGGGGTTGTTGGGATTTATTGAAATCCCGGCAGGTTCATTTCAGATTGGGGAAAAGTGGAAGATCATCAACATCGATATTCCCTATACCTATTATATCTCTCGCTATCCTGTCACCCAGGCCCAGTTTCAAGCGTTCGTGAAAGATGGAGGGTATCAAGAAGAACAGTTTTGGCCGGAAGCCGAAGCGGCGGGAATATGGGACGCAGGAAAGGTGAAAAGCCAATACGACGATGAACCCCGCCAACAACCAGAAAAGTTCGGCGACCCTTTTGGGCTTTCCAATCATCCGGTGGTGGGTGTGACCTGGTATGAAGCTCTGGCCTATTGCCGGTGGCTCACGCAGAAGCTGCGAGAATGGCATGACACGCCAGAACCCTTACGGACCTTGCTGCAAGCGGGTGGGGAGACCGGAACCCCATGGTCCATCATGTTGCCAAACGAGCCGGAATGGGAAAAGGCCGCCCGAGGAAGTCACGATGATCGAACGTATCCCTGGGGTAAACACGTCGATCCCAATCGGGCGAACTATAGGGGAACCAACATCATTGGGACGAATGCGGTTGGATGTTTCCCGGGAGGGAAAAGTCCATACGAGGTGGAGGAGCTGAGTGGGAATGTGCGGGAATGGACGCGAAGTGTCTACGAGGAAGAATCGTATACGCCTGACCCAATAGCTTGGGCCACACGAGAAGTCCTCACGGCTGGAGTCGATAAAAGCCGTGTGCTGCGTGGCGGGTCGTGGGACAACGACCACTACTACGTGCGCTGTGCGTACCGCCTCAGGCTCAACTCGCCGTGTGACTGGGGCAACTTTATCGGGTTTCGCGTGGTGGCCTCTCCATTTTCTTCACGCTGAACTCTGTCTGCTCTGACCTCTGGAACTCTGAAGCTTATTAGGTGGGCGTTCACGATTCAGCGATACTTTGGAGCAGCAAAGAAAAACCTGAACATCTTTTGGAATTGCATTTTCATTTTTAAATTTTAGAGAGGGAGGAGTCATCATGCCAGATCCAATCACCTTAATCGTGGAGGTGTTGGTCGCAGGGGCAAAATTGGTAGGGGAAGAAGTCGTCAGCCAAGCTGTGATAGATGCGTGGAACGGTCTTAAAAAACTCATCGGCTCGAAATATGAATCCAACCCGAACGTCGGAGCCTCTCTGCAAATCTTGGGGACCAAGCCCGATTCAACGGACATCCAAGAGGCGGTTGAGAAGGCCTTGAGAGAAGCTGGTGTCGATTACGATGAAGAGATCCGAGCCAAAACGAATGAGTTGAGGATCAGGCTCGAACAAGAGAATTTGATGCCTCGGATCGTTTACCAAGCAAAAGTGGAGGGGAGTGGATCCGTGGCGCAGGGTAAAGGTGCTATTGCGGCGGGTGCTGGTGGGATTGCTGTTGGCGGCAATGTTCATGGGAATGTGACAACTGGTGAGAAATCCGGGCAATCCTGAACCGTCATTCAACATGGATGATCTCACAAAAAAGTTAGCGCAACTTCGTCAGGCTCACGAGAGGGGAGTGTTGGATGCTGAGACCTATCAGGCTTCCGTGGCGGCATTGGAACAGCAAGGGAAACCGGCGGGTAATGCAGTGGTGCAAGGCAGCGGGAGTGTGGCGCAAGGGTCAGGAGCGACTGCTGCCGGTGCAAGAGGTGTGGCGGTGGGTGGCAACATTGTGGGCGATGTCTATATGGGTCCCCCTCCGACAGATCCCACCCAGGCGCTGAACATTTATTGCCGCGTTCTGATAGAGCAAGGACAATTTTTTTTGCTTCGGGGTCTGGATAAACAATCCAGCGATTCCACCGATAAGAAGCAACAGCCTCTCCAACTGGATCATGTCTACGTCAATTTACATACCACCGCTCAACACGAGAGAGATCAGGATGATGAGACAGAGCGGAAACCTGTGACCGCACTTGAAGCGGTCCTGAAGCATCCTCAGGTGGTGAACCTGGGCGATCCAGGTTCTGGGAAGTCCACATTTGTGAATTATCTGGCTTTCTGTTTAGCCTCAGCCTGGCTTGAGCCCACAGGCCATTGGATGGAGAAGTTGCCGGGGTGGGAGGATGTGAACCCGGGGTCTTGTATTCCAATTCCTGTCACGCTTCGGGAATTTGCGCAGTGGGACCCTCCCGATGTGGGGAAAGCTCACCTGTGGGAGTTTCTTGTATCTCGCTGGAATGCCAAAAATCTCGAATGTGTCGCCGCGCCATTACAGCAGTGCTTGGATCAGGGAAATGTCATCGTGCTGTTGGACGGTCTGGATGAGACGGTAACGGAAGAGCAGTTAGCCTTGGTGAGTCGAGCCGTGAGAAGTTTTATGCAGCGGTATAGGAAGAGCCGAATGCTGGTGACCTGCCGAGTCTTGCCCTTTCAAGGGCTTCGGAGTGACTTTAGTGACTTTCAGGGTATTCCCGATTTTGAACTCGCCCCATTCACACCAAAACAAATCGATGCGTTCATCGAATCCTGGTATGCCAAGCTGTATCGCGCTCGACAAATCAAAACTCAGCAGGAGGTTGACGACCTCATAAAAGAGCTTAAAGAGGCCGTGTGCCGTCCTGATCTTCGAAAGTTGGCGCCCAATCCGCTTCTGCTCATGGTCATGGCGCTTGTCCATACGCACAAAGGGCGCCTTCCTAATGAGCGTGCGCTGCTTTACGAAAAGACTATTGAGATTTTGTTGTGGCGATGGGAACAGATGAAGGTCAAGGACAAGGCGCAAAAAGAACAGGAAGTAAGTGTGCTGCAGTTGTTACAGCAAGCCAAGCGAACCAATGTGGACCTTAAGCGGGTGTTATGGGAATTGGCCTTTACCGCCCATTGGAAAGGCCGTAGTGGATACGAGCGTATCGCAGATATCGGTGAAATGGATTTAATTCAAGCCTTGGCCCCGCTGCATCCCACACAGAGTTTGGATTGGGGAAGAAAAATGGTGGCGGCAATCAAGCTGCGGGCGGGCCTGTTAGTCGAACGGGTGCCGGGGCGATTTACCTTTCCTCACCGGACCTACCAAGAATACCTCGCAGGTGCGCATATTGCCGCACAGACCGACTTTTGCCGGCAAGCCGCGCAATTGGCTGAGGAATTTGCCGTGTGGCGTGAAGTCATTCTTTTAGCGGTTGGACGACTCGTCCATTGGAGCGGAGATATTGAGAAACCTCTCGCGTTGATCGCGGAACTGTGTCCGGAACAGATCAAGGAGGGCTCGATTGTCGAATGGCCCAAGCAATGGTTGGCGGGAGATATTGTGAAGGAGATTGGCCTCAATCGTGTGAAGGACCGCAGCCTGGGCCGGGAACTGTTGCCACGTGTGCAAAATCGCCTAGTGAGCGTGATGAGGGACGGTCTCCTTCGTCAACGAACGAAAGCCTCCCAAACATTGGTCGATATCGGTGATCCCCGATTTCGAGCCGCTGGATGGTCACTTCCGGATGAATCTCTTTTAGGTTTTGTGAAAATTCCGGCTGGCCACTTTCAGATGGGCGAAAGATGGGCAAACAAAAAGATTGAAATTCCGTACGACTATTATATCTCTCGCTATCCCGTCACGCAGGCCCAATTCCAAGCGTTTGTGGAGGATGGCGGGTATCAAGAAGAAGCATTGTGGCTGGAAGCCATAGCGGCGGGTATCTGGGAGGCAGGGAAAGTACAGGGACGAAATGGACCCAAAAATTATGGTGGCTTCTTTGATCTTCTCAATCATCCCGTAGTGGGTGTGACCTGGTATGAAGCTCTGGCCTATTGCCGATGGCTCACGCAAAAGCTTCGAGCGTGGGATGACACGCCGGAGCCGGTGAAAACATTGCTAAGCACAGGAGGAGAGACTGGAAAGCCTTGGGCGATTGTTCTACCTAACGAACCAGAATGGGAGAAGGCTGCACGAGGCGAACAGGATGACCGAATGTACCCCTGGGGTAACAAGGCTGATCCCAATAGAGCGAATTATCGTGAGACCTACCTCAACGCGACGACCGGGGTTGGCTGTTTCCCACAAGGAATCAGTCCTTATGGCCTCGAAGATATGAGCGGCAATGTGTGGGAATGGACAAGGAGTTTATTTATGATGGAGCCATACCCTTCTGATCAAAAAATATGGTCCACACGGGAAGATCTCACGGCCGAAAGAAATCAATCCCGTGTGCTGTGTGGCGGGTCGTGGAACAACAATGAACACATAGTGCACTGTGCCTACCGCAACTGGTACTTCCCGTGTCGCAGGTATGACTACCTCGGGTTTCGAGTGGTGGCCTCTCCATGTTCTTCACGCTGACCTCTGTCTTCTCTGGCCTCAGGAACTCTGAAGCCTATGAGGCGGGCGTTGCCCGCCCTACCGTTCTGCCATCATGTTGTCCAATGACGAAGACGTTCCACCGGAACGTCCCAACAAGATGAAATCCTGGTTGTGTTCAGGTTGGTCTTTGTAGCGAAGCCCCGGTGGGGCGTCTCATCGGTTTTGGGGACCTTTGCCTCCACACAAAGGATCCGCTCTTCGAGACGAACCAGACGTTAGGTCGCGCTCTTCGGGACGCAGCAGGCAAAACCTCGGCTGCTCGGCCGAAACCCGGAAACGCTTGTACATGCCAATTATTCTAGTTGATGCAATATTGTCCTCGAAAACGTCTGAAAATATTTGGAGGGGCTCTATTGTGTTGGTCCTTCAGACATTCGCATGGGTAAAAAGTAGAGTTGATCCTCCTCGAGCCCCCTCCTTTGTAAGGAGGGGCGGAGGGGAGGTAGCCTCTTCACCGCACGGAATGGCTGATACCATCGTGGCTTCCTGATGGTACCAGGACTCTACCTCACCTTGCCTCTCCTTACAAAGGAGAGGAATTCAAAGCCGATTCAATTCCCAAAAAGATCAGTAGCCTAGCGGATTATCCACGGAAAACTTGGATGCGCCATAATGTTAAGCGGTCAGTTCTTCTCGTCTTCCAGTTGCCTTCACTTCCATGAGCCTATAGGAATGCCTGTTGGAATATGAGAGGATACATAGAGAACGCTCAATGATCCGAACGCTTTCATAATCATAATTGTAAGAGTGATATTCATGATGCACGGTAAAAAAATTATTGTCCTTCTCTCATGTCTGGTACTGAGCCTGGGGGCTCTACAGAGTTGGGCTCATCCATTTCCGGAAACAGCAGGAAACCAGAGCGCACAGCCTTCTGATCGGAGTCTGTCCTCATTGGTGCAAAAATATGTGGAGGCCGCTCCGGATAGAGCCAAAGAGTTGTTGGCTGACATTCAACAGCGCCCCGACGCCACGGTTGAATCCATTTCAAAAATTCTTCAGCAGCCCCGCCAATATGAGACTCAACCGGTTGGTGCCCAACCCAGACGACCAATACGAGTGAGAGGTGAGGATGCTGAGTATGCCTTGTATGTTCCTCCTTCCTATTCACCCGAGAAGCCTATGGCCCTCATTCTCTGTTTGCATGGGGCAGGGTTTACGGGGGAAGCTTATCTGGATCGCTGGATTCCACGTCTGGGTGAAAAATACATTCTGGCTTGTCCGTCGGTAACCATGGGGTCATGGTGGACCCGATTCGGGGAGAATCTGGCGTTAACGGTCTTAGCTGAGGTTCAAACGCAATACCATATCGATCCCGATCGGATCTTTCTCACCGGCATGTCCAATGGTGGGATTGGAACCTGGATTATCGGGATGCATTATGCGGATCGCTTTGCGGGTATTGCGCCGATGGCTAGCGGTATTGATGATGTGCTGTTTCCCTTCGTCGAAAACCTGGTCCACACGCCCGTCTATGTGATTCACGGTGCGGCGGATAGGGTCATGCCCGTGCAGTTGAGTCGCGACTTGGTCAAAGAGATGGAGCGTCGCGGCATTTCTTATCAGTACCAGGAGCATACCTGGACGCATCCCCATGCGGGAGGGCATTTCTTTCCCAAGCAAGCCCTGCCGGAATTGATCACCTGGTTCGATAGTCAACAACGAAAGCCATTGCCACGGACCATTTCATTGGTTCGGGATGCCACCCATCTGACGCCCTTCTCGTGGGTGCGTATCGATATGACGGATCAGATTGCCGCCTTTACGGAAAACCTGATTGACAGCCGGGATGAATTTATCACGGGAGGGGTATACGCCAAATTGCACGCCCAAGTCACAGATTCCAACAAATTTGAGGTGAGTACCAATCGGATTCGCCGCTATACCCTGTTTCTAAATCAGGACCTGGTGGATTTTTCCAAACCCGTCATCGTGGAAACGAATGGGAAGGTATCCTATGAAGGCATGGTCGAGCCACGCATCGACACGCTTTTACAGGAAGTCCGGCACCGCTCAGACTCCCACACACTCTTTCCTGTCAAACTCACCATTGATGTGCCCTCTTCCGATATCGTGAAAGAGAAGTAGTGGTCTGATCAAAAATCTACCCACCTGCGCGGGAACCGAAAAGGTGGATGATGACAAAAGGCAATCTGAAACACCCCCAAAATGAATAGCAGAAAACCCGGGTGCTGCCCATTTGAGCTTCCTGCCAGGGTTGATTCAAAATCTAGATCGTGGTCTTGAGGAAAGGGCTTAGCGTCTTCTCTGACGATTGTCTTTTTGCGAGACGAGAAACACGTTATCTTGAATCTCCCGGTCGATGGAAGTATTCCGCCTGATGATGTCGGCTAGGGTGGTCTCTTCCAATTTTTTAATTTCAAAAGTAGGGAACCCATTGAGATAAAAAAACCGGTCTCCGTCCCGCAACCGTTCGAACTGATCCACCAGAATCGTATAAAATAAATTCCCCACTAACGTGCCAGGGCGATGATCTTCAGACACCCCGCCCATCCATAAATCCACAAGTTCGACGCTTCCATATGCAGCTTCCAGACGTTCTTGTACTTCACGATTCTTGGTGATGTCGTCAAAGGACACGGCAGGTGAGAGGCCCAAGGCCAACCGGGCATCATTGTAGCTCGCCAGTCCGTGGTCCCGTCCCCGTTGAAGATTGAGTGAGACCAGGTCGAATCCTCCTCCTCCAGGGAGGCCGAAGAGGAAACCCCTTACGTCGTCGATGATATAGTTGTCGACCTTTTGCGCGCGATTGTTCGCGAGCCCTCGAAGTAACGGGTCAATCCCTCCTTCATTGATGAGACGCCCTGGAGCAAAAAATGCCTCTCGCAGCGGTAAATGGCCTTCCCGAATCGACTTTCCATCTTTACCCAGTCGGAGTAATACCGGTGAGAGCAGGGTATGGCCCACACGATAGGCAGCCGTACTGAACTCATTGCCAATATCGGGATTGACCCCACGCTTGTACCCGGTGTAGGGCCTCAGGGCATTGGGTCCGAGGAGTACGGGGAGAAATTCCTTATAGGTGATGACCTGGATCAACGCCCCGACCCAGATCCTCGCGGCTTCGTAAATGGCATCCTCGCTTAATCGGGGGGAATTGGCATGCATGAGGTCGGCCAGGCGATTATGTTCCCGCATGAACAACGTATGCATGGCCGTCAGCCCCACTTGCTCATTGGCTCGCACATCTCCCGCCACAAATAGCGTGGGAGCGGGACCGCCCTGGTTAGGCAGGCCGATGGTATTGAACGGCAGCAAATTGCCCGGGCTGGTTTTCAGCCGGCCTGTTCCGTCAGTGGCTCTAAGGGCCGCGGCGCGTACCGGGTCGGAGCCATACACCATCGATGCGTCGATGAACGCTGTGATTTGGTTCATTTGCTGCCGTGGATTCCGGGAATCCGTCCCGGTAGCCGGATCATAGGTGGACCGGTTCAGCGACATGTGCTGTGTTCCGGTTGATTGTGGATCGAAGTGAGGATCGCCTGTCGGGATTTGAATATGGAAGGGTTCGAGGGGGTCTGCCCCCTCGGTCAGGTCGATATCGTGGTCGATGAATTGTCCCCATTGCCAGATAAAGTCCGAGGCCGATTTTTCGTTGTAGATCGCTTTGTCTTGGGCGGCCACCGTATTGGAAATGTCACGGACATTTGGCCGGTTGGAGCCGGCAGGTGTCCAGCTACCATTTTCGTAATCCGGTTTAACCTGCCGAAGCAATTGGCTATTGGCGCTTCCCCAGTCGGGGTTCTGCACATTATTGTTCCTGCCATCAATGGCTCTGATCTCGAGATTGTTCCAGCCATGATCGGGTCTGGTCTCGGGATTGTCCCTGTTAGCACCGGGTCTGCGGTCGTGATTGTCCCTGCCGACATTGGGTCTGTTCTCTTGTGCGAACGTCTCGGGTAAGAGGGTTCCTATGAGAGCGATCAAAACGCTGCCGGCCAAAACGGATCGTGTCCATGCCGGGACTATTTTTTTGTTCTGGAATGTGCGATTCACGTACTTTTTCTCTCGAATTTCCTAATGGTATGACTTATGGTTGTAACCCTTTGGGAAACTCGGATAGAAAAAGATGAATTTAGAAAAACGATGAAGCCGGGATGAAAAAATCCGGCGATGATGAATAAATCCATGGGAAAAAGAAATTTACCCCAGTCGTGGAAATAAATCCAGTAGAGGGAAAACTAGTTCGGAGGTTTAAACTCAGAGAAGTGATGGGGTGATTCGGCGGGTGAAAAATGGAAATTAGTGAAGCGGGTCTTAAAAAATTATGGCTGGTTTCAAAACTTCGACCGAAATCCGGCCTGGCTTGGGAGAATATCCCCGTTTGGCTGGCAGTTGGATGACCTTTCTCGCCTTCCTACTTAGCGGTATCCCTCCTGGATGGTTTGGGTATCTACGGTTTGTTACGTGTTTGAAAATTTTTTGAATTTGTGTGAATAGGGGAACATGCCTTGTTTCAGGAATGCCCCCACCCACATGCCAAACAGGAGAAGGATACCCAGGTAACTACCCGTATCACGGAACCAACTGGAATGTTCATGAAATTCAAGAACGTCCAGTTTGGTGGGTGTGACAAACCGCCCACGAACCGAGACGGTAGCGGAGTGATCCAGAATCTGTTGCGTGGTGCCGATTTGTTCACCATTGAATAGGCCAATCAAATCTTCTGAGGGGGTTTTCAGATAGAATGACCGATCCAGTTCCAGAAGATGTCCTGGGCGATTCTCCGTTTCCTCAAGTGTTCGGACGAAATGGTTATTGGCGTTTCGCGGTCCTTCTAACAGGACAAAGGGCAGTGCGAAATAGAGTATGAGTAACGACGCCGATATCGCCAATTTGAACGGAGACAGAAGCGAAATTGGGAGAGGCTGTGAGATCCCCTTTCGCCATTGCCATCCGATATAAAATAAGCCACCCGCGGTCATGATATAGGTTGGAAGACTTTCCGGCCAAAATAACCCCACATTCCATAAGTCCCATGACAGTGGAGCAAAGAGATGGACGCCATTGGCCCATTTGGTTTGAAGCGCATCAAGCACGAGATGTAGGAGAACGTTGACCCCGAGAATCAGGAACACGGCTCGTGGTGTACGCGTAAGAAAGGCCAAGGCCCCGCATAAGACCAACGTGACGAATAAAGAGGCCTGGGCGATACAATACAGGCGAATGGTGTAGGGATCGCTTCCCGGCAGGAATCCCATCAAGACTCTTTGGAAAATCCAGGGGATGTCCGGAAGCAAACAACCCATGCAGACCAGTTTGGGATCGATTCCGGGTTTGACCGCCTGATTCAGAAGGCCTTGCACGCCGATGTGGGCTAAGGTATTGGGCACGACTTCCTTTCACCAGAAATTAGGTAAGGTATCGGCAAAATGTTTGCCCACCATAATCGGCTTCACTGGGCATTCTCAAGGAGGATGTTTCTCAGGATTCATTTATCGTGGAAACGAATGGGAAGGTTTTTTAGGAAGACATGGTCGTGCCTCGCATCGACATGCTTCTCCAGGAAGTCGGACACCCACAGCATCTTTTCCGGCAAGGTTACCATTCAGGTGCCAGAGCCTCCGGTTGTTTAATACCACCGTTCACTTGTTGTTTCGAATGAGCCATTCCTGTGGGTCATATCCTTTTTAGGCTCATGCCCCCTTGTCAGACGCCCTCGTTCAGTTAAAATTTCCTTACACTCCCCAACCCATTGTCTTGGGGTAAAAGGCTGGTGCATGTTCCGGTTGGTTTTCTCCTTTTGACGTCAAAACGCAAATGGCTTTCTTGTAATGTTGGATCAAATTTTTTCAAGGTGAATGAGAGACACAGACACCTGTTTTGTGAGGAAGGTAGGAGTTTCTGATGAGGGTGGAATTGAGTGAAGTGGGCATTATGACAGATTCAAAGGCCATGAGGCGCAATGCTATCGTGAATGGGGTGTCGATTGGAATCCCTTTTATTGGCACGCTTATCGGGCTCCTGTCTTCTGGTTTCTCTGCTCCCACTTCCTCCACGGTTTTTCTCTTCCTGTTGTTTTTCCTGTTCAACCTTATCGGGGTGAGCGTGGGGTTGCATCGATATTTCTCTCATCATGCCTTCGAAACGAGTCCTTGGGTTCGATGGCTATTGGGTATTTTGAGCACCTGGGCGATGCAAGGTCCTATTGATCGATGGGTGGCTGACCACCGGCGGCATCATCGTTTTTCTGATCAGCCATTGGATATTCATAGTCCGTATTGGAGTCGGCAAAATAAGATCACCTCCGGGTTCAAGCGTTTCGCGCATGCTCATCTATTATGGATGTTTGTGGAATGGCCAACCGATACCCGTCTCTATGCGAAAGATACGATTAGTGATCCGATCAGTCGAAGATGCAGCCGGTGGTATTGGCCGATCTGTGCCACGTCGTTTTTGGTGCCGGCCATGCTTGGGTATGCCATGGGAGGTTCGGATGAAGCGGTTCGGGCTTTCTTCTGGGCCGGGTGTTTGAGAATTTTCCTCATGCACCAATTTACCTGGATGGTTAATTCTTTTGGTCATATGTTCGGTGGGAAAACGGAAGGGAGCCGGGATGAATCGCGAAATATGCATTGGGGAGTCACGCTTCTCTTTTTGGGTGAAGGGCTACATAGCTACCATCACGCCCATCAGCGCACCGCTGTGAACCAACCGGCGTCTTTGGATCCGGCCGGATACCTCATCACCTTCCTTGAAACCATTCATGTCGTCTGGAAAGTCCAACGCTTTTAAATCCTAGCCGGTTCTGATCGTGGGAACCGTGTGGCAGGGTTAAAGCTTATCCAGAATTTAGGATTCCAGTCTTCCAGCGGTATGTAGGCTTCCGGAAAGGGTATAGCCCTCGCGCAATCTGCGACGGGTCTCAAACGCTTACATCAGAAATGGGGGAACTCCCTTATGGGCCTCGCTAGGTGACGGAGCGATCATATTGCACATGGAGGTGAATACATGGTCAATTTGCAAAACAAATTGATGAGTTTCATCTCCTCCAGGGAACCGGGAGGAGTGCCGGCGATGCGGGGATCAGCAATGACCACGGCAAGACATTGAGCCCGGGAGATGGCCACATTCACCCGGTTGCGGTCGAGAATGAAGGCCAGTCCGCGTGAACCGTATTCACCGTAACTGGAGCAGAGGGAAAGAATGCAGACGGGAGCTTCCTGCCCTTGAAATTTGTCAACGCTTCCGACGCGTGCGCCGTCGGGTAGCACGGCCTGAAGCGCGCGGACTTGAGCGTTGTAGGGGGCGATGAAAAGAAAGTGATCCAAGTCTAATGGTTTGGTGATGCCATCCTTGTCGGTGTAAAGACGTCCATGGAGTTCATGGTACATGGACGTGACCCGTTCAACCTCTTCATCGCTCTGTTGGATGTTGCCATCATGCTCCACCCCACAGAAGAGGATTCCGCTTTCGCAGGTGATGAGGCTGTTGGCACCTGGTGGGACACTGATCCGCTGCCGGGCGCAATCCGGATGGGACCCAAGGCGGCCCTCATATATGCTTTCCGAGATGAAACGGCAGACGGCCGGATGCATCCGGCGGGACTCCCCGAGGAAAAGCCCGTAGTCGGGAGGTACCACGGCATGCATGACGGGATAGTCGGGTTGGCTGACCTCCATGTCCTTGAGCGCATACTGGAGGACGGAAAGTCCCGCATCGCCGGGATGGGAGCCTTGCACGGGTTGTTCGAGTTGCATCTGATCACCTAGAAGCACAAGGTTCTTCGCGCATCGAGCCATCGCCATGGCGTTGGCTAGGGCCACCTGCCCGGCTTCATCAATGAACAGGAAATCAAGTGTGCCTTCCCACTCAGGCCTGGTAAAAAGCCAAGCCGTTCCGCCGACCACGCCACGGGTGTAAGTCTGGTGCGCGGTGCCGGTGTCTTTGAGGTATTGCACGCCGGGGTTACAGTTAAACAAGGGATCATCGGGGTCACCACCAACTTTAAGTCCGTGGAGCTGGGAACCACTCCCTTTAACAGCGTCCCCGCAGGCAGTGAGAAGATTGATCACGGCCTTGTGGCTGTTGGATGCGACGCCGACTTTCTTGCCGGAAGCGAGCAATCTGGTGATGACCTGTGAAGCTGTGAATGTTTTTCCCGTGCCGGGAGGTCCCTGAATGACTAAGCATCCACCGGCCATTGAGCCGGCGATCCGGCTGGCCGCATCCGTTGGCGTTTCGTCCGCATGTTGCAGAGGTGTTGCGGGTGGCACTCGGTTCAAGAGGGCGGACACCGAGGCATCGAGGTTTCCCAATAGGTGCCTGCCTACCACTTCTGTCAGCGCAAGCTGAATGGCCGTTGGCGACACATGTTCGTCGGGAAGCAGTGACCCCTGCTGAGGGAATATACCTGCGCATTTCTCGGTTAGACCCTTCTTGCCGATTTTGAGAGCCAGTCTTCCGATGGACACATCCAACTCCACGAGTGTGAATTTCGCATTCAGGTTATGGGTGAACATCACTTTGGATTTATCCCCCGCAGACAATTTGCATTCCTGAGAGGGGTCGAAACGATATTCTTGTACAAGTGAAAGTTTTTCGGGCACGGGAGGCCCAACGGCGCGAATCCCCTCGATGCAGGCCTGGTCGTCGCGGAGTTCTTCAGGGGTCGCGGTGGCGCGGTCAAACATGCGCCACCACATGGGCTTTTCTTCCCGGCGATGAAAGTCGATCACATCGGCAAGAATCAGGGAAATAGCATCTCCTTGCGTGCGAAGCTGTGCAGCGGTCTCCAATCGCGCCACGACCTCCGGGGGCAATTCTTTTGGGGCCGAAGGAGCCGGGTCGGGATTTTGGTTCACCGCAGTGATCTGATGTTCGACGATCACTTTTCGTAACCACTGCAGCAACTCTGCCGTGGATGTGCAATCGTCCTGATTGTAGTCGCGGATATCTTTCAGGATGGGGCTGTGATTCCAATCATCCGGCTGTTGGCTTTCGATCCACCTGGCGTATTGAACGATCGAGTCAGCCGCGGTGGCCACCTCGGTGGCGCGTTTCGGTCGGTAGAGGCGTTCGACGGTTTTGAGTGAGTAGCTGTTCTCGCCGAGGCGCAGGCCGTGACGGACGATTTGAAAGAGATCAACAAACACCTCGTTCCGGAGCAGCGCGTCCACCTCGTCCTGCCGGGTATCGTGGCGTGTGCTCAACCGCCGAACTGCGCTGACTTCGTAGGGGGCGTAATGGTAGATGTGCATGCCGGGGTTGTGCTGCCATCGATTAAAGACCCAGTCCACGAAGCCTTCGAAAGCGAGCTGTTCTTCCTCACGTGTGTGTGCCCACCAGTCCATGAACTCAAAAGAATCCGACTGTTCGCTCCGGGTGCAGATTCCAAACAGGTATTCCAATCCACCGGCAACCAGCGGGTATCCCTCCATGTCGAAGAAGACATCCGTCGGATGATCGGGCGGAAGAGCGGCGAGGCCCACGGGTTCGCCATTCGCCCCAATGGAAGACAGTACTTCGTAGCGGGGCGGGGCATCGGGATTTCCTATGCGGTCGGCCCGGGTCTGGCACTGCAGACGCGCCTGAGCCACGAGTTTTTCCAGTGAGTCGGCAGCCAGTTTGCGAATGGACGTGCCTGAGGCCTCAGAAAGATCGGCGACTGTGGCGATCCCACCCTTCTTCAGCTTCTTGATCTGGCCCACGGTGATTCCCGCCACCTGCACAAGGTGGTCCGTGTCGTGGAAAAATTTTTCGGCATGGGAAGTCCACCGGCCGTGATCGGCTCGGGGAAGGGGTTCAGGGCGATCCGTGATGTTCCCGGTGAAACCGTTCTGCATGGTCAGGAAATTCGCCGTGATGCGACGGTAGTAATGAATGAAGTCCTCGATGCGAAACTGAACTCGTTCCTGAGTGCCGAGGATGAGTCCGAACTGTTCGGGCATTGGAGCGTCGGTGACGGCGGCGAGCAAGTCCGAATAGCAACACAGCTGAATCGCATAATACGGCTTAGGCGAGCGGGCCAGCTTCGTGTCCCACACCTGATACTGTCCCGATTCCTCGAGCAGAAGAAAGTCCGCAAACCCGGCGAACGGCTCATGCTCCAAAAACGCCTGATAGATAATGGGGACTTTTGAGCTGATTGCGGAGAGGGTTGTTGTTCGGGCAATGACCGGATCGGACTTTGAAATCTCGACCACGTTGGCACCGGATGATTTGAACTCATCGAGCACCTCGCGCTCGTGCTGCGCGCCGGTCTGTGCAATCAGTTGTCCATCCTCGGTATCCTCATCAGGCGCAACGGCGCCGGGGTTTTCCAAAAAATATCGGTCCATCCATGATGCAAACGGTGAGCCCAGATAGCGAATAAGGTCGCTCGGCGAGAACACCAGTTGCCCTGAGAGATCTTTCTTCATATGCAGGGAACAAATTCAGTTTGCGGGTTACAGTGGTCGTCAGGACAGTCCGGGAGAATGACGAGGAAGAACGGATACATGAAACCGTGCGATGGGAACGCCCATATCTTAAGCATTGGTGCGGGAATCTTCAAGGAAGTCATCATCTACAAAAATTGGAATTAATCATTTCAGGCTTTAGGGCAACACCTGCTGTCTCAGTTCGCCCTTCCCCAAGTTGTCATCCTGAGTCCATGACGAATGATCTGTATCCAGGTGAAGCATTTAAAGTTCGGCGAGGTCCATCTTCATCTTCATGATGCCATAGGCGCCCAGGCCTGCGTGCCTCAATCGCTTACCATTCAGCTGATCCTAACGGTGTTACTCAAGCTTGTTCAAATCATCACTCGAAAGACGGAAGGCAACAAGTGACGAACCGTGAGCAAAGAAATCTAATGGGATTCGCTGTCAATTTTTTACAGAAAGTGCTGATAAAAGGATTACCAAAATTGGTGCCTTTCAGGGGATTTTGTTCGTCTCGGAAACATCCCACAGGAAGGCGATATACTCCTGCTCCTTTGGGGTCTTGGAGGAGAGCGGTAGGTAGTTTCCGAGTTCGGAGGCTCCTTCCATAGATTATCCTTTCGCTTTTGCCTTGGCTTTGGTGAAGAAGGCCTTGTCTTTGCTGTATTGATGTACCAACCAGTCAATAAAAGCTGGGCTATATTGGGTCGGAGATCCCTTAATTTTTCCTTTGTAAAAATATTCCGAACGTTTTTTGATGCCATACACTTTACTTACGCATTGGATGCCGTGTTGATTGATCTGCAATCCTGGAACCCTTGTTTTCATCTGTTCAATTATTTCTTTTTGCCGGAACGGGTGGGACTTGCTGGGGTCTTTGGGGACTTCAATAATCCTGACGGAATCACCGCTTTCCGTTCCCGTCGAAAGCACAATATCTGCATCATTTTGATTTTTTGTCAGTACTAGGCGATATTCGATACCGATTGAAAATTGTGAAGGCCGTTGGAGGGAGTCGAATTCATGTTTGATTTGCGAGCAGTAGCGGGTGAGAAATTCTGCGGTATCCCGGCCTAACTCTCGACGAAGTCGTTTGTCGGTCAGGTCGCTTTGCTCCGGGCAAAGATCGTAAACCAGGCTCATCATTCCTACCGGCACTCGATCGGAAAGCGAAACTTCGAACCAGCCATTCAGGCGGTTGTGGTAGTTGATTACGCTTGCCTGGAAAAGACAGAGCACTTCGCGCGGAATCTGGCTGAACACAAGGTGAACCGTTTCATCTCGCAGGTCAGCAATGCGTTCAATATTTCTCCGCTCAGGGATTTCTTGCTCGGGGATGATCTTTTCCAGACAGTCTCGCAAAGAAAGCGAACGTTTCGGAAGTCCTCGTTTCTTTTTGTAATAGATAGAGTTTTGCTTCCCTGTGTCCTCCAATATCTTTGCTTTGAGTAACAATTCCCAAGCATTGCAGATCAAGTAACAGAACGTTTCGAGCCGGTATTTGATGGAAAGCCTGTTGATGGTTTCTAAGGCGTGGATGTATGCCTCTACACTCTTATCAACCAATCGTCCTTTAAGCCCTGGGTTTCCTCGATGACCCTTCACAATCCTATTCCTCCGATGAGGTAGCTGGTTCTTCCCCCCAGATGCGGGCGAGGGTGGCTTGGATCTTTTGCTCGAAGCGTTCGATCAGTTGGCGGTTGGCGGCGACCAGTGCTTGCTCTGCTTCGATCTCGGCCACGATGGCTTGTTGTGTGGCGAAGGGTGGGAGGGGGATTTTGTATTCTTTAAAGAAGCCGTTGGAGAAACTTTGAACCGTAACGCCCGGCTTAATGCCTTCTGCGAGGATGGAAGCAGATTTTGTTTTGAGCACATAAAACAAAAAATCTGGGCTCATTGCCCTGTCTTTTGGTAGGAACGCGATCAAATCCTGATTGATGCACATAGGCCGCGAAAGGATGGCCACAGGGAATGAGTGTTTGAGTATGCCTGATCGCACCACGCAAACAACTGTTTTGGCAGGAAACAACTTCGTGGAACTTCCGGCTATCGCCTTCTCCGAGATGTGGTCTGCGGTATCGACAATAACATCTGATTTCATGTCCTTCGGTGAGACCCACGGAATCTCACCTATCCAATAAATTGGTTCCTCCGTCGATGGGGTGCCACCACTTGAGGTTGAGAAGTGCTCACCAAGATTAACCATCGGCCAGTCGGGGTGGATGGGGATGTGGGGGCGGTAGTTGTCGAGGACGGCGCGGGCGCCGTCGATGACTTTCTGGTAGCCCTCGATCTCCGCCACGATCTCCTTCTGCACCTCCAGCGGCGGCAGGGGGATTTTAATTTGAGTGAGCGCGTTGCCGTTGAACTGTGGCTGTCCGCCGCCGGTCGTAAGGTTTCGCGCCTGTTCCCAATACTTTTCTGATTGAGCGAACGACCAGTAGAAATCAGGCAAAAGGCTATCCTGTGGAAATCTGAGGCGAATCAGGTAGGACGCGAAGACTGCCGGATATTCTTCGTCGAACAGCATCGTTTTGCCGAAGGTGGCACCAGTTCTCGCAACGAGGAGGTCGCCTTTTTTTAACAGATACGGCTCGGAATCCTGAGTAAGCTTGATGAACTTGGGTTCGTCTTTCCTGATTCGCCCATCTGGAGCGATGTCAGTGATCCTCACAAACCGTGCATCACCTTTTTCCTCGGCGCTCGCCGTGAATCCGTATTCCGGTTTGCAGATGGTGCCGAGTTCCACCTGTGGCCACTTTTGATTCAAGACCCCCCTCTCTCGATACCGCTCCCCACTCAGGTTGTAGTCGCCGTTTTCGGCGATCTTTTCCTTCCCAACGATCAAGCCAAGGGTAGTTTGAAAGTTTTCAACCAGGCCTTGTTCCCGCAAGCGACGCAAGTATTCATTGAGTTCCACTAGGGCTTGTGGTAAGTCGTCTTTATCAAAGCGACGCCGCTGGGCGCCAAGCCCAAAGCCATCGTTCTCGATTTTGAAGAAGGCGATGGTGTTTGTCTTCTTTGCCAGGGACTTGTCGAGGATGAGGATCGAGGTCTTCACACCAGAGTAAGGATTGAAGACTCCTGCTGGAAGTGAGATGACGGCAACCAGGTATTCCTCGACCAGCATCTTGCGTAGTTGGGTATAGGCATTTTGGCTCTGGAAAATGATACCCTCGGGCACAATGATGCCAGCACGGCCAGTGGGCGTGAGGTGCTCCGCCATGTAGTCCACGAATAGCACTTCGCTTCGCTTGGATTGCACCGAAAAACGGTTGTGCGGCTTGATGCCTCCTTTTGGTGACATGAAGGGCGGGTTGGCGAGAATGACGTCGGCATACTCGTTCCATCGGTCCTGGCTGGTGAGCGTGTCGTATTCGACGATGTGTGGGTCGGTGAAGCCGTGCAGGTAGAGATTCACCAGGGACAGGCGCACCATATCTGGTGAGATGTCGTACCCCTTAAAGTTGGTGGCCAGGCGACCCTTTTCATCCGGGGTCAGCAGGTCGCCCTTGGCGGGGGGAATTTTGGAAGTATGGAGTGCTTCTTCCCCGCTTATCTTGCTCCCGTTCGGTTCGATACCTTCCGGTGAGCTGTTTGCTTTGAGGATGTGCTTGTAGGACGAGATGAGAAATCCAGCGGTGCCGCAGGCTGGATCGAGCACCGTCTCGGTCTTCTTCGGATCGAGGATGGCGACGATGAAGTCGATGATGTGCCTCGGCGTGCGGAACTGTCCGGCATCTCCCTGGGAGCCGAGGACAGAAAGCAAATACTCATAGGCGTCCCCTAAGCGCTCGGAGTGGTCGTAGGCGAACTCATCGATGATCTTAAGAAAGGCACGCAGGGTTTCCGGGTCACGATAGGGCAGGTAGGCGTTCTTGAAGATGTCGCGAAATAGAGTCGGAATGCCGGGGTTCTCCGGCATCTTGGCGATGGCCTCAGCGTAAAGGGTCAAGATTTCGTGCCCGCCTAGGCCGGAGCGCATGAGTTTGGCCCAACCGTAGCGCGCAAACTCTCTGGCGAAGAACTTGCGCTTTCCCCCGAACTCTTCGCTCTCGGCATCCATGTCGTCCATGAATTTATAGATGAGCGCGATGGTGATCTGCTCGACCTGGCTTTTGGGGTCTGGCACTTTGCCCACGAGAATGTCGCGGGCGGTATCGATTCGGCGTTTGGTGTCGGTGTCTAACATTATTTCATATTTTTCATTGCGGGACTGGAGAGCAATGACCCCATTTGGGTGATCGCAATCTGGTTTAATTTGACGAGGCGCTCGGATTGGGGAAGCCTTTGGCGGATAAGGACTGCGTTGAGGCTTTCCAGATTGGTCAGAACGACCAACTGCTCCAATGTGGCCTGGTCACGAATATTGCCCTGGGTATTCGAATGCCGTGTGCGCCATTCCTTTGCTGTTTTCCCGAATAGTGCGACGTTGAGCAGATCGGCCTCATTGGCATAGACAAGAGATGTCTGCTTACTCGTGACGATGGCCGGGAGCAGGGTTTCCTTGATGGCATCCGTATGGATGCGATAGTTGATCTTCGAGAGGGTCCGTTGCAGATTCCACTCCAGCTTGAGCCGATTGCTCTCCTCTTCCTTGAGCCTCTGGAACTCCTTGATAAGGTAGATCTTGAATTCCGGACTGATCCACATGCCGAATTCAAAGGCAATGTCCTTGTGTGCAAAGGTCCCACCGTATCTTCCGGCCGTGGCTCGAAGGCCGACGGCGTTGGTCTTGGCGACCCATTCCTTGACACTGATTTTGTAGCTGTTCAGACCTGCTTGGCTTTTAATTATGGCGAATTCGCCATAATTAAAGTCGGGGTTGTGGACGCGTTCCCAGATACCGAGAAACTCAACGGTGTTGCGATTTCTTAGCCAGTCCGAGATGAAAAATTCGCCGTCTTTCGCCTTCAACATATCCGTCAAGGAAATATAGTCCGCATCCTTGCGCGAAAGGACAGTGATGGTCGTTCCGAGGACATCAATGCTTGTTTTCTTGGATTTGCTCATTTTCCTATTTTCTTTCAGGCGACGAACTGGGTCAAGGAGACGTAATCCTTGATGTACTCGGGAATGAGGGCGCGATATTTCTCCGGCACCGCCTTATAGTCGCGTGTGGAGAAGACCGCATTGGTGGCCAGGTCCGTGAAATGTCGATTTTCAATAATGGAGCGAATCTGGTTGCTACTGACATAGGCTTTGAAATAGTTTTTGATGGCTGAAATGGCTTCGGCTTTGTCCGGCTTGTGGTCGGCGACGAACTTGGCGAATTCCTCTTCCAAAAGTTCGTCCTTGGATTTGAACCGTGGGATGAGGCCAAATATTTTTTCCAGAATCTCGCGCAGCGTGAGGCGGCGATCCACTGCGGCAGCTTTGCGCAGCTTGTCGAGGTTGTAGTATTCCTCGGGTTTATCGAAGACCTCCCGGTTGACGTAGTCGATGACTCTATCCCATTGTCCAGCCTCGACGGCTTGCGCAATGTTTTCGTTCTCGCGCATAGAGTCTCCAAACCTCTCAAAGAACATGCGGTCGATTCTCATGCCGTATTCATTGATTTTCTCTTCTTTAATGGTGGAGAGGATGTCTTGCCCCAGGTGCTCGTAGGTGCCTCCCACCACGACCGGGTCAGTTCCCTCTCCTTCACCATCACTTCTTCCACGAGTAGGTTTGGGCAGCTTTATGACTTCATCGTAGTTGTATTCCTCCTCAAAGTATTCGCAATTAGCGAAGAAGTCGAAGAGCTTATACGACGTCTTATTTGGTTCCTTAACTCCTTCTTTGATGGTGTCGTCGAAAAGCTGCTCCAGGAAGTTATGCTTACGGGTGCCACGCCCTTTAATTTGGATGAAATCCGTGGGAGAAAAGATAGGCCGAAACAGGCCGAGGTTGAGAATGTCCGGGCAGTCATATCCGGTTGTCATCATGCCGACTGTCACGCAGACTCTGGCTTTGCTGGTTTTGTAGCTGGGTAGAACGTTGGCCGAACCGAGCAAGTTATTGTTGGTGAAGTTGATCGTGAACTGTTGGGCATCCGGTATCTGCGACGTCACCTGGACGGCGAAGTCCGACTGATACATGCCCGGAAACATGCGGTCGGCGATCTCATTGAAAATCTGCGCCAGTTTGGCCGCGTGATTCTGACTGACAGCAAAAATGATGGACTTGCCGATTTCACCGCTGACCGGATCGCGAAGGGCATTATCTAGGAAGGTCTTGCAAAAGAGTTGGTTGGTGGACTTGGAAAAGAACTGTTTCTCGAACTCACGTTGCTTAAAGGCTTCCTGCTGATCCTCCCCTGTATCGTCGTTCATGGAAACCACGAATCCCTCTTTGGAAAGCAGCTCGGTTGTGACGACCGTCCGCGCATCCACCACGATGGGATTGATCAGGAAACCCTCCTTCACCCCATCTAGCAAGGAGTAGCGAAAGGTGGGCTGGCTATTTTCGCACCCGAAGGTCCGGTAGGTATCCAGCAGCAAACGTCGCTCTGCCTCACGCGGATCCCGCGTGGTTGGGCTGCTCTGGTCGAACCGCTTCAGGTAGTCACGGGGTGTGGCGGTCAGGCCAAGTTTGTAGCCAATGAAATAGTCGAACACGGCGCGGGCATTCCCGCCAATCGAGCGGTGCGCTTCGTCGGAGATCACTAAATCGAAGTCGGTTGGAGAGAAGAGCCTCTGATATTTGTTGTTGAACAGCAAGGACTGCACCGTGGTGACGACCACTTCGGCGCGTCGCCAGTCGTCGCGGCTTTCTTTGTAGATATCCGTTTTGAAGTCTGAGGAGAGTAGCCCCACAAAGGCCTTTTTCGCCTGGTCCTCCAGTTCGAGTCTATCGACGAGAAAGAGCACGCGATGGGCATTGCCGGACCGGAGAAACAGCTTAATGACGGCGGCGGCAATGAGCGTTTTGCCTGTGCCCGTGGCCATCTCGAAAAGGAAGCGATCTTTTCCGTCTTTGACAGCCCGTTGTAATGCATGCACGGCCTTCAACTGATAAGGGCGTAGGAATCGCAGTTTGTTGGTTTGTATGTAACCAGTTCGTTCGGGTTCGTTTTTCCAGGCCGCTTCGGATGCATAGGTCGGGCGTTGGGTGAGGACAATGTAGTCGTCCCCAACTTGCTCATCGATCAGGCGCTGTGGGTTAGGCGTGATTTTTTGATAGCCAACCACCGAGCCCGGGGTCGGGAACGAGGTGATGAGGTAGGGGTTGCCTCTTTCAAGATCCCAGAAGTAATGCAGGTTTCCATTCGAGAGGATGATGAAGCGGCAATTCTGAGAACGGGCATATGTGCGAGCCTGCTCTTTGCCAACCAACGGGTTTTTATCTTCGGACTTGGCCTCAAGAACAATGAGCGGATAATTTCTGGCGTCCAGGAGCAGAAAGTCAATGTAGCCTTTGGTCGTTTTTTCGAAATTGTTACCTAACGCGTCGAGATCGGTCGTTTTGATCGTGACGCTGGGTTCAAGGCGGATGTTGGCTGGGGCATTGCCATCGGCGAAGAAGCGCCAGCCTGCGCCGTCAAGCAGCCTGTTGATTTTAATCCTGGCTGTGGCTTCCTTGGCGGACATGATGATTCCTGGCTCAGTGGAGCCGATCAAGCGTGTCACTTAACGTTGATACTTGGAATGGGGGAATTGTAGGCGGCATGTGCAACGGAAATTAGACGTAACCCCTTACGATGTCAAGCATTTTTCTTATTCCAGAACTTGATTTAAAGAAGGAGGAAACTCGTAGTCATTCTGCAACGGGAAGCAGGGTTTGAGCTTGATGGAAAGGTCTTATTGGCTTACACTCGCTGGTATGCAGAATTATTCAACTCCTTCCTCATCTCATGGCCTTAAAATTTTACCAGCCTATACGGGTTTGGATACTGTTGAGGCCATTCTGCAAGTCCCTCGGGCCAGACGGTTGTTCTGGTTGGAAATACTTTTTAACGATCAACTCGACCTCAAACCCTGGCAGGATCACCCTGAGGTGCAGGACGCCTATCAGAAAGCTTGCCAGTGGTTCACCACGTATAGAAGTTTGATTCAATCCGTGTTGCCTCGGGTGTCGCTCCCCCTCGACAGCGGAAAAATTGACCAGCGAGACTATCGGAGGTTTGCGGAGGCTCTTCAATTTTTTAACGCCTAGTTCTTCCTTCACCTAAAAGTATTTCTGAATAATTGCCAACAAGTTTGAGCCCCCTCCTTTTATTACCTGGGTGTGATTTGCATATTCGAGGGTTGCCGGGTTTCGGCCCGGCAGCCGAGCTACTTTTGGTCGGGCAAAAGTAGCCAAAACCCGTGACGCCCTCCCTGGGAAGATCGGAGAGGCCGGACGCGAACTTGGGGAGAGCCGCCCAACTCACGGAGCCTGCCCTGAGCCAGGTCGAAGGGCTCGAACAGGGGCTGCCGGTGGATGAGAGCGTCCGCCCAAGGGCCAGGGAGCAGGCGTCGTGCCGAAGAAAGAAGTGAGGCGTAAGAATTTTGAATATTTCGATAGTATATTTTTACGAGGAGGGGGGCGGGTTGCCACAATGTTGTTCGCGAAGGGCGAGGGCTTCGGGCATCCATTCCTGAAATTGTTTGATGCGGGTCCCGTGGCTGGGATGGGTGGACATGAATTCGGCCGGTTGTTTCCCTTGACTCATTTCTCCCATGCGCTCCCAGAGTTTTGGAGCTTCGGTCGGATCGAAGCAGGCACGGGCCACAAACAGCAGGCCCATATAATCGGCTTCTGATTCATGGTCACGGGAAAAGGGGAGGAGCACACCATATTGAGCACCCACTCCTAATGCGCCCATGACCATTCTCTGTGTGTCGTAATCCATATCGCCGACGGCCACCGTGGCGGCGATGGTGCCCATCTGCACTAATTTTTGATGAGCCATGCGCTCGGCCCCATGACGCGCGATGGCATGGGCGATTTCATGGCCCATGACGATGGCCAACCCGCTTTGGTTTTCCGCAACTGGAATGAGCCCGGTATACACGGCGGTTTTTCCCCCCGGTAAGGCAAATGCATTGGCCTGTTGAGATTCAATGACATTAAATTCCCAGTCGAATCCGGGATCCACATCGGTTGCCGCATTTGCCAGACGGCGTCCGATGGTTCGGACCAGATCCACGACCTGCCCTTCCGGAATGACTTGGGACTGGCTGAGGATTTCTTGATACGATTGCAGCCCTAAGGCCATTTCCTGCTCATGGGTCATGTCCACCAATTGGGAACGGCCGGTCAACGGAACTGTTTCCTGGTTCGAGACGTAAAAATACAGTCCGTATATCGCGAATAGGACGAGCGGGATGAGCCGCATTTTCCAACTCATGCGTGCACGGGGTTGTCCACCTATTCCCCTATTTCTCCCAAATAATCCGAAGCGCATCGCCTGTGTTCTCCGGGGGCTTAATCAAGCAGTATCGCTAATAAATTTTTGCGGTAGAATACATGGGAAGGCAGTGAAAGCTTACTGCAAACAAGCCAGGCGAGGCTAGCGTTGATAATCATGAGATGCATGTATCCATGCCGGATGGGCACCTGGAAAAGGGAGAGGCGATGAATACTGAGACAACCCAAGTCGTGGTTTCACGGCGAAAGTTTAGTGGGAAACAGGTTATCCTTGTAGTCGGGCTTGCGATGTTGGTCATGGCGTTGGGCGTTGTATTGTGGATCAACCAGTACGTGAATGCCGCGATGTTTCCGCCGACCCGATTGGGTGAGTCGGAACAGCAGGTCCTGAATGTCAAAATGGCTCATTTGCTTCACACGGCCGATTCCCCTTCTTCATCTATGTCCCAACCTCCTTCCTCCACGGTAAATTTGCCCATTGAGCCGGTGCCGTATTCTGAAGCGGATGCGAGTCGGCAGATTCAGTTAACCGAGCGGGAGGTGAATGCCTTGATTGCCACCGATTCGTATATGGCCAGACATATGGCTGTTGATATGTCGGATGATCTCCTGAGTGTCCAACTTGTGGTCCCGGTAAAACACGAGATGCCCCTTGTGGGTGGAAGGATGTTGAAGGTCAATTTTGGATTGGCGCTGAGTTATGCCGATGGAAAGCCGGTGGTGGCGATGCGCGGGATTAGTTTAGGTGGAATTCCGCTTCCCAGTGCCTGGTGGGGAGATATCAAAAATACCAACCTGGTGGAAGAATTTGGCGGCTCAGGCGGGTTTTGGGATCAATTTTCGAAGGGGGTGAAGGATATGAAAGTTCAGGATGGTCAATTGTATGTGATGTTGAAAGAATAGCCGTCCCCATCCCGAGTTCAAGCCTATTCATTCGTCTGGAACAGGCTTGATTTTCAAGCATCCCGGTAACGTACCCTCTCCGTCTTTCGTGTCGATCCATACGAAGGGGATTTTCCTACCCGGCGCTGATCATATTCAGTGGTTTGAATCGAAGTGCGTCCTGCCTGCCTGGAGTTCCTGTTCTCCGGTTGTTGTTTTAGGTCCCCGTCTCCCTTGTTGTTTTGTAATCCCTCGTTGATCCTTCAGATGGTCCTACCCCTCTTTCTGTTCACTGCCGGGGTCTGGTTTTATGGGGCTGTGGGGTTTCCCGGAATCACCAGACACGTCATAGGCGGGATGGCCGCCCAATACAGAGCCTGGGCTTCCACAGGATCAAGTGAGAGCACCAGGTATTGGTGGGACCCGCCCCAGGTGCCTATTCTGGCTGTGACCCGTCGCCCCCAGCCGGCTATCTGGTGTCCCATGTTTGCCCAAAAAGAGGGAAGGTGAGACGGTTGTACCAAAATAGTCACGGATTCTTGAAAGATGAGCTCATAGCGATTGGGCATATTGTTGACGGTTAACGGAGTGATGGGATCTACCGGCGGAGAGTCCGGAGAAGAATCTGATGGCGGGGAAATGGGCAGGGGTGAGACCGATGGGTCTTTCGTCTTGAGATGAAGCACGGTTGAGTGGGAGAACGGGTCTCCGATCCACTCGGCGCGGGTGAGGGGAAATGTCCGCAAGGGAATGCCACGGGCTTTGAGCAATACGATGTTTTTGTCGGTATCGACGATGACATAGAGAGATTTTGTTTGTGCCATTTGCAGTTCTTGTTCAACGGGATGAGAAGAGGTTTTCGGTTGAGCCCCGCTCTGAGAAGAACAGGCTTCTCCCAGGACAAGGGTAAAAAGAAGCGTCACCACCAGGTAGGAACCGGGGGGTTGGAGCGGCCAGGGGTTGAAGGAAGCTTTGAGCGGGTTCAATAGATGATCAGGGTGGTGCCAAGGGGCACGTGGTGAAAGACATATTCAAGCGGTTCATCGCCAAGTCGGATGCAGCCATGGGTGACGTTGGTGCCCAGCGTTCGCGTGTACAGCGTGCCATGGATGAAATAGCCATTGCCGAAGCCGAGGGCATAGTCGCCGAGCACCCCGGTTTCAATCCGGTCTTTGGGTTTAGTTGGAATGGGTTGCCCTTCTTCAATGAAGGCCCAGTCGGGTTTGTTCCAGGCCGGGTTTTTAATTTTGCTGGAAATGGTAAAGACCCCACGCGGAGTATCGAATACCCATCCGTTGCCGGGATTGCGAGGATCTTGTAACCGCGCTCCACTGCCGGTTGAGGCTACGGCACTGTAGAGGATTCGATTGCCCTTTCGAAGGGACACCCGATTTTGGGCCGTATCGACCACGAGGTACAGGCCCTTGGGCGCCGTGGCGAGGAGGCGGGGAGCGGAAGGATAAAACGGGATGTTTTCTTCCTGGGGGTGCGCCGCCACCGGGACCACGGTTGTAGTGCGTTTGGGGGCGGGGGGGCGTGAGGCCCCAAGTGTCGTTGTCAGCAGGACGAGTAGGCTCAGCAGAAGCGTCAGGTGTGAGTGGGGGGTCATGAAGAATGACATTCTATTCTATGTCGGTGAATGAGGCCGCAAATGTGGGGAGGGTGTGCCAGCGTTCATTTCGCTCCTGAATATGCGCTTCCATCCGGCGTACTAAGTTCACGACCTCATTGTCTTGGTTCAGTGCCCCGACGATGGTGACAGGCGTTCCAACTTGTGTCCGACCAAATACGTCATCCATGGTTGAATTCTTCAAGGCAATACAGCCGCTGGTGGTATTTTCGTTATTAGGTCCTTCGCCATGGATTTCAATCAGACTGCCGATGGATCGATCCGCTGGAACCAGGCCATTGGCTTGGGCATCCTGGAAGCGCTTTTGATGGGCAACGGTCGGGTAATCTAATAATAAGGCCTTATAATAATTGGTCCCCGATCCGTCTTTTTTGTGTATCACATGAAACTGGCCTTCCGGCGTGGCGCCGTCTCCCTCGTAGAGCTTATCTGCCAATCCTGAAAACCCCACGCGTGCCGGATAGTCGGCAATGATCCGGCCCCGTTGGTAGACGAGTAGGCGACGGGGAGCTTTGAGCACAATGACCGCTGTGCCGGCTGTCCCGGTTGATCGTTGAATGGTGTCCGTGACCCATTGTTCCCAGAGGGTAATCTGGGCATCATTTCTGTAGCGATTCATCTGAGCCAGTACGTGGGGTTCCACGCGGCGAAGATGCTCAAGGGCCTTTTCTCCGGCTGCCCGTGCCTGCCGGTATTGTCCCTGCTCTAATCGCAAGATACTTTCTTGTAACAGTCCCTCTGCCAGGGAAAGCGCAAACATGTCGTCTTCCAGATCGAACAGGTGGGACAGTTCACGTAATCGTGTGAGATGAGCTTGTTCGGGTTGAAGGAGTTCCTTGACCTCCGTGTGAAGCGCTGACACTTTCTGGCGCGAAGCTTGGATCAGCAGAGAGCCTTCTTCCACCAGTTGTTGATACTGCTGGTTGAAGGTCGCTTCATCGCCGTTTGTCCACCAGTAATTGGCCTCCCTCCGCCATTGGGAACGGAGTTCAATCACCTGGTGATGAAATTGTTGGTAACGATCAGGAAATAAGGCCTCTGCGCCGTTGGCCCGGGCTTGTCGGTCCAGATCCTCGATCAGAGGGGGAAAGGTCTCGGGCTTCCCTGTGTGCCCCCACCAGGCATACGCCAAGGCTGGAAGCAGGACCAGTATGAACGTGATGATCCAGCGCCGACGCCAGGCCGACTGAAAACAGGTGGGCGGAGTGATCAATGTGTTCTCTCTCATCAGGCCTGTTGCTTTGCGGGAAGCCGTTTGAGAGAGATAATCCGGGCTTGAAGTCGGGTGGAAAAAGATTCTACGGAATGGGAGGTGATCATCACGTCGATGAATTGTTCCTGGGCCATAATGGAGTCGATTTCGGCGAGGAGCCTTTCGGTATCCTGAAAGGCTTGGAGAAGTTGGTCCAGCTTCCCGTGATCAGATGCGGGAGTGGACACTTCTGTCAGAAGGGCACGAACGTCTTGAAGATGCTGTTTGGCAAAGGCGAGAGCCACCTCGGCATTCGCTTTACTCTCTCTTTTATTGGCGATGGCTTCCATTTTGGCTTGGGTCGCATCGTCGAAAACTTCTGACAATATCGTGATCGCAGGATCATAATTTCGAAAGAGCGGTATCCGATCTCCCTGTTGATCCAGATTTTGCTTGACCTGTTGATACCCCGTTTCTGCTTCAGTGAATCTCTCAATCGCGTACTGTTCGGCTTCTGACATTCTCGCGTCTTCAAGGGCTTGCGTGGCTGCGTTCCATTGGGAGAGAGGTGGTTCTGCGCAACCGGCTATGAGCAGCCAGAGCAGAAAAAGTGCCTGGGTGTAGTGGAGAAGGTTAACCTGTCGAGGGCTGCGTTGACTGGTGGATTTCCATACAGCCATGTTGAGTTGAAGTCTTTCTGTCACGATTATTGGAGCATTCTTTGACATCGGGAAGGTCGTTCTTCATGAAGAGGAAGAGGGGCCGAAACGTTCCGGCCCCTCTTGTCGTTCGCCCGCATCAAAACCTGAACAGGTAGGGCCTTTTCCTCAATGGTAAAAGGTCGGGAGTTGCAGGTCGTGGGGATCGTCAGGATACCTATTTGCCGAATGGCTTTTTGGGCGGATTTTGCTGTGGTTTAGCAGGGCTGGGAGCGGCAGTCGGTTTCCCGATTGGCATACCCTTTTTGGGATCTTTTTGATTGGATTGGCTCACAGTAGCACCTCCTTTGAAGGTTAGGTAAGCCGTCATGGCTTACTATTCGGAGATATAAAAGCAAAGGTAATGCCAGTTTTTGATCCGTGTTGCAGGGGTAATTTCCCTATTTTTTGCGGATAAGTCGATGAAATTTCGCGAAGGAACATGATGCGAAGAGACATCCTGTCCAGTGCAAGAAATCTTGTCCAAAATTTCTGGAAATTCTGGTCCCGCTTGGGAGGTTCGTTTTAAAATTTTCTCCTGGGGTTCCAGGGAGGGTCGGGAATAAATTCTGGCTGGTCATCCGAGGCTTGACCAGCCCTTACCATTCTGTTGCCTACGCTGGAGGATACCTGGTCGGCACAGACGGAGGCCGTTGAATACGTCCAGGAAACTGAAGGAGTTCAATGCCTCTTATGATGATCGGCGTTGTAAATATTGTGTGGCGGCATCTAAGGCCCGGCTCAGTAGTTCAGGCCCCGCCCAGGTTCGGGTGGTTTGGCTTTCATGAGCCTTGGCCCAGTCCAGGGCGAAGGGGAGGGGAATGAGGCGAATCGGGCCTTGGTAACAATCTGCCCATAGTTTGCTTAGGACCGTGCCGATTCGAAACGGGGAGGGTATCAGATTGACGGGGTTCTGTATCACGTCTTGGCAAAGTTCCGCAGGGGACGTGACCAGCAATTCCCGACAGGCGGAGGGCCGCTGTTCATAGATGGAGCAGATTTCGTTTTCCAGAAATGGACAGGGCATTCGAAGCGCATAGTACGCGCGATTAAGAGGTTCCAGTTCTTCATCGGAGCCTTGATGTTCGGAAAAAGCCAATCGTTGCAATCCATCCTCCAGGCCGGCCTCACGTAAGATTTCTTGAGCCGCCTGAAATCGCTCAAGCAAACGCTCCTTTTTTGGAGAAGGGAGTGCCTCGACAACCGACAGGAGCGCAAAGGCCTCCGGTGGGGCGACGGGAATCATCATGCGACAGCAGGCGGCACAGCCTTTTTGGCAGGAAATGGTGTCACCGGTTTGAGTGGTGTTGTCGATTTCCAACTGTTGAGCTTGTTCTCCAAGGGATCGCATGAGGGGGAGAATATCGGTAAGGGGAATGAATCCAGTCGGTACGGAAACCGACGCCGCCAGATTTCCGGCAGGGGTTTGAATATCCAGGTTGTACGATTCGTGAGGTCCGGAGGTTTTCATGAGAAAATCTTATGAAAGATCAATCAACTAAACAGATTACGTTAATAGACGTCATTGCCCGGCCGTGACATGCACTGGAGGGGAGCCGGAGATTGAATTGTAGAAGAACCCGTATGTTGAGGAAAAGCTGATGGCTTGGGTTCACCCGACATGCCGGGGAGGGCATGATTTTCTGCATGGCGCCATTCCAAGAGAATCATGGGTCTTACAAGATACCCGGGCTTTTACCTTGAGAGTTTTAATTCTTGAGGAAGAACGAATTCAAATTCAAGTCCTTCTGCTTCAAATGGGCTTCTCGTATCCAGGGGGCTGACATCAGGCACAGTTATAGCATAGTCGGGTCGTGCTTAGGGAGTGAAGGTCTCTTTTTTCTAAACCGGTCCTCCCCTTAAGGCATAAAAACCGTACCTTGGAAAGGAAAGTCGAACCACCACTATGCTTGAACGTGTGATGGATCGTTCAGTATTTCGGACGAAACGTTTACTGAGCCACCCGCGCTCCGAGGATTCCCATGAATTGAAGTTAAAACGGGATCTGACTGTGTGGCATTTAGTCGCGCTTGGGATTGGCGCCATTATTGGGACCGGAGTGTTTGTCTTAATAGGAACGGCCACGGTCGGCAATTCCCACCGACCGGGTGCGGGGCCCGGCATCATTCTGTCCTTTTTGTGTTCGGGAATGGTCTGCGCGCTGGCTGCGCTCTGCTATGCGGAATTTGCCTCTATGATTCCAGTGGCCGGCAGCGCGTATTCCTACACCTATGCCACGTTGGGAGAATTGATTGCCTGGTTAGTGGGGTGGAATTTGATTCTGGAATATGGCGTGGCGAGTGCGGCTGTGGCCATTGGCTGGTCCGGGTATTTTGTCAATGTTCTCAAGTTGGTGGGAATTGAACTGCCGGATCTGCTGGCTCATGCTCCAGAAGCAGGCCGCGGTGGCCTGATCAATCTTCCGGCTGTAGTCGTCTGCCTTGTGATGATGGGCCTACTCTTGATGGGAACCAAGCGAAGTGCACAGATCACCGGTGTGATTGTGGTCGTGAAACTTTTCGTTATTCTTTTTTTTCTGGCTGTTGGAGCAGGAGGGGTGAACGCCGAGAATTGGACCCCGTTTCTTCCTAATGGGCTATCCGGGGTCGGAGCAGCCGCAGCCATTGTGTTTTTTGCGTATGTGGGTTTCGATGCGGTCTCGACGGCGGCCGAAGAAGCTCGAAACCCCCAGCAGGACATCCCTCGGGCTATCTTAATATCCTTGGCATTCTGCACGCTTATTTATATCTTGGTGGCAACTGTTCTGACGGGGTTAGTCCCTGTAACAACCATTGATGTTCATGCACCTGTGGCAGACGCCCTCAGCCGAGCAGGATACCGGTGGGGCGCAGCCCTGGTTGCCGTTGGGGCTTTGGCCGGGATTACCGGCGTATTACTGGTCATGATGCTCGGGCAAATCCGGATCTTCTTTGCGATGTCTCGAGATGGTCTTCTCAGTCCTCGCCTGGCCACGATTCATTCCAAGTATCAGACTCCGTCCCTGTCCACCATCCTGACTGGATCAGGGGTCGCGCTTCTCGCTGGGTTTATCCCCATTGGAGAAGCCGCTGATATGACGAATATCGGAACCCTTTTTGCGTTTTGTCTTGTCTGCCTTGGCGTGCTGTGGCTCCGTGTCACCCAACCGGAGCATCCACGGTCGTTCCGGCTTCCCTGGATGCCCTGGATACCCGTATTGGGAACACTATCGTGTTTTGGGCTTATGCTCTTTCTCCCCTTACTTACCTGGATTCGTTTTGGGGCGTGGACATGTATCGGACTTCTGGTCTACGCCTTCTATGGCCATCGCCACAGCCGGTTGGCCGCCCCTCATGGAAATATTTCGAGACTCCCATAGGGGTTAATGGTTCTTCTCCTTGGTCATGATTTTATCGGTCCAGGCTAACAACACGGCCGAGCCTAAAAAGGTCAGATGGATGATGAGTTGCCATTGGATGTGTTCAATTGGCACATTGGCAATGTTGACGAAGGCCTTGAGTAAATGAATGCTGGAGATGCCAATCAACGAAGCCGCTAATTTTACTTTGATGGTTCCCGGGTCGATATGGCTGAGCCAATCCGGTCGATCAGGATGACTCTCCAGACTAATTTTACTGACAAAGGTCGCATACCCTCCGATGACGACCATAGTAAGCAGATTGGCCACCATGGTGATATCCACCAGGGTGAGAATTCCTAACATAAATACGGTTTCAGTGAGGGTGCCAATTTCATGGACCATGTGCCACAGTTCGGTCAGAAATTTCCAGGCATAGAGCACTTCAGCGATAATCAATCCACCATATAATGGTGCTTGGATCCACCGGCTGGCAAAGATGCCCATTTCGAATGCATGTTCAATCCAATGCGGGATGTCTTCCGGCGTGGAATCGATGGGAGAACCCGGTGAAGTCGGGGATTGGGACATGAAAACCTCCTTTGAAAAAATGATGAATGAACGTGTAAGGCTCTCCAGTCGGTCTGGGAGCATGACCGCGTTGGGAACGCATGCGAAAAATAACTTGTAATCATTGAAAGATAGACTGATGTTGCAGAATGTGATGTGAAAAAAGAGAGGAACGCACATCATTCCACGTTGATCAATTACAGGTGGTAGGAAAGAAATTTTATGAGTGAGGAGGAATGATCAATATCAGTGCGGGAGGTGGGCAAGCAAGGAATTGAAACAAGAGTATGGAATTGTTTTCTTGACCTTGGTGAGTTGTCTGTCAAATATACTGGGAGCGCTCAAATCAGATCAAGTTATTCTAAAACGTTCTTCGGTGGCGACTCCTCATTTCATTTCAGGTGGTGTCGGCCACCGATATGTCAGACGGTGGCCAATGTGCCTATACACTCCCAAATGCCATGCCCGTTATTTCCTTTAGAAAATCAGCGTCACTGAGAACTGTAAGATGCGCCCGGTATCCAGCTTCTCTTTATCCTGAACCGTGAGTGACCATTTTCCCTTTGGATTTTTGCCTGCTAATGCCAGGAGGTCCGGTGTCGTGGTGACATCGTAGGTAGTGTGGATATTGTCTGTCCCGCCTCCAATGCGATTGTGGAGCAGAATGGGCGAGGCCCCTGTTGAATTGGGCGGGACCACCTTTATGATTAAATCACCGATATAGGAATGTTCAATGTCCACTCCGATTTTGACGGAGGTGGGTACTGTGGTCTCGGCCACTTGAACAGAGAGTCGTGAAGTTTGAAGATCGCGAATGGGAATGACGGCGGTGGAGGCATGAACGGTGGTGGGAGTCGGAATGGCTGGTGCAGCCAACTCAACAGCGCGTTTGGCATTGATCCGTCCATATCCATATAAGGTGCTATGGCCGTTGGTGTCATATTTTCCCCCACTTGGATCGATTTGATCACACGAGCGCTTGAGGAGATCTTTAACCTCATCCCAGCGCAGTGAGGGGTTGCGAGCGAGAATGAGGGCGGCCACTCCTGCGACACCGGGACAGGCGCTTGATGTGCCGCCAAAATCGTTGACATAATTGCCTGCCGCATCGCCTCGACTCACTTGTCCGGGATTGTATCCTGCTGACGCCGAGCGATCGGTGGTCCAAATTCCCGGGATGGGGAGAACGGTATCGTTGCTGGGAAAGGTACACCAAATGGCCTTGCCGAAATCGCTATAGGCACTCTTTTTCCCTTTGGCGTGGCAGGCGGCCACGCCAATCACTTTTTCATAGCTGGCGTATCCATCGTTATCGACACTTTCGTTCCCGTTTCCGGCGGCCCAGGTGATCACACAGCCTTTTCCGTTGCGTCCATTGGCGACGGCCCAATCTATGGCAAGTCGGGTGGAATCCGGCAGGGGAACCAGGGTGTGATGAAGGGGATCGCGGGGGTCCCACCAGGCGCCATCTTCAGGCCCCCAGCTACAGGAAATGACATCAGCACCATGTTGCGCGGCCCAGATAAATGCATCAGCCTCGGCCTGTGAGCCTAACGGGGAGACATAGCGAATGGCCATCAATCGGGCTTTGGGAGCGACCCCGGCGGCACCATGAAAACCGTTGCCGGTGGCGACGCCTGCACAGGCGGTTCCATGATTATCCCGGCTACCGGGTCGAGGATCGTCAGTGGCGCGTGTCACATCGCGAGGAGCGAGAAGTTTTCCAGAACTGGCAAACTCTTCGTGATCAAGATCCATCCCGTCATCGATGATCGCGACAGTGGTATTTTCTCCTTCACTGAGTGCCCAGGCGGCCTCCACGTTGGCATGGGCATCATAAACCGTTCCATCAATCGTGGTCTTTTTCAGGTGCCATTGTTGTGGAAATGCGGTGCGCCATCCCATTTGTCTGACAAGTTCAGGGTGACAGAGTTCCACATATTTATGCCGCAAAAGACTTTCGGCAATGGCAAATACCTCTTGCCCTGTGCCCTCCGGCGCTTCGACAAAGAAGGTATTGCGAGCATATTCCAGTACCCGTTTGATTCCGAGTCCGGAGGCTTTCAAGATTTTCCGACAAGTGGATTCGGCCAGGTCATCGTCAAATTTAACAAAAAGATTTTCGGTGTACAGCACCGGTTTTTTTGATTGAGGATCGACCAGGACCCGACCGGCAAATTGCACGTCTTTTACCGATTTAATAGTGGTGCGGATTGCTCCTCGCGCACTCGCGCGTCGAACGTTTTGGGGATAGCGAAAGATTTCCACGCCGGCATGTTGAAACCGGTGGACCGGCTCAAGATCGTCCAGGGCTTGCCGGGCTCTAAGCGACTGCGCTGCAGCTTCCAACGGTCGACGACTCTGAGTTCGCACGACGACGAGCTCTTCATCGGTTTTCAGCCTGAACGATTTCCCGTTTTGTCCTCCATAACGAAATGACAGCATGGGTGGTCTCCTTCTGTGTGAATTGGCAATGATCCTTGGATTTGCTCCGCATTCCTTCGTAGAATGACGAATGCCTTTGAACGATCCGTTTTCCCACTTTCCTCTAAGGATGACCGTGGTAGCCCAAGCGGTATCCCGTGTCTATGTTCGTGAGTTCGACTGCTTTGCGGTTCATGGGCCGGTCCCTCCCGCTTTGATTACGTCGGTGTTGTACTCTTTTGATGATCCGGTTATCAACGTGTGCCGGGGTGAGGTCTCTGACCTCTCGACGTTTCCTGCCGACCTCACGCTGACACCGGTCTATCGTCTTGAGCCCAATGGTCCGCAGGGAGTGCCGTCTGGCAAGGTGTTTATTCGTTTCCAGTCCCACGTCCCCGTCGAGGGCCGGCGGCAAGAATTAGAGGCGTGCGGGTTCTTAATTCGTGAATCACTTTCCTATGCGCCTCATGCCGCATGGCTTGAGAGTTGTGATGGGAATATTGCCACGGCGCTTCATGGTATGGCAAAGCTGCGTGACCTCAACCACATTGAGCTGGTTGAACCGCAGATGTTGATGCGGCGGATGCAGCGGTCCCGAGATGATCCCCCACCGAATCCACCACCTTAAGAGATTCTCTCCGAATAATCTTACCGGTTTCGGACCGTCAGGGAATCCGTAGGGAGAGCAATGCGTTGGCGGGTATGGTCGGTGATGTTGCCGAGAGCTTTCATCACCCAATTGTCTGATTGCAGGGCTCCGACGACGGTCACCGGAGTCCCTTCTTTAGCCAGATGAAAGACGGCATCCATGTCTGTATTGGATAAGGCAATGCAGCCATTCGTCGTACTGTTGCCATTGGGTTGTTGTCCGTGAATTTCTATGAGACCTCCGATGCCGCGTCGCGCCGTCAGGCCGCCCTTGAGCTTGGCTTTCTGGAAGCGTCGACGATGCTCGTTGGTTGGATAATTGAGTAAGAGGGCTTTATGGAATTTGGTGGATCCCGGTCCTTTCTTCTGCTGGATGTGAAACTGCCCCTCCGGTGTTGCGCCATCGCCTTCCTGTAACTTGTCCTGAAGTCCTGAAAACCCGAGATCAATGTAAAAACGGCGCAGCGGTTTTCCATTACGATAGAGCACGAGTTGGCGGGAGGCTTTGATAACCACGATGGCCGTGCCGCCTGTCCTTGAAGACCAATCCACTGTGTTAGTGGCCCAAAGGTTCCACTTGGCAAGTTGTGAGAGGGTTCCATACCGTTTCATTTGGGCCATGACATGAGCCTCAACGGGTGCAAGAGAATCTCTTGCCTGTCCAAGAAGAATATGAGCGTGATTGTCAGGGTCTTGCCCGAGTCGAGAGGCGGCCTGGTTCAGTAACCCTTCTGTCACGGAGAGTGCGCGCAGATTTCGTCGAACATCAAATATCCCGGTCAATGCCCGTAAACGGGTTACTTGCCGACGTTCAGATTCTAATGCGGTTGTCAGTTGCTGGTGTCGAGTGGATTTTTGGTGCTTGGAGACTTCAAGAAGGGCCGAGCCTTCTTGCAGCAGGTTTTGGTAGGTTGCCTGAAGCGTATGGGTGTCGGCGGTCGGCCACCAGCGCGCTTGTTCTCTTCGCCATTGCATCCGGAGATCGATGATGGCTTGATGAAATGCGCGGTATCGTTCCAGGGAATAAGCTTCCGCGCCATGGCTCCACACCTGTTGGTCGAGCAATTCAAGGTGAGGTGGGAAGATTTGGGGAAGGCGATCTGCCTTCCACCAGCCCACAAACAGAAAAGAAAACATGATGAGGGCTCCAGCCGCCAGCCAAACTGCCGGTTGCTTGGCTGGTTGTCGGCCGGAGCCCCACCATCGCATGTGTTATGCCTTCTTGTGTTTTCCGGTCTTCTGAATAGCCTGTGCGACCTGTTCAGTGACGCGGGAGGCTAAGGCTTGAACGGATTCGGCTTTAGCCTTTACGCCAATATAGTCTTCCGTGGCCATAATGGCGTCAATTTCACCCAATGTGGTTTCTGCTGCTTGCAGGTCTCCCCGTAAGGCTTGCAGGTCGGCCTGGGTTCCCTTGCCCGCTGGCGCTTGGGCCAACTGATTTTTGGCTTCTTCTAATGAGGTTTTGGCTAGGACCACGGCCCCTTCGGCACCGGTTTTCGCCAATTGCTTGCTGGCGATGGATTCGGTTTTGGCTTTTTCCGCATCCGCTACGACCTTGACCAAAATGGCATTTGCCACTTCATAGTTGCGTGTCAGCATAAAGGCATCGTCCTGCACTGCGATTTCTTCTTGCGCTTTTTGATATTCGTCCTCAGCAACACGCAAGGATTCAGGAGCATATTCCGCCGCACCGGCTTGCTTGGCAGCCTGAAGAGCTTGCAATGCCGAGTCAGTCCCCTGGATGGGTTTTTCGGCACAGGCCACGAGCATGATGCCGAATAACACTGCCAGAGCCGCCGTTTTAAATGATTGAATCATCATTCCCATGTTTGTCAATTTCCTCCTTCATAATTGAGGGAGAACACGTTCTCCCCCTTGGTTATGGTTGTACGAGCCCGGCCCACGATGCGTGAAAGGGGCGAATTACTCCCCCTCGTTTACGAAATCCACGGACTTATCAGAAAAGCACGGCGTTGTTTTATCCCTGGTATGCTTGGGTAAGACATTTTAGATAAGAGGAGCGTGAGTTCTTTTGTTCGCTTCCTGTTTCCTGAGCGGCTTTTTCTGCAAGTAAATATAATGAGCAAAGAAGATGCCATGAATCTGTGACCATAAAAGAGGACTAAGGGGAGTATGACATGAAAAAAGAACCTCTTTTGAGTGAAAAACAAGGAAAATGATCGAACGATGCGGGATTACCCATGGACAGCATGTCCTGGTAAAGAAACTTTGTCCTGAATTTCTCTAAGAGAAGTAAATGAAAAATCAATTGGACTTTGCTGGGACGCATGGAAGTTTTTGGATCGGTGTGACATTAGTTTAGGAAGATCCAATTTATTGAATAAGGGGATCGTTGAACTCCCGTTCGATGCAAGCCCTATTCAATCGGAGTTCTTATTTGTCCCGTAAAACTCTTTGTAAGAATGAAAAAAAAGGCTTGGAGACAGAAATTACGTTCAGTCTAAAAGCACGATGACGGCCAGAATGATCAACTCCGTGGTTGGAGGGGTTGGGCTATTCGGTCTTTAATAAGTGAGGCATGACATACGCGTGGAGGTGAGGTGTGAACAAGCGAAAGATGCGGGCAGGTAGACTGCTCGTGAAGCTGAAATCACTCGATTGCGGACCTGCCACCCGGGCGGTAATGTTTCGATGGGTTATCAATCCCTTGAGGGTGTATTTCCCGCCGTTTGCGGCATAAACGATGCGTGTGAGCGAGTACATTGATAAGAGATGACCCACGGAGATTCCGTGGGTCACGTGATGAACCTCGAACGGGGAAACCTATCCGACTAGTTGCGCTACAAGATTTTGAGAAGACCGGTGGTTGTGTTTTCGGAGTTTAGTCCATTTGCCGGTAGTAGAAGGAATTGATTCTAAGGTCGGTTGGTTAGCATGTGTAGGCTGGTTTTTACCAGTTAGGGTATCTTCCACCCGTTGAAGTTCATTGAGATGGGACTGGTGCTGTTCCAATTCCCAAGCCACCGCTTTTGAAAGTTGCGCCACCTGTCTTCGTAATTGGTTCATGGCGTGCTCATGTTGTAATAATTCGCTTTTGCGAGCCATGCTTATGTACCGGCTATCTACATACATCATTTGTTGAACCCTCCGTGTGGTGAAAACTTACACTTTCAATGAATTGATGAATTCGATTGCCCGTTGCTTTGTTAGGCAAAAGCAAATGGGTTGCCACATTCAATCTTGGTGAGGATTTGACGCGTAAGGCCTTGAATATTCAATGGAATTTTCCTGTTAAGTACTCAGCAGATTTATGCCAGATTTCTGAGATGGGTGAATGCGGGCAATGTTTTTTACAATGAGTACAACACGATTCATTTCTTGTTAAGCATCAGTAGAAGTGTGATTACATCTGCCATCAAGCGACAAGAACGTGGGAAAAATTTTCGACAAAACCTCGTATTCACGAGCTCTTTAATTTTGAGGCAGATTGGGACATGCTGTGGAATGCCTCACATTCCGAGTACCTTGCTGAAAATTTGAGAATTTGATTGCTTTTAAGCGATTTCTATTTTGGGATGGCTTTGAATTCATGTTATGAAGAAGAAAGAATGATGTGGATAATGATATTGAATATAATAGGGTTTTAGCTGTTATTATTGGTTTTGGTGCTGGAACGCATGCGTGTGTTTTCTCGGCAATCCTCCTGTTTCGCAAGGATAAATGGCGAAATTGACTCATTCTGCTCATTTGAATGTTTGGGCCAGCTTTCCATACGAAACAGATATCATCTTCCAATAGTTGAATTTGTGGTTTTCAATTTTCAAAAAAATCAAAGACTTTAGAAAGCCGCTTGAAATCCAATTGGTTGTCAAATCGTTGAATTCAGCTTGGATATTGATTGAATGACAAATCCCAAAACCTTTTGCCAGAAAGAGGGTATCCCTATTAAAAAATTATCTTCAGCACAATTCCGCATGCAATTGCTGGATATTATGGCTCGGAAACATCATTGGGCCTGGCCACAGTTTGTCGGGCCATCCATGTCTAAACAGCAGCTCAAAATTCATTTCCAGCAGGAGTATATGTCATATGTTCGGGACTTCCCGGTATTCCTGGCCCGCATTCATGGGCAAAATCCTCCGTTAGAAGTCCGAAAAATGTTAGCCGAAAATATTTATGAGGAAGATACCGGGATGCTTTCATTGGGGACTTCACATCCAGAACTCTTTATGAGAATGATGGAGGGATTAGGGTTTCGCCCACGCGAATTTGAGAAGATTCAGTTGTTGCCTGCTACACGGCGGTATCGGTCATGGTTGGAGCGGATTTCTAATAGTTCGGATTGGGTCTTAGGCGCAGCCGTTTTGACGATTTTTGTCGAAGGCAGCGTCAATGATCGTCAGGAACTGCTCCACACGGTCAAATCAAAAACTCCCCGGCAGATTCATGAAAAAATTAAACATCATCCATTGGTCAAGCATCAGGGGGTATCGCCCCAAGCCATGGATCTCATTCGAGCGCATCAAATGGTTGAGACCGGTCATCGTCATGATGCCTATGGGATAGTGGTCCGCTATGCCGGCACTCGTTCCCATCAAGAGAAAATTCTGGCCGCGATGAAAAAAACATTGGACCTTTGGCTTCGCTATCGAGATGGAGTTGCCCGTGCTTGTGGATTAAAGAAAAACGAGAGTGAAAACCGCTAATACGATGAGCCCTTTTCCTTGTTATATTTGAAGATCGATAGAACACGAAAACGTTTTTCATCTGGATCTTTTCGGGCATTTCCTCCACAATAGACTTTTCCAATTTTGAAGTAGGAGGGAAGAGACATGGCCACAATTGGGCAATTCATGACACGGAATCTGAGTTTTGTGACTGAAGATGCCAGCATTCAGGAAGCGGCTACACACATGTATATGAGGCGGATTGGTTCCATGTTGGTGAAGCAGGAGTCTGAATTTTCCGGAATTGTGACCGAAACGGATGTAGTGCGTGCGGTAGCTGAACAACCTGCCCAGATTGAACGCTTGAAGGTGAAGGAACTGATGTCCAGCCCCATCATAACCGTAGACCGGAATATGTCTGTTCATTATGCCCGGGATCTTATGGCCGATCGAAAAATTCGTCACTTGGCTGTCACCGGAGAAAATGGAGAAATCGTTGGAATTATATCTGTGCGAGATCTTTTGGCCTACTTTAAAACAGTAGCGAAGGAACTTAAAACATCTGAAGAGGATAAGTGAACCTGGCTATAGCTGAGGAGGGAAGGTATTGAATCACTAAAATGATTGCTGGTGATGAGACATTTCTGGTGAGCTTACTCAATTTTTTCTGCCTCGGCTTGTTGAATCAGAAGGGTCAGACGTTCTTCTTCCTGACGAATCCGCGTAATCCGTTGCTCTATCCAGGGGCCGATGTGTTCTTTTTTTGATTTGGCTTGACCCTCCAAGACAGCAATTTCCTCTCGAATCGCTTCACGCTGCTCTTTTAACCCCTCTATCTGTGCCATGGCGTCGGCTTTGTCAAAGATCAGTGATTCAGGATTACTCTCCCCGGCGTTTTCTTCTCCATGCGGCAAATCTGGGGATTGGGGTGGCAAGACTCGAATGCCATCCTCTAGCTTGCGTTGATTCATGACGACGGGAGAGACAATTTCGATTCCGGCATTATGTAACGTGGTGAGCATTTTCGCGCGAAGATTTGACCGTGCACTAAGAAGTTGCTTGACCTCCACTAAAAACCCCGACACCCGATAGGTTACGGAATAATCGCCGAGTTCCATGATGTGGACGAACGGGTCTTTGAGATTGGCCGCAAGAGCCGATTCGGCTAGCAGTTTTTCAATGGTCTTGTGGGAAATATCATAACCTAACGATACTGTGGCGGAAACAATCGTGCCTGAGGAGCGGAGTACTGTAATCGGGTGAGAAACTAAGAATAAGTTGGGAAGAGTCGTGAGGTCGCGTTCTTCTGTTTGTATTTCCGTGTGAAACAAGCCCCGTTCTGTGACCCGGCCGAATTGATTTTCCACGCGAAGAAAATCACCCAATCGAAAACTTTGCATGCCCCGCAACATAAAGCCTGCCAGGGCATTCGAGACGAAGGTGGTAGAAGAAAGAGTAATGACTGCTGTGATCAACAGGGCCAGTAGTTGGAAAAGCTCTTTGTGCGTTTCTCTGTCGAGAGGCAGGGCCAGAAGAATGAGCACAATCCCGATCCCCACCAGCAACAACATTCCCACACGGGCTGAAAAACGATCTTCCTCCTTCAGTCCCCCATTGCGGCGAAAGAAAAACCAATGAGCAAACCATAAACCTGAGCTGACCAGTGCGAAGACGAATAAAATTGGGAGAAAGATCGGGAGAGCGGCAAAAAAGTGGTCAAGGAGCGTCATAATGTTCAGAACAGATAATACCACATTATGCCCGAATTCAGGGGTAGGATAAAGCTAAAAGAGCAATTGAATAAGTAGGAGGAGGGTAGGCCAAAAGGACTCCTCCTCGAATTCCCCTCTCCGTTCAGGGAAGCGAGTGGGAGTCTTTTCCTGGAGCCCACCAAAAATACAGAAAGTACAATCTTAAGCAAACCAGTTGAGTTGTCGTGAGGCTATGGCATCGGCCACGGCGGCGGTTAATTTTTTCCGATCCACCGGTTTGACCAAATAATCGGTTATGCCTTGTTTCATGAGTTGCGTGGCCAGATCGATATCGGGAAACCCGGTTAGGACGATCAACGGCACGCTGGGGTATGCACGTTGAAAATATTTTATGGCTTCTATGCCATTGATATTGGGCATCCGAATATCCGTAATAACGACATCAATGATCATCGGATTCTCTCCTTCGTTGAGGATGTGGATAGCTTGCGCGCCGTCTTCCGCCTCCGCCACGTAATAGCCGTCCTTTTCCAAGGCCATTCGAACCACTTTTCGAATGGCGGCTTCATCATCGGCGACCAATACTCCGCCACGATAGTTTTGGCCGGAAAACATTCCTGCCGTTCGTTGAGTGGTGCCCGGTACATAATTCGTGTTCATTGCGAATCCTCCTTGAAGCCTCGTATGAAGTTGAATGAAATCTCTCCCCCAAAAACCCAGCTGAACTCTTCCGTATAGTATGAAGCATGAATAACCATCAGTATCTTGCAACGAGTGTGCCCTGTTGGCCTGATATGGGAATGTGGCCTTGTTTTGGATAACAGCCCTGAAAATTAATAGGAAACATGGGAAGGCTGTTTGGATTTTTTATGAACAGGAGGAGAAAGGTTCAAAGGAGATGTATACCGAAGATTCACCTCGTACCCATCGTAGGCATTTTGATTGAATGGAGCGACCTGAGAAGCCGGAGGAAAAATGAGCTCATTGAAGATGTGAAAATAGATTCTCCAAATTTTTGAGTTCGTTGTGATATGGCTTGAAGAGGGAAATTGGGTGGAGTCACATTGTAAGCTTGCGGGCAATCACGGAGGTGGTGGAATGGTACAAGCCCCAATGGGTGGAGTTTTGTGAGAGTTTGACGTACTGTTGAATGTCCTCGGGTGAGCATAACCCGGTCTTTAAATATTCCTGTTCGAGGACCAGAGCCGATTCCGCCATTACTTTGGCCATTGGCGAATTTCCCGGACACAGATGCATGAGAGATTGAACCCTGACGATATGAAATCCTGATTCTTGCAGTGTGTGCGGAAGCCGGAGAGCATAGGCCGGATCTAATCCGACATTGATGAACATCTGGCAAATGGCTCGGTTCACTCTTCCTTGCGGCGTCTCTTGCTTCTGGTCGGGCAATGTTGCCGAGGTGAAGTCCGGTTCTTCGAATATCGCCCAGCCTCCTGGTTTAAGGAGAGAAAACAATTTTTTCAGAATGGCTCCCGCTTCTTGATTATGAATCAGGACATACCGGCAATGAAGGAGATCAAAAGATTGTTCTAATTGAACATTAAGAAAGGATCCTTGGTAAATTTGAACATGGGGAGCAACCTCATGGTGAAGATAGGTGATTTTCTGGTCGACACCCACAGCTAGTCCCGTCGGTCCAATTTGATTTCCCATCCACCGCAAAATGGATCCTGCCCCTGCCCCAAGCTCCAGACAATGCCACCCCGGTTGAATTCCCGTTTCTTCCAATAGCCTGATGGTCGTCGGATCGTTTGCGGCTTCAACCAATTGTAACCGTCGATATTCACGGTCTTCAGATTTGTTGTCGAAAATATACTGACTCATCACCGTTCCTCTCCTGTCGGTTGTTTCATGATATCCAAGGCCGCATGGCATCCGGTCACATACCCTGTCGCCCAGGCCCATTGAAAGTTAAACCCGCCGATGCGGCCATCGCAGTCCAACATTTCTCCAATCACATAGAGCCCTGGCATGTGTCGGGAGCCCATGGAATGAGGGGATATTTCTTCAAGAGGGACTCCTCCGGCCGTGACTTCGGCAAAGTTCCATCCACGTGATCCGATGATGGGAAGGCCAAGGTTCGTGAGTGTCTGGACCAGATTCCGGCGAGCCTCCTTGGATAGGAGATTAACCGGAGTGTCAGAAAGAGCAGGTTGTTGGATATCCGCCAGCATAGTGGCTACACGCGTTGGTAACCGTTCCGCTAGTAGTGTGGGGACGAGTTTTCGTCCGGCCAGGGAAGCTGCCTGAATCAGCCATTTCTCCACATCTTGGTTGGAGGGTTGAGGGAAGCAATCGAGATGAAGACGGACATCCTCTCCTTGCGCGGCTGCGCGAACCCAAACCCGGCTGGTATCCAAAACCACCGGTCCACTGATGCCGAAATGTGTCCACAACAAGCTGCCGGTGCGACGATCGATGGTTTTTCCGGCTACCGTAGTCGTGAGTGTTACGTCATGGGAAATGCCTGATAGCTTTGCATGAAAAAACGAGGGCTCAAGGAGTAAAGGCACCAGGGCAGGATAGGTGGCGGTGACCGTATGTCCCAACTGTTGGGCCAATCCCCAACCCGATCCATCGGATCCGGTTTTGGGGAGGGACCGGCCACCCGTCGCGAGAATGGCTCGTTTGGTCCGAAGCGTTCCATGGGAATGTTGGATCAAGAATTCCCCTCCTGCCCTGGTCAGGTCCCGAACGAGGTGGTGAGTCAAAAGAGAAACGTTCAGTGCCTCGCACCGCCTGAGAAGCCCATCGAGGACTGTTCGGGCTTTGTTGCTTTTGGGAAATAGTTTGCCGGTGGCTTCGGTCTGTAATGGGACCCCCAAAGAGTCAAACCATCGAACGGTGGCCTGTTCGTCGAAGCGTCGAAGAATGCGTTCAATCAACTTTCTGTTCCCGTGAAAGTCGGAAGCGGTGACACGTTGATTGGTGACATTACATCGTCCCCCACCGGAGACGAGGATTTTGGCCCCGAGGGTTTTGGCGCCGTCCAAAAGAGCGATAGAAAGATTGGGGTTTGTCTCCGCAGCAAAAATGGCGGCTGCCAGCCCTGCTGCTCCAGCGCCGATGATGGCGATGTCGATATTTGAAGGCATAGGCAACGTCGGGAGCGAGCGAGAATCTATCCGTGTTGGGAGTCAGACGGTTTACGAAACAAGACGACGTTCTTGTGCAAATAGATGATTTCTCCTCCCCATCGTGAATTCAACCATGCCCAGGTCTCGTGTGAGAAAAAGCAGACATGCGTCGGATCTTTGATGTAATACCAATCCAGAAACGGTCGATCGGGTGGTGCCAGTTGGGTCATGATTCCCAATATGCCATTAGCTTTCAGTCGTGCCCATAACCGGTCAAATTCCTGTCCGGGATGGTGCAGATGCTCGGCCACTTCCGTGGCCGTGATGAAATCATAGGTCTGTTCCAGGACTCCAGGATTGTACGCATAAAAGGGGTCGTAAATCGACATGGTATGTCCGGATTCTTGAAGCATGAAAGAGAGAGTTGGACCCGGACCAGCCCCAAAATCCAATCCGGAACTATTGGGTCTCAGGTGTTGGTGGAGTGGTTCGGCTAATTGGTTTAAAAACTTTCGATAGCCCGGGTCTTCAGAATTATTTTCATGGTGATCGTACTGTTTTTTTTCCTCGTTGAGTGAGACGTAATAGGCGGGAGGAACGAAAATGAGCCGACACTGTCCACAGGAGAAGTATGGTCGACACTGGTCACTTCCCACTAATGTGGGTTCCGGTTTACAACATAGTGGACAGTTATGAGGAATAGCGATATGTCCCCTGCGAGAAAATTCAGGATGAGCATGGAGTGGGTTTGTACTCCGCGTTCATTCGTTGATTCCGGTAGGGGACGGGTCGATTGTGCAGCGCCTGTGACAATTATCGATTCCTTCCATCGGCACAAGCGATACAGAGGGGGGCGGTGGGATCCACGTCTAATCGTTTCCTGGAAATTTCTTCCTCGCACCTCAGACACCAGCCGAATTTGCCGTTTTCGAGCCGTTGGAGGGCTGATTCGATACGCTGCAATTGAATGTGTCGACGTTGTTGAGCCGCTTGAGCCATGGCTTGTTGTTGGAGGGCATCCATTCGTGAGACGCGCCCGATCGTCGTTTGGTCCAGTTCCACCGGTTGGGCTGCTTCCTGCCCGGTGGAGGATACGGCCTGCAATTCGTCCTTGAGGTTCAGGAGCGTTGTTCGAAAATGGTCGTAATGAGAAGTCGGCTGTGTCATGAGGGCAAGAATCAAAGAGGGTTATGTGTTTCTTGTCCTATACTATGGATACGAGAGAACGGGCATAGGACGCTATTGGGTTTGGAGGATGATGGAAGCAATGTACCCCAGCCAGACCGTGAAAGGCCAATAATCGACAAAAGGAAATTAAAAATCCTTCAGCAGGGAGAGCACATTGAAAAAATATTGAAGGGGTTAATCAAGTTCCAGGAAGAGGTGTTTTTGAAAAAGAAAGAGTTATTCGCCGGGTTGTCCGGTCATCAAAAACCAAGAGCCGTATTTGTGACCTGCTCAGATTCACGGATCGATCCGTCATTACTCACTCAGACTGAACCGGGGGAGTTGTTTATTATTCGGAATGCAGGCAATTTAATTCCAACCTACGGAGCGGCTATCGGGGGCAGTACGGCCTCTCTCGAATATGGGATTTCGGTCCTCCAAGTCAAAGATATTATCGTGTGCGGACATACGGATTGCGGTGCCATGGGGGCTTTGTTGCATCAGGAGAAACTTCAGGAGCTTCCTGCTGTCAAAGCGTGGCTTCAGCATGCCGAGACCACCGTGCGTATAATGAAAGATTTATACACGCATTTGCACGGAGATGAGTTATTTGCCGCCGTCATACGGGAAAATGTGTTAGTTCAACTCGATCATCTAAAGACGCATCCGGCTGTCGCAACGGGATTGCGCCGGGGAAATTTGCGCCTGCATGGATGGGTCTATTCCATAGGAACGGGTGAAGTGTGGGTGTATGACTGGGAGAAAAGAAGTTTCATCGATCCTCGAGAAAGAAAAAGCCCAACTATCGTTTGAATAACTGCACTGAGGCTGTCTTTGGTGAGAGTCTGCCAAAATTTGCGAATGGGAGGCTTCTTCGTAGGCAATTATCGTAGGTGGGTGGCTCGAATTGCTACATGGGATAAACCATCATCAATCCGAGCCATGAAAGTATATTACAGGTGCATGAAAGGAATGCTCGAACTATCTCGGCCACCGTTTCCAGGCATTACTTTGTGAGTCAAACCACCATTGAGGGCCACTTAGATAGATTCTTTTATGGCATTCCAAGGATTCCTGGTGCTCGTTAGGCCATTCCTTCCAGGTATTGTTTTGAGAGTCAAACCACCAGTCCGGCCCATCCATGTTTAGATTCTTATGTTCCTCGATAGTCCACTGAGGTTTCTCTGAGGGCCATTCCTTCCATGTATTGTTTTGAGAGTCAAACCACCAGTCGGGGTGCTGAAGATATAACAGCTTATGCCCCTCCAGGGTAATTCTTCCTTCACTGTCCCACAAGTCGGCATGTTGTTGACAAAAGTCATTGCGTCTCATGTTGTCTTGCGCCCAGCCATAGGTAGCGAATGTGCAGCTGAGCAGAAGAAAAATAGCAGTCATATGCCCACATTTTTTCATTGGCAGACTCCTTTTTTACGAAAGCCGGAAATTGAATAATGACCTCATGGGTTCCTGTCCTTTCTCCTTTTGGACCAAATGATGGAGAGGTTTTCCAGATCAGGCCATTATCTGGAAAAATTTAGAAGAAAGGATGAATTCTTTGAATTGTAATCAACGGTTGGAGAAGAATCGTAGAGATAATTTTGGTAGAAGAATCCGGATTATGTCTAACGGAAGAGTTGTGGTCCTATAACAACCTTCGGCAATAGGCATTCCGATGGTTTGCAATGGATTGATGGCGTGGGGAAGAGAGAGCAAGGTAAGGGATTAAAGGCTGTAATCCCGTTTGGAAGGGAATTCTTTCTATGCAACCGGGAAATAAGTTCTTTGTCAGCATGATCAATACGGGTCAAAGGCACTGGACACGTGTCAGGGTGTTTTGATCAGTGTGGTGAAACACCTCAGGTCGCCCCGCAATCTGTAACTGCGTATCTTCCTTATAGCTGAACTTCCAGGTTTCGTTAATGGTGACAGATAATTCATATCGCACCGTTTTCGCAGCCTGATCCAGATAGGGATTTGAGAGAATTCCATACACACCGGATCCCGCGTCAGCGGCCAGGTGAAACTCTTTTGCGTCGGGCTCCGAAGTCCCGCCTGCATTCACCATGACGCCCCGAGGAACCATAAAACACCGCATCACCTGTTTGCTGGCCGCATCCCATAACCAATACCCCACTTCCTCGTGAAACGGCTGTTCCTTGATCAGCGGCCAGGCAATGGTCGAATAACGGAGGCCATAAAGCACCTGCAAACCATTTATTACAGGTCCTATTGGTTCAAACTGCAATCGTTCTCGAAAATGAGTTTCGTGGCCACCCTCTTTGACTGGTGCGAGATCGACACCCTGATCGCCTTCCCAGAGTCCGGCTAGAGAAGCGAGTGGACCCAAGTGTCTAAGAATTTCGGCATCAGCGGCATCGGGATGATCTGCTTTGGTCATGAGAATAGGCTCCTTTCAGGAAAGTGTGAGGAGGAACGGACATAGAACTTTTTTGGAATCTGGCGTAACCGACTTTACCAAATCGTACAAATGGTTTGTGAATGTTTTTTAAAACCACCAGATCCGCATTGACTGCATCCAACGAATACTATGAATGGCCAGGCCTGCTAATTTGGGGACGCTCAGTTGCACGGGTTTGGATTTTAAGCATTGGATGACATGGGCTGAAGCCTGATCGGCAGTCATCATTAGTGGTTTCCAGGAGTTCTTGGGCAGCTTCGTATCCACAAAACCAAAGCGAATATTGGTCACGTATATGCCATGCGATCGGAGCTTGAAGGCTATTGAAATCAAATAATTGCTGAAACCGGCCTTTGATGCCGTATAGGAAGGGGAGTCGGCGTTGTAAAAATCATCGGCGAGACTTGATAGGCCGATAAAGTGTCCCTGTCCTTTCTCAAGCCAGCCCGGCGCGAGGGCGGCCAGGGTTCGTACCATTGACGTGAAATTCACCTCAACAACGCGCGCCTCCTGTGAGAGATCAGGCAGGGTCAAACGCGAGCCAATGGCCGCGCAATATATGCAGGCGTCAAAAGGCTCTTCTTCGGCAAGAAGCGTTTTCAGAATCTGCGGATACTCGGGAGCGGCGATGTCCTGCACGATATGTCGAGGCCCATCCCGACCGAGTGGACTAGGACTCCGGGAAATACCCACGACTCGATCTCCCTGAGCTAACAGCGCCCGGGTCACGGCTGCGCCAATGCCGTCGGAGTTGCCTATGAGTAAATAGGTGTGTTGCATGGGCTTTTGAATACCAGAGTCATAAAATCTTCTCAATCCTGACATGAAAGACATGGTATGTGAAGAGAAGAATCAACATGCATCAATGTCCGTCTTAAGGGAGGCTTGAGTTGTTTCCGGAGTGTGGTCTGGCACTGATAAATTGGAAGTGATGAACTTCCTCCGCTTGCCTTTTGAAAGGGCAATTACCCTACTCAATATTCCTAAACCAGGCGTTGTGGGGAGACTTCAATTGGTGTAATAAAGAACTTGTGTGATGAATGCGACGTTGGGGTTGGTCATGTTCGTGTCGCTGGTTTTTTGATTCTTTCGTCCATCCGATGTGGAATGCTAAGGGGTGGTGTATGTGCAGCGGAGGTTTATCCTCAACGTTCATTTAAAAGCGAAACTATGGAGGCTGAAATAGGATGGGTATCCCGTCAAGATCTAGCCTGGGAAAAATTATGGATGTGACAGGTGGGCCTTCGACCTGGTGCCTGTGGTTGGTGTGTGCGCTTTTCTGGACTTGGCTGTGGATGCTGGTTTGGCCCCGGGTGGATAGTCTTGGGTTAGTTTTAGGTTGTGGTGTGGCCTTAGGGTTTGGTCTGGGTATTGGATTGGGGTTTCTCTGGAAGTGGATGGGGCTATGGCTATGGGTCTGGTTATTAGCCTATGGTTGGTCATGGGCCCTGCTTTGGTTATATCTGGCTCAGGTTGTCTGGCTATAGTTTTGCCCTATTTACCTACTGCTATTCCTTCGAATTCGTAGGCTCCTGGCGGGAATTTGGCCAAAAAGTCTCTGATGACTTGCTTGGCTTCTTCGTTTGGTCCAATGCATTTTCAGGTAAATGGTCTGGTTCCGATGCAAAGGTCAATTCGCTTAATTCCTGAGGTCCGAGCTCTCTTCGGGTATTGATGTTGAAGATTGTTCGTTCTCTGACGTCAGAGATCTGTAAACTTTTCATGTGCCCACCGTCAACGAAAGCTTGGAGCTCAATATCGTGATCGATCGTCTCAGTGAAAATCCTGGTGGCCTTGAATGGCAGTTCATTGTTGTCTCCGGCTGCCAGCAAAGGGCTGGTCAGTACGGTGGTGATGAGGCCAAAGGCAAAAGGCACAACTTTTTGGGGCCGGTATTCCCGTCAATCCTCTCATCTTTGACAAAGGCGGACAGCTGGCAGCCCATTCCTGAATGGGCCATCCGGGTCTGGGCTTGACCTTCGCCAGATAATCCTGGAAATGATTCGCTATCCTGCCTGATTGTCACCAACAGTCTTCTGTACATTTTCTCGGGGGTTGGCTAGGATGGGTGGGCATATCTGTCGATTCTGCCCCTACGAACATGAAGAAGAACATTACGATGTTTGTCTCGTATGCACGGGCCAATCGTGATCTGGCGACCAGATTTTTGAAAAAGTTCAAAGAGCAGGCTGCGCCCTCCAAGCTGTATCACTATACCTTCTGGCGGGATAACGATATTCTGGTAGGCGAAAAATGGCACGAAGAAATTCAGCATGCTATAGAAGAATGTGATGTGGGGTTGGTCCTGGTCAGCCCGGCGTTTCTCGGATCACAATACATTCAGGATCACGAGCTTCCCACGTTTGTGAAGAGTGGCGGCAAGTCCGTTATTCCGGTCATGTTGCAACCGATTGATCTGGAGCACCATGATTTGAAAGGCTTACAACATACGCAAATCTTTCGGCTGCATCGCCCGCGTTTTTCCTCGTCTAAATCCTACGGGGAATGTTCGGGTTCCCATCGTGATCAATTTGCGTTGGAAGTGTTTCGGCAGATCGAAGCCCGTTTGGATACAATCTCGGAAAAATAATCCCTGAGAAGACCAAGTATTTCTGAACCCTCCGTCCAAATGATATTTTTCCTATTACATGCCGATCAAAAATTACTCCCATGACTGAACCAACGATCACGTGTCCCCAGTGCAAAACGGAAATCAAGCTGACGGAATCGCTCGCGGCCCCACTTCTCGAAGCCACGAAGCGGGACTTCGATCGACGATTGGCTCAAAAAGATGCGGATGCCGCCAAGCGGGAAGCGGCTCTGCGCGAGCGCGAAGCTGCCTTGGCCAAATCTCAGGAAACGTTGGACGCGCAAGTCGCCGACAAACTGAAATTCGAACGCGGCAAAATTGTGGCGGAAGAAGCCAGAAAAGCCAGGCTGGCTCTCTCAAACGATCTGGACCAGAAGTCCAAAGAAATTCTTGAGATTCAGGGGATACTTAAACAAAAGGATGAAAAGCTGGCGGAAGCCCAAAAAGTCCAAGCCGATCTGCTCCGAAAGCAACGGGAGCTGGATGACGCCAAACGCGAGTTGGATCTCACCATAGAAAAGCGCGTACAGGAAGGACTCACCGTCACGCGGGATCAGGCAAAAAAAGAAGCCGAAGAAGCGCTCAAGTTTAAAGTCATGGAGAAAGAGCAGACGATTACTTCCATGCAAAAACAAATTGAAGAACTTAAGCGTCGTGCCGAACAGGGGTCCCAGCAACTTCAGGGCGAAGTGCAGGAGCTTGAACTCGAAGCGATGCTCACATCAAAATTCCCCCTGGATCAGATTCAACCCGTGGCAAAAGGCGAGCATGGGGGCGATGTGCTGCACCGGGTATCCAGCTCAATCGGCCAAGCCTGCGGAACCATCTTGTGGGAATCAAAGAGAACCAAAAACTGGAGTGATGGCTGGCTCATCAAGTTACGCGAGGATCAGCGGCAGGCCAAGGCTGAAATCGCGATCATCGTCAGCCAAGCCCTGCCCAAAGAAGTGGAAACATTCGAATTTATCGACGGCGTCTGGGTCAGCCATCCCAAGGTCGCTCTTCCCCTGGCCATTGCCATGCGTAATACCCTCATGGAGGTAGCTGGTGCCCGCCAAGCCTCGGAAGGGCAGCAAACCAAAATGGAAATGGTGTATCAATATTTGATGGGTCCGCGCTTCCGTCAACGGGTGCAAGCGATCGTAGAGGGGTTTTCCTCGATGAAGGGGGACCTTGATAAGGAGCGGAAAGTCATCATGAAGCAATGGGCTAAGCGTGAAGAACAAATTGATCGGGTCATGATGGCGACGGTGGGCATGTATGGGGACCTTCAAGGCATCGCTGGAAAAACCATGCAGGAAATTGAAGGGCTGGAACTTCAAGCCTTAGATGCACCCAAGGACGAATCCGACGGAAAATTGTTGTAAGAACTCCCGCCTCTGCTTTCGCCAATAAAAGCAAAGGTTTGGTCTTCGCACGATCATGCCCGTATCGACTCATTCTCCCTAATCTTGCCGCCACGTGCCACAATTCTCCTGAGTCATTGTGGTATCTAGCAACATTTCTCATCTTTACTTTAACCTCTGGTTCCCGGCCTTCTCTGGTTTTTGCCTTCGGTTCCGGGGGACTAGCCTTTCCGGTAATAGGTTTGTCCTGTACAGCCAAGTCGCTTCCTTTAAAAAATGATCATTGCTGGAAGGATGGGAGAGGTTCCTTTTCAGTGTCGTGTGGATTGGGGCCTCACAGCACACGACACCGGTTTGGGGAAATTTGTCCATCTGCATCCTCTAGCGAGTGAGGCAAATAGCCTCATTTCCATGATTGAAAAATGAAAACAGTAGAAAAAACTCACGTTAATATTGGCACGCAATTTGGAAAGACTTATCGAAGGAGAGGCAAGAGCCGAGTCTATATCACAAAAGAAGGAGACAGTTCTGATGAAAATATTGAAGCAAAAGATTCAATCGAAAACCTGGATCATCGTCGCAATGGTTTCCTTCGCCTGTGCTTCGGTGTGGGCGGGAAGTGCCGGGGATCTTCAGCCCCGGGTCCCATCCGATCGCATAGAACAGGCTCTGTCCTTTACCAATCCCTTCACCCCCACAGAGGAATTTATTGCGAGCGGAAAAAAATTATATGAAGGCAAGGGCTGGTGCGCCTACTGCCATGGCTGGGAGGGCACAGGGGCACCGACCGAGGGTCGAACCTTTCCTCCTGATATCAAGATGCCAACCAATTTTGCGGATGCCGCCTGGCAGGCAGCCAGAAGTGATGGGGAGCTTTTCTGGGTTCTGATTCATGGGAGTCATGGTACGGATATGGTGGCGTATATGCCGCAGTATATTACGGATAAGGAGGCCTGGCAGATCATTGCCTATCTCCGAACTTTTGGAAGAACCTAATGGCGCATCTATGTTTATAAGAAGACAGGCGATCGGGTGAACGGGCATCATTTCTTTTTCATATAGAGAGAGATATGTAGGGAGGGACATCATGCAAAAAAACCACTTCAGAATATGTCAGATGACAGGGGTTGCCGCTCTGATGGTGGCTGTCCTGTCAGGTTGTAGTCACTATGGGAGTCACAACATATCGAAAACGGCGAACGCGACGATTCAAGGCTGTACGGACCCGGCCATTACGGGAACCGCCACTCTCAAAGAATTTGAATCTGAAGAAGGGATTAAAAAACTGTATGTCCAGATGGAGGTGAACGGATTAAAGGATGGCAAGCATGCCGTCCATATCCATGAGGTCGCAAGCTGTCAACCATGCGGGGCTGCAAAAGGCCATCATGATCCAGGGCCTTTTGGCAAGTCTACACCTGACGCACCGGACTTCAATCATCCCTTTCACATGGGTGATCTGGTCAATATGACGGTCGTCAACGGAGTCGGAACACTCCATGCGGTGACCACCAGGGTTGCCTTATCGGATGGCCGGTTAAGTGTGTTTGATCATGATGGCAGTGCGTTCATTATTCACACGAACGAAGATCTCTATTGCGATCAAGATAGCGAACTCAATCCGGGATGTGCCGGAGGCGCCCGTGATGCCTGTGGAATCATTGAACCGGTATCATTGATGTAGGCAGAGCAGCCTCGATTTGACCGGGGGGCAAATGAAGGCGTTGGCACATTCCGCGTGCGGTTGCAGGATACCCAGAAGGAAAGACAGAAGGAGGCATGATGAGACAGACATTTCAATGGACAAGTGGAGTTATCCTGGCGCTGGCGGTGAGTGGATCCCCGGTGGCGGCCCAGGAACATGGTCATCAACAGATGATGATGCCACGCGTCCCGGCGGATAAGCTGGCTGAAGCCAAATCCCTGAAGAGCCCGTTGCCGTCCTCACCGGAAATCGTCGAAAAAGGCAAGGCGATCTATGAGGGCAAGGGCACGTGTATCAATTGTCACGGTGTCAGTGGACGCGGCGATGGCCCGGGTGCCGCGACCCTCAATCCCCCGCCTCGGGTGTTTCGGTCACATGGCTTTTGGAAGCATCGGTCTGAAGGGGAAATTTTTTGGGTGATCAAATATGGATCGCCGGGGACCGGGATGATTCCATTTGGTGGAATGCTTTCGGATGAAGAGATCTGGACAGTGATGCAATATGAGCAAAGTTTTTCCGGAGGATCACATGGCGGAGGGAGAGGTCCTCAGGGAGGCCAAGGGCACCAGGGTCGGGGGATGATGAAGCACTGAATTGTTCGGTGTAGAAGAAAGGCAGGTGATGGGATTGAATGTTGCTGGGATAGGTTGTCGAACAGCATGCGGATTTATCAAAGGAACCCTTCTTCTTGCCTGGATGCTTGCAGGCTTGTTCGTCCCAGCAGGAGCGGCTGACCTCACGAATGAGGGAGAAGGCATCGTACAGTCCACCTGTGTTGGTTGCCACCGAATTCATGGCGCGCCAATGCCGCGCTCCACAAAACAGGCGCCGGACTTGATCTGGGCTGGTAATAAATATCAACGGGACTGGTTAGTGGCCTGGCTCCAAAATCCAAAGGAAAAACTCTATCCGGTCGGTTACGATTTTAAGTTCAAGCGCAAGGGGCGGCATCTTGCGCTCTTACCCGGAGAAGCGGAAAAGGTGGCCGATTTCTTGAGCACCCTGAAGGATGTGAGAATCACCGAAGGCATGATGAAACCGGGCACATCGGCAGAACTGGCCAGGGGGGAGCAACTTTACCGCGAGCATGTCTGTCAAAATTGCCATTGGACGCCAGCGGACAATCGCCGTGGCTATACGGGTGGGACGTCCAGTACGTCTTTCGTCAATATGGGGAATCGTCTCCAGGCGGATTGGGTCTATCGCTTCAATTTGAACCCTGATGACTTTGTTCCAGGAAGTGGAGCCTATATTCCCAAGCCTTCCCTACCGGAGACGGATATCTACGCGATCACGGCGTACATGATGACCTTCAGATAACCATAATAGACATCCACAAGAGAGTGACAGATGCACCGGTGCTTCAGTTGGATGAAACATAAAAACCATATGAGGAATTTTTCGATAGTGGTCCTGGGGCTAGCGTTAATACTGGTCATGACAAGCCCGGCTCTTGCCGGTGGGGGGGATGTCGAAAAAGGTCAAACGTTGTTTCGAAAAACTTGCGGGCATTGTCATGGATTAAACGGGAAGGGTGATGGTGCCATGGCCGGATACACCAACCCTCCTCCCGCCAATTTAACCAGTCAGAAAACTCAGTTTAAGTCAGACGATGAACTCAAAGATGTGATCAAGAATGGTCGACCGGGCACCTCCATGGTCAGCTTTAAAGATGCCATAGCGGAAGAACAATTAAACGATCTTCTTGCTTATCTCCGTTCCCTGAAACCGTAAAAGTTGATTCTCAAGATAATGGATTCTCTTCTGATTCAATCCTCAGAATGGCAACAATAAAAACCTTTTCATCATTCTACGGACTATCAAGACGGGGACCTGCGTGAGACAGTCAGCTTAGGCCGACCTATTTGCTAAGCCGAATGGTTTTGGCCAAATGCCGTCGCATGAAAAAGGAGAGAGGCATGAAACCGGGAAAGGTCTGGGCTGGAATGACCCTTGGTGCGTTAATGTTATGGTGGAACGTTGGTTTCTCTATCGCGGAGCCCGAACATTCTGCCGCACACAGGCTGGAACATGAGATGCCGAAGGCCTCGTTGCCAAAGCGTATGGCATTGGATCTTCCCCAGGCCGCACAAGAGGGTCTCAAGTTGACGATGCGAGAGCATCTTGAAGCCCTTGAAGCCATCGTTGGCGCTTTAGCGCGAGAAGACTTTGCCAAGGCCGCTATCCTGACAAATGAGGAACTGGGTTTCCCGAAACACCATGTGGCCATGCAGCGTGAGCAGGGTGCCATATTCCCGCCTGAATACCATGAGCTGGCTATGGCGCATCATCAAGCTGCAGAAGCCATGGGCGAAATGATCCCGACCAAAGACCTCAAGCAGATTCTCCCTCATCTCGAGCAGACCATCCACGCCTGCGTGAAATGCCATCAAGTCTTTCGCTTGCAGGATTGAATTGTGAAAATTTGATAATACTCTCCCAACAGTGGACGAACTCTGTGTGCTTGTAGTAGCCCCTAACCGGTTTGTCATTCGGAACCCATGGCGAAGAATCTGTGCCTAGGTTGAGAAGCCCCAAGTATCAGCGAGCTTATTCCGTATACTCAGGATGACATTGCCTTTCAGGTTTTGTTTATGAACAGCATAGAGTTTATTGTGAATTGTCTGGCAAATATAGATCAGATTTTTACAATTCAGGCAAGAAATTCCCATAATTATTGTTTCTCTTGAGTGTTAGGATTAGAATCCTCTCCTTATTGTGTTATGCCTGCCGAATATTGACAGGTATCTTTTTCCAAGCCTTCCACAAATACGCAGATTTCCTGATGAATAGCCACTACGGATATGCCATCCTGGCCAGTCTTCTTGCGGCCGGGGTCACGACCACAGGTCTCTATGTCATTCGTCGGTTTGGAGCATGGGGACAACATAATGCCTCCTATTTTTCCTGTTTCGCAGCCGGGGTACTGATCTCGGTGGCCTTTCTCCATATCATTCCTCAAGCCCTCCACATGAATGAGCAGGCTCCGGTATATTTGCTGGGAGGCTATCTGGCCTTCCATCTGCTCAACCGATTCATTCATGCCTATGTCTGCGATAGCACTCCCGACACAGCCATTGGACTGATTCCTCTGCTCGGGATTGGCCTGCATTCGACATTGGATGGGGTGGTGTATGCCATCACGTTTAGCGTCAGTGTCTTAACCGGAACGTTAGCGGGTATTGGAATGGTCCTGCATGAGTTTCCGGAAGGAATCGTCACCTATGTATTGTTACTTCGCAGCGGGTTCACTCCGAAAAAGTCATGGCTGTTGGCCTTTCTGGCTGCGGCTCTTACCACACCGATTGGGACATTGTTGGCAATCCCCATCATTCATCAAATCAATGAGTCCATTCTTGGCGCGCTGCTGGCGGTTTCAGCTGGGGCATTTGTCTATGTCGGAGCCACGCATCTATTGCCCTTAGCCGAGCGGGAAGACCGTCCCTACAGTCTGGCCGCCATGGGAGCCGGCGTTCTAGTCGCCCTGGGCATCATTCTCACTCACGGGTAATTTAATAAAATTCTCACGAGACTCGGCCCGGAAATTGTCCAGCCGGCTCGGTCGCCAGCCTAATCTATACTTTATTCAATGCCTTGGTTAGGATTTGTTTCAAAGAGGAAAAAAGGGGAGGGATGAGAATGGGTTAGCGAGTAATTTTTTCGGGGATTAGGATAGGAGTTTTTCTGCGCATAGTTAGGTTTTTTACCAGATGCATACGAAAAGACTTCTCGGAAGCCAGACTCGGTATACATCCTGAACTAGGGATTGCCAGAGGCTTACAGCATGGGTGTCGAGATAAGCAAATCGGCGCATTTTCTGTGGGCCCCATTGTTTGTGTTAAATCTGTCTGTTCTTGCACAGGCTGAGGCACCGCTTGCCAAGATCTCAGAAATTGACGGAACAGCCCACCTCATTGACGCCCTTGAATTCTTGAAAGAAGAGGAAAGTGTCAGTATTGCTTCCCGCTACGAACAGCCAATCTCAGAAGCTCCGTCCAATGTGTATGTGATTACTGATGAGGACATTCGTCACTCGGGCGCCATTGATCTGCCCACCATCCTCCGCCGTATTCCCGGTATGGAGGTCATGCAGGTGACCGGTGCAGATTTCAATGTGAGTGCTCGGGGCGACAACCAATTGCAAGCCAATAAGATGCTAGTGATGGTGGATGGACGGGTCATTTATAACGATGCTCTAGGCATTGTGTTCTGGAAATCTATTCCCGTCGTCCTCCCTGAGATACGGCGTATTGAGGTGCTGAAGGGACCGGTTTCCGCCGTATATGGATTTAACGCCTTTGACGGGGTGATCAACATCATCACGAAGTCGGCTGAGGAACTTCGGGGAACCATCGCCCAGTTTGGGGGAGGGGAACTTGGAACTATCAGCAGTGCGGTAGTCCACGCTGGCATTATCGGGAAATTTGATTATCGCCTTTCATTCGGGCGTGACCAAACCCAAGAATGGAGAGATCGGGATCACCTGGCCTTCCGATCGAACAAATTTAATGCCCAGACTCATTACATATTTCCGGACATTTCCCAACTTACGATTTCAGGCGGGTTGGTCGATACCAACCGGTTTGATGGAACCCTATTCGACGCGGACCTCCAAAAGGGCAGGCCCAAACTCGGATATGCTCAAGCTATCTATGAGAAGGGTAATTTTCTTCTTCGTGGTTTTTGGAACATTATAAATGACTCCGTTGGAAGCTCGAATGTTCCGCTCCAACAAGGAGTTCTGGTGCAACTCGCCGATCCGAACGGCAAGGTCAATAATATTCCGATTACCTCGAATACCTACAACTTCGATGCTCAGCATGCGGTGGAATTGATTCTGAACCACCGGGTAACCTATGGGATTAATTTCCGCCATATCACCCTGTCGAGTCCAGCATTCAACGGATTCAACAGGGAGAATCGGTTGGGATTGTACGTCCAGGACGAATGGAAAATCATCCACAATCTTACAACTGTCGTGGGAGTGCGGTATGACATGGATAATCAGATTCATCCCACAGTCAGTCCACGGATGGCCTTGATGTACACGATTCTTCCGGGTCATACCCTTCGAGCCGGAGTAAGCCTGGCCTATCGACCTCCTCCGCTCGTGCAAAGCCATGCTTCGGCATTGGTCGTGGTCACTCCGCCTCCGCCATCCCCGGCACCTACGCCGGTTCCCTTTGACGGGTCAGGTAATCTCAAGCCGGAAAAGATCGTGTCGTATGAAGTTGAATATCAAGGATGGTACTTTAATCATCGCTTACGAGCCCGATCTGCGCTTTTTTTTAACCATATCTCTCAATTGATCAGTCCAGAGTCCACTGCCACATTCGCAACATTTGGTAATGCTTCAGGACATGCCGATATTTATGGTGGTGAGGTTGGGTTTGAATTTCTCGCCACACAGTGGTTGTCAGGATTTGTCAATTATGCCTACGAGCGAATCGACCAGTCGTTCACCGGTCTGACCCGTCGCTCAGTTCCCCGATCAAAGGTGAATGTTGGGGTGCGGGGTGAGTGGAATAACGGGCTCAACGGTGAGGCCTCCTTTCACTTTGTCAGTGAGGCCACCTATCCGATTACCACATTTTCCCCGGGTTTACCAGCAGGCACAACCATCCCCGTGAGTGTGGGAAGCTATAACCTACTCAACCTAAGGGCCGGCTATAAGTTTTGGCGCCAAAGACCTCCAACGGAATACCTTCGGGAAGCGGAAGCGAGCATCTCTGTGTTTAATGCCCTCAATGACAAACATAAGGAACATCCGTTGGGTGATACCATTCGCAGCCGTGTGATGGGATGGATCACGCTCAATTTCTGAAGGGGGACGTTAACCACTGCAGAAGGATATGCAGTGATGAATAGACAACGGTGGTCCATTCCTGATGCTATAGGCGGAGGAAGTGAATTGTGGCCAATTCCGATTGGGTGGTATTGGATGAACCTGCCAACTGGTGGTTGAGGTTATGAGGGGAATCCCAGTGCTCAGGGGGACATATTATGAATAAATGTCCCAATCCCCAAAAAGTGACGAGTTTGCCTTAGTGGGGAATTCCCTTTAGCCCTGGGGATTGGAGTCCAATAATTCAATGGCTCTTCCTCATTGCCTCGCTCGATCTGTGAGTAGGGCGTCATGGTAAACTTAATGCCAATGACGCCATTTCTTTTTCCTACGTTTATTAACGGCCACAATAATGAGTTCACTGATGATCAATACACCACTTCATCCAGCTCATCCAATCCGTATCGGTCATCGGGGTGCGGCAGGCCATGCCCCGGAGAATACGCTGGCTTCTCTGAACCTGGCTATTAAATTGGGTGTCGACATGGTTGAGTTTGATGTCCGGCGGACGGCAGATGGAGCGCTGGTCCTCCTTCATGATGACTTGGTTGACCGGACGACAAACGGAAAGGGAACTGTCGAGAATTTGTCGCTCAGCGTACTTCGGGAATTGGATGCGGGCGGGGGCGAAAGGATTCCTCTCCTTGAAGAAGCGCTCGCCTGTCTCAGTGGACGGGCCGGTGCTATGATTGAGCTAAAGGTGAGGGGAATTGCTGCTGACGTCTGCGCTTTGGTGAAGGCGGCTGACTTTCAGGGGACAGTGATTTATGCCTCGTTTTTTCATGAGGAGCTGTTACCGGTAAAAAGGTTGATAGGAGATGCTTTCACATTGGCGTTAATCGAAGACCTGCCCATACCTTACACGGCCTTTGCCACCGCCGCTCAAGCGACCCATGTGGGAGTGGCGTGGGATACTGTGACGCCTCCGCTTGTAAAGGCGTTCCAGGAGCAAGGTTTTAAGGTGTTTGTCTATACGGTTAATGAGCCTGAAGATATTGGCCGAATGAAGCAAATGGGAGTCGATGGGATTATTTCCAACTTTCCCGACCGGATCTAGTCCAGCTTGCACCAAATTGCCTGTTCAGAAAAACTGTCTTGCCTACTAGTTTGGAACTATAAAATCGTAACGCCCAACCAAACCATCCGACTTCTCCCCCGACGTATCGGGGGCATAGTCCACTATCACCCTCTCCAGGTCTATGGTTGTGAGCCCGGCATCCAGAATGACCACATCCATTGGCAGTAATTTCTGGTTCAGTTCATTGTTGGGGATTTGGTCGCCACGGAAATAGAGCTGTGTGACCAGTTTCGGGTGCCCTGGAGGTACCAGTTGAAAGTGTAGGTGGGACGGGCGGTACAGGCCGGCTTGCAGGTCGATAGGATAAAAGCCGGGCACGATGGTTTTGAACCAATAGTCTCCCTGCTCATTGGTGACCGCTTGTCCCCAGTATTGAAAATACGCATCGTAGGTTCGGTGAATGATTTCTCCGGTCGTGGGATGGGGGAATTTCAACATGCCGTTATCCTCTCTGTGGTTATACCGGCCGGAGGCCGAGGCGCTCCACATGATGATTGAGGTGTGAGGTATCGGCTTGCCGCTTTTTGCGCTCAGAACTTTTCCTTTCAAATAAATGACCTGCCCCTTGGCTTTTCCCCTGCGGCCTTTGACAAACGTGAGATCCTGATCGTTCGCCTGACTAATGGGAATGCCGATGGCGTGGTTTTCGCGAATGGCATCGATCGGATCTCCCTCGTCGGGGAAGAAGGGCCCCAGGGTTTGGCGTGGAGTGGGCTCCTTGAGTATTTCTGCAAGGCTGGAGGCGCCACTGAAACCTCCAGCTAATAAGCCGAAGATGCCCATTCCCCGCTTTAACAGGGTTCTTCTGGACAAGCGATGAGGTTCTATTGTCATATGGATTCCTTCTCCACATAAGGAAGTGGCAACACGATGGAAGATGTACTGCTGATGGCAAACAGGTAACAACTCTGGAACGTCTCTGAATTGTTGGTTTCTATGGTCATTTTTTTACATATTCTCGACACATTCCAATATACCATGAAGAAAAATTAAGACTTTAACGGTGAAGGGAAGGTGCGGTATGTTGTCCCAGAATAGGAGAAAGTGTCATGAGTCAATTGGGTTCGTCTATTAACTGGTAGGTCTATAAAATCTTTTCTCTCTCATGGTGAATTCTTGATCCCCTCGCTTTTCGTATTGCCGTGACCGAGCCCTCTTGCAAAATATGTGTTGGAGCATGGCCGCTCAAGGATCATTTTCTTGTCGATTGTGGTCTGACCAGAGCGTTTGTGTTTGAGGACCAGTTTTTTGCCGGATGGACGGTGTTGGTGTTGAAGGAGCATGTTTCCGAACTGTTTGATTTATCCAGAGTGGCGCGCAGCATGTTGATGGAGGAAGTTAGCCACGCGGCGCAGACACTGGCGCAGGTGTTTGACGCGAAGAAGATCAACTATGAATTGCTCGGTAATCAGGTTCCTCATATGCACTGGCATCTGATTCCAAGGCTCAAGACCGATCCCGATCTGTTAAAACCGGTGTGGTGTGTGCCGCATGAGCCCGTAGGGCTTCCCGCTGAACAACTGGCCGAACGGATTCACCTTCTTCGGTCGGCGTTGTGCATCGATCCCACACAATCCCCCTGGTCTTCTTAGCCTTCTCAGGCAAGTTTTCAGCTCATCTCACAGGGGTTTTCGTGATGCCCTGTTCTCCTTCCGCCCCTCCTGTCCGTTCGAAATCCTTGTTTTGGAAATAGGTTAGGAGGTTGCGGTTTCCGACTCCAGTGAATCGATAAGAAATTGCGGTCGCGCCGGCGGGCTGGTTTCGAGCTGTTTATATTGGCAGGGAGGGATGTCATCCTTCAACCGCCTCAGGAGCGTGGGAACTTTCATTTTGGGCGGGATATCGCACAACCAGACGTGCATGCCGGTTTCCAATTCTTCAAAGTGGCGTTTTAATGCAAATCCTGGTTTTTCCATGAAATAGGCAGAAAGAAATCCTGTGATGCCCTGTACGACCCAGGAATGTTCTTTCACATATCGATAACTGACCCGAATTTCTACCATTTCAAGCATGAATTGAGCCCCCTATACAGTGCGGTTCCTCCTGTGGATGGTTCTACCCTACCAATTATGTGGTCTATTAGGAAATTAAGGAAAATCATCAGGAATTCGTCCGCTTCTGTGTTGCCAGGCATTCTTGGATTTGTACCGGTTCGTTCCCACTATGTCCGGCGGGTGGTATCGGCCGGCCTTCATCTTGTTTTCTGTCTCTCCATAGGAGTCATTCCCTAGAAGCTAACGGCATCTATTCATAGATCCCTACTTACTCATGGCGGAGATGACAGAAGGCTATGCGTTATCACCATCGGTGAGGGCGATGGAGGATGGGACAGATTGATGTATGCTGAAACTTTTTCGAGAGCAGGATAAGAAGCAGGAGTAAGCCAAGGGGCTTGGGAGCGGGGGTCGGAGATAACCCGGATGACGAATTAATCCGACCCCCGTGGGTAGCCTAGGCGTTAATCGTCGTCTTCGTCCTTGCCATGCTTGCCTTTTTTGTCACATTCTTTTCCATGCTTTTCTTTGTATTCCTTCATCTTTTCCGCCCGTTTTTCTTGCATTTCCTTCCATTTTTCCTTTTGTTCAGGAGTGAGTTCAGCTTCAATTTTAGCCATGGCCTGTTGGCGCATGTCTTTCATTTGTTGGTGAAGTCCCTCCATCTTCTGGTGTTTTTCCTCAATGATGGGGAGGATCTTGTCTTGCTGTTCTTTCGTAAGATCCAGCTTCTTCGTGAGCTTCTCCAGTTTGGATTTTGGATCATGACTGTAACCATGACCGTCTCCATCGGCCCAGGCTGCTGCGCCAGACAGACTCAATGCGATGGTCAGCATGAAAAGCCCCATCATGCGCGAAACTGTTTGGATGGTTCCCTCTTGGATCATGCGGCGTTGACTTGTCCGATTCATTCCTACCTCCTGTGTGAAAACCAGTAATTGAAAGGGTTAATTTTCTAGTATATCAAATGAAAGAGTGTCTCTGCTTTGCCTGACCCTATAAAAAGTAAGGAGTAAGGGAAAATTCTTAACAATTGTTTTTCTAATTGGTTGCGTTGAATGCCCTCATTTGATGGTTGAAGATCTTTTTTGACGAAAAAAAGACGCTTTAAATGAAACGCCGGCAGTTTGTGGTCTGACACATACAGGGTAGTTCCCCGTTATGGTGTGAGTCGCCATAGTCGAGCGTGAGTTCGGTTCCGGCCTTGATCGGGTGTAAGGCATAAAACTCTGCCCGTTCACCTATAATGCGCATGAAGGTATTGGGTGTGCAGGAATGGTTAATGAACCGGAATCCTGTTGTCTCTTCTGCCCCATCAATTGACTTGCCATTATTTACTTCGACAATGGCAATCCATTTTTGGATTTTCGCCCGTCTTCGTCCTTCCCGTTGGGTGATGCGTTCCCCTTCATACTCACCGATTTTTTGTCTGGGTCGCAATGTTACTTTGGTGAATAAGCCACGGCCCTCAATGGCGCTGAGTTTGACTTCCATCGGAACGGGCCATTTGGTTTTGCAGGCCGAAGCTCTATGAGTTGGAGGCATGGGCAGATGACAACAATACGTTGGAAAATTTCTAGGGAAAGGACTTTCAGAAAACTGTACAAAATGCGAAGTTGGTGAGGCAAGGATGTAGAAGAGATGAAGCGAAAGAAGAGACAGCATCAATTTTCCGGCGATGCGGATTCACTGGATCGGACGGACCGGTCATAAGTCTAATCATTGGTAAAGCCACCGGCGGGTTCACAGAAAATGGATCAAGGTCAATCACCGCCCAGAAACGCATCCTCATCATGTTCCGGCATGAGATTCTCTTCTTCCTCGATGCCTAATCCGCCTTGAAACGATTCCCGGATGGCGACTACCTGTTGATGCGATGGGGTGCCTTCAATCTGCTTCCCGAATCGATCGAGGAACCGATCGCAGAGGTCCAGCCCAAGTTGAAAATATCGGGGCAGGGGGCCTTCGGTGACTTGCTGCCAGGTAATGTAAATGAGGAACTCCTGCAGGTGTCGAGCCTGTGGAAGCTGGGCTCCCAATTCCTGAAGGGTATCAAATGCGCGCTTGGCCTGTGGTCCTTGATCGGTGGAAAATATCGCCTCCGCTTCTAAAACGTCCGATTCAAGATCGCCAAGTTCTCCTTGGTCCTCAGCTTGTTGAAGAGCTTGCAGTGCGGCGATGGCTGGATCAAAATTCATGGAAAAGGCCTTTGTCTGTGAAAATGAGATATCCGAACTTGGGAGAGTGTAGCAGATCCCTGATAAGTTTGCGTATCCAAAATCTGGCAAGGGGAAACGAAATTTTTCCAGGAACAAACCTCTTTACCGAAGGAATGATAGCGTGAGGTAGGGTACTATTCGAGGAGGGAATTGGCTTAATGGTGAATGTACGATCCGATCAACACTATCAGTCTTGGAAGGCGTTCTGCGGGGCCAGGTTGGACTATGTACGGATTTTGGCTGAGACGGTGGAACAGAGTTTTCTCCGGCGGGACACCACTCATCCGATCTTCTGTGGGTGTATCGATTGGCATTCCAGTGTTCATGGCGCCTACGCGTTATTAACGGCTTCACGATTGACCGGACAACATCGCTGGGCTGAAATAGTCGATGCGGCACTCACGCCTGATTGTCTGGAGGCAGAGCTGGCCTCACTCAGGAACGGGGAACTTCATCATGAAATACCCTATGGTTTTTCTTGGTTTTTGAAACTGGCCATAGAACGGGAGCAGGGGTGGGGGAATAGAGACTTGTTACCGTTGGCGGCAGAAATTTCCACACAATTGGAACAATGGATTTTTTCTCTTCCCGCTGGAGAGGTTATTTGTCATTTGAAACAGAGGAACTATGGTAATTTGTCATGGGCCTTGCTGAATTTGTGGAATTGGAGTCAATGGAAGGCTGACCAAGTATTAATCGAAAAACTTCTTAGGTTTACACGAATGTGGGTTGTCCTTCTTGATGAGACCTTGCCTCCTTCATATGACAACGTGACGGATGAGTTTTTTGCGGCCTCTCTGCAACGGACCAGAACCATTTTTACGATTCTTCCCCAAGAAGAATCTTGGCGATGGTTTGAGTCATTTTGTCCAGAGGGCCTTTCTATGGAACCGATCCCCACAGCTTACACGCCACATTCCGCAGGGCTCAACTTTAGCCGAGCTTGGGCATTCTGGACGCTCTTTCAATCCACTCAGGACCTGGCATTTCGTGACTTGTACGTCAATCATATTGTCACGCATATGGATTTGCCGCAGTACTGGCGGGATGACTATCGAAAGCACGGGCATTGGGTGCCCCAATTCGGTATTTATGCTATTGCGTTAAGCTTCGATGAAAGGCTGTTTTAAAACCGCAGCTTTCTCGTTAATAACAAGAAACCTACGGTGACAAGCCACAACCAATTTTTGCCAGTGATGATTCGGGAGGAATGAGGTTGCGGGAGGGGTCTCAGGTTTTCGGATTCATCCCATGGCGTGGCCGAGGAAAATGGGGGTATCGAAGATCGACACATTTCCTATTTGGCTGAAGGAACCCCTAAGTCCTTGCAAATTTTTCTTGCCAAGTTTTCATTAATTTCAGTATGTCTTGGGATAGCTGATCGTTTGTTGAGGTTGGGATTATGCCACCATGAGTGTCGACCTCCTTCTCGTAAGAACTCACATCCCTGAGCGCGCAGGTATCGAAGGAGATCAGTTCTTTTCATACAGGAATTTTTTCTTCTTCAAAGTCGCTTCCCGCTGCTCCTAATGCTTCCTGACGATTAAATTCCACTGCCTCTTTTAAGGTAATTCGAAGGCTTTCGACAAGTTCCTTTCGAGAAGATTCCTGACAATTCACGCCAGGTACTTCTTCAATCCACCCGATCCACCATCCATTTTCTTGTTTGATAATCGCCGTATACGTTTGACTCATGGACTTGCTCCTTTGAAGACGTTCAAAGTGGATGATAAATAGACATCCCTTCTAATCAGAGACTAGAGGCAGTTCCTTGCCTTGTCAATTCTTGTGATTACAGACCAACGCCAATTTTGGACAAAGCCGACTTGGGAGAAATGAGATTGCGGTTTAGGCCGAGGCTCTTGATATCCAACCCCATGGCGAGGCCCAGCAGTTGTGGAAGATGGAGAATCGGAAGATCAATAGAAGTCTGTTCCTGACGGGCGGCATTGGTCTGCATGCCGTCGAGATTGAGATGGCAGAGCGGGCAAGGAGTGACCATGATATCCGCTCCGTGAGATTGAGCATCCCGCGTATGGGTGGCCACCATGGCGAGCGAGTTTTTTTCATTAATGGTCAATATGGGAAACCCGCAGCATCGGGTTTTCCCCGGGAAGTCTACAACCTCTGCTCCTAAAATTTCGATGATCCGTTCAAGAGATTTTCCCCGATCAGGATTCCGGTCGAATTCGAGCGCATCGGTCGGTCGTTGGATATAGCACCCATAAAACGGCGCGGCACGAAGACCGGATAAGGGACGGGTGATATGTTGCCGCAACGTCTCCTCGCCCACGTCTTCCAAGAGAATCCACAGGAAATGTTTGATTGTGGTTGTTCCCCGATAGGTTAATCCTTCTTCCCGGAGCAAGTCGTTCATTTCCTGGAGATAGTGTGGTCGAGTGGTGAGACGATGGTTGGCTTGGCTCATCACCCCCTGGCAGGTACTACAAATCGTCATGATGGGGAGGCCTTGTTGTTCCGCCAGCGCAAAGGTACGGGCGTTCAGCGCATCGCCCAGCCGCGGGTCTTTTTCCTGCAACACACCTGCACCGGTACAGGAGGCAGTTGTCATTTCTGCGAGTTCGATTCCCAATCTGGGATAGACCTGCATGACGGATTGATACAGCTCGGGGCAGGCCCCCTTTGAGACACAACCGGGAAAAAAGGCGTATTTCATCGTGTAATCCTGACCTGTTTAAAGAGCCGTTGAATGTGCTGAATGCCTGGGATCGGACGGTGAAGCGGACCTAATGGGGGGACTTTGCCTTTGAGTAGGGATTGGAGGACCATGGGAATCATGGCGAGTAATCTGCCAATATTTTTAAGGCCGAAGGTTCTGATCGCCAGCATAGGTTCGTCCAGAATGCCTTTATGTTTAATAATATCGGTAAAGACTTCGGCATGGCGGGAACCGCAGGTTGATGGAACTTTTTTCGCCAGGCCTTTTGCCCGCAACGCCATGATCCGGTCCATCGGTCCGACCCCTTTGGGGCAGACCTGAATACATTCCATACATCGGGTGCAATCCCACATGCCACTGGGTTGGTTGAGGAAGTTCAGGCGTTGGGAAGTCGCGGCATCCCGTGGGTCGGCGACGAACCGATAGGCTTTCGCCAGGGCGGCAGGCCCGACGAACGTCTTGTCGACCTCCAGGACAGTACAGTCAGAGACGCAGACGCCACACATGATACAGCTCATGACACCTGAGAGGTGATTCATGGACTCGGGTGAGGCGGTGTATTCGGCCGTGGGAGGCAGCCCTTGTGGTTGGAGCCACGGTTGTATCTGCCGAATCTTTGCCCAGAAAGGCGCCATGTCGGTGACCAGATCTTTAATGACCGGCATATTATTCATGGGTTCAACCTGAATCGTTTCACCTTCCGAGGCCATGGAAATCATTTTGGTTTTACAGGCCAGTGTGGCGTGTCCGTTAATGCGCATACCGCAAGATCCACAAATGGCCCCGCGACAGGAACAACGAAGTGTTAGGGAATCATCAATGGTTTCCCGAATTTTAATGAGTCCATCGAGGACACTGTCGGAAGGATCGATTTCCAGATCATATTCCTGATAGTACGAGGAGGGATGATCGTGTTCCGGATTAAAGCGACGTATGCGAAGAGTGGTGTGCATCAGTGTGGGTAATTCCTCGGCTTGTGCTTACAGTATATCTCCTTTAAGCCGTTAGGGGGTGACTTGTCGTTCGTGCGCGATTCAATAAAAGACATGATCGGATTTTTGGCTCCATTAATAGACGCGAATTTGAGGTTGCCATTGGGTGATGCGCACTGGTAGATACTCGACATGGGGAGGACTGTCTGGCCTATGATACAGCAACACATGTTTGAGCCAGTGTTCGTCATCCCGGTCAAGAAAATCCGTCCGGAAATGGGCTCCACGGCTTTCCTGTCTGGTGAGGGCGCCCACGATAATGGCTTCTGCACAGTCCAACATAAACCCCAGTTCCAGTGCGGCAATTAATCCGGTGTTAAACACCTGTCCCTTATCCTGGATAGTGATGTCTGGCCAACGTGTTTTGAGTGTGGTGATATGGTGAAGGGCCGTCTCCATGCCTTCCTCCTCACGAAAGACCGATACATGCCGGTTCATGGTGGTGCCCATCTCCAGGCGCAACGCCGCCGCTCGTTCCCCCGGTCCTTTCCGTGACACGATGTTAGCCACCAGATGTTTGTCTTTGTCCATGGCGCTATCCGGAATGGTGGGAGGAGGATTCGTATTGGCATACTCTGCGGCACATGTTCCTGCCCGTCGGCCAAACACCACGGTGTCCAACAGAGAGTTCGCGCCAAGCCGGTTGCCCCCATGCAGGCTCACGCAGGCGGTTTCTCCTGCCGCGAAGAGGCCTGGCACGCCGGTCCATTGGCCTTGGACATCCCAACATCGGCCTTCGGTGTCGGTTTTGATGCCCCCCATTTGGTAATGCATGCCTGGCCGGATGGGTAACGGCTCTTCGGCTAAATCGATATTGGCAAAGGTTTTGGCTTCGGCGTAGATTTGTCCGAGACGATCCTGAAGGAAGGCTCGTCCCAAGTGCCGGCAGTCGAGTAGGACGCAACCTTTGATGCCACGCCCTTCATTAATTTCAATTTGTTCCGCACGGGAGACGACATCCCGCGAAGCCAGTTCCAGCATATTGGGCGCATAACGCTCCATGAAACGCTCGCCCTTGCTGTTGAGAAGGTAGGCCCCTTCTCCCCTGGCGGCTTCCGTAATTAAGAGGCCCTTCCCCTTTAGCGTTGTCGGGTGATATTGCACCATTTCCATATCCATTAAGGGGGCGCCAGCCCGATAGGCCACGGCCATCCCATCGCCCGTGCAAATCAAGGCATTGGTGCTGGGTTCGTACACACGGCCTAAGCCGCCTGTGGCCATGATCACGGATCTGGCTCGAAATAGTGCGAATGTTCCGGTGCGAATTTCAAAGGCCACCACTCCCGCACACCGTCCCTGGTCGTCTTTCACGAGAGAGGTCACAAACCATTCTTCGTAGACGGGAATTTTAGCCTGCATGGTTTGTTCATACAGTACGTGCAGCATAGCCTGCCCGGTAAAGTCGGACACGAAAAAGGTTCGTGCGCGTTTCTGTCCACCGAATCGGCGCGTACCGAGGTGCCCTTCTTCATTGCGGTTAAAGATCACTCCCATATGTTCCAAGGCGATAATATCCTGGCCGGCTTCTTGGGCGAGAACCTCAACGGCGTCCTGGTCGCTTAGATAATCACTGCCTTTCACTGTTTCGAAGGCATGGTCTTGCCACATGTCACCCCGGTCCGTCAGGGCGGCGTTAATACCGCCTTGTGCGGCATTGGAATGACTGCGCACGGGGTGGACTTTGGTTAGAAGGGCGACAGAAGCCCCTTGGTTATGCGCGGCAATAGCGGCGCGCATGCCTGCCAGGCCGGCACCAATGACGAGCACATCATAAGAAAAGGCAGAGTTCATCATTCTCAAGTACTGATGCGTGGCACTTGGATCCCACAGCGATGACGACGGTCGGGTTCGTGACCCGACTAGGTGGAAATATTCTCACGGGTCTCCACTGATTGATAAGAACGATGGCGGGGGCCTTCATAAATTTGATCAGGCCGGAACAAGTGATTATCCTGGTATTGTTCAAAACAGTGTGCTAACCACCCGGCCACCCTGGCCATCGCAAAGACAGGAGTAAATAAATCGGTATCGATGCCCATACGATGGTAAATGATGCCGGAGTAAAAATCCACGTTGGGCCGAATGCCTTTGGGTCCCACTCGTTTTTCCATTTCCTGTTCAACCGCCCTGGCTAGAGCAAATAAGGAATTGCCATCCGGTCGGTTATCCAATTGTTGTGCGAACTCTTGTAACACGTGAGCGCGGGGGTCCTTCACCTTATATATCCGATGACCGAACCCCATAATCTTTTGCTTTAACGAAAATTTGTGGTCCAGAAATGCCGGAATGGCTTCAATGGTCGCAATCTCCTCCAGCATGTGAATGACGGCTTCATTGGCGCCGCCATGCAACGGGCCTTCTAACGTGCCAATGGCTGAGGCGATTACCGTAAACGGATCAGCCAGCGTGGAGGCGGTCACCAGTCCACTAAATGTCGAGGCGTTCATTGTGTGTTCGGCATGGAGAATCAAGCAGATATCAAACATCCTGGCCATGTCCGGGGCAGGGACTTTTTCGGTGAGCATGTACAAAAAGTTTTCGGCGAAGGAAAGGTCGTCACGGGGTTGGATCTGCTCATCACCATGACGGAGACGGGCAAATGCTGCGACGATGGTGGGGAGTTTGGCGATGAGGCGGACGGCGGTCCAATACCGGGTGTTGTCATCCCGGACATCGGGTACCGGATAAAACATGCCCAGAGCGGCAACGGCCGCTTGCAAGGCATCCATCGGGTGGCCATGCTCTGGGAGGCATTTCAGGAGATCGGTGATGCGATACTTAATCCGGCGATGGTGAGTGAGGTCCTCGTGAAACCGGGCGAGTTCGGCTTGAGTGGGAAGCCGGTTGAATAATAATAAAAATGCTGTTTCGGTGAAGCTGCTTCGGGTAGCAAGTTCCTCAATGGGGATACCACGATATTCCAGAATCCCCTGGACCCCATCCACATAACTAATAGTTGATTTTGCCGCAGGAACCCCTGCTAGGCCTGGCAAATAATCTTGCATGTCACCTTCTCTCTCTCTCTTTGATGTTACATCCGTATACTTGCGAATAATTTAGTATACCGTGCCCGTGAACTCCACCCCAACTTTCCTGGTTAATTTGCTATACTTTTCCTGGAAAATCAGGATGACCCGAAGTAATAACCGTGAGAAAGACGAATATCATGAGTTCTCGTTTGGTGTAATCTTTAATTTCAAGAAAGGGGATTTGAGTATGCAGGGTTTCAAAAACTTCATGATGGTCGTGGGATTGGTGGCTCTTGTCACGTGGGGGACGGGCAGCTTGGCTGGAGCTGACCCCGAGAGTGAGCACAATCCCCATGGGAAGCAGCCTCATGCGGGAATGGGGTATGGGAATGGCGATCATGAGGGTATGGGTCGGCATGGCGGTCTTTCAACCTTGGCCATGAAGGAGCAGTTGGGTCTTTCCGATGAACAGGTGAATCAGTTGCGTCCGCTCGAGCTGGAGTATCGGAAGACCATGATTCAGAATGGGGCCGATTTACGGGTTGCCATGATGGATTTGGGGATGTTCACGGATGCGAAGAAAACGGACAGGGCCGCGATTGCCGGCAAGGTCGATGAAATTAGCCTGTTGCAAAAAAAGATGATGGTGTATCGTGTTGAGGTTCTTCTAAAAGTTAAAGAGGTGTTGTCTCCAGAGCAATATGAGCAATTCCGGTCACGGCTGCGTGTGCAAATGGAGGGGATGGCGCACCATGGAGGGGGAAAACAAGACGTAGAAGAACACCATGGCAAGTATCCAGGCAAATCTCATGGCCATGATGGTGAGATTGAGAAAAACCATCCCTGAATAGAGGAGTGTTCCTCTTGATGAGATCTCCTTGGGTTTCTTACGACCTGAGAGTGAGGATCGACGTTTGAGGTCATTGAGCAAGGCATTGATCACCTAGGTCCCTTCTTCCAATCGGAGAAGGGACCTGGCGTTATTTCAGAATCCCCCAAGCTGCATTTATCTCCCTACAGGGTGTTAGGGAAAGTTGTAGGCGATTACCTGCACATCTTAATGCCAGACCTGATGCGGATTGCCACAGGAAGACTCCTAACCATTTGATGTTGTTCATGAATAAAAACATGGCATGGGAGGGAATGAGCCTTGCAATGTCTATATATTGAGTAAGGTCAGCAATGGCACACGATACTGTACTTCGTCGCATTTTTTTATTGGTTGCGGAAGGAGGCTGTCATGAAATCATTGACTAAATTTAGCGTCTTGTTATTTGTGATGGGCTGCCAAGGAGTTGTGCCGGTTTTTGCGATGGAGGGGGAACCGATGGCTCAAACACCTGAGGTTCGACAGGAATTACAGACGAATTCGCCGACAACGACGGCACGGTATAGGAATGTCGAAGGGAAGCTTCAGGCCATCCAGGGAGATATGTTTATCATCGAAGGGGCGTCAGCCGAACAACAGGTTAAAATCCAGGTGGGGAAAGATACTGCCTTTCCCAATGGGCAAAAAGAAGTCGGGCAAGCCGTTAATGCCCTGGTCTCGGCCCAGGATGGACATGCGTTGATTATTCAATAACAGACAGCTCGGGACTTCGCTGCCCTAGGCTGAAGGTATGAGGTAGAATTTTATGGGAAGAGAGCATCGGGTAGGGATTTAAATATTATCCTCGATGCCATGAATGCGGGAAGGGTGAACATTTCAGAATTATTCACTTTGTCACTTGGGGGAGTCACGGTGTGTGGTTCGAAGTGTTCGTCCTTCCGCTAATTTTACATTGATAGGTGCATGATAACAAATTATTGGAGAGAAGGCCAATGATGAAATGTGACACGTGCTATCAAGAATATACTGCTTTTGATTTCGTCACTCTGCGGAACCTTTGCGAACATGTATATTTGGATTCCCTCGCCCAGAAGCAGAATCCATCTTTATTCAAGTCAGATAAGCCTGTTTCCCGGTTGAACATGCATCAACCGGTCTGACCGAGGCCTGCTGCGGCCCCGAAGATCAAAATGCTTGGGACCTAAGAGGGCATTAGGGGCAGGATCTGCCGTGTGTTTGCTCTTCTGCGTGGTAAGAGCTTCGAACAAGCGGGCCGGATTCTACATGCTGAAATCCTAAGGCCATTCCTTCCTGTTTGAATTCTTCAAATTCCTCTGGAGTATAGTATCGCGAAACCGCCGCATGCTGAAGAGTCGGCTGAAGGTATTGGCCGATGGTCAGAATGTCACAATCTACTTCCCGAAGATCCCGCATTACCTGCCGGATTTCATCGTTTGATTCCCCTAACCCTGCCATCAGTCCGGATTTAGTTCGCCCTCCCATGGTTTTGGCCCATTGAAGAATCCGGAGCGATCGCTGGTATTTCCCCTGTGGACGAATTGAAGGGAAGAGACGAGGGATGGTCTCAATATTATGGTTCAAAATATCCGGATTGGCCTGCATGACTCTTTCCAGATCAGTCTGCTCGCCCTGAAAATCAGGGATCAACACTTCCACGGTGCAGGCCGGATTGTCATGTCGGATTCGTTGAATGGTCTCCGCAAACAATGTGGCCCCTCCATCGGGGAGATCGTCCCGATTGACCGAGGTTACCACTGCATGCCGGAGTTTTAGGAGTTTAACGGCATCCGCCACCCGCTGAGGCTCTTCCCGATCCACTGCGGACGGGCGTCCCGTGGTCACCGAGCAGTAATGGCAACGCCTGGTGCAAATATCTCCAAGGATGAGAAACGTGGCCGTCCGATTATTCCAACATTCCCAAATATTCGGGCATCGTGCCTCTTCACAAATGGTATGCAGTCGATGCGTATCCATCAGTTGACGGATTTCCTGGTAATGGGGTCCAGGCCGGAAACGGACTTTGAACCAGGGAGGAAGGTTTCTTCTTCGGGAGGGCTTTGCGGAAGAAGAGACGGACGAAATTTCTGAAGTAGGGATGAATGTCATGAGCCTCTTGGAGTTTATGGTGACCTGTGAATGTGTCCTAAAGTGGCTTTGAGTAGGGGATGCATCCGACAGGTATGTCTCATTCTAACATGTGAGTATAAGGATGCCTACATTTTCCAAAAGATCTGCCGATTCTAAAGGAGCGCGGGGAATCTTGTACCCTATGGAGGGCTGAAGTCAGCGGAGGGGTAGCAGATGGGTGGCTTTGTCAAGATGTCAAGCTGGCTCAACAATCATGGGAGAGAAGTGGTTTGCCCAATCAATGGCTTCCACATAGTATTCTCGAATCGCGCTAGGAGGGAGTTGGAGCTTTTTGAGTTCTAACCACTGGCCTTTCTCGTAGGCTTTCACGCTGCTCAATGCCGCTCCCATTGGTCCCTTCTCCAGGATTAAGGCTTCAAGAATGTCGTCCGGGAGGGGAAGGGTGCCGACCAGTTTTTCCATGGAAGATCCGTATAAGGCTTCTAAGACCGAAAGAAGGCCCATGGTGAAATATTTTTCCGGGGAATCGGCGCCAAGTTGCTGTCCTAGTCTCTCACACATTTTTGCTCGCACCAAGGCGATCACCAGCATTTCCATCGGTTGGTCTTTCCCTATGGCCATCACAATGAGAGAAGCCCAGGTGCGTATCCGGTCGATGCCTACCATACAGGCGGCTTGCTCAATGGACTCCACCCGCCTGGGAAGTCCGACAGAGGCCGAATTTACATATCGAAGAATCTTGTAGCTCAAAGAAAGGTCGTTTCGGATAAATTCGACCAGACATTCAAAGGAGATATTCGGGTCCTGAATTTTCCCTAATAATTCCAGAAGAGCTATACGATTTCCCGGAATTTCACGCCCTCGAATGATATCTGGGCGATAAAAGAAAAACCCTTGAAAATAAAACATCCCAAGCTGCTTGCAGGCCTCAAAGGCTTCTCGTGTCTCCACTTTTTCGGCGAGAAGACGCGCGCGGTAATCCCGGATTTGCCGAGTCTCTTGTTGTAATTGTTCGGAGCTTTTTCCTAAGACATCGATTTTTACAATATCGGCCAATTCCAGAAACGGTCGAAAGCGATCATGGAAGACAAAATCGTCCAAGGCAATGGTATAGCCCTGCTGAGAGAGGGATGCTATGGCTTCAATGACTTGCTGGGTGGGTTCCACTGTCTCCAAAATTTCCAAGACCACCCGGTTTTTTGGGAGAGCCTCACAGTATCTATCTAATAAAAATTGTTTGGGAATATTCAAAAAAGCCAGATGGGTTCCCACCACATGCTCCAGGCCAATATCGAGATAGGTATTTAAGAGGACCTGGGCGGTGGCGATTTCTTCATTATGGATAATGGCTGAGTCGGATTCACAGTTTCGATACAAGACCTCATAGCCAATGGTTTTCAGATTCGGGCCTAAAATTGGTTGGCGACCGACGAGAATATTCCCGTAATTGGCAATGACGGTGTTCATGGCTAGAGGCGAAGATTAGGGGCTTTGATGTGTATAGCGAAGGAAGGCATATCCGTGGTGATACCTATTATTCTCATTTGCAATTTCCAGGCTGATAGGGGTCTCCTCTCATTATTGTCGGCATTTCACAAGAAAGAATTGAGAAATCTTTGAAATTCATGGAAGTCCACGAAAGAAAGAGGAAGTAGCTTGTTGGATCCGGGAAATCTCATTTTCCTAGGTCGGGGGGCCCAGAATCCGGGGATTGTCGGTTCGTTAACAGCGTTGAACCTCCTGATATTCCAGCCAGTTTTTGTCAATTGTTTGCGAAATTTTGAAAGGTAACAAGAGGAGGTAGTGTCGGAGAGGAGGGGAGTCGATTGTGAGGGAAATTCGAATTATTGGGGAGGTGGGTTTTATGCCTTGACGGAAGGGCCTTCCACATGGAGCATCGGAGACAGAGCGTCAGGTCGGATAGGGCGGCTAAAGAAATAACCCTGGTATTGGTCGCAATTCAGAGTAGTGAGTAGATCAAGTTGCTCCTGATGCTCTACCCCTTCGGCAACAACCGTCAGGGAAAACTCATGCGCCAAATAAATCATCGCGGAGACCAAGGCCCGGGCTTCAGGGTTGTGGGTAATATCAGTCAGAAAGGAACGGTCGATCTTCAGCTCGTGAATGGGAAAACGTTTCAAATAACTGAGAGAGGAGTAGCCTGTCCCGAAGTCATCCATAGAGATCTTTGGTCCCAACGCCATCAGGTGGTTCAAGGTCTCCACGGCCTGCTCAGCATTTCCCATTAACAGGCTTTCCGTCAGCTCGAGTGTCAAATGCTTTGCATCGACCCCCTTGCTCTGTAAGGTCTCCCTTACCAAATCAACGAGATAGCCGTCATTGAATTGCTTGGCCGATACATTCACCGCGACCTGAATCCATATCCCCTGAGTCTGCCAGCGTGCCAATTGCGAACAGGCTTCCTTCAGCACCCATTCACCCAAAGGGATGATCAGGCCGGTCTCTTCGGCTAAAGGAATGAATTGATCCGGAAAGATGAGGGTGCCGTCCGGTTTTTCCCATCGAACCAGCGCTTCGACTCCGATGATGTCCCCGCTTTTCACCTCAACCTTCGGCTGATAATACAACAGGAGTTGGTCTTCTTCGATGGCATGGCGCAAGTCTGCCTCCATTCGCAGGCGTTCCAGGCTATGAGCATTGAGTTCGCTCGAATAAAAATTGAAACCTCCCTTTCCATGAAAGTTGGCCTGGGCGCTCGCCCCAACAGCGCATTGGATGAGGGTGGTCAAATCTTCGGCATCGGCAGGAAAACTTGCAATACCGATGCTTGGGGAAATGTAGACCTCGGTCCCATCGGCATTGAACGGAGATTCCATGACCTTCAGAATACGGGAGGCTAACTTCGTCGCATGTTCCGCATGAGCCATCGTCGGACACAATAAAGAGAATTCATCCCCATCCACGCGAAACAGGCTATCCAATTCACTTGAATCGGGTATTCCTCGCCCAAATACATCCGATCGGCGCATGCATGAACTCATCCGCTCCGCGATCTGCGTGATGAGCTGATCCGAAATTTCCGGGCCGAAGGTATTGGAGAGGCGCTTAAACTGATTGAGTGTGATATGCAACAACACCAGGTTCTCGTGATGGCGTTCCGCTCGCTGTATAAACCATGCCAAGCGGTCAAGAAACAAACTCCGGTTCGGCAATTTCGTCAAAGCATCATAGTAGGCAAGTTGGTTCTGATAGGCCCGGGCAGCCAGGGTGTTGCGAACCCGGAGTTTCAATTCACTGGGATCGACCGGCTTGGCCAGGAAATCTGTGGCACCCCGGTCGAGGGCCTGGAGCTTGGTCTCTGCGTCGGAGGAAGAGGTCAGGATAATGACAGGAAGATGTTTCAGCTTGGGATGGTCCCTCACCTGCCTCAGGATTTCGAATCCCGGGACGTTCGGCATCATCAGATCAAGCAACAGGATATCAGGTCTATGCTCTTCAATGAGTTTCATAGCCTGGGAAGAATCTTCCACGAGCACAAAATGCTGATAATCAGCATCCTCCAGGTACGCGCGCATGATGTCCATGGTCGTTGCCTCATCGTCGACCATCATGATCGTAGCCTGAGTCAGCGAGGTTTCATCGCATCCCAATTCATTAAGAACGGGTTTAGCCAAAAGTAGCCCGTCGCTATTTTCAGAATGTAGTGTTCTCTGATCTGCCTGTTTTGTATCCATGTCGCGATAATTTCAAAGTTTGAAATCTCCGTATACCACTGTCAGTCCAAGACGCCTCTTAGGTTCCTTGAGAGACAGTTCGGTCGTTGCAAAGTGAAAATTAAGTGAATAAAGTGAAAACGAAAAAAAAGAGGCCGATTGTGAATGGACCCCTCGAAGCCACCTGACAATCGTTGAGCTGGACGGTCGGGAGGGCCGGTCCCATGCGATGGGATTGGCTGCCGTGGCCTTATCCGACAGGTTTGCCGGCAGAGGGCACTCCCACTGCCACTGGCTTAAGGATGCCCCGATCCCCATGAGCTATGCGTGTCGCCAGATGGTGAAGGTGGTGAAGGTGCTGTTCAATGACTGCCAGGTCGGCAGCCTTGGCCGCAGCTTCCAGTTCAGCAGCCGGCTTGTTCAACACATCGAATCCCACGGTGCCACCCGCACCCTTCAGCCAATGAGCCAGCTTGGCCAAGGCCTCCATATCCCGGTTCGAGTAAGCAGCATCCATCGCCTGCAATTGTTCACTCAGCCGATTCACAAAACGGGCAATTACGTTGGCGAATTTCGGGTTGGTTGCCCCTAACTTGGAAACAATGGGTGAGAAATCCTCTATCGTTGAGGCTTGATGTTGCGAGGACTCCGGCAGGACCGATTGCCTGGACGATTCACCGACTGGTTGACCTTGGAGGAACTGAGCCAATTTAGCGAGGAACCGGTCGATGTCTATGGGTTTGGTGAGATAGTCGGAAAATCCGGCATCAAATAACTCTCGCTCGAAGCCTTTCATGGCGTTGGCGGTGAGCGAAATGATGGGGATCTGCAGGCCTCTGTCGCGTAACGTGCGAGTGGCGGTGAGCCCGTCTATCTCAGGCATCTGCATGTCCATGAGAATGATGTCATACTCGCTGGCCATAGCCATCTCCACTCCCATCAAACCATTTTCCGCTTCGTCGATGCTCAGACCATAACCCTCCAGGACCACCTTCACGAATTCGCGGTTTTCCGGCCCATCGTCTACGACCAGGATCCTGGCCGATGGAAAGATCCAGTTGGTGTGTTCCTGCATCATGCCCGAATCGTCGATCGTTAAGGCCTGCTCGGGTGTGACCCAGGCCACTTCCACCGCACTGCCGGCATCCAGTGTGATCTTGAATACACTGCCGACTCCCGGCTGACTGTCCACCGTAATATCCCCACCCAAGGCGCGTGCGAACTTGCGGCTGATAGCTAATCCAAGGCCGGTTCCACCAAATTTTCTGGTCACCGAGGCATCGGCCTGGACAAAATCTTCAAAAATTCGCTGAGTGGCTTCCACATTCATGCCGATACCGGTATCTGCGACATCGATATGGAATTGGAGCATATCTCCGGCCACCTGATTGGCGTGCGCGGTCACCGTGACCGCGCCGCGCTCAGTGAATTTCACCGCGTTCCCCACGAGGTTGGTGACAATCTGACGTATCCTGCCCGGGTCGCCGATAATGGTCTCCGGCACGTCATCCGATATCTTGAGTTCGAGTTCAATGCCCTTTTCGTGAGCCCTTACCCCCAGGACCCTGACGACATCCATGATCACGAGATAGGGATTGAATCGTACCCGTTCGATCTCCAGATGCCCCGACTCGACCTTTGAGAGATCCAAAATATCGTTTATGAGGTCAAGCAAATGTTTCCCACTGGAATGGATGATCTCGAGGTGTTTACGGGTTTCAATGGAGTCACGTCCGAAGCCACGTTTGAGCAGGTCTGTGAAACCCAGGATCGCATTCATCGGCGTGCGGATCTCATGACTCATATTGGCCAGGAAGGCGCTCTTGGCCTGATTGGCCGCAACGGCCTCCTCTTTGGACTTCAGTAACTCGATTTCGGCTTCTTCTAATTGCGTCACGTCGTCAAAGCTGACCAGAACGCCGACATTTTTGGCTCCGCTGCCAAGGATAGGGGAGCAGTTAATCATGAAAGTCAGCCGTGTGTTGTCGGGCAGGGTCAATCGGACACGTTCGTTCTTTTGAGCCTCTCCCGAATTCAATGCGATATGCCAGGGGTGGGTCCCTGATGCCAACGGATGGCCTTCGATATCAGACCAGGGAAAATCCCCGACTTTGCGACCCAAGAGCGCCTCAGGGGTAGAGGTCAACAGGGTAGCGAAGGCCCGATTGGCCAGCATGATTTGCCCTTTGTTGTCGAGCACCAGAAGTCCTTCAGCCATCGTGTCCAGAGCGGAGCGGACACGTTCAGGAACAGCCTGTGATGGATCGAGTTGCTTCAACATTTTTCCCAAATACAAATAAAAGCCGATGAAACACATCAGGGCCACGAACAGCAGAAGTTGTGTCTGTTGCCCGGTGATAAACCCTATCCAGCCTTCGTCACTTAACGGTCTGAATCGCAGTTCAACTTGACCCCATTTGTCCTCCCCTTCCCAAATAGCGACCGTCACCTGGGTATTAGAAGAATAGTCCGAATTGTCGTCCCGCCAATGTTGCTCATGGTCCCCAATCGTGACAAGCCGAAGCCCCGATTCCATTCGCAGTCCGGCAGACAATAGGTCTGCGTTTCGGTCCACGACCAATTGCAAAATTCCTTCCAAGCGGTCAACGTCTTCCTGAGTGATCAGTATTGAGCCGTTGGCGGCGATGGACTCGGCCAAGGCCGCACGTCCCTGGCGAATTGCCTCGGTTCGGTCCGGCATCAAACCAAACAAGCTTGCTGTTAGCAACACACTGACCAGGAGACTGACCTGGCCGAAGGCCAGACGGGATTTTGTCGAAAGAATGTTCATCGCTTATTCCAATTGAACCACCGGGCTCGAGGGGCCCTAGCGGGGTCCCCGGTGGTCTCCTTAGCTATCTCGGCAGATGCGGTGGGTTTCTCAAACAGGGACTCCACCGAATCCCCTTCAACACCCTTCTGCCCCCTTTGTCGCTTTTTTTGCGCCGCCGCATCCAGCACCAACAGGGGGTTCACAAACTGCCAGGCCGGCACCGACGAGAGCAGGGCAGTTAATAGCACCCCACTGCGCAGGAGCCAGACGACATAGCCGATCGACAGGCCGGTGGATACGGCAATGCTGGATGCCAAATAGGCTTGTTCGGTGGCGGCGACCTCCTGAACATCGTCGCGAACGCGATCCAGGTCCTGAAGGAATCCTGATCGGTGCAGCAATGACCGAATTTCATCCTTGAAGGCTGTGATATCAAGGGGCTTTCTGAGCAAACTCCACATGTCACTCACCATCCCCACCATCCCCGTGCGTTCTCCATCCTCTTGCTTAGCCGGCAATTCGTGTCGTCCCAGAGTATTCTCGGTAACCGAATTTTTGGCACCGGTGCTCGTGGAACCCTGGCCGCTATCAGGGATATTCCCTGGCGAGCCGGGATCAATACTGCCCCCATTTCCCGGCGCCTGGTCCTCCGAAGTCTCGTCGCCGGAATCTCTCGGCGGGGGATCTGATGAAGGCGCAGGGTCCTGTGGCGGGGGAATGAAAATTTGAGGCGGAACATTGGTTTGGGTCACCGTGACGGCAATGGCCTGTGTATCGACGGACGTGCCGTCGTAGGACTGGACGATCACGTCATAGATGTTATCGGCCCCGACATCGCCAGGTGCCTGGAAATCGGGGGCCGTGATAAAGGTGAGGACCCCGGTCGCGGGATCGATAGTAAATAACGCCGCATCGACACCGCCCACAATGCTGTAGGTCAGGGGATTGCCCTCCGCATCCGTGGCATGCACATCCGTCACGGCCCTGGTGCCGGTGGTAACGAAAATATTGGCGGTGGCACCGCCCCCGTTCGAGGTGATGATCGGTGCATCGTTGACCGGTGTCACGGTCAAGTCCACCGTGACAATATTCGAGGTCGTGCCGGAGAGATCACGGATCGTATAGGTGAAACTGTCGGAGAGGGTTTCTGAGCCATCATGGGTGTAGGTTACCGTCCCATCGGGATTAATGCTGGTGATGGTGCCATTGGTAGGGCCGGAGACAATGGTGATGCTGGTGAGATCCAATCCGTTATCCGGATCGGTATCATTGTTGGAAAGATGCAGCGTATTCGTGGATCCCTCGTTGACGGTGAAGCTGTCGGCTATTGCAGTAGGGGGATCGTTGACCGGGGTCACGGTCAAGTCCACCGTGACAGTATTCGAGGTGAGGCCGGAGAGATCACGGATCGTATAGGTAAAACTGTCGGAGAGGGTTTCTGAGCCATCATGGGTATAATCCACCGTTCCATCGGCATTTACGCTGGTGATAGTGCCATTGGTGGGGCCGGAGACAATGGTGATGCTAATCAGATCCAACCCGTCATCGGGATCGCTATCATTGTTGGAAAGGTTCAGCCGGGTAGTGGACCCTTCATTGACGATAAAACCGTCCCCCACGGCTACCGGGGGATCATTGACGGGATTGACATTGAATGTCGTACGTGCGGCGGCACTGTCTGCCGTGCCGTCGTTGACATACACGTCGATCAATCGATTTCCGTCGGTGGGGTTCGACGTATCCGTGTGCTGATACTGAATGGCCTTGAGCACCGTTTCCGTCTCGACCTCTGTAAACGTGCCCCCGCCTTGTTTGGTAATCGTGACAGTGGCTGTTCCGGCCCCGGTGGCAATCACAACGTGATAGTTCCCGCCGGTGGTGTCCTGTCCGGCCACGGCGGTCGCAAGAGTAAAGATATTGCCGTCGAGCACGAGCGTCTCGGCATTGCCGTTCAGCAGTCCGCTCACGCCCAGTTTCACATAGGCGAAGGTGGTGCTGTCCGCATCCAACAGATCCGTGTCACTATCGGCGATGCCAATCGGCCCGCCGCCTTCAGTGAACGTAACGGTATAGTCGTTGCCGGTGGCACCGGAACTGTCGTTGGTATCCAGGTCCACGGTCGGCGGATCATTGACCCCATTGATGGTGACGGTAATGGATCCTGAATCGCCCCGCGCGCCGCCGCTGCCTTGTCCGCCCGAGTTGCCGTCGTTAATCACAAAATCAACCTGCACGCTACCCGGTGGGTTGCTGCTGCTATTGGCATACGTGATCTGCTGCAGGGCACTGTTGACCAATGCCGTGGTGGCGTTACTGTTGAAAGTGAGGACCAATGTCCCACCGCTGTTGGTGGTGACGGTGCCGATGGTTGTTCCGCCAACAATCAGGCTGCCGCCTTCGGTCAGGATACTCAGTGTGCCGCTTTCAGCGAACACATCTTCCGCATTGGCTCCGCCGTTCCGGGCCAATGTGAGCGTGGCGCCGTTGTAATCATTGGCGGCATCAAGTTCAGGGTCGGCGATGGTGGCATTGCTGTCGAGCACAACTGCGGCGCTCCCCTCGGTAAAGGCGGGCGTGTTGTCCAGACCGCCGAAGACAGGCTGGTCATTGGCGGGATCCACGTTAATGGTCGTGCGGGCGGCGGCACTGTCTGTGGTGCCATCGTTCACCCTTACCTCGATCAGCCGGTCACCATCTGAAGGTGCGTCCGTATCCATATGCTGGTATTGAATCGCCTTGAGGAGCGTTTCCGTTTCGATCTCACTAAATGTCCCGCCTCCCTGCTTGATGATCGTCACGATGGCCGTGCCGGCGGCCGTGGATACACGCACATGGTAGTTGCCGCCGGTGGTGTCCTGGCCCGGCGCGTCGGTGGCCAGAGAAAAGGTATCCATGTCGAGGATCAAGACTTCCGCATTGCCATCCAACAGGCCGCTGACGGACAGAGTCACGTAGGCGAAGGTCGTGCTATCCACATCCGTCAGGTCGGTATCGCTGTCGGCAATTGCCGTGGGGCCGTCGCCCTCGGTAAAGGTGAAAGCATAATCGTTGCCTGTGGCTCCGGAACTGTTGTTGGCATCCAAATCCAGAGTCGGTGCAGATGTTGCCCCGTACTGGCGTGCAAAAATATCGGTTTGCGCCCCGTCGCTGCCGGTCCATACCGCGACAAAGTTATCTCGGTCCAGCATGGCCACAGAGGCCCGGTCCTGCACGTTGGCGGTGGTTTGATTAATCAAAAACTCGACACCGATTTTTTGACCACTGGAGTTAAATTTCTGGCCAAAGACACCGGCGGTGTCATTCTGCCCAGGCTGATTTCCGGTCCCCTCCCATACAACGATGAACTCACCGATATCATCCATGGTGATCGAGGGATTTGTCTGAGTGGTTAAGAGACCTGAGGTATTGGCAATTTTGGGGAGAAAGAGCGCATTTCCTGCTGCGTCGAATTGCCGGACATAGACCTCCACATCAAGGACTGTAGCGCGATAGGCCACGGTAAACCGCCCATCGCCACTCATACCCACAGCAGCTGCACCGGCACTGAGCTGTAAGAACACGTCAACCTGACCGCTATTTTGTAAAACCCCTCCGCTGTTGTAGAGCTGAAAGAACACGTCGGACCCGTTATCCCAGACGACCACAAAACCACCAGAATCCGAAATCCCTACCGAGGAATCTTTTGCCGCCGCTGCGGTGTTGACGGTGATGTCACTGCCGATCAACCCTCCGCCCATGCTCCCGCGTCGTACAAAGATTCCTTCGTTGCCGCCGCCGTCCCCTTCCCATGCGATCACGAAATCACCGGCGCCATTCATGTTCACGGAAGGATTTTGCTGAGTGTTAGACGTGCCGGTGTTGACGATCACGTCTCCGGCGTCGACGGCGGTGCCGTTAGCGAGAAAGCGTCGCATGAACACATCGTTTCCTTGAGTCCAGGTGACGAGAAAATTACCGCTGTCGTCGACGGCGACATCCGTCCATGCGTTCGTCCCACCTCCGATATTGACTTGAAATTGTGCGACCTTCTGGTTGCCGCTGGCGTCTAAGACTTTGGCATACACTTGGTCGTTGGACGTGCCGTTCGTCCACACCACCACGTAGTCGCCATTCGGGGCGATATCAACTGCCCGCTCGGCCCCGCGTAGCGGGCCGCTGGTCATTTCGTTGTCTCCGGAAGGAGCGTTGACCATGAATTCATTCTTGGAGACAAAGGCGGAGGACTTATATTCATACGCGCCAATATCAGGCGCGGCATCACGGGTGAATCCCCGTTGATCGACGGCCGGCGCCCCAGTCGGTGTACCCGCGTTAAGAGCCGGGCTGCCGGCCAGCAGCGCATGTGTCCAGGTCGGGCCGCCGTTGTCCGCCAGCACGTCGAGATTGGCGCTCACGCCGGTGATGTCGCTGCCAAAACCGGTCGCCGTGCCCACAACTTCAATCAAATTGAAGCCATTGCTGCTGAAACTGCCCCGGACATCCTTATTCGCCGTGGTGGCGGTATTGCCGCTGACAATGGTGTTTGACATGGTGACGGTTGCACTGTTGGAATAAATGGCTCCCGCGTCATTGGCATTGTTGAGTGTGAACGTGGAATTGATCACGGAGATGGGGGTATCGGTCCAGAGCCCGCCCCCTTCGTTGGTAGCGGTGTTGCCGCTGATGGTCACGTTGGTGAGGGTCCCTCCGCCTCCCCCGTGGAAGCCAATAGCACCACCAGTGTCCGCCGTGTTTCCGGACAAAAGCACGCGATTGAGATTCGCCGTTCCGTGAACGTGAATGGCTCCACCACTTCCAGCGTTTCCGGTTCCGCTGTTGTTGTTCCCAGAGAGTGTGGCGTCGGAGAGATTCAAGATGCTTGTATTATCCACAAATATTCCGCCGCCATTGTTCTCAACGCCGTTTTGAATTGTAATCCCGCTAATCGTTGCTGTAGTGGTACCTCTTAAGTGAAACACGCGATCGATTCCACCGCCGTCGATGATGGTGTTTCCGACGCCGTTTCCGATAATGATGAGATTGTCAGTAATATCAAGGTCACCCGTGGCTGCGGCATTTTCGCCAGCCCCGGTAATGGTGAGCAGATAGGTTCCGGACCCGACGAACGTAATAGTGTCCGTGCCGGCATTCGCATTGGCGTCAATGATGGCTTGGCGGAGGGACCCGGCGCCCCCATCAGTTGTCGTAGTGACGGTGTAGGTGGCCAAGACTCCCTCCCAGGCATCCTGGGTGGCCTGGCCGATGACGACCGACGTTTCAATAAACCCGGTGGAGACTTCCAAATTCCAGTTGGCATATTCGCTGACGTGCCCGGTCCGGTCCGTGCTCGCGGCGATATCCGCTCCCGTGAGGTCGGCTAAGTTTTGCATGGCGGATAAGCCGGCCTGACCGCGTCCAAAGTTACAGCCGTAGATCAGCAAGTCGGCCTCAGCAGACAAACTTTGTCCAATCTGACTGAACAGCGCCGCATAGTGATCGCTAATTGAATCATTGGTAAGAAAGGCCGTGCCCAAATGCAGTTCCGCCTCGGTGCCTTCGACAATAAGATGAATGGCGTCGATAGCACTCCGGCCCTTGAGCACCTCCGCAATTTGTTCAATTCCGTCCCGCCCCGCATCCAGAAGGATGACTTCAGCGCCAGGGTGAATGCCTTTCATGAGGGCCTGATAATCTTCAACCCGCGTGTCGATGAAGACAATTTCCCGACGATCGGATGGAGTGGGGGCGGCAAGTGAAAAACTGGATGCCCAATTGGCCTCACTGTCAATGGTCATGTTGGCAGTGGAATTGATGTCTGCATGAGCATCGGTACCCGGAGCTTGATTTTGAGCGGTCTGATCTTGAGCCACTTCTGCCCCCGTGGAAAGGGCGGCTCCATCAAAGAGAATTCTTGGTTCGAGAGCCAATAGCGTTTTCATACTGCTGGCTGCCTCCATCCCGTGTGCTTGGTCGCCCAGTTGTGTTGTTCCAAGTGCTTGAGTCGCAGTGGTTCTTCTTCACTTAAAACACAAAACTTTTTTTTGCTTTTACACAGAGCTTTTGCCGGGAAGGCGGCAAATGTTGCCTGGTGCATTTTTTCTCCCTGTTTTATCTCTATACCCTCAAAATCGAAGAAATCTTTCTCTTTCTTTTCGGCCATTTACATGATTACTGGACAACATCAGGCAATATTTTCCCATTCCCTATTTTTCTTTATTCATGAACTGGAGGACTCTGGAGAAAAGGAGAGGGCAGAATCGGATGTGTGATTTTCAACCGACGTCTTGGAGGAGCGCTTTTGACTCAAGGTGAAAATAAGGAGGGAGTTGACCTTGAAATTTCGTGGGGGTTTTCAGCTTAGATTCGGTGACATGAAGAGATGGTCATGAAAGTTATTGGAGGTTGTTCTACGTCCGGATAGAGACCTCATGAAAAAAAGAATTCAACATTTAATGGGAATGACTGAAATAACGCCAGACGGAATTTCGTCGATAAGGTGTTCATCGCTTATTCCAATTGAACCAACGGGCTCGAGCGGTCTTTGCGGGGTCCCCGGTCTTTTCCCCAACTATTCCGGTAGACGCCATGGATTTCTCAAACAGAGACTCCACCGAATCGTTCTTCACAGCCTTCTGGCCCTTTTGACGCTTCTTCTTCGTGGCCGAATCGAGAACTAACAGCGGATTCACAAACTGCCAGGCCGGCACCGACGAGAGCAGGGCCGTCAACAGGACACCACTTCGAAGGAGCCATATGACATAACCAATAGACATACCGGTGGACACGGCAATGCTGGAGGCTAAATAAGTTTTTTCGGATGCCGCGACATCTTGAATTCCGTCGCGCACACTATCCAGGTCCTGGAGGAATCCTGATCTGTGCAGCAATGACCGGATTTCATTCTTGAGGGTGGTAAGGTCCAATGGCCTATGAAAGGAACCCATGATGTCACTCATCTCATCCACAATCCTGGTGCGTTCTTCATCTGGTTGCTTGGCGCGCCCATCGTCCTGTGCCAGAGGATTCCCCGTGTTTGAATCTCGGATTCCAGTGGCGGTAGAGCCCTGGCCGTGATCGGGGATATTCCCAGGTGAGCCGGGATCAAAACTGCCCCAATTGCCTGGCGCCTGGTCCCCCGAAGTCTCTTCGCCGGCATCTCTCGGCGGGGGATCCGGTGAAGGCGGAGAGTCCGGCGGCGGTGGAATAAAAATTTGCGGCGGAACATTGGCTTGGGTCACGGTGACGGCAATGGCCTGCGTGTCGACGGCAGTGCCGTCGGAGGCTTGGACGGTCACGTCATAGATGTTGTCCCTACCCGCATCGCCTGGTGCCTGGAAATCGGGAGCCGTGATGAAGGTGAGGACGCCGGTGGTGGGATCAATGCGAAAGAGCGCCGCATCAGCCCCGCCGATAATACTGTAAGTCAGTGTAGCGCCTTCGGCATCGCTGGCATCGACATTTGTCACGGGAGTGTTGCCCGTGATGACCGAAATATTCGCGCTGGCCCCGCCCCCATTCGAGGTGATGATCGGCACATCGTTGACCGGGGTCACGGTCAGGTTCACCGTTACGGTGTTGGACGTCGCTCCGCTCTGATCCCGGATGGTATAGCTGAAACTGTCGGCGAGGGTTTCGGAGCCATTGTGCGTGTAATCCACTGTCCCATCAGCATTGATGCTGGTGATAGTGCCATTGGCAGGGCCTGAGACAATGGTGATGCTGGTCAGATCCAGTCCATCATCCGCATCGGTATCATTTCCGGCGAGATTCAGTATGGTAGTCGAGCTTTCGCTGACGATAAAGCTGTCGGCTACGGCGACCGGCGCATCGTTCACCGGGGTGACGGTCAGGCTCACCGTCACAGTATTGGACGTCGCCCCGGATAGATCATTGATGGTGTAGGTAAAACTGTCGGCGAGGGTTTCGGAGCCATTGTGCGCGTATGTCACCGTTCCATTGGCATTGATACTCGCAATTGTGCCGTTGGTGGGCCCGGCCACAATGGTGATGCTGGCCGGATCGAGGCCGTCATCGAGATCGATGTCATTCATGGCCAGGTTGAGCGTTGTCGTTGTGCCCTCGTTGACGGTAAAACTGTCGGCCAGCGCGACAGGGGGCACGTTCAACAGATTCACGGTCAGGCTCACGGTCACGGTGTTGGAGGTGGCGGCGGCCAGATCATCGATGGTGTAGGTAAAACTGTCGGTGACGGTGGCGGATCCATTGTGGTTGTACGTCACCGTCCCATCGGTATTGATGCTGTCGATGGTGCCGTTGGTTGGCCCGGTGACAATGGTGATACTGGTCAGGTCGAGGCCGTCATCGGCATCGAGATCATTGCCGGCCAGGTTCAGGATGGCGGTTGAACCTTGGGTGACGGTAAAGGCGTCGGCCACGGCGACGGGAGGAATATTGGTGCCGTTGATGGTGACCGTGATCGAGCCGGTATCATTGAGCGCGCCGCCGCTGCCTTGGCCGCCGGCGTTGCCATCGTCAATGGTGAAATCAATTTGCACGCTAGCGGGTGGCGTGCCACTGCTATTGGCATAGGTGAGTTGCTGCAAGGCACTGTTGACTAACGCCGTGGTGGCGTTGCTATTGAAAGTCAGCACCAGCGTGCCCCCGCTGTTGGTGGTGACCGTGCCGATGGTGGTGGCTCCCACCATCAGGTTCCCGCTTTCCACCAGTGGAAGGAGCGTGCCGCTGCCGTTGAACAGGTCCTCGGCGTTGGCCCCGCCATTGCGAACCAAAGTCAGTGTGGCACCATTGTAATTATTGGCGGCATCCAGTTCGGGGTCGGTAATGGTGGCATTGTTATCGAGCACAACCGCTCCGCCGCCTTGAATAAAGGTGGGAGTCTGGTTCAGGCCGTTAAAGGACGGAGGGTCGTTGATGGGGGCAACGACAATGGTCGCCGTATCCATGGCGGTGAGCGATCCGCCACCCGTGTTCCCCAGATCATCGACCATCAGCGTCAACAGATCAGTGCCGGCAAAATCAGGGTCAGGCTGGTACCTGAGCGTGGCCAATGCATTATTGAGATTGGTCATCGTTCCCGTCACGGTCATCGTCGCGCTATCGTTGGTGCTGCTGACGAATGTGAGACCCGTGGTGGTCACCAGTCTCAGGAGTCCGTTGTTTACCGACAAAGTGACGGACAGATCATTGGTCCCAGCATCGATATCTGAAACGCTCACGCCCGCTATGGGCCTGTACGTATCATCTTCGTTCACGCCGAAGGATGAGGCGATGATCGTTGCCGTTGGTGGATCGTTCCCGGGATTGACATTGATCGATGTGCGGGAGGCGGCACTGTCGGCCGTGCCGTCGTTGACGATGACGTCGATCAACCGGTTACCGTCGGTGGGGGTCGCCGTGTCGGTATGTTGATATTGGACCGTCTTGATCAGAGTTTCGGTTTCCGCCTCGCTGAAGGTGCCGCCGCCCTGCTTGGTAATGGTCAGGGTGGCGGTTCCGGCACCGGTGGCGAGCACCACATGATAGTTTCCGCCGGTCGTGTTCTGACCGGCCACCGCGCTTGCCAGGGTAAAGGTATCGCCGTCGAGTACAAGAGTCTCGGCATTGCCGTCCAGCAGGCCGCTCACGGCCAGTTTCACATACGTGAATGTGGTGCTGTCGGGGTCGACTACATCCGTGTCGCTGTCGGCAATCCCGATTGGGCCGGCCCCCTCGGAAAACGTGGCCGCATAGTCGTTGCCCGTGGCGCCGGAACCGTCGTTGGCATCCAGATCTATGATCGGAGGGTCATTGATGGGGTTGATGGTGACGATGATTGATCCGGTATCGTAGAGTGCGCCACCGCTGCCTTGGCTGCCCGCATTACCATCGTTAATTGTGAAGTCGATCTGCACGGTGGCCGGCGGGGCACTGCTGCTATTGGCAAAGGTGATTTGCTGCAGGGTGCTATTGACCCGGGCCGTCGTGGCATTCCCATTAAAGGTCAAGCTGAGCGTTCCGCCGCTGTTGGTGGTGACGGTGCCGATGGTCGTGCCGCCCACTACCAGGCTCCCGCTTTCCGTCAAGGCATTCAGGGTGCCGGTGTTGGCGAACACATCCTCGCTGTTGGCGCCCCCGTTGCGGACCAACGTGAGCGTGGCGCCGTTATAGTCGTTGGCGGCATCCAGTTCAGGGTCGGCGATCGTGGCATTGTTGTCGAGCACCACCGCCGCGCCGCCTTCGGTGAAGGTCGGCGTATTATCCAGACCGCTGAATAGCGGCTGGTCGTTTGCGGGACTGATGGTGATGGTGAACACACCTGTCGCAGGGGTGGAACCGTTCTCACCGCCGTCAGCCAGGGAAAAATTAAAGCTGTCGGTCGTGGTCTCACTGCCGTTATGATCGTAGGTCACCCTATTAGAATCGATATCGTCCTGGGTAAAGGTATCGTTCACACCGAGTGGCGTTCCGGAGAGTCGAAGAGTGCCGTTGGTTGTGACGGCCGTGACCGTATAGGTCAAACCGATGCCGGCATCATCGGGGTCGCCTTCGTTTAGCATGGCCGTGGTGATGATATTGCCAGAGGAGGCTTCATTTACCGTGGCCCCCGTGTTTGTGGCGACCGTGGGAGAATCGTTGACCGGATTGACGTTGATCGTAACCACGACGGTATTCCCATCATCCGTTCCGTCATTGACTTTGTAGGTGAATGTGTCGGTGCCGGTAAAATTTGCGACAGGCGTGTAGGAGAAAGAACCATCCGCATTGAAGCTGAAGGATTGGGCGTTGGCGGGATCGGCGCTTACCTGGATGGCCGTCAACGGATCACCATCTGCGTCGGTGTCATTGGCCAGCACACCGCCTGGACCTTCACCCGTGCCGAACGTGACGAAGGCACCGGTCATCGAGAGGTATTGGGCCTTGATCCAATCCGCGGAACGAATCGTAGTTTCAAGCCGCGTTTCGTCCAGTATCCCCTGGAACGTGCGGTCCGTTGAACCGGATCGATTGCCGATCGCCAGATCAAGCCCCGCATCGGAATTGGCTGTTCCACTTGGTGTGTCCGATTCAGTGATACCGAGAGCCACGCCGTTTACATAGATTGTCGGGTCGTTTGTCGCGGAACTGCTATCGAAGACCACCGTGACGAGTTGCCATGTGTCCAGCGAGATGGCATTGTCGGATGATCGCCACCGTCCCTCGGTGCCGGAAAATCCAAGTTCAAAAATCAGACGACTGCCGGTATTTTCAAGCTGAAGCGCCCAGCCGTTCGTAACTATGGCGGCATCCCCTTTATCCAGGATACGGCCATAGCCACCCTCGCCCCAGGCGCTCGGGTTGATCCAGGCCGACACCGTGGCTCCCCCGGTAAAAATATTATCGATGCCCGCACTTGACGGGATGTCAATCCGGTCATTCACGCCGTCGAAGAATTGACCGTCACCAATGGTGCCGTTGATATCTAGCGAACCATTGTTGGACCCGTTGTGGGCGTTGCCGGTCGAGTCCGTGAAATCATCGTGAAGATGTGAGAGGGCCTCGAAGTTATTGGACCACACACCCGCGGCGTTTTGGTTATCAGTGGCACCGGCGTTGTCATAATACATCCAGATGTAATCCGTGCCGGACGACGCATCGATTTGCGGCACCTTGACCCAGACATAGGACGTGCCCGACTCATTCCAACTTTCAATTTCGTAGGCCAACTCGGTGCCATCGGGGTCGACATATCGGAGGTCTTCCCCGGCGTTTTGCACCTTGGTGTAATCGATGTTCCCGGCATCCAACGTGATCAGCACCGGAAAATCCGTGAAGTTTTCGGCCTGAGCGGGGTTGTTGAACGTCAACTTCTGTCTGCTGAGCCACGCCTCATTAAACCAGGCCGGTTCGGTTGTCAGCGAGGTGTCTTCATCGACCGTGTAGTTGTCGGCTGTGGCGGTGGGCGTAGTGTTGGGATCGATCGTGACCATGATTGATCCGGTATCGCTGAGCGCGCCACCGCTACCCTGGGCCCCGGCGTTGCCGTCGTTGATCGTAAAGTCGATCTGTACGTTTGCCGGCGGCGTACCACTACTGTTGGCATAGGTGATCTGCTGTAAAGCACTGTTGACCCGGGCCGTTGTGGCATTCCCGTTAAAGGTAAAGACGAGTGTGCCGCCGCTGTTGGTGGTGACGGTGCCAATGGTCGTGCCGCCCACTACCAGGCTGCCGCTTTCGGTCAGGGTACTCAGCGTGCCGCTGCCGGCGAACACATCCTCGCCGTTGGCACCGCCGTTGCGGACCAACGTGAGCGAGGCGCCGCTATAGTCGTTGGCGGTATCCAGTTCGGGGTCGGCAATCGTGGCGTTGTTATCGAGCACCACCGCCGCGCCACCTTCGGTAAAGGTGGGGGTGTTGTCCAGACCACTGAATGCAGGACCCTCGTTGACCGCTCCGATGTTGATGGTGATGGTCGCGGTGTCGGATAGTCCAAGGTTGTCGGTGACTTGCACCGTCAGACCGAAGGAAGGGTTCGTTTCGTAGTCCAGAGCGGCGCTATTCACAACTGTGATTTCTCCACTCACGGCGTTGATGGCAAATGCGCCTCCTGTGTTACCCCCGATGATCGAAAAGGTTAAATTGCGCACCGCCGGCCCGATTGCCAGGCCGCTTGGCCAATCGCCGGTGGCTGTCACCGGTGGCAATGGCGATCCACCTAAACTCGCGCTTTCAATTCGGTCAGTGGTTGCGGCAGACCAATAGATTTTTCCTTGAACCAATTCCAGCGTGAGATCGCGCGGCTGGTTCGCTCCGGTGACAACGGTTTGGGCCGTTGCGCCGACCATCATATCCGCGCGCTGTATTTCATTTAACGTAGCCTCGCTCCAGTAGACCTTGCCGGCGGTCACATCCAAGGCGATACCCCACGGGTCGTTGAGTCCGCTCACGATTGTCTCAATAGTGCTTCCATTCAGGTTCGCGCGCTTGATCGTGCCGATTCCCTTGTCGGTCCAGTACAGTTTCCCGCCGGTGGAATCGACGGTGAGATCTTTGGAATCGGTGATGCCGGTAATCAACGAAGCAGAACTGCTGCCGTCCAGATTGGCGTGCCAGATGGCGGTCCCGGCGGTATCGACCCAATAGATTTTTCCCCCAGTCGGATCGACGGTGATCCCGAGTGGATTGTTAAGCCCGGTCAGAAGTTGCTCCGGGTTGCCGCCATCAAGATCGGCGCGCCAAAGAGAGTTGGTCGTGTTATTAGTCCAGTAAACCTTTCCGTTGACATCATCAATCGTGACACCTCGTGGTCCTGTCCCGTTCATGCCGTCGAACTGCATGGCCAGTTGCTGGCTCCCGCTGCCATCCAGATTAATCCGTCGCACCTCGTCGGTAGCCGGATCCACCCAATACAATTTGCTGTAACCGGATTGTGGATCCCCATCTGTTCCCACCACGGTTCCCACACTCGTGCTGTTTGCGCTATTTTCTGCAACCGGGAAAACCTGGTTGTTGATCACCGGCGGGGCGTTGCTCCCTGCCTCAAACCCGCCGATATCGACGCTCGCGTCCCGAGTCGCTCCCCGCTGGTCGACAGTAGGCGCACCGGTTGCCGTGCCCGCGTTGATGGCCGGACTTCCGGCTAGGAGGGCATGTGTTCTGGTTGGGCCTCCGTTGTCAGCCAGGCCTGCCAGCCTGGGGTCAATCGGCCCTCCAATACCGGCTGTGCCGTCACTGTCGATATTGAATCCCATCGAGGTTAAAGGAGTATTGGCGTTCGCCCCCACGTTGTCGAGAATCGAGTTTTTCAGTTGGGTAATAGCTGCCCCCCCTAACTGTGCGATGCCAGTGGAGTTGTCGGCGATGGTACTGTTGAGAATGGTAACAGTTGTGTTGGAATTATATAGCCCTCCGCCGTTAGCCGCACTATTGCTGCTGATTGTGACGTTCGTGAGAGTCCCACCAACACCTCCAGAAAAATAAATGCCACCACCATTACCGGAAGCCGTATTGTTGGCAATCGTCACGCGGTCAAGGGTGAGCGTTGCGCTATTGAAAATCCCACCACCGTTGCCCGCGGAAAAGTTTTCACGCAACTCGACATCAATCAGATCCAGCGTCGTCCCTGACTGAGTTTCAATACCCGCACCGGTCACTCCAGAGCCACCCTTGATCGTCACGCCGGACATCGTCGTTATTCCGGTCCGTATGTCGAACACGCGATCCGGTGTGCCACCCAGACCTGAGGCATCAATTATGGTGCTCCCCGCACCGTTCCCGATAATGTTGAGGCTTTCGGTGATATCCAGGTCTCCCGTGGCTGCGGCATTTTCGCCCGTACCGGTGATGGTGAGTAGATAGGTCCCACTCCCCACGAAGGTAATGGTATCCGTGCCCGCGTTCGCATTGGCATTGATGATGGCCTGGCGGAGGGACCCGGCGCCCCCATCGGTGGTTGTCGTGACGGTGTAGGTGGCCAACACCCCTTCCCATGCGTCTTGGGTGGCCTGGTCGATGACGATCGACGTTTCAATAAACCCGGTGGAGACTTCCAATTCCCAGTTGGCATATTCGCTGACGTGACCGGTGCGATCGATGCTCGCGGCGATATCGGCTCCGGTAAGATCCGCTAACGTTTGAATGGCGGAGAGGCCGCTTTCTCCACGGCCAAAATTGCAGCCGTAGATCAAGAGATCCGCGTCGGCAGACAGACTCTGCCCAATCTGACTGAACAGTTCGGCATATTTCCCGTGTATTGAATCTGTGGTGAGAAAGGCGGTACCCAAATGCAGTTCCGCCTCGGTACCTTCCCCGATGAGATGGATGGCCTCAACGTCCGTGCGTCCGGCCAAGACTGCGGCAATTTGTTCTACACCATCGTGCGTCGATTCCAGAAGAATAACTTCCGCGGCCGGATCGATCCCTTTTATGAGGGTCTGGTAATCCTCGACACGCGTATCAATGAAAACGATTTCCCGACGATCGGGTGGAGTGGCCAGTGAGAGACCTGAGGCCCATAAGGCTTCATTCTCAGTGGTGATGTTGGCGCCGGAACTCTTATCCGCATCAGCATCGGTGTCCGGAGTAGTTTGATCCTGGGTCGTGGTGTCCTGAACCACTTCCGCTCCGGTGCTGAGGGCGGCTCCATCAAAGAGGATTCTGGGTTCAAGCGCTAAGAGTGTTTTCATGCCAATGCAATTCCTATTGCCGGTGAGGGCTGGCGTAGACGTTTCGTGTTTTAGTCATTCGCTCTGGTTGTGCGGCTTCTCCTGACATCGCGCACCTATCCTGATGACGGGACTCTTCCTTTAGTTGTTCACCGGCAGGCATGATCCCAACCGATCTTCCATGGCACAACTGACATCTTGTTGTCTCTTTTGACACATTCCACCCGCATGAGATTGGCCCATCTCCTTATTCGGCCATTGCTTTTAATTACTGTATGCAATAAGGAAAAATTTTCCCATTTGGATTTTTAGGGGTTTGAGGGCGAAAACGGATTTAGGAACGGGAAGAGTTTGGATGATCGAACTGTATCGGGTCCTTGATTGCCAACAAACCGGGCGGGGTCTGGTTCATAAAGAAAAGGAAAAAAACTTGAGGGGAAAATGAGGCCAGCCTGAAAAATATTTTTGGGGGGTGCCATGGTGGTCACAATATGACGGTATAAGAAATTAGGAGAAGTTGTTGTGTATTGTTTCACCGCTGGACAGGAATGAAATAAATAAAAAAATGTCCGAAACTTAATCTTGACAATAGAAAGGCCGAGAAACAGAACTGGAAGGTTCCAAAGGGGTAGTTCTGGTTTCTATTGTGCATAAAAATGCTCAAAAGACCAGGAAGGAAAGACGGACTTGAATTGCGGAGAATTCGGCGTGCGGGTCAACGCAGTCATTCGGGTGGTGACTATCTCCAGGCAAGTTTTTGGATTCAGGGGATCTGTACACAAATAAATTTTATCGGTTGGATCGTTTATCCTTTTTCTATGGCAGTCCACATTCAAAAATATCTGGTCGGTGTGGTGGTGATGGGCTTGGCCCTGATTGACTCGGGCTGTGCCGTCATGCCGACTCCACTCACCCAGGACGAAATTCAACAGCGGGTCCAAGAGGACCTGGCCCAACTCACACAATTTCAGGAACCCGTGGCTCGCCCCATCACGCTGTATGAAGCGATGGCGCGGGCGTTGAAATATAATTTGGAAACGCGGGTCCAGGGATTAAAGGAAATGGTCACGCATCGGCAACTGGATCTGGCGCATTACGATATGCTGCCAAAAGTGGTGGCTGATGCGGCCTATAATGGACGCAGTAATTTTGCGGGAGCGAGCAGTCAGTCGTTAGAAACGGGCCAGCAATCACTCGTGAGTTCCACCTCATCTGATAAAAATATTTACACGGCCAATTTAGCCTTAAGCTGGGATGTGCTGGATTTCGGATTGTCCTATGTGCGGGCCGAACAAGCTGCTGACGACGTGCTCATTGCGGAAGAAGATAAGCGCCGAATTGCCAATCGGGTTATACAAGAGGTCCGTTCAGCCTTTTGGAAGGCCGTGGGAGCGGAACGGGCGTTGGGTCGCCTGGCGTTCCTTCAGGATTGGGTGACGCAAGCGCTGGGGGAAGTCCATCTGATCCGGGAACGAGCCTTGGCGGATCCACTCACTTCACTACAATATGAACGAGAACTTCTGAGCGCGCAACGGGAAATTCAACAGCTCTATCAGGAATTATCGCTATCCAGAATTCACCTGGCCGAACTCATGAACTTGAATCCAGGTGAGCCCTATGAACTGGCCGTGCCGGACCATCCGCCCCTTGTGTCGAAGGTCGATGAGAAACTGGAAGATTTGGAATACCGGGCACTCATGAATCGTCCGGAACTGCGAAAGGTCGACTATCAAAAACGCATTAACGCCAAAGAAACCAAAGCCGCCATCCTGGAATTGCTCCCGAATCTCAATGTGTATATGGGGGGCAATTACGATAGCAACAATTTTCTGTTTCATAACAATTGGCTGAATTACGGAGCCAAAGTCAGCTGGAATCTGTTGAATGTATTCCGGCATCCCGTCCGCTTGCAGGTGATTGACGCCCAGGAGAAGGTGTTGGACATGCAAAGTCTGGCGTTGACGATGGCTCTGATGAGTCAAGTCCATGTGTCGGTGGCGCAATATCATGCGGCGATGAAAGATGCTGCCACGGGGAAGCGCTACCTCGACACTCAAATGGCCATTGCCGACCAGGTCCAACGTGCCTGGTCCCTTAACCGGCTCAGTGAACATCTGGTCATCCGGGAAAAGATGCAAGGCCTGGTTGCCGAATTACGGTATGAATCGGCACTGGCCAAATTGGAAATGGCCTATGCCAATGTGTTAGCCGCGATCGGAGAAGACCCCTTCCCCACGAACATCACTGGAGACGGTGTCGAAGAATTGGCCGTGGCCTTGCAAGAACGTTGGGAATGGCTGGAACGCCCCGAGGTCTTTGCGCAGGTTCATCCAACTGACGCTCAACCCCAAGCAACAAACACTCAATCCCAAGGGGCCGAGCCTCAACCCCAAGAGACGGTCGGTCAATTTCAAGAGGCTGACGCGCTACCACCAGAGCCTGAGCCCCAACCCCAAGAGACTGGCGTGCAACCTCAAGAGACTAGCGTGCAACCTCAAGAGACTATCGCGCAATCCCAAGAGACAACCACTCAACCCCAAGAGAGAGTTAATCCATGATACATCGACACCCTATCACAATTCTGTATTTGGTCCTGAATCTGATCATGCTGACTTCAGGCGTCAGTCTGGCAAAAGGCGGAGGACGCAGTAGTTTGCCCTCATCGGATCTTCAGACGATTCGGGGCATCGTGAAACCTGTCGTTGAGGCGGTGCTTGCCAGTGAAATCCAGGCGTTAGTGAAGCGGATGCCGTTTCGAGACGGAGACGGATTTCATAAGGGAGACCTCCTCGTTGAATTTGATTGTGCCAAATACCGGGCGGAATTGTCGGCGGCCCAAGCTGATTTAGATGCCAGACAAAAAACGGTCATCAATAACGAGGAGCTGGCCACTCTTCACGGGATTGGCCGGTTGGAAGTGGACATCTCGCAGGCCGAATTGAAAAAGGCCCAGGCGGTTCTCACAAGAGCACAAGTGATTGTTCAAGGTTGCCGGATTCCTGCCCCTTTTGCCGGACATGTGGTCAAGACCTTGGTCCACCCTTATGAAAGTGTGAATCCGTACGATGATCTCGTGAGTATTGTCAGTAATCAGGATCTGGATATTGAATTGATTCTCCCGTCGTCTTCGCTGCGGTGGATCGCCAAGAACAGTCCTTTTTCATTTAGTATCGATGAGACTCAAAAGGACTATCCGGCGGAAGTGGTGGAAATTGGTCCTCGTGTTGATCCTGTGAGTCAAACCATTCGGGTCTTTGGCCGATTTCACAAACATCCCACAGGTGTCTTAGCCGGTATGAGTGGAAGCGCAAAATTTCCGGAAGGCACGTTTCCCACTCAATCAACATTTTCCCCAAGCACGAAGCCTGCAGCCTCACCGACATCCACGAGTAAACAGACTGCCAAACATTAACTCCTTCCCGGATCGACCTCTCTGTTGATCCAAAGGAGGGAAACGAGCGTGGTGCAAACAGCAACCCAGACAGAGTCCCCTTCGCGAGGGAGCGGGAAGGAATTCAGACCCTCCTCCGGTCTGGCCGGCGCCCCTTCCATCGCTTCCAAAAACAAAACGGAAAAAGATTCCAGTATTTTTCTGGCGCTGCTTCAACTGGAAAGTCAGGTCCGCAAGGCTCAAACGGTAAAAGAACTCTGTTTTCTTCTGGCCAATGAGACCAGACGTCTCGTGGACTTTCGACAGGCCTGTATTTTTTCCATCACGCCGAAGGGGCGGATGCGGGGAAGGGTGGAAGCGGTGTCCAGTGTGGCCGTGGTTGACCGCAATGCGCCGATGATCACTTGGATTGAACGCGTCATTTCCGAATTATGGGGACAAGGAAGCCTCAAAGATCCCGGTCCTCTCTCCTTCACTCATTGTTCGACAGAACTCCAACGTGATTGGAAGTCCTTTGCATTTCCGCATGTCCTCTGGTGTCCCTTAATCTGCGCGGATCAGCAGGTGATTGGTGGTCTGTGGTTGACCAGGGAGATACCCTGGCAAGACGGGGAAGTGCAATTGATCCGGCGGTTTGCCGAAACGGTGGCTCATGCCTGGCAGGCGCTTGGGGGCACGAAACGGAGAGTGAAAAACTGGAAGGTTCTCAAGAACTGGCTATGGGGAGTGCTGGTGGTCGTGATGGCGGCCATGTGGCTGCCCGTGCGATTGTCCACGCTGGCTCCGGTGGAAGTGGTGCCGCGGGATCCCTCCGTGGTGACGGCCCCATTGGATGGGGTGCTGGGAGAAATCCTTGTCCATCCGAATACCCTGGTTCAGACGGGGCAAACCCTCTTTCGCTATGAGGACACCACATTCCGGAATCAATTTGAAGTGGCGGAAAAGAATCTGTCTGTCACCTGGATGGAGTATCGCAAAGTGTCGCAGGGTGCATTTGTCGACCATGACACCGGTGCGGGCATGCCCGTGCAAGCCTCGGAAGTCCGGCTGAAAGAAGCCGAGCGGGATTACGCCTGGGATATGTTACAGCAGGTGGAGGTCAAAGCTCCCCGGGCGGGCATTGTGATTTTCACGGATAAATCCGAATGGATCGGCAAGCCGGTGGTGGTGGGCGAACGCATTATGGAAGTGGCCGATCCCCAGGAGTTTGAATTGAAAATTGATCTACCGGTGGAAGACGCGATCGTGTTACGGGAAGGCGCCCAGGTTGAGGTGTTTTTGAATGCCAATCCCTTACGAGCTATACCTGCCCAATTACTCCATGCCAGTTACCATGCGAGTATTCTCCCGACCAATGTCCTGGCCTATCGGGTGGAAGCCGCGTTCATGGACCCGCCTGAAGATATTCGAATCGGCTGGCAAGGCACCGCCAAAATCTATGGGGAACCGGTCACCCTCTTTTTCCATCTCTTCCGGCGTCCCCTCGGAGTTCTTCGACAAACGCTAGGTTTCTAAATGGGTCAGCCAAAGCCTCAAGAAGACGTTCCCCTTCCTCCCTTGCGCGAAGATCTTCAGATCCTGCCCGGTACCCCCACGCCGGATGGCGTCCCCACCTGGACGATCGTGGATACGGTTCGAAATCAATTTTTCCAAATTGAATGGTCCGCGTTCCAACTGCTTTCACATTGGCAGGCGGGAACGGCCCAGGGATTGGTGGATCTGGTGACCCGAACCACCTCGGCCAAGGTCTCAACCGGAAATGTGATGGAGTTGGTCCAGTTTCTCTATCGAAACAATTTAACCCGGGATTCCTTAGCCGGTGGAAGTCAGGGGTTCTTGGGGCAGGCCGAACAGGCGAAACAACATTGGCTGCTGAGAGTGCTCCATAACTATTTATTTTTCAGAATTCCCCTATGTAATCCAAACCGGTTCTTACGGACAACGCTTCCGTTCGTCACTCCGCTGTTTAGTCGCTGGGCCTTATGGGGTGTGGTCATCCTGGGTGTGATCGGGTGTGTGGGGGTCGTGCGGCAGTGGGAATCGTTTGCCAATGTGTTTTTATACTTTTTTACGTTTCAAGGGATGACCGGTTATATCATCGGGTTGGTGGCCATAAAAATATTGCATGAACTGGGGCATGCCTATACCGCCGTTCGATACGGGTGCCGGGTCCCCACGATGGGCCTCGGATTTCTCATTATGGTGCCTGTCCTCTATACCGACACGACCGATTCCTGGCGGCTCACGGTCCGGAAGCAACGCGCGGCCATTGCCGCGGCGGGAATGGTGGTTGAACTCAGTGTGGCGATGCTCGCGACCTTTTTGTGGAACTTCTGTCCTGATGGCATTGTCAAAAGTATGCTCTTTGTGTTGGCGACCACCAGTTGGGTGACCGGGCTGCTGATCAATTTGAATCCGCTGCTCCGGTTTGACGGCTACTATGTCCTCTCCGATTGGCTGGGCGTCCCGAATTTACAATCACGGTCCTTCGGGTTTGGTCGTTGGAAATTACGGGAATGGTTATTTGCCTGGGGAGATGCTCCTCCGGAACACATGCCCCCGCAACGGCAATCGGTGCTGATCGCCTATGCGTGGGCGGTGTGGGTCTACCGGGCCGTCGTGTTTGTCGGCATTGCGGTCCTGGTGTATTACTTTTTTTTCAAGGTTTTGGGGGTCATTCTCTTTCTCGTGGAAATAGGCTGGTTCCTGGCATGGCCGGTCTATGAGGAACTGCAGGTTTGGTGGACACGTCGAACCGCAGTCGTGAAATCCTGGCGGGGGCGGGGAGTGGGGGTCGTGCTCATGGGGTGTGTGCTGGTGAGTGTGATGCCCTTGGATACGACAGTGGAGATTCCGGCGATTCTTGAGGCTCCGGAACGTATGATTCTGTTTCCACCGGCTCCGGCAATGGTGGTGGAGGTGTTGGTTGAGGAGGGAGATCTGGTGGAACCCGGTCAAACGCTTTTGATCTTACAGTCGCCACAGGTGGAACATCAGATTGACATTATCGGACATCGCATTGCGGCGTTAGAATTGCGCGCAGAACGGGAAGTCGCCTATCAGGATGATCGTGATGATCATCTGGTAATTTGGGAGACGCTGGTGGGTGAACGAAAAGCGTTGGCCGGCCTGGTTACGCTCCGGGAGCAATTGATCTTGCGTGCTCCGTTCTCCGGCGTGGTGACGGATCTGGCATCTTCACTCCATCCAGGGCTGTGGGTGAATACCGATATGGCGATGGCGCATGTGATTGGGGAACATCCATCCGTGATGCTGGCCCTCGCCACGGAAAAAGAAAAAGCCCGGCTCACGGTGGGGAATGAAGGATGGTTTTATCCGGACGACCCTACGCGACATGTCCGACAGGGGCAGCTTCGGGACCTTCGTCATGTGGACGAATCGGAAATGGCGTTGCCGTATTTAGCCTCCACCTATTCCGGAGGCGTTCCAGTGCGCCAGGATGCACGAGGCAGATTGATTCCCGAGCATTCCGTGTACCGGGTGGAACTGGATGTGACGGACAAGGAACCATCCTGGAATCAGGTTGTGCGAGGGGTGGTCCATGTGAGGGGAAATGGTCAAAGTGTGATGGGGCATCTTTGGGCACGTGCGGCATCCATTATCATTCGGGAAAGCGGGGCCTGATTCCCAACAGGTTTTACGGGAGCAGATATCGCATCGAGTACGGACCGGATCGGTCACGCCAGTGAATATGTCAACCGGGAACTAGAAGTCAGCGCATGCTTCAATAATCGTCCCCATTTCCCGTAACCCAACCTCCAGTATTATTTCGATATATAAAAGAACGTCCACCAACCTTCCGAAGCCGCGAAATATCCGGCTAAAACCTTTCTTAATCCGCATCAAGAGTCTTTCCCCAAGGTCCGACAAAGGATAGGGGAGCACCTCCTTTTGAGGAAACCACTCCGTTGATGAATGCCCTATGGGGTTTGAGGGCTTTTCGAACGGTTTGTGACCCGAGATTATTCGTCTTCAGATTTTTTGTATGAATGAATATCGACACATGAAACATCTGCTCTGCAAGCCCGCAACACTGGAAGCCGGGACAGCCCCCAAGAAGGGGAACTCTGCCACGCACAAGAAGCGGAAGCTGACTCAACCCCCAACACCTCCCACGGCGGGATTGACCGGGACTTTTATTGCCTTAGAGCCCCGGATCTTATTCGATGGAGCTGCCCTCGCCACGGGAGCGGAAGTCGTTCAAGACACTACCACCCAGGATCAACCGGGTGTTCCCGACCCCCAGGGCGAAACATCCACGGATTCAACTCATACGGATTCTGCTGATCAGGACACCCTCTGGACGTCCGGTCTTTCCCCTTCTGCACCCTCCGATCGCAAAGAAATCGTCTTTATCGATACGCGTGTAGAACATTACCAGACGCTTATGGACGGTATTGATCCTGCCGCGGAAGTCATTCTTCTGGATGCGAGACGGGACGGGATCGAACAAATTGCGGAAGCACTTAAGGGCCGAAGTGATATCGATGCGGTCCATCTCATCGGGGAAGGCACCGAGGCCGAGTTGTATTTGGGCACGGCCTTTCTCACGAACGATTCGATCAGCGATCAGTATGCGGCGCTGCTTAGTCAGATTGGCCAGAGTCTGTCTGCCGAGGCCGATCTGTTGATCTACGGCTGTAACTTTGGCCGCGGTCAGGCCGGCCTATCCGCGATGCAAGCCTTAGCCGACCTCACAGGAGCGGATATCGCCGCGAGCACGGACCGCACCGGGCACGTCAGCGAATATGCCAACTGGCAACTGGAAGTCTCTACGGGATTTATTGAAACGTCTATCATGATTGGTCAGGCCACCCAGGACACCTGGGAGGGAGTCTTGGCTACCTATACCGTCACCAATACGAACAATTCCGGAGCGGGCTCTCTGCGCCAGGCGATTCTGGATGCCAATGGCAACCCGGGTACAGACACCATCTCATTCAATATCGCCCTGACTGACCCAAATCACTTGTACTACCGCGACAATGGGGTAGGCGGAACCTTTGGGGCGCCTGTGGCCACGACGCTCTCGGATGCGGCGATTACTGACTTCGATGCCGACTACATGGCTGGTACGGCGCGGTCCTGGTACCGCATCACGCTCAGCGGTTCCGACCTCAACGTGACGCAGGGGGTCATCATTGACGGCAGTACGCAGGCGGGCTATGACGCCGCGAAGGGCCCCATCATCGAACTCAATGCCGCTGGCGTAGCCTCCGGGGATCCGAACGGGCTCACGCTGACGACCGGCGCCTCGACTGTGCGAGGCCTCGTCATCAACCTCGCGGGCGACGACGCCATCGAGATCGATGTCAACGCCGGGGGCTCGACCATCGTGGGCAACTACCTCGGCACGGACGTCAGTGGGTTGCAGACGACGTTCGGCAACCGCTACGGGATCACCGTCAAGAGCGACGACAATACGATCGGTGGCACGACGGCTGCTGACCGCAACATCATCGCAGGGAACTCTACAGGCGGTGACAGTTTCGGAATTGGATTCTGGCAGAACGCCGATAGCAACGTCGTTCAAGGAAACTATATCGGCGTCGGTGCCGACGGCACGACGGCGATGGGTAATCGCCAGGGTATCACCTTTCAGAATACGGCCCACGACAACATGATTGGTGGCGAGGGGATCGATGAGGGCAACATCATTGCCAATAATTCGATGAACGGCGTGGATGTGATCGCGGGCACCGGCAACGCGATTGTCCGCAACTCGATCTACTCGAACACGCTGCTGGGCATCAACCTGGGAACGGCGGGCATCACCGCAAATGACAGCGGTGACGGAGACAGTGGGGCGAACAATCTGCAAAATTTTCCCGTACTGACCCGAGCAGTTACTGATAGCACGGGGATGATCTCAATTGATGGGACGCTCAATAGCACCGCCAGTACTAACTTCCGTATCGAGTTTTTCAGAAACACGACTGGCGATGCCTCGGGGAATGGGGAAGGAGAGACCTATCTGGGCTTTACCGAGGTCACGACCAATGGAAGTGGTAATGCAACATTTAATGTCACGTTGAGTGCCATCGTATCTTCTGGAAATGCTATTTGTGCAACCGCCACGGTCAAGATAGGAGCCTCCACATACCGCGACACATCAGAATTCGCCCTCAACGTGGCCGCCACTGCCGGGACACTTACGGTCACCACGACGAATGATGTAAGCAATGGAGATACCTCATCTGTCGCAGCACTGATTGCCAGTGATGGCGGAGATGGAATCTCTCTGCGGGAGGCCATCACTGCTGCCAATAACACCGCTGGCACCGATACCATTGCATTTAATATTTCAGGTTCTGGCCCCCATACCATAAATGTACTGTCTGCGCTACCGACCATTTCCGATGCAGTCCTTATTGATGGCTGGAGCGAACCCGATTTTTCCGGCACACCGGTCATTGAACTCAATGGCACCTCGGCCGGTGGTGGGGTACATGGGCTGACGATCTCCACGGGATCAGGCAGTACAATCCGTGGACTCGTGATCAACCGTTTTGGCAGTGATGCACTCAATATCGACGCGGACAACGTGACCATCGTCGGTAATTATCTCGGCACCGACGTGACTGGAACTGTGGACCTTGGTAATGGCGATGACGGCATTGATTACGACGGAAATAACGGAATCATCGGGGGTCTCACAGCGGTGGAGCGCAATATCATTTCTGGAAATACTGGAGACGGGATCAATTTTGGCGGAAGTTCAACTGGTTCAGTTGTTTGGGGAAACTACATCGGGACGGATGTGACGGGTACGCTCGGTGTGGGCAATACCGCGAATGGCATTCTCATCAGCGGGTCAAATAACACGATTGGCGGGGCAACGGCGTTCGCACGCAATATCATCTCCGGTAACGGAGGTCACGGGATTTATCTCAACGGTGCGGGAGCGGACGGCAACACCATTTATGGAAACTACATCGGCACCAATTCTGGCGGCACGGCCGCACTTGGAAACACCGGAGACGGTATCCGCTTAGATACTGGCGCCAGTGCCAACTTCATTGGTGATGGGGCCTCTGGTGTGGGTAACGTCATATCGGCTAACACAGGCTATGGTATCACTCTTATTGGAAGCACCACATCCGCCAATAGCATGACGGCAAACCTGATAGGTCTGAACGCCGCGGGGACCTCGGTTACCGGTTTGTTGAACGGTGAAGATGGAATCTATATTTCTAGTGCTGCGGGTAACACCATTGGCGGGTCAACGGTCAATGCGCGGAACATCATTAACGCGGCGTTTGGTAAAGCGGCAATTGATATCTCCGGTTCCCTTTCCGTTGGCACGATTGTTCGGGGCAATTTCATTGGTACCAATAGTGCCGGTACTACCCGATTGTCCGGTAGTTCGTTTGGTATTTCTGTTGGCTCGAATGCTGTGAATACGGTCATTGGGGGCACGTCCGCCAATGATGCAAATGTTGTGGCGGGCTATGCGGTGACTGGGATCTCTATCGGTGTGAGCAGCACGGGTACCACCATTCAGGGTAACTATATTGGCACCGACGTGTCCGGCACGCTTGACCTCACCACAGGCCTGTATGGCATTTCTGTTCAGAACGGGTTAACCAATACATTGATTGGCGGCGTCGTCGCCGGGGCCGGGAATACCATTGCGTTCCAAGGGAGCAATGGTATTCATGCCTTTGCCTCCGCAGGGACTGGTATCGCGATTCTGGGCAATGAGATGTATGGGAATAACGGTCTCGGCATCGATCTGAATGCGGACGGGGTGACAGCGAACGATGTGGGTGATGGAGACACCGGCCCCAACAATCTTCAGAATTTCCCGGTCTTAACCTCGGCCAACACCGATGGGGCAGCGAACGTTTATGTGGCCGGCACACTCAATAGCACCGCCACCACTAACTATCGCATTGAATTTTTTGCCAGTACCACACCAGATGGAAGCGGGTATGGAGAGGGTGAAGTCTATATTGGTTTTATCAACGTCACCACCGATGGCAGCGGGAATGTGAACTTTTTTCAAAATTTGACTGCGGCCGTTTCAGCAGGTACGTCCATTACTGCCACCGCGACCGTGGATCTGGGCGGGGGCAACTATGGCGATACTTCAGAATTCGGAGCCAACATCATCGCCTTGAATATGTCCACGTTGGTGGTTGATACGACGAGCGACGTGTTGGATGGAAACACCTCATCGATTTCTAACTTACTCTCTAATCGTGGAGCAGATAACCAGATCTCGCTACGCGAAGCGATTACCGCTGTGAATAACACCGCGGGGACGGACACGATTCATTTCAATATTCTGGATGTCTTGGTCGGTGGCGCCCATACCATTCAAGTCGGTAATCCGGGGGATGGGAGTAACGGTGCACTGCCGGATATCACCGGTGTTGTCATCATCGATGGGACGGCGGAACCGGATTTTGGTAGTACGCCAATTATTGAACTGAATGGAACAAGTGCAGGTGCCGTCGATGGCTTGCGGCTCATCACCGGGAGTGATGGAAGTACGATTCGAGGGTTGGTGATTAATCAGTTTAGCTCACAAGGAATTGAAATTAATAATTCTGATGGCAACACGATTGCGGGCAATTATATTGGCACGGATGTGACCGGCACGGTGGACCTGGGAAATGGTAGCGCGGGACTGTACATCTTCAGTGCGCAGAACACCATCATTGGTGGCACGATCGCGGCGGATCGCAATCTGATTTCCGGCAATCAAGGCAGTGGGATCTTGCGACAAGGATCGAATGGCGGCAATGTCATTCAAGGCAATTATATTGGCACCGATGCCACGGGGACCCTAGATTTAGGCAATACACAAAATGGGATTGCCTTTTCAGGGTCAGGGACTGACACCATCGGTGGGGCTTTGGCTGGCGCCGGAAATGTGATCTCCGGGAATACGATGACCGGCATCTCCATTGGTGCGGGTGCCGACGGCGTCACAATCCAAGGCAATTTTATCGGTACCAATGCCGCCGGTACCGGAGCTCTTGCCAACAGCAGTGATGGGATTTCGGTCAATGCCAACAATACACAAATTGGTGGCTCCACCGTCCTTGCGCGGAATGTGATTTCTGGAAACACGAGTGACGGCATCGAACTCTCAGGTGATAACAACATTGTGGAAGGAAATTATATTGGGTTGGATGGCACCGGCATGGTGGCTTTAGGAAATAGTGGCCATGGTGTGTGGATAACGAGCGGGGCGATTTCTAATGTCGTTGGCGGCAATATGGCTGGTGCCAAGAACTACATTAGTGGCAATTCGGGATCAGGGGTCTTCATGGATGCGGGTGCGGGTTTCAATACTATTTCCGGGAACACGATCGGTTTAGCGGTCGATGGGCTAACAGATCGCGGGAACGTTGGGCACGGGGTATTCACAAACACCGGCAATAACACGATCGGTGGCACGACAATCAATGAGCGTAATGTGATTGGTGGCAACGCGGGCGATGGAATCCATATTGCCACTGGTGGAGATACGAATACCATCATAGGAAATTACATTGGTCTCGATGAAGGCGGGACTCTCGATAGAGGTAATGATGGTGATGGCATTTACCTTGCGTCAGAAGACAACCTGATTGGTGGCACGACGACGGCGGAACGAAATGTCATCTCCGGCAATACCTTGGCTGGTGTGTACCTGACAGGGGCGACAGTCAGTCCAAACACCCTGAGTGGAAACTATATCGGTACCAACTGGGACGGTTCGGCTGCTGTCGCTAACTCCATAGGCATCACGGTCGAAAACGGTACCAACAACATCATTGGTGGTCTGGTCGCAGGTGCGGGAAATCTCATTTCTGGTAATAACGTACATGGCATCTACCTGAATGGTGGAGGTACCACCGGTACCCAAATTTATCGCAACACTATCGGCACGAATGCTGCGGTTAATGCCAAGTTGGCCAACGGATTCGACGGGATTCGAATTGAAGGTGGTGCGGGAACCGCCATGATTGGAGATGGTCTTGGCAATGGAAACGTAATTGCTGGAAATTCACAACGCGGAATCAGCCTCACCTCGGGCAACAGCAACAACATCATTCAAGGGAACTACATCGGCACAAATTTACTGGGCGCAAGCAATCTTGGCAATACCATGAGCGGTATTGAAATTGGTAATTTCGTGTCATCTCATAACCTGGTGGGCGGCACCACTGCCGGCCAAGGAAATGTGATCGCTTATAACGATGACGGGATCATTGTGATATCAGGGACCGGGGACTCCATTGGAAACTCTATCCTAGGCAATTCGATACACTCCAACTTAGGCCTCGGAGTTAATCTTGTTGATGCCGGTGACCTGATTAACGGGATTACCGCCAATGATGTGGGAGACGGTGACACAGGTTCGAACAACCTTCAAAACTATCCGGTGTTGACAAGTGTGACGACAACGGGCACACAGGTCACGATCAACGGCACATTGAACAGTTCAGCAAGTACCACGTATCGAATAGAAATTTTTGCGAGTGTCATTGCCGATGGGACAGCCTATGGCGAAGCTGAACGCTATCTAGGCTCTGCCACGGTAACCACCGATGGCAGTGGCAATGGCACCATTAGTTCAGTGCTTCCGGCTGTGGTGGCTGGTGGCGAGTTTGTGACCGCGACCGCGACGGTTATTGATAATGTCGGGCAGGTCGGCATTGACGATGCGCTGGCCTATGGAGATACCTCCGAGTTCGCGCAGAATGTGGTAGCTAATACGGCGCCGGTCAACACGGTGCCGGGGTCGCAGGTGGTGGACGAAGATACCGCGCTCACTATCACGGGCCTCTCAGTGACGGATGTGGACGGCAACTTGAGTACGGTGCAGTTGGCGGTGACGCAAGGGACGGTGACGGTGATGGTAAGTGGGGCGGCGACGATCAGTGCGGGGGCCAATGGCACGAGTACGCTGACGCTCTCGGGTAGCCAGACCGACATCAATGCGACCTTAGCCTCCGTGAGCTATCAAGGCAATTTGAACTACACCGGGGCGGACACGCTGACGGTGACCAGTACCGATGGGAACAGTGCGACGGATGTGGATGGGGTGGGCATTACGGTGACGGCGGTCAATGATGTGCCGGTCCTCACCAACTTGAGTGGCGACACGCTGGCATACACGGAAGGGGACGGGGCGCAAGTCATCGAGCAGGGGAGCAATGCGGCGGTGACGGATGTGGACTCGGCGGACTTGGACACGGGGACGTTGACGGTCTCCTTCCAAGCGGGCAGTGACAGTGCGGAGGATGTGCTGGCCATTCGCGATCAGGGCACGGGGGCGGGGCAGATTGGCGTCAGCGGCAGTACCGTCACCTATCAAGGCGTGACCATCGGCACCGTGACCGGCGGCAGTGGGGGCACCGACCTGGTCATCACGTTGAATGCCAATGCCGAGGCGACGGCGGCGGGGGCGCTGGTGCAGAACATCACCTATGAGAACACGGACACGGCCAACCCGACATTGGGCAGCCGGACGGTGCGGTATGTGCTGACCGATGGCGATGGGGGCACGAGTGCCAACTACGACACGACGGTGACGATGGCCGCGGTCAATGATGTGCCGGTCCTCACCAACTTGAGTGGCGACACGCTGGCATACACGGAAGGGGACGGGGCGCAAGTCATCGAGCAGGGGAGCAATGCGGCGGTGACGGATGTGGACTCGGCGGACTTGGACACGGGGACGTTGACGGTCTCCTTCCAAGCGGGCAGTGACAGTGCGGAGGATGTGCTGGCCATTCGCGATCAGGGCACGGGGGCGGGGCAGATTGGCGTCAGCGGCAGTACCGTCACCTATCAAGGCGTGACCATCGGCACCGTGACCGGCGGCAGTGGGGGCACCGACCTGGTCATCACGTTGAATGCCAATGCCGAGGCGACGGCGGCGGGGGCGCTGGTGCAGAACATCACCTATGAGAACACGGACACGGCCAACCCGACATTGGGCAGCCGGACGGTGCGGTATGTGCTGACCGATGGCGATGGGGGCACGAGTGCCAACTACGACACGACGGTGACGATGGCCGCGGTCAATGATGTGCCGGTCCTCACCAACTTGAGTGGCGACACGCTGGCATACACGGAAGGGGACGGGGCGCAAGTCATCGAGCAGGGGAGCAATGCGGCGGTGACGGATGTGGACTCGGCGGACTTGGACACGGGGACGTTGACGGTCTCCTTCCAAGCGGGCAGTGACAGTGCGGAGGATGTGCTGGCCATTCGCGATCAGGGCACGGGGGCGGGGCAGATTGGCGTCAGCGGCAGTACCGTCACCTATCAAGGCGTGACCATCGGCACCGTGACCGGCGGCAGTGGGGGCACCGACCTGGTCATCACGTTGAATGCCAATGCCGAGGCGACGGCGGCGGGGGCGCTGGTGCAGAACATCACCTATGAGAACACGGACACGGCCAACCCGACATTGGGCAGCCGGACGGTGCGGTATGTGCTGACCGATGGCGATGGGGGCACGAGTGCCAACTACGACACGACGGTGACGATGGCCGCGGTCAATGATGTGCCGGTCCTCACCAACTTGAGTGGCGACACGCTGGCATACACGGAAGGGGACGGGGCGCAAGTCATCGAGCAGGGGAGCAATGCGGCGGTGACGGATGTGGACTCGGCGGACTTGGACACGGGGACGTTGACGGTCTCCTTCCAAGCGGGCAGTGACAGTGCGGAGGATGTGCTGGCCATTCGCGATCAGGGCACGGGGGCGGGGCAGATTGGCGTCAGCGGCAGTACCGTCACCTATCAAGGCGTGACCATCGGCACCGTGACCGGCGGCAGTGGGGGCACCGACCTGGTCATCACGTTGAATGCCAATGCCGAGGCGACGGCGGCGGGGGCGCTGGTGCAGAACATCACCTATGAGAACACGGACACGGCCAACCCGACATTGGGCAGCCGGACGGTGCGGTATGTGCTGACCGATGGCGATGGGGGCACGAGTGCCAACTACGACACGACGGTGACGATGGCCGCGGTCAATGATGTGCCGGTCCTCACCAACTTGAGTGGCGACACGCTGGCATACACGGAAGGGGACGGGGCGCAAGTCATCGAGCAGGGGAGCAATGCGGCGGTGACGGATGTGGACTCGGCGGACTTGGACACGGGGACGTTGACGGTCTCCTTCCAAGCGGGCAGTGACAGTGCGGAGGATGTGCTGGCCATTCGCGATCAGGGCACGGGGGCGGGGCAGATTGGCGTCAGCGGCAGTACCGTCACCTATCAAGGCGTGACCATCGGCACCGTGACCGGCGGCAGTGGGGGCACCGACCTGGTCATCACGTTGAATGCCAATGCCGAGGCGACGGCGGCGGGGGCGCTGGTGCAGAACATCACCTATGAGAACACGGACACGGCCAACCCGACATTGGGCAGCCGGACGGTGCGGTATGTGCTGACCGATGGCGATGGGGGCACGAGTGCCAACTACGACACGACGGTGACGATGGCCGCGGTCAATGATGTGCCGGTGAATACGGTGCCGGGGGCGCAGGTGGTGGCCGAAGATACGGCGCTCACGATCACGGGCCTCTCGGTGACGGATGTGGACGGCAACTTGAGTGCGGTGCAGTTGGCGGTCGGGCAAGGGACGGTAACGGTGAGTGGGGCGGCGACGATCAGTGCGGGGGCCAATGGCACGAGTTCGCTGACCCTCTCGGGCAGTGAGGCCGACATCAATGCGACCTTGGCCTCGGTGAGCTATCAAGGCAACCTCAACTATACGGGCGCGGACACGCTGACGGTGACGAGTACGGACGGCAACAGTGCGACGGACGTGGATATGGTGGGCATCACGGTGACGGGGGTCAATGATGCGCCGGTGCTTACCAGTGACGGGGGTGGGCCGACCGCGGCCGTCAATGCACCAGAAAACCAAACGGGCGTGACGACGGTGACCGCGACCGATGTGGATCTGCCGGCGGACACCCTGACCTATACAATCACCGGCGGGGCGGATGCGGCGCGGTTCAGCCTCGATCCCACCAGCGGGGTGTTGACGTTCATCGTCGCCCCCGACATTGATGCACCGACCGATGCGGGTGCCAATAACGTCTATGACGTGGTGGTACAGGTGAGTGACGGCAACGGCGGTGCGGATTCCCAAGCAATCGCCGTGACAGTGACGGATGCCAACGATGTCCCAATAATTACCAGTAACGGCGGGGGGGCGACGGCGGTGGTTAATGTGGCCGAAAACCAAACCTCGGTGACGACGGTGACCGCGACCGATGTGGATGTGCCGGGGGATACATTGACCTTTACGATTTTAGGTGGGGCGGATGCGGCGCGGTTCAGCCTCGATCCCACCAGCGGGGTGTTGACCTTCACGGTGCCCCCAGACTTTGAAACGCCGGCCGACGCCGACGCGAATAATGTCTATGAGGTCACCGTACAGGTGAGTGATGGCAACGGCGGGGTGGATTCTCAAATGATTCAGGTGACCGTCACGGATGTTCAGGAAGGCCTGTCCCAACTGCCTCCACCGCAACCAGGTCCCACGCCCACGCCTGCACCCAGTCCTCCGCCAATTCCGGAGTCGCCACTTGATACCAATACTTCCCCCATGGGTACACCCCAAATCGAGTCTCCGGGTCCCTTTGCTGGTCAATCCTCACCGGGACGGGATCTTTCGCGTCATCCTCATCTTCAGCCGGCTCCAGACTGGAACAGAGTCTTGGAGATTGCCCCGTTCCTGCGCCCAGCGGCTTTTGAAACCACCTCGGAACAAATTCTATCGTACGCTCCGGCACCGGTGCTGCTCTCTCATATCGAACTGGGTCATGAATTTCTTCAACAGTTGAATGCATTTTCCGATCAGTTAGCAGAGACCACCCAACAAACTATCGACGAACGGTCCTTGTTCGTCAAAATGATGGAATATACGGGGCTTGGTGTCTCGGGAGTCCTCGTGGCGTGGCTGGTGAGAAGTGGGACGCTGGTGGCGAGCATGTTGGCTGCGCTCCCGGCCTGGCGCAGCTTTGACCCTATTGCAATTCTGGATATGGATAAACAGGGTCGAGAGAATTTGACGAAAAAGATGAAAGAAGCCGCAGAGAAAGAAGCCTGGGAGCATCAAGGATTGGATCGGATATTAGACCAGAAGAATATCAAATCTCCTCCACCTTTCTCGACTGTTCACCCAGGGTCCTCATGAAACGACTGACACCCATTTTTTGGATGAGTCTGGGTTTGGTATCCCTTACTCTGAGTATCCTCTTAATCTGTGACCTGATGATCGGCCTCATTCCGGACCAAGCCGCTCAAATCTTTTCCTATCGGCAAAAGTATAGCGAAGCCATAGCCGTTCAGTATTCCATTCTGGCGCAGAGGGAGGATGACCAGGCCATCCAGCAGGCCTTGGATCTGTTAGTTGAACGGAATGCGGATATCCAATCAGTGGCCCTGGTCTTGGAAAATGGTGAGATTATGGCCATGGCCGGGCCCCATCGTGCTCTTTGGATCCAGCCATCCGGAGACCGCTCTACGCTCGATCATATTCAGATTCCTATTTTTAACGGGGACCTGCATTGGGGAACGTTACAACTCCGATTTCCTTCTATGGATACTGGGACCTGGACCCATGTCCTTGATAATGCCTGGGTGCGATTCCTTGCCCTGGTCATGGTCTACGGGTTTTTGGGCTATTTTTTGTATATGAAAAGAACGTTGCGGCAACTCGATCCCAGTTCAGTGGTCCCCATGCGGGTGCAGGCCGCGTTTGATGTGTTGGCAGAGGGTGTGGTGTTCCTGGATGGTGATGACCGAATTGTGTTGGCCAATCGAGCCTTTAGTCTCATTGTCGGTGTTGATCCTCATGACCTGATTGGGAGCACACTGGATGGTTTTGAATGGACGTCTCCCGACCCGGTCACCCCGCTGATCACCTACCCTTGGAAGACGGCGCGACAGGACAAAACCTTGAATTTGGATGTGCCCCTGGTTTGGGAGAGGCCAGGGAAAACCGTAAAAAAATTTCGAGTCAATTGCACCCCCATTTTTGGTGCATGCAAACAGGTCCGAGGCATTTTGGTGTCGTTCAATGATGTGACGGTATTGGAAGATACGATTCAGGAGTTAGAGTTGTCAAAAACCGAGCTGGAAAAACTGGCTCACCGAGATCCTTTGACGGGTTGTTGCAACCGGCGAGCCTTTTTCGAAGCGTTTGAAGATCAGTGGGAGCGGGTCCAACGTGACGGGACAGATTTGGTTTGTATTATGGCGGATATCGACCATTTCAAGTCGTATAATGATCGGTTTGGTCATGCGGTGGGGGATCAAGTGATTCAAATCGTGGCGCAAGTGTTATCCACAGCTTTACGTCCTTTGGACATTATTGGCCGGTATGGGGGAGAGGAATTTTGCATTCTCCTGCCTGGGCAGACTTGTGTCGAGGGCATGTTGGTGGCCGGACGGTTACGGGAAAACATTGAACGCTTGGCCAGTACGGCTATTCGCACGACGTCCGGGCAGAAAATTACAATGAGTTTTGGTGTGTCAGCCGCCAGTTTAGGTGCTTCTGATCATTTGGACTTGGTGGCCCAAGCCGACAAAGCCCTATATGTGGCCAAAGGGAATGGGCGGAATCGGGTGGAACAGTGGACGGTTGATGAAGCGGTCGCTAAATCGGCCCAACACGAGAAATGGATGAGTCATTCAGTATCCTAGCTGCAGCGGGGGAGGTAGTCGGATCATATGCAATTTACGGATGATTTTTACTCAAGCTCTAGTCAAAAAAAATGCCCCTCGTAGGTGCAATCGAAGTGGATGAAGGAATTTTTGGCGGTAAGAATGGAAAGCGGGAGTGTAGTCCTATGGGATGACTTTACGATGGACTTATTCTGGGCGATTTTTGGAACTGCAGTGCAATTAATTTTGTCTTTTATTGCACCACTTTTTCTGTTAACTGGAGAACTTTTTCTTGGTATTTTGAGCTTAGGGTATTTTCGACCTCAACTTAAAAAGGAGGCCCTTAAAAGCGAACTGCCATGCAGAGAGGTCAGTTTTTGGTTAGGTCTAACAATTTGGATTGGCATTCTTCTTTATTTTTCATACCCTCAAGAGTGAATATGGTGGAAAGAGGAGAGTACTGAAAATTTGAGGACCATTTCTTGAAAATTTCCTGCTTCGAGCCGCGAAGAATGCACCCAGCTCAGGTCGTTGGTTTCATCGCCTGATGCAATATATCGGTGATCCATAATTTGAAAAATCGTTGGGCGGCTTGGTGATATTCTGTGAGTTTGCCTGCGATCTCTGTCATTGCAAATTGTCCACTCACAAAGAAATCATGATCGATGAGATAGCCCAATTCTTGTACAGGTTGTGCGATTGGAACGAGTCCATGTCGCACGCACACCAGGTCATCTCCGCCATTCAGTCCCATCACCACTTCACTGTATGTGGCTTTCATGGCTCCGGCCACCTCAGCCCAGGCGAGATCTGCTGTCCATTTGTTCTGTAACAGTTGATTCCAATCTTTGTTCGTAAGGCCAAGGGCGGACCTCCGGATGATATTTCTGAAACGTAATCCGACACGGGAGAGATATGGTGGGGGATATTCATTCTCCACTGCGTTCGTCGCCAACCGGATATGCGTCTGAAAGGCGTCCCAGCCTTCATACTGCCTGGCGACCACCGCAAGAGATCCCGGGCTTAAGACCAGTTGCCAGCCCTGATCGGCACTGAGGAAATTATAGGATGCTTTATCTTGTGTAAGAGAGAAATTTGGAAAAAGATTTTTGACTCTTTCTTGAAAATTGACCGGCGGAGCGGAAGATATTTGTAAATTTTGTGGGAAGGTCATTTGGAAGGTGACATCAAGTAACGGAGTCTTTTGGTACATGACGGACGAGTGCGTTTTTGTGGTCATAGGACTCAGCCTTTTTTGAGTGGAGGGTGCATTCCAGCGTCCAGATTTTTCGTTGGACCCGTTGACACTCAGTTCTTTCTTGTCTTTAAGAGGCTCCAACGGGTTGGTGTGCTTCCTTCATGAGATCTAACATGCCGGAGAGCTGCTTGCCGGCTTCTGTCATGCATTCTATGAGGCCTTCCTCATCCAGACCCGTTAATTTCCAGGATTCGGGAGCCACCAGGTGTTGCCATGGGGCATGCCCATTGGGTGCCTGGAACCCTTCCGTGAGTGCGCTCGCCATATTGAGGAGCGCGGCCTCAAATGCGTGATCGGTGCTGCCGGATGGATTGTTCTGATACCGAATGGCGATTCCGAAATTTTTTGGTAGGTGCCATTCCTCAATGAGTGTCTGGCCCACTTCCGTAAAATCAAAGCCCAATATCCGTTGTTCCATAATATGAATGGGCGTCCCGGTCGTAGCGGACTCTCGTAACACCTGTTCCGACGGTTCGGGGAGTTGTTCATAGAGGATGAGATGTCCAATATCTCTTAACAAACCCTCTACAAACATCCGTTCACTGTCCACCAGAAAACACTTTCTTGCTAATTCCCGCGCGACCAGTCCACTAAAAAAGCTGTTTGACCAAAATACGCTCATACTCATCACTTGTTGGTTAAGGCCGGAAAAAGTTTGGGTGACAGAAATGGCGAGCGTCAAATCGTGGAGGGGTTGCATACCGAGGATTCCGACAGCCCGAGAAATGGTCTCGACTTTTCGAGGCATCGCGTAAAACGCGCTATTGACTAACTTGAGGACGGCGACAGTCATGCCGGGATCAATGCTAATCGCCCTGGACAGATCGGCCATGGTGGACTCAGGATTATCAATGACCTTTTTGACTTGCAGATAGACGTCCGGCAGCGTAAAAAGTTTCGTGCAGTTTTTTACGAGTTCTTCGGCTGTCAGCATGTTGATCCCTTCTGGTGCAGCTCTGGTGTTCAATGGCGAAAAATTTGCCTCTTTCTTGTAGTTCTCGGACATTTCCCTGGGGTACTTAAAGTGAATTCTTTTCATTTCCAGGTTTGCTGCTGGGTCATGCAGCTGGTTGGGGTCGGTTTTCAAATGGGATGTCCGTTCAGAAGCCAGGAAGGAGTCTGTCGCTGCCCTGAGAGGTCAGGCTTCATTCATGTTGGCGAAGGAACGAGGAGAATGGGCGTAATAATTAGGAACGATCGGGGCTATGAGAGACGGAGGGTTGGGTCGTTGCTGATATTTTTTTATGGATGCGATTTCTGCCCCATGTGATGATGGCAAATGAGAGGCCCAGGGCGATGGGCACAAAAATCCCAGAGGCTAATTCATATTTGTCCAGCCAACCGAGTTCGTGGAGGGCCTTAAAGAGATAGTTGGCTAGGCCACTCACGTAATAGGCAATCACGATCACGGAGAGGCCCTCTACGGTGTGTTGCAAGACGACTTGGCTTTTTGTGGTTTTATCCAAGCTGGCCAGGAGACTCACGTTTTGATCTTGTTGCGCCAAGTTTTGCTCTTGTAAAAGTAGCTCCACCTTGGTGCGGAGGACTGCAATGGTGCCCTCAAAGTCCTGCTCTAAGGCCTGAATGCGGGTCAGTAATTGCTGATATCCATCGGACACCCCTGTAATTTTCCATTGAAAATAATCGATGAGCGTTCGACCGTAGGGCAGGGGATGTTCCTGAAGTGCCAGGGTATTACTGTGCACAATCCGATCGTAAGGGACCGAAGCCGAAAGGCGATAACGCAGCGAAGCGGTCAACCTCCCCACTTCAAGGAAATCATGGGTTAACGCTTCCAGCCACTGTTGAAGGGTACTATGTGTCGCTCGGTTCAGTTCTTTCGTGATAAGGGTCCGTTGATAGAGCTGACGCTGTTCGAAGATTTGAACCTGATCGACCGACCGGGAGAAGGCTGGATAGGGAAGGAGAATCAGATGGGTATAGTTTTCAAGTGTGGTCAAAATTGTAATCAGTCTGGCCAGTTTTTGGCGTAGTAAAACAGGATCGGGCGCCCAAATGAGATATCGTTCTCGATCATGTTCGTCCGGAGTAAAGCTGGTGGCCACGGAGATGTCCTCCCCCAGAACCTTGCTGGCATACATTTGTGGCCCGGGGAGAAGGGTCCCCAATTCCTCCTGGTCGTAGGTACGCGCCGAGATGACCAACACATCCAATGCGTTCACCTGGATGCCCAACGGAGAAAAAGGAAATACATACCCGGGAAATCCCAACGGTCCGAATCCTAATGGTTGGGTCGCGTCAGAGGGGATATGCCAAATCTGGTAGCTGTAATATTCTGTGTGGGCTTCCCAAATGGCAATGAGTTTGTCCCCATTCGTTCCTTTCTTGACTCCGAATCCAACCTTATCTTCCAGGACAACGTGAGAAGATTCGATCTCCAAACAGTTCAGCAGTTGTTGGAACTCTTTTCGGCTTTGGGGGCGTTCACTTGCCGGATTCGCCATGCGATACGCTGTGTGATGCACATGGGCGGGAACACCCAACCAGCCTTCCAAATATCTTTCCTGCGCCTTATGCATTTGGCGAAGAATTCCTTTTCCTGGGGAACCGGGTTTTAATTTCATTGGTGCGCGAAGACTTGTGACTGGAATCGAAACTGGAAGGAAAGGTTACTCATTTGAACAGAGTTCTACCCTACCTGATAGGTCTCAGGCAAGAGGAGAATGGGAATGAAGGCAGCTGAGTGTTTAAAGGGGTTTGGATGGCATTCACACGGAACGAGTTCAGGCACCAATGGTGGTCATGCTGGGGCGAGTTGAGCCTGAATCCATTCACATATTCGATTTTCCGCCCAAAAGGGGTCCTCATGGCTATGGTGCCGTTGAAAAAACCCGCAATGACCCCCATGTGCAGGCGCCTCAAGGTGGATGAAGGGATTGGAGTGGAGACCAGGGTCGGCAAACATGGGGTAGGGGATAAACGGGTCGTCTTGGGCCGTGATCACGAGGGTCGGAATTTTGATTGAAGACAGCGTATTACGAGCGGCGCTTTGTTCGTAATAGTCTGCGGCATCCCGATACCCTCCGTCTGGAGCGGTATAGATCTCATCAAATTCCCACATAGTACGAATATGAGAGAGGTGTGAGAGATCCCACCGACCCGGGAATAGTTGGGATTTTTTTCGTAATTTGGCGGTTAGGCTTTTGAGGAAATAGCGATGATAGAGCCAATTGGAGGGACGTTGCAGTGCACGTACGCAGGCTGCGGGTTGGATGTTGGGACAGACGGCTGCGACTCCACGAAGGGAGGGGAGGGTGGTTCCATGCTCGCCGGCTAATTTGAGTGTGAGATTGCCTCCCATGGAATACCCGATGAGCCACACTGCCGTGCAGCCATCCTCTTCGGTAATTTCTTGAATAATTCTGGCGTAATCCTGGCTGAGCCCATTGTGATAGAGAGTGTGAGTGAGATGTTCGGATCCCCCGCAATTTCGTTGATTGATGCGAATACTATTCCATCCTGCATCCCAGCATTTCCTGGCCAGACCCCTCATATAGTGTGATTCGGTACACCCTTCGAGGCCATGAACTATCAGGATGGTGGGGTGTTGTGAGGGGGAGGGTTGCCAATGACATTTTGTCAGAAGGCCCACCTGGGGGGAGACCTGAAAGATGCGTTCTTGTGTGGGCATTCCGGATGGAAAGTTACCGCGTGGCCACCAGCGTGGGAGAAGGGTCATACGGTGTGGGTCAGCTAGCCATGGGTGTGGAATAAATGCCTCGGATGGCCACAAGGAATGATTAAGCATGGGTGGGGATAGAGTTTTATGATGAGGGCTTTTCCTCTGTCTCTCATGATTGGGATACCAAAACTCCTGTGTGTGAAACAAGTCTGGATAACGGAAATGGTTCAGTAGAGACTGGTCAATCAGGTGGGTGTGATCACATTGAACGTGAGTACTTATTTGACAGGGCAGTGGAAATTTCGGTAGACCACCTCAGGTTTTTATTCGTTGTTGGCCCATCTTGTTTGGCCGTATGCTGTCAATCTTTACCGTAGGATCGTGGAAGTGTCTATGAAAAAACCGAAGTCCTTACAAACCTCAGGAAGCCGGGAAACGTTTCTTATTTTTATGGTGGTGGCCTGCGGGATTATGGCGACTCTTTCAGTGAATCTGTTCAATCAATCGGCATCGGACCCTAGCGAAGCAAATATAGGGGAATCCACCCGTTCGAACCAATCACAGTCTGTTCCAGAGAAAGTCCCGTCGGTGAAACTCACCGATGTGCCACTGGCCACGGGCACCGAGCCGCTGGAAAAGTTGTTTGTGCAATCCGGCTGTGCGGTGTGTCATACCATTCCAGGTATTGCCCCGGCTCTGGGGCGTGAGGGACCTCGGTTAGTCTTAGGGACGAATGGCCCCCTTCGATTGGCAGACCCTCAATATCAAGGGACGGCGACAACCGTTCGAGAATATATCCAGGAATCCATTTTGAATCCAGGCGCGTATGTGGTGCCCGGATACTCCGATAGGGTGATGCCCCGGTGGTATGGGACGCGGCTCAATGCGCTGGCATTGAATCGTATTGCAGAGTATTTAGAAAATGTGAAGGAGTAAAAAATTCCCGGACAGCTTCAAACGACGTGAATACGTCAGTTTGTCTCATGTCGTCTTACTTTTTCCCAACACCTTGGAGAACATAAGTTTCCATGTTGATGGTGATCTAACCCTAGGAATGCCTGGCATCGTAGGGAGGTTGGGCTGTGCGAATGTTAGAGTTAGAATCGAATTCCCAATAACATACCGATGGTGGTTGCTACTCACCTGATTCGGTAGACCCAGAGCCTGGAAGGTGAAAATCAGCGTGGTTGCCAGGGACATGGCCTGACTGCCTTGGTCATGATTCGCATAGACAAGCTCCACTCCGCCAAAATGAATGATGGTGACTGGAACGACCGGAATGTGATACCGGCCGATTCAAGTGGAGGTAATCTGAGTGAGGCCTTCGGCAGGGGAAATCAGGAGTTGTGGGCCGACCGGGAATTATGAGCCCAGAAAATAGTGTACCTGGCAACTGAGCGTGAACACGGTATCATCGGTGGGTATCTGCCAGGAACTCGGTATCCGTTCCAAACTCCAACTGGTTTTCTGCCCGTAGGGACGTACTAGAGAGAGCAAAGAGGAGAGCTAGCAGGGCCACGATAGTTTTTATCCACTTATCGACCATCATGTCGTTCTTGCCCCCTTTTGGTTAAACACGAAATGTGAGCAGTGGGACTCAACTCCGCATTATTTGTGAATTATCCCTTGAGCATCCGTGTTGAGGTTTTCGTCTTAGCTCAGGTTTGTGTTCACAACAAAACCTACCCCCCCTCTTCCCTGGATTCTGATGGTATGACATTCACCATCTGAATGCACAAGAAAAAGAGGAAGATGAGATCTTTTACCCCTCCCCTACCTGCCGTTGGCAGTTCAAGCTGGAAACTGTGGGAGGGTGGCAGGTACTAGCAGCGAGGTGAATAAAGGAAAGCCTCCTTAATGTTTCGCGGCATCCTCTGCCATATGTTCGGTACTTTCCATTGCTTCGTGGGCGGCTTCTCCCGTTTGCTCGGCAGCATTGTCCATGGCTTCACCCGTGCTTTCCATGGCGCTATTGACGGATTCGGATGTTTTTTCGGCCGCTTGATCAAGATTCTTTCCAGCCTTTTCGGCAGGGCCCTCTGTTTCCCCGCACCCTGATAGTGAAGCCACCAGTCCAAATGCACAAACAAGACTTAGCCCTAATAAGGGGAATCGATTCATAGCAGAAACCTCCTGTTTAAAGTGGGAAACACGTGCTTGTCCATCCTGTTTGGTCTCTCGTTCCAGTGGGATCTTAGGGTCAGGAGAAGGGTGTTGAATGGAATACGAGGACCATTCATGCGTGAATGAACTTAATCTATTGTACTCTAAATTGAAGAAAGATCAATGAGTCGTAAGTAATTTGTTTTACGTGAATGTCTCCTATGACCGGAGACCTGATTGAACCCCAAAACTTCAGGGATGGTTCAGATTCAAGCCACTGGGCGTTTTGGATGAGGACTTCCTGAGGAATGTTTGGGTTGGCTGTCGGTATGACACGAGATGACTCTGTTCATAGGAAGGTCGTGCGTTTCGTGTTTTTTGTCTTAACTTTTTTGAGCAACGGTCGATAAGAACTAGTACGTCTCATTGGAATAGTAAGCAAAAACCAACAATTATCCGGTTGAGGTTGTTATGGCAAAACCAGTTGGAAAACTTCGAAAAATAAATTTAAGTGAAGTGTGGGGAAATGAGGCCGACGGGTTTGCCTCGTGGCTTCAACAAGAAGAAATTTTAGATATATTGGGTGAGACGATCGAGCGAGCCCTCAAGCCCGCTGGAAGTGACATTCCTCTCAGTATTTTGTCCGGAGGCGTCCTCGCCAAAGATGCGAAGACCGGGAGTTACGTGATTGTGTTGGGTCATTTGGAGGGCATTGATCCCGACGCCCTGGGTAAACTGATCATGTATGCTGCGGGCCTTGATGCGAAGACGGTGGTGTGTGTGGCCCAGGCCATTTCTCCGGAAATTCGCCAGACCCTGGATTGGCTGAATGGAGTTTCCCGTGATGAAGTGAAATTCTATGGGGCTGAACTCGAATTATGGCGCATTGATGATTCCGTCCCTGCTCCCAACTTTCACCTTGTTTGTCAGCCCAACCTGTGGGCGAGACAATTGAAAAATGGTCAGGATGAGGGTGGGGAATCGAAAGCGGCAAAGGGATCTGAGTTCTCCGAATTGAACGCGCACAATGAAGAAGCCTCGAAAGGGACAAAAGAGAAAGGGGTAGCTCCACAAGGAAAGACGGCTCCAGTAGGGAAAGATGGGGTCTCCGTGCGTCAGAATTTTGTCTATACCAAAACCTTCTCTTAAAACAAGTTTCCGGTCCTTCCGCCAGTCCGTGGTTACCCTAATCTTCTACCACCCCCCACGGATATCACAGGGACTGTGTCTTTTGGATGGCGTAAAAACGCTCCTCCTTCCCCGTCGCTCCCTCCTCTCCCAATGCACGATTTTTTGTAATTCACTGTAGAAATCTCCCAATTTTTTTCTTGTTGGTTTACCATCTGTCCATAAAGTCAGGGTTTTTCCTGCTTAATAAACCGACTATTCCTCATTCTCCCGGGAGATCCAAACCGGGGGATATGCTGAATCGGATTGTCTTTGTCTCTTCACAAGCCGTGCGAATTAGTCTCGAGAGTTTCGACGTTCCTGTCTTATCTGCCTTGTTTGGGCAATCAAAAGGGATCGGATTTTGTCTCCCTTGTATTGAGAGTTGGCGTGGCTCATGGTAGCGTGGGGGATCGGTCTTCTGAACGGAAAACAACACACAGGTTGCAAAAGAGGTATTGGGAGAGGCCTGGATCATCCTTTCACGAGTTTCTATGTGCTGATTGATGGAAACCAAAGAAACCGGGTTTTGTTCCTGTAGATGCGATTACTTTGAAATTCTGGCATTAATTTTTCGGAAAGCTTGTAATTATGTCGTCACTTGACCAACATTCTTCCATCGACTTTATCAGAGCAAAGGTTTCTTCAGATCTGGAACGCCAGGCTATTCCCCACCAAGTGCATACCCGTTTTCCCCCCGAGCCCAATGGACATTTGCATATTGGCCATGCGAAATCGATTTGCCTGAATTTTGGCATTGCCCAGGAATTCGGTGGTCTGTGTAATCTTCGTTTCGATGATACGAATCCGACCAAAGAGAACATGGAATATGTCTCCTCAATTCAGGAAGATGTCCGGTGGTTAGGCTTTGATTGGGGCGATCGCCTCTTTTTTGCCTCAGACTATTTTGAGCAGCTCTATCAGTTTGCGGTGCGACTGATTCAAACCGGCCACGCCTATGTTGATAGTTTAACGGCCGAAGAGATCCGGGTTTATCGCGGGACTCTGACGGAACCGGGGAAGGATAGCCCACACCGGAACCGCACCATTGAAGAAAATTTGGCCTTATTTACTCGGATGCGGGCCGGAGAATTTGGGGATGGGGTGTATGTGTTGCGGGCCAAAATTGATATGACCTCTCCAAATATTAATCTGCGTGATCCTGCCTTGTATCGTATCCGACATGCCACGCACTATCGGACAGGTGATGACTGGTGCATCTATCCTACCTATGATTTTGCGCATCCGCTTTCCGATTCCTTGGAGGGCATTACTCATTCGTTATGTACCCTGGAGTTTGAGGATCACCGACCCCTATATGATTGGCTCCTCCAGGTATGTGAAGTCTCGTGCTATCCCCAGCAAATTGAATTCGCCCGTTTGAACCTCGGGCATACCGTGATGAGTAAGCGCAAGCTTCACCAGTTGGTTGAGGAGAAGCATGTGGACGGGTGGGGGGATCCCAGGTTGCCCACCTTGAAAGGGCTTCGGCGTCGGGGGTACACCCCTGAGGCGATTCGAAATTTTTGTGAGCGTGTGGGGGTGGCGAAACGTGACAGTGTGATTGAAATGGCTTTGTTGGAGCATGCCATTCGGGAAGATTTAAATCGGTCGGCGCCACGGGTGATGGCGGTCTTGCATCCACTGAAAGTCATAATTGAAAATTATCCGGTTGGGAAGGTTGAGGCTTTAGAGGCCGTCAATAATCCTGAGGATCCCACCCAAGGCAAACGGGAAATAGCTTTTTCTCGTGAACTGTATATTGAACAGGACGATTTCCGTGAAAATCCGCCTCCAAAGTTTTTTCGCTTATCTCCAGGGCAGGAAGTACGCCTTCGTTATGCGTATATTATTCGCTGTGTCGGTGTTGAGAAAGATCCAGAAACAGGGGAAGTCACGGCTCTACGATGTACTTTCGATCCTGAGACGAAAAGTGGAGGAAATCAATCAAGTCGAAAGGTAAAAGGGACTCTCCACTGGGTTTCAGCTCAGCATGCCCTTCCTGCCGAAGCGCGACTGTATGAGGCCTTGCTGACTCACACAAATCCCGGTTCAGGTGGTGAGCCTCAGGACCTTCACCGGTTGCTCAATCCACATTCCTTGACGGTACTGTCTAATTGCCGGGTCGAATCCGGTCTCAGAGGAGCGCCATCAGGTAGTCGGTTTCAGTTTGAGCGGCAGGGATATTTTTGCCTGGATCCGGACTCTACTCAGGAACGGTTAGTGTTCAACCGGACGGTGCCTCTTCGAGATACCTGGGCGAAAATTGATAAGAAATGAAAGCTTCTTGAGCAGGAATTCAACCCGTATGTATGGGGATTTTAAACATAGTCAGCAATTGAGTCTCCTCGTCCGGTGTTGAAAATCTCCATGCCCCTACCGGGATATCCAAAGTCAATGGGCCGATTTGTATTCGTTTGAGGTCGAGAACTTTGAGCGGCGTATGAAATTTTGGATCCTTTAGGGCATGAAAGATTCGACGGAGATGACGGTTTTTCCCTTCCCGTAAGACGACCTCTAGTTGTGTTTTGGGTCCGACTTCTCTTTTTTTTGTAATCCTGTGTACTTTTAATGGTCCGATGGAAGTGGAAACTCCCTGTAACACCCGGGATAGGTCATTGTCTGAAATTCTTCCCCTGATCTCAATCGCATAAGTTTTTTCGCATCCGCCTGGCTCAGTGAGGCGGTCAACCATTGTTCCATTTTGGGTGAAGAGCAGGAGGCCACGGGAGTCTTTGTCCAGTCGGCCGATGGGTACCCATCCTTCCTGCAATAGGAAAGGCGGTAGGACATGATAGACCGTTTTTCTCTCCCTCTCATCCTTTCGAGTGACCAGATACCCTTTGGGCTTATGGAAAAGGATGACGGTGGTTCGTGCCGGACGAGGAGGCTGTGCTTCTGTGATCGACCTCTCAAAGTCAGACATGGTTGGTTTTTTGTTGGAATCGACACCTAAGAAGTAATTCGAGATCTTTGATAGTCCTTGTACTAGGGAGCTCACATGTTCTGCCTATTTTTGTTCTAATGTATTGATTTTTAACAGAAATATTTTCATCAATCGTTTTTGGTTTTCTGATCCGATCCCGTCTGAACTGATGAGGAATGTACCAATTGCCTGTGATCCATTTTTTATAAACGTATTCTGGATTTTGGTGATTTACAGGAAAAATAGATGAAAATTAAGGAATGGAAAATCTTGCCCATTGTTTTGTAGAATTTTTGGAGTTATTTTCTTTAAAGAAGGGTATGTTTTTTAGGTATCTAGTAAAGACCTGTAAAAACTCTGCCGATACAGAGAGTATTGGCAGGCATGAAGAACCGCTATCCTGGGGGTCTTCGACATGATAGGGAAAATTTGTTTTGTCTTGGCCATGGTTGCTTTAGCTTGTTTCGTGACGGTGCTCTCCTGGTTTGGATGGGTCCATGGGGTCTCTTGGTCAAGGCGCAAAACCTGTTCTCCTCATCATGAATGAAAATCCCTCAGTTCGTCTCCCGACACCTGCCTCTTTTATTCGTGCCGTAGTTTGAGAATCGACAAAATCCTTTTTTAAACCGGGTTATCAGTATACCTGAGTGCCTGCGGGTTTGAGGGTGGTCGCTGGAATGTCACGTGAGCCGGGACTGACGGTCTTTGGCTGTCTTCTCCCGGCACGAAAGTACCTAATATCCGGCATTCTACCATTGAATATTCCCGAACAGGAGGTCCTGCAAGATGTCTAGCAGTAAACGACCGCCCAAGGAAATACACGGGCATCCCCGAGTGTCAGTCCCCGTTCCTAACTGGAAGATTGAGGAGACCTATCCCTGCGCTCAGAGTTTAAACGATACATTTTGGCGGTGGGAGTTTCTCCGTCGGCGTTCAGATTACCGGAAGGATTGGGAACAACATTACCTACAAACATATGATTTTGATCTGTCCTGTGCCAAAGATCCTCAGTATCCCACCCGGTATCGCAAAAAAGTTTTTTCGCCGGATCATCCGGCATTTAAAGCTCGAATGCCAAATTCATTAGAAAAATACCATCTCAGTGGGCTTCCCAATCCCTCCATTGCGAAACCCTGGATGTTGTCCTTTGATTCGAATTACGGTCGGATCTATTTCGGACAGGGACCGGATTGGCTGGGGGGAGGTGAAGAGGTCACCTTGTGTTTGTCGGAATGGCGAATGGCGGCCGTGTTTGATCTGAAAAAGCCCTTATCGGGTCAAATTGAAAAAGTTAAGGCAGATCTTATGGAATGGCAAAAACATCAAGTGGGTCGAAGTCTCGAACGGCGAAAATGTCGTGATGAATGGCCAATGTATCTACGTGTGTTGGATGCGGTGGATCTGGGTGTGCCGTTTCATGAAATCGGACGAACCTTATTCAATCTTCACGATGATGAAATATGCGAAGCACGAGCCAATCAATTGTTTAAACGTGCCTGTCAAATCAGTGTGCATTTTCCTGTGTAAGGGATTTATGTTTAGTGGAGCCTGTCAAAGTATGGTCAAGGATGGTCATGGAATAAGGTGTGGAGTGGTGAAATCTGAAATTTTCAGAATGTTCATGGGGGAAGGAACCGTACAATGAGCAAATTAATTGAGGCCTTGAATCGTTTACAGTCCGTGAGAACAGAAAAGGAGCTGCCTTCCTCCCCCTCTTTGCTCAATGACATACGTCAGGACGAGTTTGAATGTGTGCAACAACATCAGTCAGATTCGAAGCCATCGCCAAAGAAAAATATTCACCCCGAGGAGGGTCCACGATTTAATCTGGATCTCCGAGAATGGCTGGGCATCCTTCACCATGAATATCTTGGGAGTTTCGTCCGTGAGGGGGGAGGGGCGGTCAAATTTGCCGTGTTCCCGGGTGAAGACGTCTTGAGAACCTGCCAACAGGAATTGGAGGGACTCGCCAAACGTGAAAAATATGTGTTGGCAAGAGTCGACGCGCGATTCACAAAAGCCCACATGGTCGAGCGACTGTTTCAAAAAATTGCCAAACAAATAGATTGGGATGAACTTGCCTATAGATTTCTCCAACGGTTGCTCGAAGAGCATGGGCATCAAATTCCTTCGGACCGGCAAGAATTTTCGTTGCGGCAGGTTGCAATGGTGAATGAACGGAAGGAGCCGATGCTCCGCCGGGACATTCAAACATGGATGGAGAAAGCAATTGAAGGCGATTCAGGCCTGTGCCGTGAATTTCGCATGGCGATGATTCGGTTGTGCATGGCTCAGTTAGATGCGGGCGATTCGGATCGTGTCTTGGCCACAGCCGTGAAAGAGTGGCTGTGTGGAGACCTTCGGCTTGTGACTGGAGTCAAAAAGGCTCTCATCTATCAAAAAATCTCGCGTCATAATGCACGGCACATGCTGTCTTCTTTAACCCGCTGGCTTCGATTAACGGGACAGGGAGGCCTCCTTCTCTCACTCGATATCTCCCGGTATTTTATTAAAAAGGATGCGTTGCCGACTGATGGCTCTCTGTCCTTTTCTCCTTCAGCCACCATGGATTTATATGAATTGCTTCGTCAATTTATTGATTCGGCTGATGAGATGGAAGGCTTGCTGATGGTGATCCTGGCTCCACAAGATTTTTTGACCGATGCCCGCCGGGGCGTGGATCGGTACGAGGCGTTGAAGCTGCGAGTGTGGGATGACGTTCGTCCGAAACACCGCCAGAATCCATTGTCGTCGCTGGTTCGGATTCAAGATGACCATGAGTCGGTGTCTGAAGGAGAGACCGGTTCTTCCACCGGGATGCCAAGGAGAATGGCACCTGATGGAGAAGCCCGTCGTGTCATTGAAGGTCTGCGGGCTGGGGTTCCGAACCGGCATGTGGTGACGACGCTCGGATGTCTTCAGCCTGAGGTGGAGGGACGTTTTCGGCGGTTATTAGAAGCTACACAGCAAAATATTACGACGGGTCCGTGCCCTCGTGGCATGGTGATCGAGGGTGAGTTTGGCAGTGGGAAGTCGCATATTCTGGAGTATCTCCAAAACCTGGCGTTGGATGCCAATTTCATCTGCAGCAGGATTGTGATCAGTAAGGAAACGCCTCTGTATCACCCTGTCCGTCTGTATTACTCCGCGATCGAGGCTGCCGTAATCCCTGATAAGCGAGGGGAAGTGTTTTCGGAAATCGCGGGTCAATGTGATGTCTGGGCACCCCGCTATAGAGAGCTTGTCACGTGGGTGAATAATCCGGAGAGTCAGATTGATTCGAGGTTTGCGGCGACGTTGATGCTGTATGAACGATTGAGCTCCGATATGGAGTTGGGTCACCGAATGACCCGATTTTGGACGGGAGACCCCATCGGGGTAGGCGATTTAAAAAAGTACCTGCAAGAGGCCGGATTTGGAGAGCGATATGCGTTTGGCAAGATATCGGCTGCAGAGTTGGCGCTTCAGCGTTTTCAGTTTGCGGCTCGTCTGATGCAAGCTGCGGGGTATGCCGGGTGGATTTTGCTGGTCGATGAAGCCGAGTTGATCGGCCGATATTCGGTGAATCAGCGGGCGAAATCCTATGCTGAAGTGGCACGCCTCATGAATTTGGATGGCGGTCCTACTCTGCCGGGATTGGGTACTGTGCTGGCATTAACCAATGACTTTCGAGAAGAGGTCTTAGAGAAAAAAGGTGACAAGATTAAACTCTTGGAGAAACTTCGAGCCAAGAATACAGAGGACGAGCGTATATTAGCCGACAAGGCAGAGAAAGGCATGGGCTTATTGGAGTCGCAACGTATTCCCCTCGGACAGCCACCGAACGACATAATTCAAGAAGCCTATCAGACGATTCGATCGCTTCATCTGAAAGGGCATGGGTGGCATATGTGGGAAAATGCGGCGAATGATCCGGCCCAAATAGTCCCAGGAACCAGTATGCGGAAATACGTGAAGAGTTGGGTGACGCATTGGGACTCCCTTCGTTTCTATCCTGGAGAAGAATGTGAAATTGAAGCCTCGACATGGAAACCCTCTTGTATTGACCAAGTAAATCTCCAGGAAGAGGATGTCCAGGAGGAAAGCCATGCGGGCCGCTTTGCTTCGGATCCCGAGTCGGTCACGGGGGAATCGCCTGAAGAACAGGAATTCGTTTCCCATGGGATTCGAGGTGTGCCTGATTCTTCTACTAACCTTCCATAGTCTCCATTGTAAGGTTCCGGCCTTTTGGCGGAACTCCTCGCTTTCATGATAGTGTAGAATCTTCACGAAAGGGTCGCTCCCTTTCGTGAATGACCTCCTGCTGTACTTTCCCAGGCAATGAGCTATATGTAGTTGTGTATAATCGTATTCGCATTTCGTTTCTTCTCAGCTTTCCTGCCCATGTCGGACTCTGAGCGAACATGTTTATTTTGAATCACTCGTCGTTTCGTGGCTACTAACTCGCCCGGTCTCCTTACACCTTTCTCTCCGTACCACACAATTTTCCGCATGTGGTGGCCCTTGGCCACGAGTTGGATGCTCATGGCCCTCGAGTTTCCACTGGTGACGGCCACGGTTTCACGCCTTGTTGATCCGGAGATCCATTTAGCGGCTTATGGTGGAGTGGTTTTTCCTCTCTCCCTCATGATCGAAGCACCCGTCATTATGATTCTGGTTGCGTCAACCGCATTATGTAAGGATTGGTTAGCCTACCGGCTTATTCGCAATTTCATTGTGGCCTTAGGAAGTATTCTGACAGTCATTCATGTTGTGGTGGCCTTTACCCCCGTGTATGGGATCATTGTTCAAGACGTGTTGGGAGTTCCCGAGGTTATTGTGGAACCGGCCAGAATGGGTCTCCAGTGCATGACGCCTTGGACGCTCTCCATTGCGGTGAGAAGGTTTTTACAAGGAGTGGTCATTCGCGCAGGCCAGACCCGCTTGATTGGTCTGGGAACGTTGGTCCGATTAATTGTGAGTAGTGCTGTCCTTCTTGGAGGATTAGCCGTATCCAGTTTTCCCGGAATTGTCGTGGCAACTGTCGCGATGTCCTCCGGAGCGATGGTCGAGGCCGGCTTTATTCTTATTTTTGTGCGTCCAATCCTCCGAAATCTTAAGGCGAGCCCGGCGCATTCTTCGCCTCTCACGTTGAAACAATTGAGCGTGTTTTATTGGCCTCTCGCCTTTACTCCACTGATTTCCCTTGGGAACTTACCGATTGTCAGTGCGGCCATCAGTCGGATGCCGAACGCAATAGAGTCCTTGGCTGTATGGCCGGTATTGGGAGGGCTCTCATTTGTGTTTCGGGGTGGAGGATTGGCGATGCAGGAAGTGGTTGTTGCCCTGTGTGACCGGCCACACTTTCTGGTTCCTTTGAAGAGATTTGTGGCAATGATTTCCATGTGTACGAGCGGAATGCTTTTCGTGATTGCCGCGACTCCACTCTCTACCCTCTGGTTTGAATGGGGCGCGGCTCTGACTCCTGAGCTGACCATGTTGGCCTCGACAGCGCTCTGGCTTATGGTGATTTTCCCTGCTTTGAGTCCATGGGAAAGTTTTTTTCAAGGTCAGTTCGTTCATCGTGGGGCCACTTCCACCATTACTCAAGCTGTCTGTTTGTATCTGACTGGAAGTTCCATCTTCTTACTGGTCGGAGTTCTTTATGGGAAAATAACCGGCTTATATGTGGGATTGGCCGCGATGCTTACCGGCTTTGGATTTCAGCTATGGTGGTTATGGAGGAACAGTCGACGATTTAAGGACCGCTCATCAAATACTTAAAGAATTACCGTGTGGGTGTCTCAGTTCGTTCTAGGTCCCGTCAGGTTATTCCAAGGTTCATTAGGGAGTGGATGGGGATCATTGAATGCTAATCCCTGCATATTGAATGTTTAGACCTTCATATTGCAAACGAAAATATTTCCGAGTTTAATTCGTAAGTATTTGTTTTTATGAGTGAATAATTACATTAGGCCATTTTAATTGAGAAGGAACGTAAATTGCTCGTTTACCGGAGGAGAAAGTTGCGTTTTGTTCTATGGTAACGGTTATTTTCATTTTATTTGTGAATAACTTATGGTTAACTCAATGAATAGAATTTTGGTGATTGATGATGATATTCAGGTGAGAGAGTCTCTTTCTCTTTCTTTGGAATCAGCCGGGTATACAGTTATGGCCGCAGGGACCTGTCAGGAAGGTCTTCAAAATCATGTAAATTTTCAAGCGTCCCTGATTATTATGGATGTGGTGGCCATGGAAGAGAGGGAAGACGAACCCACAGGGCTTGGTTCCGGACCATCTCCAAGTATTCCGATGATTACTTTGACGGGCAATATTCCCACACCGGGCGGAACGATGAAGGGCCCTCATCAACAATTCCAGCCGATCTGTACCTTGCAAAAACCCTTTACTGTAGATGAGCTTCTCCAAACCGTGAAAAGGGCTTTGGTATATTAAGTCGGTACTTTTCCTGTTTCTGCTCCATTTTCATAACAGTCATTTCTCCCTTTGGCTCAACTCAATCTTTGAGTAAGATGAGGTTGGGTGGTTAATCATTGGGAGGTTCGAAATGTCCTGGAGGTCTCGACCCCCATGGGACAGTGGTGGGGCGTATCTGTTTGAAGAGACTTTGAAGATTGACCTGAGCCGCGCGAATTAATTTAGGATCACCGTGGTGAAGCAGGCTGGTGAGTAGGACGAAGAGGTCCTGGTGGTCACGGCTTGTCTGGATCAGTCGTTGAAACAGGGGATCGGGAGAAGCCAGGTTCGGAAGTTCAGGATTATCCTCGTCCGGGTCATTCCATAATCGCAGAAGGGTCCTGGGATCATGATGGAGCCAGGCATCAGGCACATTCAACGATTGGGCAATCAAGGTCATAATGGATAACGGTGGGTCCCAGTTTCCATTTTGGAAATCCTGTAAGGTCGTGAGTGGCACTCCCGTTTGTTGGCTAAGGTCGGCCAGAGAGAGTCCTCTTGTTTGACACCACTGCCCCAAATGTTGATGAATGGACATGATTCGATCATAGGAAAATATTGATTAGCCTGTCCATCCTCAATTTTTACCAAACCCGAACGTGCTTCACTTTCTACAATCGTGAAACTCACTATGAGGAAGCCACCTGTGACTCAAAAGTCATCCAAGGAATTAGAGGTATCCTACTGGATTAGTCCAAGTCCGGTTGGCCGGCTTCTATTGGTGGGAAGCCCATATGGGTTGCATGCTCTGCAGTTTCAAGATGGAGCCCACCCCCTCGACATCCTGCCGACCTGGAAAAAATCGCGTGAGCCATTTCATGCCGCACTGGAGCAACTGAAGGAATACTTTGACGGTTCCCGAACACAGTTTCAGATAGCATTGAACCTTCAAGGGACCTCCTTCCAACGACATGTGTGGAAAGCTCTCCAAGGCATTCCCTATGGTCGCACGGTGTCGTATGGTGAAATTGCCAGGCAGGTGGGCAGCCCGAAAGCTTCACGGGCCGTGGGGGCTGCTAATGGCCAAAACCCTGTCTCTATTATCGTGCCATGCCACCGGGTGATCGGATCTAGTGGCAAGCTGGTGGGCTACGGCGGCGGGTTACCCATAAAAACCGCACTTCTGGCATTAGAACAGTTGAGGCATTAAAACGCTTGTCATTTTCGCCAGGCCCCTTACCTCACGTCTGGAATAGTAGCTTCGACCGTAAACAAATCCTTTGCCCCATTTTATTGTCCACAATTATTCCTATGAATCTTTTTTTTAACCATTTATCTTGATTGAACCACTTCACTGCCGGTCGACGGTTAGGACGAATAAAATGACGGAGGCTTTTTGGTGGGGACGACGGCGGAATGGGTTTGCGCAGTGGCTGTTTGGATATCCTTTACGTATCGAGTTAACGATTCATGGATGACAGGAAAGGCCAGATGCTCCCAGGGGATGTCGGCCAAGGGGACCAGTTGGACATCCAAGCTTTCCGGGCCGGGTTTAAAGTTCAGATTCTGTAAATGTGCCCGGTAGACCACGTAGACCTGAGAAACATGTGGAAGGCTAAAAATACCCAATAAGCTATGAATGGCGATTTCCGCATGCGCTTCCTCCAGGGTTTCCCGGGCTGCCGCCTCTTCGGTGCTCTCACCTAATTCCATAAATCCAGCCGGAAAAGTCCAGAGCCCTAATCGTGGCTCAATGGCCCGCCGGCATAAAAGAATTTTATCTTCCCATTCAGGAATACTGCCCGCCACGATTTTGGGGTTTTCATAGTGGATGATATGGCAGGATGGACAGACGGCTCTGAGAAGGGTTTCGCCTGAAGGAATTTTTTCTTCAACGACGGATCCGCATTGAGCACAGTATTTGATGTTGTTGGGCAAGGTGGTAGATCGAAATTTAGATGAACAGGTCGTTGAGCGAGATACTTGAGCGTGTTTCACGATCTGAAAGACCTGGGTTGCGTGGGCCTTTCTTTAGCATACTCTGTCTCGCCCGTAATTCAATGCCGTGCTTTACAATGAGCCCTTTCCATTATGCGGAGCATATCTCAGTCACGTTTTGAAGGGAAGGGGCTCACTTCCCAGCCTGGATTGTGAATCCTCGTATTCCTTTGGTAAGGTTGGCATCTGCATGTGTCTTCTTGCAACCCTGACAAATCTTGGATCGCGTAAGAACTGATTGGAGCGAATGGCATGAGTACGAATGATCGGCAAATTATTTTTTCATTGGTGGGTGTGGGACGCATTCATCCTCCGAAAAAACAGGTCTTGAAAGATATCTACCTCTCATTTTTTTACGGGGCCAAAATCGGAGTGTTGGGATTGAATGGATCGGGAAAAAGTACGCTCCTCAGAATTATTGCCGGCCTGGATACCAATTATATCGGGAACATTACCTTCTCGAAGGGATATTCCATAGGCCTTTTCGAGCAGGAGCCGTATTTGGAGCCTGGAAAAACGGTGAAGGAAGTCGTTGAGGAAGGGCGGGCCGAGGTTGCCAAGCTGCTCTGGGATTACGAAGAGATCAGTCAAGCTTTTTCGGGAGATGTGAGTCCTGAGGAGATGGAAAAGTTACTTGAGCGGCAGGGGAGACTGCAAGAGCAAATCGAGGCAGTCAATGGGTGGGAATTGGAGCATCAATTAGAGATCGCTATGGATGCCCTCCGCTGTCCACCTCCGGATACTAAAGTTGACCTCTTGTCCGGCGGCGAACGTCGCAGAGTGGCTTTGTGTCGATTGTTGATCCAAGAACCAGATATCTTGCTGCTTGACGAGCCCACCAATCATTTAGATGCGGAGACAGTGGGGTGGTTGGAGCAGCATCTTCAGGAATATAAGGGCACGGTGATTGCGGTGACCCATGACCGGTATTTTTTAGATAATGTGGCTGGTTGGATTCTCGAGTTGGACCGTGGGCAAGGTATCCCGTTCCAGGGCAACTATTCTTCATGGTTAGAGCAGAAACAGGCTAGACTGGCCCAGGAAGAAAAGTCCGAGTCGAAACGACAAAAAACTCTGGAGCGGGAACTTGAATGGATTCGCATGTCTCCCAAGGGTCGTCAGGCTAAGGGGAAGGCCCGTGTGACGAAGTATGAACAATTGGTGAGTGAAGAGCAGAGCCAACAAACTGATGATTTGGAGATTTATATCCCTTCCGGCCCACGGCTTGGTGATGTTGTGGTGGAAGCCTCCAATCTCTCAAAGAGCTATGGGGATTGTCTGCTATTTGATGGGCTCTCATTTTCTTTGCCCAAAGGCGGTATCGTTGGTGTAATCGGGCCGAATGGGGCGGGAAAGTCCACCCTGTTTAAAATCATTGCCGGGATGGTTAAACCGGATACGGGCGATCTGATTTTGGGTGAAACGGTTACCCTGGGCTATGTCGATCAGAATCGCGAGATTGATGGCAATCTGAATGTCTGGGAATGTATTTCTGATGGAAAAGAAACCGTCGCATTAGGGAAAATGGAAGTGAATTCGCGTGGCTATGTGTCACGGTTTAATTTTTCCGGGTCTGATCAACAAAAAATGGTTAAGGATTTATCCGGTGGAGAACGCAACCGGGTTCATTTAGCCCGCACCCTGAAGGAGGGTGCGAACTTGTTATTACTGGATGAGCCGACGAACGATCTGGATGTCAATACCCTGCGGGCTTTAGAGGAGGGCTTGAATCATTTCGGGGGGTGTGCGGTGATCAGCAGTCATGACCGATGGTTTCTGGATCGTGTGGCCACCCATATTTTAGCCTTTGAAGGGAACAGCCAGGTGAGTTGGTATGAAGGCAATTACAGTGAATATGAGGCTAATCGCAAAAAGCGACTGGGGAAGGCTGCTGAACGTCCCCATCAAATCAGATACAGAAAACTGACCAAATCCTGATGGTTTGAGGATGTCAAAAGAACCTGTCCATATGCCATCTTCCTCAGAGAAGTCTCCTCCCGTTGCAAGATCGAGCGGGAAATCTGGTTCCATCATGATTGCCAGAGTTATAGGGATTCTGTGTGTCGCGGTAGGGTTTATGTTGGGTATTCAGGGATTAGAACATCCTGGCTCTCCCATGCTTCCGACCGCGTTAGGGATGATTGCGACAGGCTTAGTCGCCCAAGTGTTCGCTTTAGTGAAGGCTTGTTTTGCAGGTTCACAGGGCAAGGGGTGATGGCTGAATCATCTGGGGGCATGTCGCCTCATCGTTTTAATGTGAACCTATTTATTCCAGGTCTGGTCCTCATGCTCTGTCTTGGACTCGTTGCCTGTTCTCACTGGCGCGATAGCTATTTCGACGATGGCGTGGGGGAGTTAACGCAGGCGGATATCCAAGCGAAGTTGGGGAAACCTCATATGGTCAAAGATCCATTGCTTTCAGACAAGACCACTTGGACCTACAGATTTGCCATGTCTGAAAGTGAATTGGATCCGTCTGGAGTAAAGGCCTTAGGCAAGCAGGCTGGAAGCCTGATGGGTGGGGCTCAAGGTGGCCCACGTGAAAAGGTGTTTTGTTTTATGTATATTTTGACCTTTGATAAAGAGGGGATCCTGCGTCAATGGGAGCGGGATGTCTGTCCAATTCCCCAACCTCCCGATCCATTTCAGAGTGGTCTTTCCGGGTAAGTTTGGTCCTATATATAGTAAGTGATGAATAAATCCTCAAGAGGTGAGGTCATTCTTTTTACAAGAGAATTGATGGGATTAATCGTATGAGCGTGCATAAAAGCGGAGCTTTTCTTCAACAATGTTTCTCCGTACACCCGCTGTGCCTGAATGTTAAACTTGTTTCTCCCCCGCAAATTGTCGGGGTGCTTTGTACGAATTGTCAGATGCGCCATCGTTTGACCCTTCCCGAAGCGTCGGTATCCTCAGAAGAGACTACCGGAATTGATAGCCATGAACTACTTCGGCTTCAAGAATGTGTTCAGAGCCATCCCAAAGAGGTCAGGGTCAGCTTGGTTCATATCGAACAGTCTGCCGTAGAATTCAGATGTGGGTCCTGTCATTGCAACTATGCGTTGAATGTGGCCCTATTTGAAACCCATCAATCCTGACTGATCTTTTTCTAGAATTTGTTCCCGTCCCTTATCAAATTCTTGTTGGTTGCCCCACAGCAGTTTTCCAATGAGGAGCGTTCTGAGAAGGACCGAAGGGAAACAATTCCGGATTGGGGATATTCAACATATCTGTCCGTGCCCTCCCCCCTCGCGCTCAATTCCGAGGACCTATTTCCTTCTGGCTTTTTATCGTCTCAGGACGTTTGCCATTCTGACCGTAGACCGAATCATTACACAGTCCTGCTTAATAGAAATGCTGCATTATGAGCCATAAGACGGACTTGCCAGATCAGAAATTGTCAGGGGAGACGAGGACAAGGAATGGATGAATCACGGGCAGCGCCACACTTGTGTGGCGCTGCCTCAGTTTTTTGGGGGGCTCTAGCGGTTGGGTTGCGGGGTGAAGCGAAGATAGGGTTTCACCGCACGATGACCTTTAGGAAATAGTGCGGGGATTTCTGCATCCGTCACAGCGGGCGTGATGATACAGTCTTCTCCGTCTTTCCAATTTGCCGGGGTGGCAACTTTATGTTTGGCGGTTAGTTGCAGTGAGTCAATCACACGAAGAATTTCATTGAAATTTCTGCCAGTTGAGGCGGGATAGGTCAGGGTTAATTTGACTTTTTTATCTGGTCCGATCACGAACACCGAGCGAACGGTCATATTGTCGAGGGCATTGGGATGAATCATGTCATAGAGATTCGCGACCTTTTTTTCTGGATCGGCAATAATGGGATAACTCACCGTGCAGTGTTGAGTTTCATTAATGTCCTTGACCCAGCCATTATGAGAGTCGAGCGGATCCACGCTGATAGCCAACACTTTCACGTTTCGTTTTTTAAACTCCTCTGTCATGTTCGCCATTGTTCCCAATTCCGTGGTGCAAACCGGAGTGAAATCCTTGGGATGCGAAAAAAGTATGCCCCACCCGTCCCCAAGCCATTCATGAAAATTCACGGTGCCTTGCGTCGTTTCTGCTGTAAAATTTGGTGCTTCATCTCCAAGACGTATTGCCATATTATTTCTCTCCCATTATGAATAAAGTGAGTAATATATCTCTGCGGTAGAAAACCCGCGAGAAAATTGGTCGGCTCCTATTGGGAATTTCCTCAAAAAATTCAGAGGCATTTTAGTGTAAGACAGTTCCCGTTATATGGTCAACTTGGGTCGAAATGCTCTAAGGTAAGCCCGTTTAATTGAGACATGGACTTTTTCCCCACCCATTATCATATAAGAATAACAAATTAAGAAGGAGTACAAGAGGTTATGGCTGAGTCATCATTTCAGGTCGCGATTATCATGGGGAGTCAATCGGATTGGGAAATAATGCAGTTGGCCAGTGAGACGCTTACTAAGCTGCATATTATCCATGAGAGTCGGGTCCTTTCTGCGCATAGGGCTCCGGATGTTTTGATGGAGTTTATTAGTGAGGCGGAATCTTGTGGAGTGCAGGTGCTTATTGCCGGGGCTGGGGGGGCAGCCCAATTAGCCGGAGTGATTGCGGCGAAAACCCAATTGCCTGTGTTGGGTGTTCCCATGCAATCAAAGTCCTTGCAAGGCCTCGACTCCCTCTTGTCGATTATTCAAATGCCCAGAGGTATTCCTGTAGGAACCTTGGCGATAGGGAGCGCGGGTGCCGTGAATGCGGCGCTGTTGGCTGCTGCGATTTTAGCATTGGCAGATGATTCCCTCTCTAGACGGTTACAAGCGTATCGAGAAGAACAAACGCGTTCGGTATTAGCCGAACAGTTGTGAGTGTCGGTGGAGAATTTCGCAAATAGTTTGCGAAAAAAGGTGTATGACAACAGGCAGGGCGCTTGATGAGGAGAGTGCATAGAAGCCTCCCGAACCAGAGTGTTGGATATCATGTCCGGCTGCCCGATATTGACAAGGCAACCCATCCCAGAATTGGGAGGGATGAGTACCACGATGTAAATCGCCTTTCTTGAATCCGAAGAGGAAAGACATTCTGTCTGACCAGACGAGTTACGAGTCATCTCATCACGTTTTGATGGTCGTGGCGTCCATTTTAGTTTTTTACATCGTCGATCCTTTCAAATCTGCAGACTAGTTTTCCCTCCATTTCAATTTTCTCACAGAACATCTTGGCCGGTCTGACCCAAAGGCCGCAATCGCCATAGAGTGCGCGGTAGACCACGAGCTCTTCTTCTGTTTCGGAATGTTTGGCGACGCCAATGACCTGGTATTCTTTCCCTTTATAGTGACGATATCTACCGGGTTGAATCGTTGGGAGTTGCTGGTCTTGAGGCGAGTGTGATGTGTCCATAAGGCGAATGGGTGTTGTTCTGTTCGAATGGTGCCACAACCGGTTACGAAGTACGGTCCGATCGCCATTGGTTAGTCCTGTGAGTGGTATTGGCGATAGGCATAGAGGGCGATACTTCCTGCGACTGTGGCATTTAATGGGATCGAGGGATGGATTTGAGGAATACACAGGCGTTCCGAAAACTGAAAGGGTGGCACACCGACGCCTTCCTCTCCAATAAGGAGTCGGACATGCTTAGACCATTTCACGGTAGAGATATTTGTCCCGTGCAAATCTAAAGCGGTAATCCATTGCAATGTGTCAGGAGCATTCAGGTCGGTAATGGAGTCTGCCCATTGTAACGACTGGACAAATACCGCGCCGCTACTGGCACGAATGACCTTCGGGTGGAAGGGGTGAACGGCTTCCTGAAGCAACACCACCGTTCGCACGTCAAACGCTCGACAGCACCGGAGTAAGGCCCCCAGGTTCCCAGGGTCTCCAATTGGACACAAGACTTCCAATCCGTTTGGAGATCGGCTTAGATTTGCCTGAGACATTTCGGGAACGCCGCAGACCAGGAGCGGTTCTTTCGTTCCAAACACGTCCAATTCCTGAAACAGGGAATGAGACAGTTGATAGGGGATGGCCTGAGATGGGAGGTCCTCTCTGTAGCTCCACGATGGGGGAAGTAAGATTTCATGGACCGTCACCTCAGAATTCGATCCGATTTCCTTTCGGAGTTTATGCCCAGAAACAAGGCAGAGGCGATGCCGTTTAATCCCATGAGAGTCAAGTAATGATACCCATCGCTTGAAGTGGGCATTTTGTCTACTGGAGATCGGGTGTGGTTGATTCACGAGCCTTTAGAGAAATTGGAGTGAACGAGGTAAACGGGGATCAAGAAATCCCTTTAGCCCTACTGTTTGTAGCTATTGGGAGAGAGCATAACAAAAAGTGACTCAAGAGACCTAGAGTAAATGCCGATAACTGAATGAAACAGTTACCCCGCTCGGCCCATGCATTCGCTGGATGTTTGACTGAAACACATATAGGCAGAAGTGACTTGAAGAGGAGGACGACATGTTAGGATCTTGGTCCATTGGGAAAAAAGATCAATCTGCTAATGGGTCCCAAAAGGAGCAAGACGCAAACGAATCTAGGCCTACAGGAGAATCGGGAGAATCCGACAAGGCTGCAGAAACCTTAGCCAGGGTTTTGCGATGTCTGGGCCGTCATGCGATTGAACTAGACCACCTTTCGGAAGATGAGATAGAAAAGGAGTTTGAACGGTGGGCGAGACATGTATTGGTGGGTGCCCAGATCGGCGACGAGACAAAAAAAGGGGATGCAAGCCCACGACGGGATTGGGGGGCACTCACTCAATTTGTCAATGGCCATCGTCAACAGGAAAAATCCTATGTGACACGCAATCTTCAAGATATGCGAAATGTTCTTTGCGAATTTACCAATATCATGGGACGCACATTTGTGGAGGATCAGGAAACTGATCAACAAGTATCCAATCATTTGGGCCAATTACGTACGGCAATCGAGGACGGTTCTTTACAGGATGTGAAACAAGCCCTCTTGGCTGTGGTTGAAGGTATCAGTGCTCTTGTGGATGAACGAAAAGAACGTCAGCAACAACGCTTGGAAAGTCTTGGAGAAAAATTGCGTGTTGTTGAAGAGGAGCTGGGTGGCGCACGAAAGCTCATGACGCTGGATGCTCTCACTCAACTCTATAACCGCGGAGCGTTGGATCTTCAATTAGAGCGAACAGCCGGCATGAGTTTCTTCTCCGGGACGTTGGCCTGTATTTTAATGGTTGATGTCGATCATTTTAAGCATGTCAACGATACCTATGGCCATCCGGCAGGCGATGTGGTGTTACAGCAACTGGCGAAGCGCCTGGTGTCGACCTTTCCCAGAAAAACCGATTTTATTGCCAGATATGGAGGGGAGGAGTTTTGTGTTTTGCTTCAGGGAGCCGGAGAGGAACTGAGCCAGCGATTGGGTGAGCGTCTGTTGGATGCTGTGAGAAGAGAGGAATTTTCCTACCAAGACATCACTATTCCGGTCACGGCATCGATCGGATTGGCAGAGTTACTCCCTGGGGAAACCGTGTTCTCATGGATAGAACGTGCAGATCGTGCGTTGTACCGGGCAAAGGACAACGGGCGGAATCAATTGTGTCTGGCAACTGATAATGTTGGAGTGGGGAAGAAAGACTGAGTCAAAATGGTAGGTATGAGCTTCGTTTAGCCGAATAATTGAGGATCAGTAGAGCTCAGTTGTTGTAAGGCTAATTGATGGATGTGGGCCATGTCTTCAAAGTTCCCAATCCGGCTGTGGAAAAAACTGGCAATTTGTGGAATTCCCGCCATGATGTGCCCCAGAATCGGTTCCCAGTCTTCCGGTTGAACGGTTAAGCGCCCCTGACTGTTCTTCTGGGCTGAGGCAATGGCAGCGTTGGTATCGGGATTGGTCCAGATGTCCGCAATGATACCGGAGAGTGCAACGGTATCTACTAGAGGCTGAAAGTCCAACGGAGTCTCAAATAATTCAGGTGTATGGCTATAGAGAATGGCCATCTGAAACTCCTCAGGAAGTTGCCAATGCTGGGCCAGCCAGGCTCCCACCTGTGAATGATCGACTCCCAAGTGTTCAAGTTCATACTGGTGTAATGTGGCATGATTGTCCTGATTGTGTTCCTGGAGGGAAGCAATTTCACCCGAGGCCACCTCGTTTAATGCTAAGAGGCCGATATCCTGAAGCAGGGCACCAAGAAACATGAGTTCTACGTCCGGAAAAGAAAAGTGTTTTCCAATGGCACGAGCTGCCACACTGGCCAGAATGGATCGCCGCCAAAATTTTACATGGTCAATCCCGGAAGTTGAGACCTCTTTCATATCTTTGATTAAACGATAAAAGCAAAAAGACAAAGCCAGATTGGCGATCGTTGAAAATCCAAGCAGAGTCACGGCCTGTCCGATGCTGGTCACCTTGTGTCGAGATCCACCGTAATACCCCGAATTCGCCATAAATAAAATTTGAGCGGCCATTCCTGGATCCTGGCTTATGATCGTGGCCAATTCTGAGGCATCAGTTTTTTCATTTTGGCACATTTTGAGAATGGTCGAGGCCAGGGGAGACAAAATGGGCAAGGATTTACAGCCTTTTATCCTCTCAAAAATCGTGGAACGCTCTTCGTCTTGAACGGGATCTAATGGAAGTGTGAGTTGCATGAAAGAATCCTAGTGAAATGAAAAAAAAGCGATAGAGATTAAAACTTCGTTGCCTCTTTAACGTCTTTCCTTTTTTCGGTCAAAACAAGGCATGGCTTAAGCAGGGTCCCCATAGATTCATGGGGGAATATGGGGTGATGACGTATCTGTCATATTTTTCGGCATCATTACCGAACTGAAAATTCTGGCCTATATTCCAATCCCAAACGAAAGGTGAATGGTTGAGCCGGGAAGCCGGCAAACTGTTCATAGGAAGCGTTGGTGACATTTTCGAGGGCTGCGTAGCAACTCCATTCGGTAAAGGGATGGTAATTAACCGTGATGTCTGCCTTGGCAAATCCTCCTACTCGTGTGGTTTGGGTAGGAACTTGAAAATCAAAACTGGAACTGACCCATGTAACTTGGCTTTTGACATTGAGGGTCGAAGATAGCTTCATCGTAACCCCAAGCCATCCGCGCCATTTTGGGCGGTTCCTTAGTTGATCTCCAGTTTCCGTCACTCGAGTGGTGAGGTGGGTGAGACTCGACTGGAAAGTAATAATAGGGATTGGCGTAAGAGACAGGGAAATATTCCAACCATGAGTTTCTGTCTCATCAATATTGGCCAAGCGAATAATTCCTTGGTTGAGGAGGTCGGGATCGAGGTCAATAAGGTTCCTGAACCGGTTGTGAAAGTATTCTATTGTTGCGGTAAAGCTTTCATCGACTGTGTGATAGTCTAGGCCGAGATCCCACCCGACACTGGTTTCGGGTTTTAAGGACGGGTTCCCAATTAAGGGATCTCCTAAGCTGGATAGGCTCGGCAATTTGAACCCCCTTCCATAGCCACCACGAATCTGGATTGAGTCTACCAGTTGATATTTCGCTCCAATCCTGGGACTAATCTTCGGCTGGAACCCTTGTGAGATATCGGCTCGAACACCGGAATTCAGGGTCAGTTTTTGCCACAAGACCGATGTGAGTTCGGCAAAGGTCCCACCGAGTGTTCGCCGAATGGCAAAGTCATCTGGTTGGTCGGAGGGGCCTCCGAAGGAACTCAAGTTTTGCGTCCCGTTCCGTCTTCCGCGTTCATGAGTCAGCTGTTCACCAAGGGAAAACTTCCATTGTGGGTTGATCGTCCATGTTGTCGTCATGCGTGTTTGAAAACGGGTGTAGAGGGTTTCAAAGTCAGTCGGAGGCAGGGCATAGGTGGCGGGAGTCGCAAGAATTCCGGGGTTGGAGACGTCTTGAAGTCTCCGAGTGACGCTCAGAAATACCTGATGCTGCCAACCCGAAGGCATGTGAAATGAGGCTGACAAACCGGTCAGAAATTCTTGGGTCTTTCGACGTTCGGTTTCCCGGAGCAAAGCGAATTCCAAACCACCGCTGCCTTCTGGAAAACTCCGTACCGTTGAATCTGTATATTGCCCGTTTAGTTGAATGTCAAAGTTGGGATCTGTCTGAATGGAAAAATTCCATCCAGCCGAGTCCATCAAAAATGAATCTTTCTCGATTTGCTCTCCATTTTGGGTATGGGACAGCGTCAGATTGGCGGACAATGGTCCAAGTGATCCTCCGGTTTGGACAAGCCCTTTGAGATAATCGTATCGACCTCCTTCGCCCAAAAGGCGAAAGGAGGGAGTCGTGGAAGCAGATTTGGTAATGAAATTGATTGCGCCCGCCATAGCTTCAGAACCATAAAATGCCGAGAGAGGCCCCCGAACAATTTCTACTCGCTCGATCCGATCAATAGGAATAGTGGAAAGATCAACAGAACCGCCTCGCTGGTTGGTTGAGTCATTCATGGGGACCCCATCCAGCATAATCAAGGTGAAGTTGGGATCGGCCCCTCGGAGATACACTGAGCTGATTCCACTTCTCCCGCTCATCTCATCGGTATGGAGTCCTGGGACTTGCTGGAGGATGGTCGTTACCCGATTGGGCTGAAGGGGGGCAATCTGTTCGGCATTGAGGGTCGTAATGCTTTGAGTTGATTGGTGAGATTGGGTGGGTTGGGCGGAACCTGTGACAATCATCGTATCAAGAGTCGGAACCGATGATTCCCCGGACTGTACCGGCGTGGGAAGCCATATCCTTATAACTGAAAGACTGACCAAGAGAATTTTGCCTGGGAATGGCAGAAATGGGGTCGGCATTATAGAATGACATTCCGGTGGGGACGGAGGTTTGCCTGGCGGACTGACACAGCCGTTCTCACCGGATAGGATCTATACGAATTTTCAATGGTTGTCCACTTCTTACAGATGAAAGTTGGTTCATGAAAAAACATGAATATCGAACAGAACCCATGACCACGGCTTCCATGCCATCGGGGGTCCTGCATTTAGTTGTCAATGAAGGCGCTGAGCGATTTAGTTACTATGGCATGCGTTCCATTCTGGTCGTGTTTATGACCGGGATGTTACTGAATACCCAGGGAAGCCTGGATCCCATGGGCGAGGCTGAAGCAAAAAGTTATTTCCATCTGTTTGCCTCGGCAGTGTACTTTTTCCCGTTTTTGGGAGCGATCTTGGCCGATGCCTTTTTGGGGAAATATAAAACGATCATTCTTCTTTCTTTGGTGTATTGTGGGGGGCACGTCGTTTTGGCTCTCGATCACACCCGATTCGGCCTACTTCTTGGGTTGATTTTGATTGCGATCGGCTCCGGGGGCATTAAGCCCTGTGTATCAGCGAATCTGGGGGATCAGTTTGGTATTGCCAATGCGCATCTTTTAACCAAGGCTTTTGCCTGGTTTTACTTCGCCATCAACGTCGGAGCTTTTGGGTCTGTAATGCTGACCCCATGGCTTTTGGAGCATTATGGCCCGGGTCTAGCCTTTGGGGTGCCTGGCATCTTGATGTTTGTGGCCACCATCATTTTTTGGTCTGGCCGGACTCACTATGTCCATATTTCTCCGGACCGGGCAGGGGTGCTTCAAGCGCTTTCAAGCCCACAGGTCTGGCGAGCGATTGGAAAGTTGGCGGGGATTTATGTGTTTGTCGCATTTTTTTGGTCTCTCTATGACCAAACGGCTTCAGCATGGGTTCTTCAGGCCCAACACATGAACCGTGTTTGGATGGGTATTGAATGGTTGCCTTCCCAAATTCAGGCAGTGAATCCCGTCTTGATCATTCTGTTTATTCCTTTGTTTACCTATGTGGTCTATCCGGTTTTGAATAGAATAGTCCTCCTCACATCATTGAGAAAGATGGCCTTGGGCTTTTTTATGACGGCTGGGGCTTTTCTGATCTCAGCCTATATTGAGCAACAGATTGAATTGGGGATGAAGCCAGCAATTGGCTGGCAGTTATTGGCCTTCGTGGTGATTACGGCTGCGGAAGTCATGGTGTCTATTACCTGTCTCGAATTTTCCTATACCCAGGCTCCACTTAAACTCAAATCGCTTCTCATGGGCTTGTTTTTGCTTTCGGTGTCTTTAGGAAACGGGTTTACCTCCTTTGTGAATTTCTGGATTCAGAATGCAGATGGGACTGTTGCGTTGACCGGTCCCGACTACTATTGGTTTTTTGCGGGCGTCATGTTTCTTGTGGCCTGCTTGTTTCTTTTGGTGGTAAAAGGTTACGAGGAAGAAACGTATTTGCAGGGAACAGGACAGGGATGATCTGACCGGAGATTCAAGTTTCTCGCCCATCCAGACATTAATAATCCTCACGATCCTTCCTTATAACCGTGAGGAGTAGGGGAATATTCTTTCCCTTCCTGTGAATGTTGAAAAATTATAATTTCCAATGGCATATTGACCCACAGGCACGTTGCATATTAGAGGCCTCGGGACGGTTCAAAAAAGTCGTCCAGCAAGGTCGCAGTCATTTTTGCGCGCAGAGCGTACTTCCAGTACGTGAGCACGGAAAAATGGCGAGAACGCCGCTGGCGGCTTTTTTCAACAGCCCCTTCCTGTAAACCAGGGCCCTACGAACAACCCTATAACCATCTGATGGAGATACAAGCTTTATAAGGAAGAGGGGAAATCTACAAAAAAACGGGAGAAAAACCGAAGACAGGTCATTGAAGAATCAAGGCAATTTTCTTTTTTGACTAAGATACAGAACTTGATTCACCCGAAAGGCCTGGTTGTAGTGGCCGGATTGGATATACTGAGAATGAAAACATCGACCATCAAACATCATCAACCTGTTTGGGCGCATTTCGATGAGTTTCAGCAATTCCCAATATTCATTTCCGTCGTTGATATACCTATTGTCCCGACAAGCGAAGAGTGGATTGAAAATCATGCTGTTTTGGAAGTTTTCATACCCTTCCGGGCTGGTAAAAAATTCGTCGCTCAGTTCCAGTTGGTTCGCAAGCTGTCGGATCGTCGCGTCCGGTATCGGAGGTACCCGTTCGAGTCCTGTCGGTCGATGGCGATATAACCCGGTTCCACCCGCACAAGAATCTACAGGATTAAGATAGACCATGGCGGTGACATCCTGATCGATGTGAGGTTGTCGTTGCCCGACGTTTAGTCGGTAGTTGTCAGTCTTGATACCTTGAAAGACGACTGGTTGGGGAGAAAAAAATGTGAAGAGAGGGCATCCCCAAAGGGCGCTTAGCGATTCTACCAATTTTCGGTGCTCATAATTGAGTCGTGCTCGAACTCCAGGAAAATTCCCTACGAGTTCGAAACGGTCCGTATAGGGGAGGTTTAACGCGATTTTGAGGATTTCTTCAGGATATTGATAGAAATCATCTACGATCACGACCTGATGTTGTCCCAGTCCAACGCGTTGAATTGATACTGTTTGGTGTGGATTGAGGGCCAGAAGATCCGAGCGAATGTAATTGGACATGGAGTCCCTATTGGTATTCGACTAGGATGACGTTAAAAAAACGGGCCTATAGTGAACCTTGTTTCAAGAGGAGTCAAGGGGGTTACGTAAAATTGGCCTGGAGAGAGAACGATCACCCTATGAGGCCAGCAAGGCATTGAGAGGAGTCTGGAGACATGGGAGCTATATATAGAAACGTCTTAGAGCAGATTCGCATGGCCTTTCCTCAGCCGGTGTCTGACCGAGTCCATGATTCCTATTTTGTTCATAGCATCATGAGGGCCGTTGAAGCAGTGGATGCCATGAAGAGTGAGCGACCGATTCTCGGTGAGCGTGGTGAATTGGATTATCACACGGCTCGGCTTAGCCGGTTAGCTGAAAAGGGCAGCAGTGTTGAGGCTGTCACCCAGGAGTTGGTGCAGTATTGTTCGGGGCTCACTGTCTGGGGGCACCCCCGGACACAGCAAAATGTTGTTCCCCCCGTCACGATCTCTTCTCTAATTGGTGTGTTGCTCGCTTCACTCTATAACCCGAATTTGGCGTGGGATGAATATAGTCATCGGGTGGGTTTAGCTGAAGTAGAAGTGGTCGGGATGATGGCTCAATTATTAGGCTATGATTCTGAGCTAGCCGGGGGGATGTTTACTTTTGGCGGAACGGGAACCACGCTGTACGGCATGAAATTAGGCTTGGAAAAATCACTCCCTGGTTCCATGGAGCATGGGATTCGTGAAGATGCGGTGGTGTTTGCAAGCGATAGTAGTCATTATTGTCGTTACAATATTGCAGGGTGGTTGGGGTTGGGGAGTCATAATCTTATAACCATTCCTACCACTATTCACAATGAGATCAATCTCAAGGTGCTTCGGGAGCAAGCTGTACAGGCCTTACAATCGGGTCGAAAAATTGTCGGCATGATCGCCACGCTGGGGACAACGGATGCATTCGGGCTGGATGATCTCCAAGGTATGGTGACGTTGCGGAATGAACTCGTCCAGGAGTTTTCTCTGCCTTATTGTCCCCATATTCATGCGGATGCAGTCATTGGATGGGCATGGTCCGTCTTTACCGACTATCCCTTTGAAGCGAATCCGTTAGGGTTCCGTCCTCGGACTGTGCGGGCCTTGGCTGGAGCCTGCAAAAAAATTCGACATCTCTCTTTGGCAGATTCAATTGGAATTGATTTTCATAAGCCAGGGTTTGTCCCCTATATTTCAAGCTTAATTCTCGTTCGGCAAAAAGAAGATCTCGATTTGCTACAACGTCCCCCGGATCAGATGCCCTATCTGTACCAATTTGGTGAACAGCGGCCCGGCATGTATACCTTGGAGACATCACGATCGGGTGGGGGAGTGCTTGCTGCCCTGGCAAACTTAAAATTGTTTGGGAAAGAAGGGCTGCGAGTCATCATTGGCCATATTGTAGAAATGGCGCAACTTTTGAGGGAGCACCTGGAGAGTCATGAATGTATGACGGTGGTCAACCGGGATAACTTTGGCCCCGTCACTCTCTTTCGGGTGTATCCCGAAGGGGTGGACACATTCCAGATAAAGGAAGCGGAGATGCATGATGTCGCGTTCCGTGACATTCTGTTGGAACACAATGCGTTCAATCGAAAGGTTTTTGATTTTGTGCATCAGGAAGGCATGGCCGGGCGTGGAGTAATCCTCTCATTGACAGATTGCTACCGTCATACCGATTATGGGGAACCAATCGTGGCCTTGAAATCATTTATTCTTTCGCCCTTTGTGGATGAAAACAATGTGGAAGCGGTGGTTAATAAGGTGTTAGAGGCCAGAAAGTTGCTGACGTTGTCCTAAATGAGGTGAGAGGTAGACGGAATTTCACATGCTTGGCTCTGTGTGAGGTATGCGAAGGCTAATGAGTGCCAAATTTGATGATTTTTTGTTAATGGGAGAGAAAATTGAGGTGCTAAAGAGTACCGCTAGAGAGTGAGTCAAGAAGCAACGGTGCGTAAATTCTGCTCTCGACAGCTAATATTCCCCGATCTCGAAACCCATGATAGGTAAGCGCGATTTCGGTATCTGGACCCCGCCAGTTGTACTGTTGAGCACGGATCATGGATCCATAGGGATCGTTAGATTTTCCAAATTCATTTTCCAGATACTGCAAGAGGGAATTATGGGTAGCTTCTCCTTTGTAATGGAAGAGGGCTCGAACATACTTTCCATCTATTGTATAGAGTTTGACGGATTCCAACTCAATGGATCCGAGCTGGGGTGCTCCGAGTTTAATTGTATAGATTTGCAAGGAATTAAGTGAGTCGATTTGCTTAAGATCTGAGCGTTCCCGAAGAGAATGGCCCCAGAGGCTGCCGAAAAACCCTTTGGGATCATTTTCAATTGGCGTAGCACTTAAGGCGGGTGTCCACGGGAACTGGCAGAAGCAAATTATGAAAAGTATTCTAAGGCTGATTGTAGGATAGGGGCGGGTAAATGATTGGAGACTCATGGTCATCCCAGACGCTACCACGCGCAGGGGATGAAGACAATGGAGAAAATGATTTCTTCCTATTTGTTGATGAGCAGATATCAAACGCAAGGATTGTTAAGGGCATACCATGGCAAATGGGAGACGGAATCAGAACGCATGAAAAGCAGGTTGGAGTTCCGGTAGGTGAATCGTTGAATTGGAGGAATTCTTTCCGTTGAAGATGCCATCCTTTCCGGTTTCTCCAGCATTTAACATAATCCACTTGTCAGGGTTATGCATGATGGCTTGGACCAATTGGGTATGGAGCGCGTGTCCCGCGCATTTTGCAATGAAATGACCAATAACCGGAATTCCTAATAGCGACAGGTCGCCAATGAGATCGAGAATTTTATGGCGAACGCATTCGTCCGAAAAGCGTAGGTCCTCATCATTGACCAATCCGGTATCAGAAAAAACGACCGTATTGTGTAGTGACCCCCCGAGCCCCAGTCCTCGGGACCATAAAAATTCGACTTCTTTTTGAAAGGCAAAGGTACGGGCTCCGGCAATATTTTTACTATACTCATGAGGCGTACAAAAATGGTGATATTCTTGTTGTTGTATAAGGGGATGAGGGAAATCAATGTTATAGGTTATTTGGGGAAGTGCCGAGGGAAGGACACTGATGGATCGGTGATCGTCTTCCACAGTGATTGGTTGAACAATTTTAAGGTATTTGCGTGATACATCCTGAGTGAGGATACCGCTTTGGTAAACCATGTCCACAAATGGTGTGGCGCTTCCATCTGCTGCCGGGATTTCGGTGCCAAGCAATTCCACGTAAGCATTATCGATTTCCAGGCCGGCTAGTGCACTTAACACATGCTCAACCGTCTGTATGCCAAAATCACCAGCTTGAAGTGTGGTGCAATGATCTGTCTGGCCCAAAAATGAAATGCCAGCAGGGCATGATTGAATTTGATCAGCATTATGCTTCATGACAAAGACCACCCCGGTGTTAACCGGAGCCGGGTGAATGGCAATTGAGGCAGGGTTGCCAGAATGCAGACCAATGCCAGATACAAAAGATGATGTTTCGAGAGTTTGTTGATGACGCATAAGAGACCGGTAATCTTAAGTATTCAATGTGCAAAATTTATACTAATTGAGGATTTATATAAAGGCAGTGTTTTTAGGGACAAAATAATCATTTTGTTTCTGATGTGTTGCAGAAACCAAACAAATGTATACTTTTCCACTAATTAGGGTTTAATGATTAAAGGAGGAGGAGTTGGAGTGTCGTGTGGGAATTGTTGGTTAAGAAGTGGATTCGTGTGGATTTGTTGAGAAATTTTCAAGGAAGCGACGCGATTCAGGGGCTTCAGCTACAGCCGAATAAGGAGAAAGAGCTAATTGTTCAATGATTCCTCGGTGCTTTTTTTGTAAGCCAGAGGCTAGGAAAATTTCCTGAAAAACTGCCCACTTTTTTGACGTATCTTGTAACAGTCCCTGACAGAATTCTTCAGGTCTTGTCCTGAGAGTATTGGAAAAATGCTGGACTGCTTTTTCTATGCTGTGATAAGGAGGAGCCAAATTGAGATGAGTGTAGAATTCTTGAAGGTGGCTTCTGAATTCTTGTCGAAGTTTGAAAATAGAGTCTGATGGCAACAAGGGCGCTAGTCTTTACACATAGATGAAACAGGAGTTGAATTATCCGATGTTAAAGCGGTGAATGGTCGATTGACAAGTCCTTGCTTGAAATAACAGATTCAAAGCAGGAGGTCTCAGAATACATGGGTAAGTAGAAAAAGTTCGCAACAATTATTTACTTAATGGAAAATAACAAATCCTTCATAGCAGGTTCCTTTAACTTTTGAAGGGCTTTGGCTTCAATTTGGCGGACACGTTCACGGGTAACGGACATACTTTGGCCGACCTCTTCAAGGGTCCAGGGTTCGTCCTGGCCAATGCCAAAACGGAGGCGAATCACCATTTGTTCCCTTGGAGTCAGGGAATCCAAGATCCGTTCGACTTGTTGGTTCGTTTCCTGGCGCGAGACAGGTCCATCGGGCGTCAAAGTTCCCATATCAGGAATGAAGTCTGTGAGAAAGGTTTCTCCATCTCCAACCGGAGTCTCTAGCGATATAGGATCCTGAAATGCTTGAATGGTGTCATGAACTTTTTCCACACTCAATTTGAGTGCTTCTCCAATGTCATCCAACTGAACCGGGCGGGCATACTGTTGGGTCAATCGTTTTGAGGCGCGAGCTATCTTGTTGGAGATTTCATTTAAATGGACAGGAACGCGAATGGTTCTGGATTGGTCAGCGAGTGATCGGGTAATCCCTTGTCGAATCCACCACGTGGCGTAGGTGCTGAACTTAAATCCTTTGCGATATTGAAATCGTTCTGCCGCCTTCATAAGCCCAATATTGCCTTCTTGGACTAAGTCCAGAAAGGCTAGGCCATGACCCGTATAGCGTTTCGCGATGTCGACAACCAGGCGAAGATTTCGCTGAACGAGTTCGGATTTCGCTTTTTCTAGTTGGAATTTGGCTTTTTGAAGTTGCTGACAGAGATCCTGAATGGATGGGTGTACTGAGGGATAGGTTTGGCCTAAGTCCAACAAGACAGATTTTAGTTTTTCAATTGCTGGAGCCGAAAGGCCGCTTAAGGCAAATGTTTCCTTAAGCAGAGCAATGGTCCCATCCCTTTGTGGTCCCTTTTTTAAAGGCTGTGTGAGATGAAGGCTCTGCTTGATAATGAGCCGGATTGCTCTGGACGCCTGATCAATTTCCTTCGCCAATTCGATTTCAGAATCCTTATTAAGAAGAGGCCGACTGCCAAATGATCGGAAGTATAGTGATTCGAGAGCTGGCCCGAATCCCGAAGGCTTGATCCCCTCAGTTTTTACGGTAGTGAGTTCGATCTCTGTGGGCTCATCCAAAACGGTTTGGTTTTCCATAATAGTTTCCCTGTGGGTTTATGTTTTCAGGTGACCTATTTAGTTCAGCAACAAGTTGAACAGTTGATAAATTCTTTCAAAGCAAAAAACACGCCAATGTTAGGTTTTAAACCTTCCACCCATCAATGCAAAGCAACTCAATGCCATATTTTGAAATGTTGGGTTTCCTTCATTGTGACAGTTTGGCAAAAGCCTCTCATTTCATGAAATGTAAAACAATTTGAAACAAAAGGATAAAACTGACATCCGTGGAATTTTTCCAGAATTATAAGATGGTATTTTAGCTATTAAAGAAATCGGTAGCCCATCCAATTCCCTGGATAGTGCGAAAGGGGAAAGACTAACAAGTTTCAAGATGGTGGAAGATGCGGAAGGAAAAAGTGCAGAGCTAATTGACAGAACTGTTATATTTCTTACACGTTATTGCAAAAACGGTCTAAATCTTCTTCCCGGCCAATCATAACCAGCACATCACCTTTTTCAATGACGTCATCCGGTTTGGGAGTGAAATTAAAGATTTCTTCTTTCATCATACGTCCTTTGACCATCCTGGTAACTTGTTTTTTTATCCCAATCACATTCAAGTTATGCTGTCCGCGTAATTTAACATCCTCGAGACTTAATCCGGACAAGCTCTCTGAAACGGACACTTCCTCCACACTGAAGCCCGGAGCCAACTCTAAGTATTCAAGTACGCTGGGGGAAACCAGGCGGTGGGCGAGACGGACGGCCGCATCCCGTTCGGGATAGATAACCTCATCAACCCCCAGATTCATTAGAATTTTTCCCTGAATTGGGGCCACGGCTTTGGCCACAATAGATTTTACCCCCATTTCCTTGAGTGTTTGAACAATAAGGATGCTAGCCTCAATGTTTTCACCGATACTGACGACTGCGACATCGACGTTTTGCGCGCTTACCGCTTTTAACGCTCGTTCATCAGTCGCATCGCATTGGACAGCGAAGGTGGCAATGTCACTGATCGCCTGGATTTTTTCCTCATCCTTGTCGATGGCAAGTACTTCGCATCCTTTGGTAACCAATCCTTGTGCAACGCTATAGCCGAAGCGCCCAAGGCCAATGACTGTGAAAAGGCGTTTCATAATAGATTAGGTCACGACTACTGTTCTCGCCACGCGACTATTCCTGTTTTAAGAGCAGCAAAAATTGCTGTGGAAGGGAATCCTTCTGATCCGTTTTAGAGCGGCGGTTCGGTATTTTGCATGTTGAGAACATACGCACAAGGGGGGCACTTTCAAGGTTAAAGAATCTGGTCAATTGGAAAAATTCGTAGCGTAGGGATGTCACGACTGAAGTTACTCAATCATACGTCTGAATGAGGAGGGTGTCAAGAATTTTCAAATTGAAATGTCGACGGGTTGTCGCGTCAAACTTTTCATGAAGTCTCCATCATTATGATGGGTATCAAATTGAAGAAAAGCCTTGCTAAGATGCGTGCCTTATGAAAATTTTTCAATCTGGGGAACGGGTTCATTTAATCGACAAGAAAGAACGGCCGTATGCCGTCACACTGAAAGCCGGAGAAATCTTCCAACATAGTGGAGACCGGATTGCCCATGATGACATTATTGGAAAACCGGATGGTACTGTGGTCCAGTTTTCCAATGGAAAGTTAATGGTTGCCGTTCATCCAACATTAGCTGAGTATACCTTGAAAATGCCTCGAGGAGCTCAGGTGATTTATCCCAAAGACTTGGCCGTCATCCCAATGTGGGCTGATATTTATCCAGGCGCCAGGGTCTTTGAAGCTGGTGTAGGATCGGGAGCCTTAACCATGGCCCTTCTGCGTGCGGTGGGGGATCGGGGGTGTGTGGTGAGCTATGAAATGCGGGAGGATTTTGCGGCTACCGCTACGAAAAATATCGAACGGTTTATGGGAAAGGTTCCCAACCATTTTCTTCAGATTCGTGATGCCTATGAAGGTATCGAAATTGGGGAAGGGACGTCTTCCTGGAGGTTTGATCGGGTCGTGTTGGATCTTCCAGAGCCATGGAGGGTAGTTCCTCATGCCGCCAGGGCATTACGTTCGGGGGGGCTGTATCTGAGTTATGTCCCGACGGTGCCGCAGGTCATGCAAACGGTACAGGCTTTGGAGCAGAGCCGGGTTTTTACCATGGTTCAAAATTTTGAAACGTTATTGCGGACTTGGAACATTAAAGGCCGAAGTGTCCGGCCTGACCATCGTATGGTTGCCCATTCAGGTTTTATCACCGTGGCCAGAAAAGTCGAAAAAAATATTTGGCAAACGGAGCAATCGAATACTATCGAACCTGAATCCCAGTCAGAGGATCAACTCATCAAGGAGGATGAATATGCCGGCAATGGATTAGATACTCCCTGAGCCCTAATGGGCCAACCAGCAGGAAATCATTACCATGGTGGGTCCCGTAAAAACGATCATCATTGCCGATGATGAGGAAGATCTTAGGCTGTTGGTCCAAGTCACCCTTGAAAACCCCTCCTATCGGATTCTCACCGCAGTTGATGGTTGTGCAGCCATGGATGCAGTTTGCACTCACATACCCGATCTGTTGATTCTCGATTGGATGATGCCGGGTCTCGATGGGTGTGAGGTGGTGCGAAACATTCGCTTACGCTCCGATACGGCCAGAATTCCAATTGTTATGTTAACCGCGAAAGATGGGATAGATGCACGTGAGCAGATGGCTTCCCTTAACCTTGCAGGCTATTTGGTCAAGCCATTCAGCCCATTAGAGTTGATTCAAAAAGTTCGCGAGGTACTTGCCTCATGAGGAAGGGTAAGCCCGCGGAGGATGGGATTCCTTCTTCATCCTTAATGGGTCATTCAAAGGACGAAGCTTCCCAAGAATCTGCCACAGGGAAACTTCAGGCGGCTCGCTTGCAGCTCATGGCCTATGCCAAAGATCTCAAGCAGATGTTGGAACAGGAAGGTCAGAAAACCCAACAGCTTAAAAAAGCTCATGCCCAAATGCTTGCCTACGCCAGGGACCTTAAACTGTCATTGGAAGCAGAACAACGGAAGAATAGTGAATTGGAGCAGGCCTATGCCGATACTATTCTTCGCTTAGCCCGTGCGTCACGCTATAAAGATGAGGAAACCGGTGCGCATATTGAACGATTAAGCCATTACTCGCATTCGCTTGCGTTGGCTATTGGCTGGGATCAGCCACGCGCTCGTTGCTTATTTGCGGTTGCTCCAATGCATGATGTTGGGAAAATTGGGGTGCCAGATGCTGTGCTTGGCAAGCAGGGGCCATTGACGGAAGAAGAATGGCAATCGATTAAGCAACATCCTTTGTTGGGAGCGAGTCTATTGGATGGCTCGACGTCTCCCTTGCTAGAGATGGCTAAAGAAGTCGCGCTGACTCACCATGAACGTTGGGATGGAAGTGGATATCCTCGAGGTCTAAAGGGAACACAGATTCCCCTAACCGGGCGGATTGTGATGCTGTGTGACCTTTACGATGCTTTACGGAGTCGACGACCGTACAAAGCAGCGTTTACCCATGCGAAGACATGCGACATCATTTTGAACGGGAACGACCGTACAAAGCCGACACATTTTGATCCACTTCTTTTGGAAGCCTTTCGGGAGATGCACCAGAACTTTAACGGCATCTATTCCACCGTGGCGGAAAACTAATGTACTTTGCAGCAGGCTGTCATTGATTACTTGGGGTGTTCAATAGAATATCCAGCTTCTGTCCAGGCATTCATACTTCCTTCCACATTATAGACATTCTGATAGCCCAACCCCATTAAGGTTTCGGCAGCAATATTGCTGCGGTGTCCGGATTGGCAGTACACCACGATGTGCTGATCCAGTTTCGCGTTGAGCTCTCGGTGTCGTCCTTGCATTTCTCGAAAATCGATATTGAAATCCGTTCCGGGAATGAAGCCACTCATATGTTCGTCCGGACTCCGAACGTCGATGAGCACAAATCCTTTTTGTTTGGACTGGGAAGACTTTTCAAGTCCTGCTTTAAGTTGCTGAACTGTTAAAAGATAGGGCTCAGCAGTAACGATGGGGAGATTCCACCATCCCGAGAAAAGAAGAGCGATTGTTAGGGAGAAAAATAAACGTTTCATGGTTATCCTCCATAGTATTGGGAATGGCTTTCTTGTTTTGAAGAAGTTAAGGAAAATGGCATTGTCCCATTTGAAAAGGAAATTGAGCAGGATATTGTTGAGCGATTGTTTTAAAATTGTATGGTTGGTTAGGAGGGACGGTCAAGCGAGTTATCCCGAATAGAAGAGTCCCGCCAAGGTTATGAAATTGAAAAGGGCATCATCGATTAATTTGAGATGGATCGTGTTAGAAAAATAGGATGCCTACCCGTTGAGGCTGTAAGGATTGGCTGAGGTGTCCAACCGTGGGGGGAATAGTTTGAGGACTTACCGGGTGGAAGGAGAAGTTTGTCTTAAATCTTCCAAGGTGAGAAGGGGGAGCAATTGAATGCCCATGTGGGCCAGATGGCTTTTCCCTTCATTTCCGGATCGATCCACAACTACTAACCCATGTGTCACAATTAAGCCCTGAGCGCGAGCTGATTCTGCGGCCTTTACCAATGATCCGCCTGTTGTTAAGACATCGTCGACCACTAAAGCTGTTTCCCCGGGATGAATAGTGCCTTCAATTAATTTGCCCAATCCATGATCCTTAGGTTGTTTGCGTACGACGAACGTTCGCCATTCCCGCTGTGGATCGGCTCTATAGCCAAAATCCGAAATGCAGGTGGCCAGGGGAATCGCTCCGATTTCCAACCCGCCAATAAGCGTGAAATCTAAGGATTTAAGCCGGTGATAGGCTAATTGAGCCACAAGATGACGTGAGTGCGGATGAGCCAATACAATACGACAGTCAACATAATAGGGGCTGGTTTTCCCTGAGGCGAGGCGAAAGCCTTCTTGCTGATTCCATTTGAAGGCTTCCAGCTGATGGAAGGCCTGAATGAGGGCATTTTTGGGCATAGGAAGTTTATAGGACATTATGGTTGAGTCATAGGCGAATTCCTTCTACCATTACGACTTCAAGATCTGCAACAGGGCGCGGAAAAGATTATGGTGATATAAGGGGAATGTTCGAGTGAAATCGGAATGCGATGGTGTTGGGCGAATCTTGCCTCCTCCCCCCTTGAGCGTTAAGAACTCCAAGGCCAAAAAAGAACTCAGCGTGAAGGAGTGTATCGAATGTTTAAAGTAAAAAAACGTCCATTGAAAAAAGAAAAGCCTCCGGTTCTTTATAATATTCTAGAGAACTATACGGATTATGATCCCCCTGGAAATGTAATGGTGTGCGGAATGACGGAACCCGAAGATCTGGAGATGCATGCACGAGTCCTGTCTGAAAGTTATGATATTCCTCTTGAAGACATAACGGGCGTGCTTCAAGACGGGGGGGTTTATCTCTATCCGCATGAAGGTACGCTGGTTACAAAAGGCGCATTCGTGTGTCGCGTGGATCCTCTTGGCAAAGATCCGAAACACACGTGGGTCATGGATCTTGAGCAATATGCGGCGGCGGAGCGCATGCGTCAAAGTTATGGTGTGACGTTGGAAGAAGCCATGGAGCGGGTTTTTTATCGAGGACTTCCTCAGGAATTGCAGGATCGGTTGCGGCAAAAAAATTTAGGAATTGATTTGACAAAAGTCGACTCGGGTATCTCGTGTGGTGGAGACATTCAATTTATTGATTTTCGAAAAGATTGGTCTCCTCATTTTAAACGAAAATGTGTCATGCCTGATGGACGATTGATTGAGATCAGTGGGCTCCATGATTTTGCGCAACTGCATGGCATCAGCATAGAGGAGACCCGTGCGTTGTTCGATCACGGGGGGACTCTTGCGCTGAAAGATGGTGGGGGCCTTGCCTGTCAGATTATCAATGGCCAGCCATCCGTGGCTCGCTTTAATTCACGCCAATTCAGTAAAGCCAAAGCTCTCGCCAAGGAAAAAGGCCTTCATATGTTGGACGCCTTAAGTGAAGTGGCTTATCAAGATCCCGTGTTGATGCGAGCGCTTCGTCGTGCAGAAAACCCCTCATTCTAAATGTTCCTTGATTTTCCTGTGGGGCAAGTTCCAATACCGGATTTGCTCAAGGTGATAACCTCCAAGGATAGCGTCTTGAGCTGTCCTCACGCCATTTCCTTCATGTTCCTTCCCTGATCTATTCCCAACCAATCGAATCGTAACCTCGTTCCGAAAGACATCGGTTGACGAACGCCTGGTGGGCTGGTGTGGGTTGCGAAGCCTGGAATAAGCCACGAATAAAGCCAATGGTCGCACCTGTCGCGGCACCTATGGCTGCTCCAATACCCACTCCTCCTCGAAGGGCGCCACTGACTGCTCCGACGGCACCCCCTGCTCCCGCCCCAACGGCAGTATTCCCGGCCACTGTCGAGGCTTCGTGTTCTGGGACATAATCCTCTGCAAGCTGTTTGCATTCCTCAATGTCCTGTTCAGCTCGATCGGGGCCAACTTGTTGAAGATGATCGTTGGGATAGAGGACCGGGCGAGGGCCAGAACACCCAAAGCCTAGAATGCAGACACTAGAGATGCTAAGAGAGACAATAAAGGACTGAAAATGGGAATGGGGCATGCTCTGTGCTCCTTTAATATAGGAAATCGTGTGTTTAATGAGAGAGGGTGTTTGGTGGCCGAACAAATCTGGCGCTTAGACGCATGAGCCATTTTTTAGGAATGAATGGAGTGATCCAGTGTGTTGCCAGTCCTTGCCACCCAATAGTCACGAGGGATTGCTTGGATTTTAGGGCCTTTAATGATTTTTGTACGACGTCCCGTGGAGTGTGAGGGGAAGCCATGTGGCGTGGACAATGTCCTGCCGTTTTATGGAAATCGGTTTCGGTATAGCCGGGACAGCACACCTGGATGGTCACCCCCCTTTCCCTGGCCTCCATCGCCACGGCTTCAGAAAAAGATATGATAAAGGCTTTGGTGGCGGCATATTCCGCCATATAGGGAATTGGGAAAAATCCTGCTACGGACGCCACATTGATAATTGCACCCTGCCGTCGATTCATCATATCGGGTAGGAAGAGTCTTGTGCTTTCTGTGGTCACATGGATATGGACCTGTAGCATGTCTTGAATAGTTGGGAGTGACATGTCTGCAAATAAACTATACAGGCCAAAACCGGCATTGTTGACAAGCAATGACACATGAGGCCGAAATGATTGAGCCAAACTGTAAAGGATTTCCGCCGCGTGAGGTCTGGCCAAATCCAGTGTTTCTGTCCAGACCTGAATAGAAGTGGTCTGTTGAATCTCCTTGGATAATTCAAGTAGACGGTTTTGGTCCCGGGCAACCAAAAGAAGGTCAAAACCTTGAGTTGCTAAGGCTCTGGCATATTCGGCTCCAATCCCTCGTGAAGCTCCTGTGATGACAGCAAATGGCGTGATATTTTCCATGGAAAAAATCTGAATAAATCGTTCAACCATAAAAGGCTTTCTTCCTACAGGTCAACTCTGGATTGAATGTTAAGCGCTGAGCATAAAAAAGTCGTTATGGGTTTTAAACAAAGCATGATCATGAAATAAGCCGGAAATTATTAAGAATTATCGAGGATGTGCCGAATAAAACCGGTATGCGCCGATCAATCGGTTATTTGAAGCCGATTGCCTGAATTCACCACAAACCAGAGGACTCGATAACCGATATGAGTGCCGACGGAATTGACAATAGGTTGAAAGCCTGCGGGTCGAGCTCGGCGATTGGTGTGCTTGAGTTGCCTGATGCCGCCACACCATCAAAGGCTGTCATAAAAAACGTCAATTTAGAGCAGGCCCTGGCTGATATTGAAGAACAAGCCGGAGGATTAGTAAAGACGACAAAGCAGGTGATGGCCTCGTTTAAAAAAATTAAAGATGCCGCAAAAGTGGGGGATTTGATCAATCTTCGAAAATTATTAGAGGAAGGGAAAGAGGTGACGCTGAGTTTGGGTTGTGACTTTGTGAAAACCCAGGAACGTCTGAACTTTGATGAAGCCGGGTACCTGGAGGGCAAAGCGTTTCGCCAGGAACTTCTCACGACTGCACAGCAAATGGGTGTCAATCTCTATGAACACGATGGGTATTTGTTTTCCTATCCAGTCTTATTGCGCATACTTCATAAAGAACGGGCGGTCGCCATTGACCGAATGCGGGAAAATCGGCTTCGTCCTTCGGTCTTAGTCAAACGATTAAAGGAAGTTCAAAATAAACCCCTTCGATTTAAACCACAAACGTTTCTCGAGATGGTTTTTACGGCCTATTCCATCGTGGTGGCGGGCCGAGGGAAGCATCTCATTGGTAAAGGAACGGTGATTCCACTTTTGGAACTCTATCAACTTCTTACGCTCCTTCCTTGGCAGGCCAGTGAATACACGAGACAAGAATTTGGGCGGGACGTCTATTTACTGGATAAAAGTGGAACCATTACCACCAAAAACAATCATCGGGCAAACTTTCATGCGAGTACCGGGGTGCGGGATGCCACCAAGACGTTAACCGTGATTGCGCAAGGGGGACGGGAGAAAACTTATTATGGAATTTCCTTTGTCCAGGCGGGATAAGCGGGTCGGGATGGTATTTAAGTTTCCCTAGGGTGAGCCGAGAAGACGAACTAGATTAACAGGATATTGAGGAAAAATTTATGTCTCCACAGGAATGGTTGAACGTTCTGAAATCCGCCTATCTCCAAGGGTTTATTCGTCGGGGAGGATCGGCCGTCAAATTTGCGGTGGTGGAGGAGGCTCAGAACACCAAGTCTGTGAGCATGGAGGTGGGGGACCTGTCACGAGAGCAGGGCTTTGTCACGATTCACGCAGATTCTTGTTGTACGAAAGTTCAACTCATTGATCTTCTGTTTAAGGAAATGGCCAGACAAATCGATTGGGATGCCTTGGCATTTGAATATGTCCAAAAGCTGTTTCGAGAACATCAATGGAAGATTCCTGAACGGAGGGAGGAATGTTGCTGGTCTTCTGTTGCCACTCTCAATAGTTGCGATGAATCCATGATGAAGCGAGAAATGAATGCCTGGTTGGAAGGGGCCTTGTTTCAGGATTTTCACATGAGTCGGGAATTTCGATTGGCCATGATTCAGTTGTGCTTAGCCCAGCTGGAATTACCTGACAGTCCGTCTAAAGAGCCGGCAGCGATCAGGGCCTGGCTTCGAGGCGAACTGAAGCAAATGGCTACTCTCAAAAAGTTATTAATATTTGAAAAGGTCACCCGCAGTAATGCGCGTGACCTCATTGCGTCCTTGTCCCATTGGACCCGCCTGGCGGGAAAACCCGGTATGGTTCTGACCATCGATATTTCAGCCTTTACAGGCGGGAAGGATGTCGGGGCCAACTCTTTGAATTATTCGCCCTCTGCGGTCATGGATGCCTATGAAATGCTGAGACAATTCATTGATGGCAGTGATGAAATCGAAGGGTTGTTGGTCGTGGTTGTCACCTCACAAGCCTTTCTCTCGGATCAACGGGTGGGGCTGAATCGGTATGAAGCCTTAAAGCTTCGAATCTGGGATGATGTCCGGGATAAAACCCGTCAAAATCCTTTTGCGCCCATGGTCAGACTGACCGACCAGACCGAAAAATTTACCCAGGGCAGTCTCCTGGCAAGAGTGGGAAGCCGAAAAGAAGATGTACAGCATCAACGGGTCATTGAATCCTTGCGGGCGGGTGTACCGAGTCCGGGCGTCGTCAAGGCGTTAGGCTGTCCACAACCGATGGTCAAATCCAAATTTCAACAGATGTTACAGGATGCCCAGGCCAGCATACATAAGGGTTGGACTACAAAAGGGATGTTGATTGAAGGAGGATTTGGAACGGGAAAATCCCACCTACTGGAATCCTTAAGCCACATGGCCTTGGATTCCAGATTTGTATGTAGCAAGGTCGTGATCAGTAAGGAAACACCTCTGTATAGTCCCGCATTGATGTTTCGATCTGCCATTGAGTCTGCTGAAATCCCCGAAAAGCGAGGAGATGTCTTGGCGGAGGTGGCAGCAGATTTGAATTTCAAGAGTCCTCAGTATGCAAATTTTTACGAATGGGTGCATCGTCAAGGCGGGGAAATTGATGGGCGCTTTGCTGCCACGGTATTTTTGTACGAACGCATGGTCAATGACCCGGAACTCAGTCATCGGATCATTCGGTTTTGGGCAGGGGACCCCTTGACCGATGCTGAAATCAAGCGATATCTCAAATCCTGCGATGCCAATGTCTCTTATCGATTTGAACGGGTCTCGCCAATGGAGATGGCGTTGCAACGGTTTAAATTTGTTTCACGACTCATGATTGCGGCTGGATATTCTGGTTGGATTTTACTGATCGACGAAGCGGAAATTATTGGACGGTACTCCTTTAAGCAGCGAGCCCAATCCTATGCGGAATTAGCCAGGTGGCTGGGTAGACTGGAAGCTTCCAGCTTTGCGGATCTTGGCTATAAATCCGGATTGGCGGCGGTGATGGCGCTAACCGATGATTTTCAAAGTGCGATTCTGGATGAAAAAGGTGATCGGGAAAAAGTGCCAGAAAAACTGCGTGAAACAGGATCAGAAACCGATTTAGTGCTGTCCCGCCAAGCGGAACAGGGCATGCGACTCATCGAATGCGAGCGCATACCCTTGGTTGGTCCCTATGATCAGCTGGTGGAGGAAATCTACCATAAAATTCGTTCCATTCATGGTGCGGCGTATGGGTGGGAACCACCTCAGGTCCCCACGATTGAGCGGTTATCCAGCACCCGGATGCGTGAATATGTCAAAGGTTGGATTACCGAATGGGATTTAACGCGTCTTGATCCAACACAAAAAGTCGAAATTGAACTAACGGAAATTCGACAAGATTATTCAGAAGATCGTGAATTAGAAGGTGATCAGGAAGGTATGCTTCACCCGGCACTCTCCGAGTCCATTTAATCTGGGGTTTGACCAAAATCGCCGTCATCAGGATTTTTGAATATGACGAGCAAGGTGTTCAAATCGAAATTTTTGAGGACGGAGAACACGTTTCTTCATCATAGATCTTGGTCTTCTCCTCAGCCTGTAAAAACCAACCCGCGTTCGCATGTGACTTTCTAACCTGTGAAGGAAACGACCAATGGAGTTACGGCCTCAAGAATGGTTTCATACACTTCGGCAAGAATACCTTCAACGATTTATTGGGCAAGGAGGCTCATCGGTCAAGTTTGTGGTGACAGACTCTGATCGGGATAGAGTAGACATCCAAAATCAATTGGCGGTCTTGGCTCAGCAGGAAGGGTATGCGTGCATTTCGGTTGATGCCAAAGACACCAAAATTCATATGATGGATAAGTTCTTTCATCAAATTGCTCGGCGAATTCCATGGGATGACCTGGCTTCACAATTCGTTCGGCGACTTCTTCAAGAAAATGGGTACCAAATCCCGGAGAACAAAGAAGAGTTTTGCATGGCTGGAGTCGCCCGGATGAATGAAAGGGCGGAACCCTTATTGCGACGAGATTTAAATAGTTGGTTAGAGCGGGCCATCTATCGAGATACGCAGATGTGCCAGGAATTTCGTATGGCCATGATCCGATTGTGTTTGGGCCAAATGGACTCTGGCTCGGAAGTCCCCTTTATGACCGAACCGGTTAAGTCCTGGCTGGGCGGGGAGATTCGTCAGATTTCAGCTCTCAAAGAAGCCCTTATTTTTCAGAAAATTAATCGGACGAATGCTCGATATATGTTTGTTTCGTTATGCCGTTGGTTACGATTAGTAGGAAGAACAGGGTTAGTCGTGTCCCTGGACTTGAGTCGATGTTTGCTCAGTAAGAAACCGGACTCTCCTGAAGGCTTATATTATGGCGTTTCAGCCACGTTAGATGCCTACGAAATGCTTCGCCAGTTTATTGATGGGACGGATGAATTGGAAAGTTTTCTGCTGGTGGTCCACGTACCGCAAGAATTTCTGACAGATGAGCGTCGGGGGCTCAATCGGTATGAGGCGCTGAAGTTGCGTATTTGGGACGAAGTCCGTGATCGTCAATACCAAAACCCATTAGGGGCTTTGATTCGTGTGGGATCTCAACAGCCCGGGGACGCCCACGATACCGGAAAGAGGGAATACACTGATCGGCCTGCCATGGCCAATGGTGATGTTGGACATCAACGCGCCATGGAAGCCTTGCGATCCGGGGTGCCGAATCGTGATGTGGTGCAGGTACTTGGAAGCCACCAACCGGACCTGGAGGGAAAATTCAGACGGCTGATTCAACAGATGGAGGCAAACGTTCCTCATGAAATGCCTACAAAGGGTATCGTGATTGAAGGAGGGTTTGGGAGTGGAAAGTCCCATCTTCTTCATGCGTTGCAACAGGTGGCGCTGGAGCAGAACTTTGTCTGTAGTCCCATTGTAATCAGTAAGGAAACTCCATTGTACAATGGAGTGCCCTTCTTTCGTGCAGCCATGAACAATGCCGTTGTTCCCGGTAAACATGGCGATGCTCTAACCGAAATAGCCGGTGAACTGAATTTCCAAAGCCCGCAGTATGCCGATTTATTTGATTGGGTGCATCGGAAGGACCGGGTCTGCGATTCCCGATTTGCTGCCAGCCTGTATCTCTATGAGCGAATGATCAATGATCCAGAGCTGAGTCATCGTATGATCCGGTATTGGTCAGGAGATCCTATAAGTAATAGCCAACTCAATAAATACCTTCAGGGGTGTCCGCCGGAAAACCCGTATGTGTTTAATAAAATGTCCAGTCAGGATTTGGCCTTGGACCGGTTTCAATTTGTTTCGCGCTTGATGGTCGCTGCCGGCTATAAAGGGTGGATCCTGTTAATTGATGAAGCGGAGATCATTGGTCGGTATTCCTTTAAGCAACGGACTAAGTCTTATATGGAGGTGGCGCGGTGGATGGGGGTGCTAGCCGATCATTCCTGTCCGGCTATTGGGGCCATTGTGGCTTTGACCGATGATTTTCAAAGTGTGGTCTTGGAAGAAAAACAGGATTCTCAGAAAATTGAGCAGATGTGTCAGGAGGAATCGACGGATGAAGCTCATATGCAAGCCTTGCAGGCGGTCCAGGGTATCCGGCTTATTGAACAGGAGGGCGAACCATTAGTTCGTCCCTATGAATCAATGGTAGATGCGTTATATGAGCGGCTTCGGACGCTTCATGGGTCCGCCTATAGCTGGACACCGCCACCCGTTTCCGCTGTAGAAAAATTATCCAGTACCCGGATGCGCGAGTATGTGCGAGGGTGGATTACCGAATGGGACTTGCGACGATTGTACCCTGATGCCCAGTTGGACATTGAAATTCTTGATGTGCGGCAAACGTATGACGAGGATCAGGAACTGGAGCCCAGTATGGGTGATGACACTGACCCTAGAAAGATATCAGAGTCTGAAGAATGCTTGATGGCAGTCGCCTTACAAAATCAAGCTCCCGTGTGAGTAAGGGGGCCAGCCGGGAAGGGTCGACCGAAATGCGTAGCGGCCATCCTATCGTCGGGGAATGAGTGGCTTAATTTAGTAGCGTGAGGGTCGGATTGTCTTCCAATCGGCTGGCTTCTGCTTCGGTGGCATTCTTTGCGATGGATGTTAGCTCCCAGTGCAATACCTCGTGAGCAATTTTACCCAATTGGGATTCCCTTCTTCCCCTCCATCCCTTCCAGACGTAATCAGGTCTGATTAGTTGACGTGCCAGTCAAGACTGGCGGTGCAAATTCCAAATTTTCACCGGGAACAATAGGATGGCAGTCCCAGGTTATTGGTGGAGAACGGTCATGATACAGGAGCCCAGATGAGACCCATCGGTGGCTTCTGATGTGCTTCCCCTCCTTTCCGCTCTCACATTGAAGGTACGGAATCATATCAATGATCGGATGTTAATGATTTGAACAGTTTGATCTACATATGGCGGCCGATTCAGGCGCAATCCCTTGGAAGAAATCGCAAGCCAACATTATCGGGGCCATGGAGTTGAGGGAAGGCTCAAAATTGGAGCGAGGCTCAATTTAGTTGGTAATGATCCGATAGCGTAAGGCAGAGGACCGCCCTCGAAGAGGGAGGGGTTTGAAAAGCCTGAATTGAGAATAGGAAAGACCTTTGTCTGTATCTGAGTTGACGCCTCGTAAAGAATTGCCATTGTCGGTTTTGAGACTGTGGCGCATCTGTGTGAACAGGATCATGGGAGCCATGGAGCTCTTACACCAGCATACGATTTTGCTGTTATCCGTGCTCTTTGGACTTTGCCTTATCGTGATTTATTTGCATATTTCCCAATTGAAATCTCAAATGGTGACGGTTATGGCCTTTCGGGGATCCGAGATCTATACCAGAGCGTTGAATGAGATGCGGATATGGTACACCGTCGAGGTTGTTCAACGTCTTCATGCTCAGGGAATCGAAGCCTCGGAAGGGTATCGAGACCATCAGGGCGAAATCCCTCTCCCTGCGACTCTAAGCCGGGATCTGGGTCGTCGATTGGTGGCCGGGCGACCAGGCGAACAATTGAAGTTAATGAGCCCCTATCCGTTTCAAAATAGAGTGAAATCAGGGGGACTTATGGATAGCTTCCAGGGAGAGGCCTGGGAATTTTTCACGCAACATCCTGATTCTGATGAGCCATTCTATCGGTTTGAACAAGTCGATGGGCGTGAGTCCCTCCGTTTTGCGAAAGCCGATCGAATGCAGAAGGAATGTGTGGAGTGTCATAACAGACATCCGGATAGTCCGAAGCGTGATTGGCAGATCGGGCAAGTGGGCGGCTTGTTGGAGGTTGTCTATCCCATTAATTCGGTAGAGACAATCATGGGCATGAGTTGGCTCGGAACTTATGGATTGATGGGGATGTTGGTCGTTATTTGGATGGGAGGATTCTGGTTAGTCGTCTTAAAGCTCGGACGGGTAGCAAGCGAATTGGAAGAGGAGGTTCGAGACCGAACCGGCGCGCTGCAAAGTGTCAACAAACATTTGGAATTAGAGATTCATGATCGCCAATTGGCCGAAGATACCCTTCGGCAGGCGAAAGATAATCTGGAAAAGCGAGTCCAGGAGCGAACGGGAAAGTTGGCTGCCTCAAATGCGGAACTCATTCGGGAGGTGGCAGAGCGGAAGCGGGCCGAGGAGGACATACGCAAACTCAATTCCCAGTTGGTTCAGCGTTCGGCGCAACTTGAGGCGAGTAATAAAGAACTTGAGGCATTTAGTTATTCGGTCTCGCATGACTTGCGGGCCCCCTTGCGGGGCATTGATGGGTTTAGCCAGGCGGTACTGGAAGACTATGATGAAAAGCTTGATGAGTCAGGGCGAAGTTATTTGCGTCGGGTGCGGACTGCCAGTCAACGAATGTCTCAGCTAATAGATGCCATGCTCAATCTTGCCAGATTGACTCGGGCTGAAATTCATACACAGACCTTTGATATGAGCGCCGTAGTTCGGGGGATTCTTGACGACTTGCAGAAGGTGGAGCCGGACCGGCAGGTAGAATGTATTGTGGCCAATGATGTATTCGCCACCGCTGATCCGCAATTACTCCGGGCGGTTCTAGAAAATTTGTTAGGTAACGCGTGGAAGTTTACCCAGCAACAAGCTCACCCTCGTATCGAATTCGGTTATGGGCAATACAAAGGGCAGGCCGCCTACTTCGTCACCGACAATGGGGCGGGTTTTGATATGACCTATGTGCATAAACTCTTCGGGGCGTTTCAACGGCTTCATGCCTATACTGAATATCCGGGAGTGGGTGTGGGACTGGCGACGGTGCATCGGATAATTCAACGGCATGGCGGTCAGATTTGGGCAGAGGGAGTCGTAGGCAAGGGCGCAACCTTTCATTTTACGTTGTAAGGGAAACGAAGGAGGAGACGATGACGAACAAAGCAATTTTGTTAGTAGAAGATCATCCCGATGATGAAGAACTGACGATGCGGGCGCTCAAGAAAAACAATATAAAAAATGAAGTCGTGGTGGCCCGTGATGGTGTAGAGGCGTTGGAATATTTATTTGGAACCGGAGCTCATGCCGGTCGGGATTTAAGTAACATGCCTCAAATAATCCTGTTGGACCTCAAGCTTCCCAAGATTGACGGGCTGGAAGTGCTTCGACGGTTGCGAGCTGATGATCGGACAAAGTTTCTCCCGGTGGTTGTGCTCACGTCGTCCAAGGAAGAGCAGGACATTGTGAAAAGCTATCAACTTGGTGCCAATAGTTATGTTCGTAAGCCAGTGGACTTTCAAGAGTTCTCTCAGGCGGTTCAAAACCTTGGGCTCTATTGGCTGATTTTAAATGAATCGGCACCGGAAAGGGTGTGATACATGTGAGGTCCATAGGGTTACTAACCTGGTTGGGGGGCGTCTGGTTGCTTTGCGAGGATCCGAGGGATGGTGCAGTCATTCCTGGTCGCGTATATTGAACAACCTTTTCATGAGATTTGGATTATTCCCGCTCCCATTCTGTCTGTCAAAGGTTCCAACAGGTGTCAACTTTTCAGTGACATCAAATAAGAAAGAAATGCCCGTTCACCGCGCAATCTGCCTAGCTTCCTGAGTCCAGCCTTCCGGATCTTGAATCTCTTATCTTTTGTTTTCATAAGGTTTTCTCTTCTCTATCTTATGCAGTTTGGCCCCCGGCATATCCCTTGCTCCGGGTAATAGATACGAATCTTCCTACCAATCTTTCCAAGGAGGGGGCCATGAGACGAATGCTCACATGGGATATACCTGAATCCGTGATGACACAAGATCAAGCATGGAATCCAAAACGAAAATATATAGCCGAAAGCGTTGGGCTGGTGACCCACCGGGCGTCAAGAGGCAGTGGGATCGGTATAACCTGTTGTGCCAAATGTGGCAGTGAGGTCAAAGTCTTTGTTTCTCCCAGACGCAATCCCCATTCCAGTAAATTAGGACGTGCGGTTTCGTTAAAGGATCATGATCTGTGTCGGCGCTGTTGGCGGAAGTTGATGCATCAACAACGAAAAACGGGGGTGGTGACACTGCCCATTTCCTTCTTTGTGAAAGAGGAAAGTCTCCGACCTCGCTTGCTGGTGCCTACAATTGCTTCTGTGCCCAAACAAGCTTCCTAATCCTCAACACGAAGAAGGCTGAGGGAGAGGGGAATCGCCTCATCCGCAATGATATGTGGCACTTGGACTCCTGGCAGGAAGTTCAGTTAGACGAGGCAGTCGCCGCAACTTGGCTCTGTTGAATGAATCCTTTCGCAAGGGCCGCATTTTGATACACAACCTTCAACGCCAGGTTCCCGAACGGACGGCGTACGACCTTCAATAATACCTGTCCCTCTTCAAACCCCAAATTCAGCTCGTTTTGTTTTCCAGCAAGAAACGATTGCTTGGTCGGTTCGGTGAGGTCCTGTGTGAGGTGATAACTATCTCCTAAGATTATTTGTAACTGCTCGAACCAGTCCTCCGTGAATTGCCCCATATCGATGGTAATTTTTGCCAGTTTCCGGACCGGTTCGGGTGTGCCTGGAACTGTGTCGGGTAAGTAGGTTAACTCCAAATATCGATTTTTATCGGTCAATTCATAGAGGCATTCCGTCGAACTTTTGCAGGCAGGTAAAGCGGATACGTCTTGTTCCGTCATGCCAAATTTTAAATCGCGGAAGCCATCAATTCCGGGCTCTGCCAACCCTAGAGGTCCAAAAAGAAGGATGGAGGAATAGGCGAGGAGTGAGCAGGCGCGTATGCAGAGGATGCGGGAAAGTAGTTTCATGACTGAAGGTTCCTTAATGGTGAAGATAGAAAATTAAAGAAAAAAGGCCGATCTAGGGGATTTAGGCTGATTTGCATGGGTGGTTCACCATAACAAACCTTTCCGGAAAAAGGCGATGAGGCACTGCACGAGGACTAACAGATTGAGGCAATAGTCTTTTTTGGGGTACTCAGAAAAGAAATTGTTGAGCGGGGGCCGTGAGAATTGCGGCTTTTTTTAAGTTTCGGGTATTGATTACCGCTGGCCTGAGTAGTTTTAGGGAGATTCCTGATAAATCTGGAGAAGTGGCCCCATCCAATAGCGCATGGGTCGGTCCCCTTCAGCTGCCTTATGAGGAAGATGGGCGACATACCAAAAGACCACATTGGTCTCTTGGACGCTTTCATCACTTTTGGATTCCAAATCCCCACGTGCGCCGAATGGCCAGCCGGTATCTTCATCCCGGTAGAATTTTCGAATCGAGACATCACGATTTGAAAAATTATTCGAATGGCCATCAAAAGGACCTGGAATAATCCAGACACCCTGTCCGGTGGGATAATCCCGCACAAACCAGACGCGATCCTGGTTATTGCTGGCGGGTTTCTTGGCATCCTCCTCAACCAGGTATTTTTCCCACCCCGACCCCCAACCGTTGTCGTTTGTAGAATTCCGGTCCAGGACAAAGACCTGATCCTGATCGGATCCGCCAATATCAAAATCCAGGCGCCAGTAGGCATGGTGATCATGGTCGGTATTACAGGAGAGATTCCAGCTCTGAACAATGGGATATAAACGACCGTCTTCGCTCAAATACCAGGCTTGATACAGATGGTATTGACCAATTTTGGCATAGACACCTAATTCCAACCACTTGACCCCTTGGATGGTATGTTCGGCCTGACACAGCTGTTTGCCATCGCAGTTAGGATTCTTTTTAAGGCGCGGTGGGCTGATCCGGTCTTCGAATGGTCCGCATCGGCCACTGGCCCGCCCAAGCCCAAACCAACTAAACGGATGCCAGGCCGGCCACTCCCGAACATACTTGACCCGGATCACCGGCAAATCGGCTTTACCTAAAATCTGTTTGCCTTCATAAGACACATTGCGTAGCCCGAGGCCAGCAGCATCCTTCATCTCAAGATGTAGGTCCCACGGTCCCCACGTAAACGGTTTGGATTCCCAGTCAGCCAAGGCGGGGCTGACAGCCAAGACACTGGTCAATGCGACACCGACGATGAAATATCGAAATGATGCCATGCGACCGACTTCTTGTTTGGGAATAGTCATTGGAGTCCTGCCTCCTTGCCTGCGTCCAAGACGGTCTGAGAAGTGAGGTCAACTCGGGCAAAGTAGAGTGCCGAACTCTCCGGCATTTCAGAAAATGTGACCCACAACACGCGGTCCCCAAATCCCGCTTCATCGCTCACCCAGAAATACCGGTATTCTTCAGGTGAGGTGAGAATGGCATGTCCGTGCAGATGCTGAATCTCTTGGGAAATTCGTTGATCTGCTCGTGCCAGTTCAATAGCGGCGGTGATTTCTTCTTCACCTTCTTCGGGTTGGTAGCCTTCACGCGGATCCTGCTGGACAGAAGACATTCGGTCGTTTTCCATGCAGACATGCACGGCCACATTGTGGGTGTAACTGTAGTAGGTTAACCGATAGGCCGAGGCATCGGAATTCGATGCCCGTTCGGTCGTTCGAGAGTTACTTGAGTCGTCTCCCTGTAGGATTACCAGGCATTGGTCGGCAGGGACTTTCTCGGTATTGATGTAGGCAAATCGCTCGCCCAATTGGGTCTTCACGTCCGGATCCCGTTCTGCTGTGGCACGTAAGCCAGATTGGTTGGAATCGACAATGATAATCTCCGGTCCGGGAGCAGATAGGGTCGTAGGAGACATGGCATCGACGGGGCGTCGCGGACCGCCTTCTGGTGGTAATTCCAATGGTAATTCTACCAGTGGAGGGGGATGGAAGGGCAGGGGTTTTTTGGGAACCTTTGTCAGTTCGACGCTGGAACAGCCCAGAAAAAAGCTGCCAAGGACCCAACCGGCCACCATAATGATTTGCGAAGTCAAATTTGCCTTCATGAGGCTGGCTCTCTAGGTCGAGAATGAAAAGACCTGTGTCAGCATTGATCAAACAGGATGACCTTAAGAATTCTGTGTAATAAAAGCAAGAGAGGCAGGACAATCACCTGGAAGGTGCCAAGGAAGATATTCGAAGCGTTGATGTGGTTTGGTCAGGGTTGTAATGAACGCTGAACTCATATGACTCTATTCCAAATGGCGGTTCGGGACCTCAGGAGTAGAAAGTTTTCACCTACGGAGGCATGCATGAAGCACCTTGTTCTGGGCATACGAATGACACGGTATTTGGTAAGCGTGTTTTTAATAAGTGGATTTTTGGGATTTGGACAGACTGTCCAGGCGAATGAATTTTTAAATTGGGATGCCTTACTCAAAAAGTATGTGGCCTCCAAGACTATCGAAGGGATAACGCTGTATGCCGTGAATTACCAGGCACTTGGTCATGATCCGCTATACAGAAGAGTCATTGCCGATCTGGAGAAGGCACCAGTGGAGGGCTTCAGCACACAGGAAGAGAAGTTGGCTTTTTGGATCAACGCCTACAACATCATGGCCGTCAAAATGGTGTTGGATCATTATCCACTAAAAAGCATCAAAGATGCCGGAGGATTATTTTCTTCGGTTTGGAAACTCAACGTGGGAACGGTTCGCGGGAAGGCACGAACACTCAATGAAATTGAACATGACATATTACGCAAAATGGGGGAACCCCGGATCCATGTGGCGATCGTTTGCGCCTCCTTGAGTTGCCCTGACATACGGCCGGAAGCCTATACGTCAGAGCGATTGCATGAGCAACTGGATGACCAGATGAAGGCATTTTTAGCGAATCCGAACAAAGGATTGCAGGTGGAGGAATCCAATCATCGCCTGTATCTCTCCTCCATCTTTAAATGGTTTGCTGAGGATTTTGAGTCCAAGGGAGGCGTGCGTCCGTTTTTAGCCATGTATGTCCCTGAACGGGTTTCTGCCTATTTAAAAAACGAAACATTCAGATTGAGGTAATTGGACTACAATTGGAATCTCAATGCATTCAAATAAGCTTGGAAGGTAGGCCTGAAGCCAATCCCTTGTGGGGGGATATAAACATGGACCTCGGTTCGATGGTTGCATGAAAGGTCCCATTCAAATGTAAAGCCTCATGGGAACCATGTGGCCGGTAATTATTCATCACCTGTTTATCGCTTTTTGATGCCGCGAGTAGGCGGGGCTTGGAGAGGGTCATCGGGCCAGAAGTGTTTGGGGTAGCGGCCCTTCAATTCCTTTTTAACCGCTTGATAACCGGTGGCCCAAAAACTCGTGAGGTCCTGTGTGACCTGAACGGGGCGTCTGGCCGGAGAGAGGAGATGAATGAGAACGGGGACTTTGCCGTTGACCAGGCGGGGCGTGTCGCATTGTCCAAATATTTCCTGGAGTCGGACAGCCAGAACGGGAATCTCACCTGACAGATAATCCAAGGGAATGTGGGATCCTGTCGGCACGGTGAGATGGGTGGGCGCCAGGGTGTCGAGTGTTTGCCGTTGTTCTGGGGAGAGGAGTGCTTGAAGCGGCCAGGCCAGATCGATCCGTTTCAGCTGATTGAGACTTGAGAGATTGGTGAGATAGGGGCCAAGCCACTGGTCCAATGTGTGAAGAAGTGTGTCATCCGAGACGTCCGGCCAGGTAGATCCCGGTTCCGTGACGCGTCGCAGAAATTGGACGCGCGCCTGCCAGTTTCTGAGGGTGGGGGTCCAGGGCAAACAGGGGAGGCCCGTGTTTCGAAGGCCTTCAAGAAGGACGGTCAACACCAAATCAGGATCGGGATCGGGAAGGCGGCTTTCCTCCAGAATGAGTTCTCCCAATCGTCGTTGCCGGATGGACCTGACCACTTGCGTTGATCCATCCCACATTACAGAATCCGTTGACTGTATGAGATCCCCGCAATGAGTAATCAGATCTTCACGTGAAATCGGGACAGCCATATAGATGAGTGCCGTCGCTGGCGCTCCATTAAGGTCTGCGATAACGAGCCATTCTTCATGCTCCAATGGATCGGGGTGATGAAATCGCGCGCTTCGTCCATTGGCTAGGCGGTATCGTCTGGCCTCATCGGATTGTCGTTGCGCAATACGGTCGGGGTAGGCCAGCGCCAGGAGTACACCCATCTGATCAATCTGCTGCTTGGGGACATGCCGGGGAGTCGTGATGTGAAGTGTTCGTTGCCATGCCTGAGAGACTTGGCGAATACGTTGGAGGGTTCCCCTATCAAAGAATCCGGTATCCCTCTGGGCATGGGCGCTACCATAAAGCACATCAAACCTGGCGCGAAGATCGGCATGCTCTCGTGCCGTGGATCCCTTGAACAGGTCCCGTTCACTTAAGGATGCGGCGAGATCACAGGCCAAGGCTCCTGAGTCCAGCTCCTTCCCCTTCAGGACCATATGCGCAAGCCGCGGGTGCATGGGGAGCTCGGCCATAGACCGGCCATGATCGGTAATGTGGCCTTGGGCATCGAATGCGCCAAGGGAGTGAAGAAGTTGTCGTGCCTGAGCCATGGCCCCCGAAGGAGGAGAATCCAGCCAGAGCAATTTCTGTGGATCCTGAATGCCCCATTGTGCCAATTCCAACGCAAGAGAGGTCAGGTCTGCATCCAGAATTTCCGGTGCGGTGCGCGGGGTGAAGGTACGCTGTTCAGCCTCAGACCAGAGCCGCATACACAGACCGGGTTCCAGACGTCCTGCCCGCCCGCGACGCTGTTCGGCAGATTGTTGTGAGACCGTGAGGGTTGTCAGCCGGCTCATACCGCTGCGTGAATCAAACCGTGGGATGCGCATGAGTCCGGTATCGATGACCAGGCGAATGCCTTCAATGGTCAGACTGGATTCGGCAATGTTGGTGGCTAATACCACTTTGCGCCATCCGGGAGGCGGCGGAAGAATGGCCTGGTCCTGGGCCTGGGCGGACAAATCACCATAGAGCGGAGCGATAAGGATGTGTGAGCCAAGCGGAAGGTCCGCCAAGATTTGCTCTATTCGTCGGATTTCTCTGGCTCCCGGAAGAAAGACCAAAAGGTTGCCCGGTTCGGTCTTCAGCAGGCGATGAATGGTCTGTGCCACTTGAATAGCAAAATTTTTGCCATCCGGTTTTCCGACGTAGCGGGTTTCAACGGGAAACATGGTTCCCTCGCAGGTGATCACCGGAGCCTGTTTTAATTGTTGCGAAATGGCTGCAATGTCCAGTGTGGCGGACATGATCAAGAGTCGAAGGTCTTCTCGAAAGACCTTCCGGGATTCCAGACATAGGGCCAGCCCCAGATCGGCTTGCAGACTGCGTTCATGGAATTCATCAAAGATGACCAGGCCATAGCTCTCTAATGATGGATCGTGTTGAAGTATTCTTGTGAGAATGCCTTCGGTCACCACTTCCAGTTTGGTATTCGGGCTAATTTTGGTATCCAACCGGGTTCGGTACCCGACAGTGGTGCCAACGGCTTCACCCAGGAGATCAGACATGCGGCGTGCCGCTGCGCGCGCAGCCAACCGTCGGGGTTCCAGCATGATGATGGTTTTGGGAGTCAGCCACGGTTCCTGGAGAAGAGCCAGCGGGATCTGTGTCGTTTTTCCGGCGCCCGGCTGTGCGGTGAGAAGGACGATGGGCTGTTGGTTCAGCGTCTGTCGTAATTGGGGAACGACGGCATCAATAGGATAGGATGGGCGCTTCATGGAGGATTATGCGAAGGTGGGAATATGGACCCATGGTTTCTGAATAAGTCGCAACGCTCTCATGTTGACAAGGAACTTACCTGAAAAGACCAAGGGGGAGCATCTCTTTCACATTTAGATGCATGGTCTTACCATATTGCGAACATTCGAGGTACACTGAATTATTGAAAAAAATTGCTCTCAGGTGTCAGATGTCCGGGATGCTATTGACTGAACAAATTGCTGTGAATGTGACCAATTAAATCAGGAGGAAATGAACCAATGAGGACAGGTAGGAAGGGGAAAGTTTTCGCAGGTGTTTGCGGGATGATGGGACTGTTCATGATTGCCTCACTCGCGATGGGGAGTGAGCCTGGATTTGATTCCTCAAAGGGAATGCTCACAGTGGATGGTCATGTGGTTCCGGATATTGGCCCCCTTCCGACGGTGGTCCCCACACCACCGACAAATCTGAATTATGCCGCAAAAATTTCCTTGGGCAAACAACTGTATTTTGATGGACGGTTATCCAAAAACAATGCGATCTCCTGTGCTTTCTGTCATAACCCTGTCACGGGATTTGCCGATCCCAATCAAACTTCGGCGGGAGTTGGAGGACTGCGGGGAGGCCGGCAATCGCCGACTGTCTACAATACCGCATTTAATCCCTTCCAATTTTGGGACGGTCGAGCCGGCTCTCTGGAAGAACAGGCCATTGGTCCTATTCATAATCCCGTTGAGATGGCCGAGACCCATGAAAGTGTCGTTCCTAAAATTGCGAAAATAAAAGGCTATGAGGAAGAGTTCCAGAAAGTATTTGGAACCGGTGTCAGTTTGCAGGGAATCGCGGAAGCGATAGCCGCCTATGAACGCACCATCATTTCCACCGATTCGACTTTTGATAAATTTGTTTTAGGTGATCCCAAAGCGATGGGCGAAGACGCCAAACGTGGGATGGACGTGTTTAAAGGAAAAGGCCGGTGCATTCTGTGTCATAACGGTTCTAATTTTACGGATAATCAGTTTCACAACCTCGGCGTGCCACAAGTCGGACCGATGAAAGAAGATTTGGGCCGGTATTATGTGACTCTTCGAGAACGCGATAAAGGCGCATTCAAAACTCCAACGCTTCGAAGCATTACTGAATCCGCCCCGTATATGCATGACGGCGCTTTTAAAACCTTAGAGGAAGTTGTCGACTTTTTCGATGAAGGTGGGAAGGCGAATCCTCAGTTGAGTCCGTTGATGAAACCCCTGGGATTGACACCGCAGGAGAAAACCGACCTTATTGCTTTCATGCAGGCATTGACCGGCGAACCGATTCCATTTGAGTTTCCAACGTTACCAGAGTAAAGCGGATTAAAAGGAAAATCGGTGGATATTCGTTTCTAAGTTGGTACCGTAATCGTATATATCATCCTGCTTGTGGGAAAGGTGTTGGCAGATGATCCCACAGAAATTGGGGAGCAGGGAGACCTATTGTCTGAATTGTCACGGGGCGAAAGGTCTGGGTAATCGTCCCGTGGCGGGAAGTTTGACGCCCATGCCCGCCGACATTTCCTCCGAAATATTCTAGAAAAAAACAGAAGAAAATTGTTTAAAAGTATCCGAGAGAGAGAGTCGGGGAACACCATGCCCTGCTGGAAGGGAGAGTGATTCTGGCCGTTCAAACGGAATGTCCTCGCTTATCCGCGAGGGTTTGAGAGATCATTCAACGGGTGAAGGAAACTCGGAGAACGGCCTAGTGGGTGGGGAGGAGCTAACACGTTGTTTAGCGCAGTCCATTTATAAATGATTGACTAATTTCCCCTCTGGCCACTTCGGTCACAGGGCCTTTCATCGTAATGTTGTATTGAGAATCAACGGTAATATCTAGAGTACCCCCCTGGGCTTTCACCCTTACGGGGCTTTTGACTAAGCCCAATCGGACTCCTGCAGAGGCTGCCGCACAGGCCGATGATCCGGAGGCTTGTGTTTCCCCGGCACCCCGTTCCCAAATCAAGATAGAAATGGCTCGCGGCCCGGTGGGTATGGCAAGTTGGACATTGGTTCGTTTCGGGAAAATAATATGATTTTCCAGTTCAGGGCCGATCTCAAGAAGGTCCTGGCGGGTCCATTGTTCTTCCTGTTTCTTATACACCACGCAATGCGGATTTCCGACGCTGACGCCTGTAAACCGAAGAGATTGCCCTGCAGCCTTGACCGGCTGCTGAATCAACTCAGGCACCCGTAAGGTGCAGGGGAGGGAGATGGGTTGAAACGATGCTCGTCCCATGTCAACGGTGGCCCCATTCACGAACCCATGACCGTTGAGGTCCAGATGAATCTCAACCAGGCCGCCCTTGGTTTCGACGGTAAAGTGTTTTTTCCTCGTTTGCTTGGTGTGGTACAGATAGCAACCGAAAATCCGCAGTCCATTACCGGACTTTTCCGCCTCACTGCCGTCAGGGTTGTAAATGCGCAGACCAAAGTCGGCTTTTTTGGAAGGGCCGAGCGCCAGAATGCCGTCACTTCCTACTCCCCAATGCCGATCACAAAGAGCCCGGATGGTCCGCGGTGTGAGTTTAAAAGACATTTTGGCCGGGTCGAGGGCAATATAGTCATTCCCCAAGCCATGTCCTTTGAAAAAAGTGTTGTTCATGCCTGCTCCACAATGGAATGGACTGCTATCGGGTGATCGGCCCTGCCTACAAGGCTTTTTCCCGGCTGGACGGTAGGGCCTGAATTATACGTAAAAATGTTGAAAGAGGAAAGCACTTAAGGGGAGAAAACGTCGAAGAAGGCAAAATCTTATAGCGAATTAGCCAACCATTTGCCTGATAAGAACAGGAGCCGGTCTATCTTGATGATGGAGAGGATGCAACCAGGAGTTCGCGCAAGCCATTTATTAGAAGTATGGTGGAAAAAGGTCACAATGGGGCGGTGTCCCACCTCAGATCGGTTCAATGCTTTTCCGAGCACATCGAACAGTCCATTTGCTCGCAAGCCTTAGGGGTTGAATGGGAGGGAAGGGCCATGGGCCTCGCTGCCACGGGTTAGTGAAAGCGAGGCCAAAATATCAGATCAATCACGAGAAGAAGGTGGAGCTCATTGAGCCTTCTTGGACATGTTACGAGCCGACCGGCGTTCGTTGTCGGTGAGGTAGCGCTTACGCAGGCGCACATTTTTGGGAGTCACTTCGACCAGTTCATCATCTTCGATGAATTCCAACGCGAATTCTAAGGTCATTTCCCGTGGCGGGATAAGGTGAATGGCTTCATCGGTTCCAGACGCCCGAATATTGGTGAGTTTTTTCTCGCGAAGGGCATTCACGACCAGGTCGTTGCCTTTGTTGTTGACCCCAACCAGCATGCCCTCGTAAATATCGACTCCAGGATGGAGGAATATTTCTCCACGGTCTTGAAGACCCCAGAGACCATAGGCCACGGCCTGTCCAGGACCATGAGCAATGAGCACGCCGGTCGAACGATGAGGAATCTCTCCTTTAAACGGCTGGTATTCATAGAAAATTTGTGACATGACTCCGCTTCCTCTGGTCATCCTCAATAATTCACCGCGAAATCCTAAAAGGGCACGCGAGGCAATGTGGAATTCCATGCGAACGGTGCCGACCGCGCTGATTCGCAGGTCTTTCATTTCGGCTTTCCGGCTGCCGAGCGCTTCGATAACCGCACCCTGATAACCGGGGTCTACCTCAATGACCACGAGTTCAACGGGTTCCAGGGTTTCGCCGTCCACCTCCTTGTAAATGACTTTGGGCGGGGATACCTCTAATTCAAACCCTTCCCGACGCATAGTTTCGATTAAAATGGACAAATGGAGTTCGCCTCGTCCCGAGACGGTAAATCGCTCGCCACCGTCGGCCTCCTCAACTTTAATACCGACATTCATCATGGCTTCGTGAGCCAGGCGCTCTCGAATGTGTCGGGACGTGAGAAAGCGCCCCCCGTCCTTCCCGGCCAAGGGGCTGGTGTTATGAGAGAAGTTCATGGAAATCGTCGGTTCATCCACGTTGACGGTCGGTAAGGCAGTCGGGTTTTGAGGAGAGGCTAAGGTTTCTCCCACCCGAACGTCCTGATGCCCGGCAAGGGAAATAATGTCTCCGGCTTGAGCGGAACCGGTTTCGACCCGGGTCAGACCCTGATAGGCCAGAAGCTTGGTGACCTTACCCCGAGAAATGGTGCCATCCCGTTTCACGGCGACGATTTGATTGCCGACTTCAATCATGCCATGGACAATCCGTCCCACAGCCACACGTCCAATATAGGAATCATATTCCAACATGGTCACCAGCATTTGAAACGGTTGCTCAGGATCAGCCACTGGCGGCAAGACCCGATGGATGATCGTGTCCAATAAAGGCTTCATGTCGACGGCAGGATCATTTAAATCCAGGGTGGACTTTCCTTCTTTTCCGGATGCGTACACAATGGGGAAATCTAATTGTTCGTCGGTCGCGTTGAGTTCACAAAATAAATCAAATGTCTGATTTACGATTTCTTCGGGCCTTGCACTGGGACGATCGATTTTGTTGATCACCACGATGGGTTTGAGATGCAGTTCCAAGGATTTTTTCAGGACGAATTTGGTTTGGGGCATCGGGCCATCAAAGGCGTCCACGAGCAGGAGCACGCCGTCCACCATTCGCAGAATTCGCTCGACCTCGCTACCAAAGTCAGCATGGCCGGGGGTATCAACGAGATTGATGCGGGTATCTTTAAAGAGGAGGGAAGCATTTTTCGAAAAGATCGTAATCCCACGTTCTTTTTCTAATGGATTTGAATCCATAATGACCGCTTCGCCTTCTTTAAATACATGCGCGCCGGTTTGCCTGAGCAGGGCATCCACTAACGTTGTTTTGCCATGATCGACGTGAGCGATGATGGCGACATTGCGAAGGTCTTTTCGGCGTTTTTGATTCAGCATGAGAGTCGGTTCCTTTGTTGGGCACAACCAGACGAAGCATGAACGACATTGTTCTATGCTGAGGTTGCGTATCGAGGCCGGTCTGAGGAGGTTTGGGCTACGGCACCGGCCAGAACAGCCGGAGAATGGCTTGGATCCTGCAAGACGGTCGATTCTTGCAAAACCGTACAGGAAGATCAGTTCTAATGCAACTGGTTTTCCTTGACTTTCCTTAAATTTCAAAAAGCCCCCTCAACGTTTGACGGCCATTCTTTCCCCTTTCCTAAGGAAATTCTTGAAGGTGAGATTCACCGGAACCTACTTAGCCTCCGATTTAAACGAAGGCGATATACCGGGGCGAATTAGGCGGGCTTTAGAGTTTCAAGACGATGGACTTACGTCGGGTAAAACCGATAAACGCAAAATGGTCTCATGATAGGGTGGAAGAGGTTTTCCCGTTCGCTCCAGGTGTTGGGCCAGGATATTTTAGCTGAGACAGGGCCCTTTACCATGTTATGCTGAGGTTATCCCCATCCCAAATACAAAGGCTTGCGTAGGGTAATGAAGATCCTCGTGCTGGAAGATGATCAGGAAACGGCGTCCTATATTGCCAGTGGTCTAATCGAGGAAGGATACGTGGTCGATATTGCTACGGATGGGAAGGAAGGGTTTAAAAAGGCCATCGATGAGGTGTATGAAGTCTTGATTGTTGATCGGATGCTACCCAGTCTTGACGGGATTAGCCTGGTCAAAGGACTGCGAACTACGAATGTGAAAACCCCAGTACTCTTTCTCAGTGCCTTGGGTGGGATTGATCACCGAGTCGAAGGACTCCAATGTGGTGGTGATGATTATCTCACTAAACCCTTTGCCTTTTCGGAATTAAAGGCTCGAGTTGAGGCTCTGCGTCGTCGTCCGCCCATGTCAATGATTGAGACACGGTTGCGCGTCGGGGATCTTGAAATGGATTTACTCACCCGAATCGTAAAACGGGGAGAGGTGTGCATTGAGCTTCAGCCTCGGGAATTCCGCCTGCTCGAATATCTCATGCGAAATGCCGGTCAGGTGGTGACCCGCACCATGCTGCTCGAGCATGTATGGGATTTCTATTTTGATCCCCGGACCAGCGTGGTCGACACGCATATCAGCCGTCTGAGGATGAAAATCAATAAAGGCTTTACACAGCAACTGATCCATACCGTCCGCGGCACGGGTTATCGTATGAGTGCCGATGCGTAAGCTTCTACGGACGGCCAGTTTCCGATTAACCCTTTTCACCGCGTGCCTGTTTGCGGTTTTTGTGATCACCACATTTGTCGTTTCCTATTGGATAGCCGTCCGGTATCTACTTGAGCGTGTTGACGGAGAAATCACCTGGCAGATTCAGATGCTCGTCAAGGAGTATCAGGCCGGATCTCTTAATTCGGCGAATCCCGATCTGGTGGAACCGGGGACTTACCTTCTGTTGCGGGATAGCGCCGGAAGATCAATTGTTCAGAATTTGCCGTCAGGGGCTCCTGTCCGAAAATGGTTTCAGGAGCTGCCACCGAAAGAAATCCCGATTGATCATGCATCACATAAACTTCGCGCGCAGACGGTGTTGTTACCGGATGGCACCCAATTGACGGTCGGGCAGGATTTAAGAGATCTTGAAGCGGCGAAAGAATTTTTACGGCAAGCGTTTGGCTGGTTGTTAGCCGCTATTCTCATATTGGGGCTTGCCTGTGGAGCGATTGTGAGCGCCATTACTTTGCGACGTGTGGAAGAAATCAATCTCACTGTGGGGGACATTATTAATGGGCACTTTGACCGTCGTATCTCTCTTAAGGGAACCCATGACGAATTTGATCGGTTAAGTCGCCAAATTAATCTGATGCTGGCACAAATTGAAAAATTGATGGGAGGATTGCGCCAGGTTTCAATAGATATGGCTCATGATTTGAGGACGCCGTTGTCGCGGATGCGACAGAAACTGGAAGGAGCGCGTAACAGGGCGACCTCTCTGGAGGATTATGAGCAGGCTATTGATCAGGCCCTCAAACAAAATGATGAAATCCTGGAAACGTTCAGTGCCCTTTTGGGAATCGCACAGTTGGGCTCTGGTGCCTACCGGCAGAAATTTCATGAGATCTCACTCAGTGAAATCTTTGAAATCCTTGAAGAAACCTACGCCCCGATTGCCGAGGAGCGTCATCAAATTCTCTTTGCGACCATCCAACCGGATCTGCAGTTCCATGGGGATAGCAGACTGATCACCCAAATGCTCGTCAACCTCTTGGAAAATGCCATTCGCCATTCCCCGTCAGGTGCCCGAATCTCTCTCATCCTTTCTCAACGACTATCCGGGGTAACGGCCGTCATTACCGATACGGGACCTGGCGTTCCGGAATCCGAACGAGAAAAAATTTTCCAACGCTTTTATCGACTGGAAACCAGTCGAACGTCAACCGGTAGCGGGCTTGGCCTTAGTTTAGTTTTGGCGATTGCGGATCTTCATGGAATCCGTATCAGTCTTTCCGACAATCATCCAGGATTACGTGTGACACTGGAATTTCCCATGCACAATGCCCAGTTGTACAAAAAACCCGCAACCTTACCAATCCGTAATAATTTAAAACAGGTTCGGTAAGATTCATTCGTGTATAATTGGGAAATTATTAACCGTTCAGATCTTTTACTTCTCAAATTTTTCTACGTTGGGACAAGATCGGAGCTTCACAAAGGCGAAATGGGGCAGAACTTTCGGAATGACGATCAGAATGAATCCTCGTGCCAACAAGAATGACATCCCCCCCCAATTCCGAACGATCAACGGGATTCGATTTCAAACTTCACGGGCAGCATAGGCTGCTAACAAACCCTATTTCCCCATTCTGGAACTGTTCCTGCCTTAGCGCTTGAGTGTATGGAGGTTATGTATGCGTCCACGTCGAGTGACGATATTGGATCTTGTTACGAAGGGACCGACCAATTCTCTCTATGCCCGGGTCATGAATCAAAACCTGGCGAGCATTATGCCGCAGGTCGTTGGGGTGTGGTGTGAAGAATTAGGCCATCAGGTTCGCTTTGTCTGCTATACCGGTCGTGAAGATCTTCACCGGGAATTGCTGGATGAGACGGATATTGTGTTTATCGGGGCTTTTACCCGGTCCGCTCTGACCGCCTATGCCATCAGTAGCATGTTTCGAGCTCGAGGGGCCGTGACGGTACTGGGCGGGCCTCATGCTCGGAGCTATCCGCAGGATGCGGCCAAGTACTTCGATTATGTCGTGGGGTTTACGGACAAGAATCTCATTCAGGATATTCTGGCGGATTGTGCGCAGCATCGTCCTCTAGGAGTTCAGCTCGCAGCAACCCGGCAACCGACCGCGTTGCCTGGAGCGAAGGAGCGCTGGAAATTTATTGAGCCAACCATCGCCAAGGCGCCCACGTCATTTAAAGTGGTGCCGATGATCGGCAGCATGGGGTGTCCCTATACCTGCGGATTTTGTGTGGACGCCAATGTCGACTATCAGCCCTTGTCGTTTGACCAGATTAGCGAGGATCTCAAATTTCTTCGGACAAAGTTGAAGCGACCGATTGTGGCCTGGCACGACCCAAATTTCGGGGTGCGGTTTCAGGAATATATGAATGCCATTGAAACGGCGATTCCACCCAATAGTATTGACTTCATTGCAGAAAGTACCCTGTCGCTCCTGGCCGAACCGCACCTGAAACGCTTAAAACAAAATGGATTCAAGGCGATTTTGCCGGGTATAGAGTCGTGGTATGACATGGGCGATAAGTCACGGACCGGTCGCCACACCGGACAGGACAAAGTGAGGCAGGTGGCCGATCATATCAATCTGATTCTCCGCTATATCCCCTATGTCCAGGTGAATTTTGTGTTGGGCTTGGATTCCGACAAGGGACCTGAACCGTTTGAACTCACCAGGAAATTTCTGGATTTAGCGCCCGGGGCCTTTCCGGCATTTTCCCTATTGACGGCATTTGGCCAGGCCGCGCCGTTTAATCGGGAATTGCAACGGGACGGTCGGGTGCTCCCGTTCCCTTTTCATTTTCTGGATAATAATCATGCGATGAATGTGCGGCCCAAACATTATGCCTGGCCGGAATTTTATGATCATGTCGTGGATCTGTCACGGCATGCGTTTTCCTGGCCGATGATTGCCAAGCGGGTAATGCTGAATCGTGGCTGGGTTCCCAGATGGTTTAATTTCATTCGGTCGGTGTCGAGTGAAGGGTTTGGCCGGATCAAGTATCACACCAAGATCAGAGGACTGATGGATACGAATGTGTCGTTCCGAAAATTTCTGGAAGGGGAAACATCAGAACTTCCAATGTTCTATGCCAGGAAAATCCGCGGAAAATTAGGTTCGCTCTATGACATGCTTCCTGAAGGGGCCACGATGCATGATCATCATGCGTACCTTAATTCCTATCAGGACCCGATTCCTCCTCTTGTCGCATTAAGCCCACTCCCCAAGGTAGAAAGCGCGGCTATATAAGAACAAGTCAGGACTGCATTATCGCATACCTCAGCCTCAGTCTTTCAGATGGCTACTCGGGGTTATGCGTGACTCTGGGATTTTCCACTTAGCCTTCCCATTCAGCAGACCAATAGATCGCCAACCTTAATAATCGGGAAAAATTCAAGCAGGTTTCTCAAAGATGAAGTCAAGAGGCCATACCATCGTGATCGCCAGGAACGAGACGCCCAAGATTGTCGACAAGGGTCGTGGAAATTTTATTCGCGTTCTTCGGGCCCGTGTTGATGACCATTTCGCGGGCAGGAATCGCCGTGATGATCTACGCCTGTATCTGAAATCAGCAATCGTTCTTATCTGGTTTTTTATCTCGTTTGGTATGCTGTTGGCCAGCTCAAACGGTGCATTTCAACTGCTTCTTTGTGTGTCAACGGCCTTCGCCGCCTGTGGGGTCGGATTCAACATCTTCCATGACTCGATCCATAATTCTTTTTCGGCCAACCCCACCGTCAACCTGTTCCTTGCACGGAGCTCCTGCGCCATGTTAGGCGTCAGTCGGTATTTCTGGCGCCATAAGCACAATGTTCTGCACCATAGTTATACGAATATACTGGAATGGGATGATGATTTGGAGACAAGAGGGGCCCTGCGGATGAGTCCTCGGCAGGCTTGGGAAAAAAAATTCAAGCATCAGCATCTGTATTGCTGGTTCCTCTATGCGTTGTCCACGATCGAATGGATCTTCATAAAAGATTTTGTCCACTATTTCACGATGAGGATCAATCAATTTCAGAAATATCCATCAATGTCGAGCAGAGATGAAATCGAATTCTGGACATTTAAGGCGATGTATTTTTCCGTGTTCATCGTCACGCCTTTCCTTTTTCAGCCGTTCTGGAAATGTGTCGTAGGTCTGGTGATTTTCCACCTCACGCTAGGTCTGAGTGTGACCTTGATCTTCAATCTGGCTCATATCATGGAAAAATCCGCGTATCCGAAATCGCGGGGAGAGAATCCGCCTAATGTCGAATCCGAATGGGCAGTCCTCCAGCTAGCCACAACAGTAAATTTTGGAAGAAATAATCAATGCCTCACATGGTTTTCGGGGTGCCTGAATTACCAGATCGAGCATCATCTATTTCCTAAAGTGAGTCACACGCATTATCCGGAGATCAGCAAAATCCTCAGACGAACTGCCGCAGAGTTCCACATTCCTTATAATGATTGCCCCACCTATCTTTCCGCACTGAAGAGTCACTTTCGCACATTGAAAGCGTTGAGTGAGTTACCCCGCTTGGGTGTTCATCCTGTGCCTTAAAGAGCTAGCTCCTCTTCCTGAAAGATCCAGTCCCTAATGGGTGAGTAGGAGTAGGATGATGAAAGAACGCATCATGGGGTCACAAATTTTGATGGTGTGTTGGGGTAACCCCGCCAAAACCAGAAGGAATCACCGAATCTTTGTGTGGCGGATGTATGAAGGACGGAATGGGGGAAGGGGCACAGGTTGAAGACGCACAGTCCAGGCCCCTTAAAAAATGCGATCATTCGCACAAGTGCTGCAGAAGGACCTGAACGTGAGGGAAGCCACATCGATCCTGAAAGAAAAATTCACCATTGGAAACACTGGTCCGTTTTAATTTTCTGCTGAGTTTTGGCATTATTCTTTTACCCTTTTCCTCTTCTTCAATTATCCCTTCTTTGTAAGAGGAGACCAAGGGAGGTAGGAACGGTTGATAGCTTTCCCGCCCCCAGGAGTGAAGACATCCTCAAATCCATGAGGAGACCATCTAAAGGCTTCAACATCCTTTACCCACATTATATTCAGTGTGGTTATGAGCCCTGAGCCTGACAAAAAAGGTGCAGCGGTCAAGGTTCCGCCGCCACTCATTGTTCTAGTCGTCCTGCTTCTGGCCTATGCTCTGGAGTACGTGGTTCCCCTCAGGATTCCACAGTCATCGGTTTTAGATTTTGCCGGGTATGCATTGGTCGGGATTTCACTCTTACTCATCGTTATCACCTCAAGGTCATTCCGGCGTCTGAACATACACATTGAACCCTGGAAGCCAACTACGAAGATCATCACGACCGGGTTCTTTGGTATCTCACGCAATCCGATTTATCTGGCGTTGTGTGCCATGTGTATCGGTGCCGGCATGATTCTTCATAGTTGGTGGGTGTTGTTCGGCGCGATCCCTGCAGCCCTGTTGCTCTACCATTTCGTCATCGCACGCGAAGAGGCCTATCTTGAACAAAAATTCGGGGAGGCCTATGTGCAGTATAAAGCGAGCGTCAGACGCTGGCTGTGATCTCATCGATGAGCGATGTGAGGATTTTTTCTACGCCGTTTTTACGCCACGTCATGTGCTGGAACACTTCCGTTAGGTTTGCCACACCTGTCTGTTTCTCATGCTATGCTTCATATTCTGTTATGAGAATTCACTGTTCATACTCCTACTCGATTTCAATTCTCTACCGCTGACGCTTTTTCTGCTTTCACCACATACCGGAGCGGCCCTCCGGGTATGAGGGCATCAAAGGGGTAACAGGTCGTTAAGATCAAAGTTTCCGCCTGGTCATAATTGCCAAGACGAGTGTGTCGACTATCCACCACGGTGAGTTCCTGAACGGTAAAAGCCGATCGATGGCCGGTCGGCCATTCCACATAGATGAGATCGTCTTCCAGAAGATATTGTAAGAATTGAAAGTGTGTATCGCGATGTCCGCTCACCACGATGCTGCCAGGTTCACCAGGCTTTATACTTTTGGAAAGCTGCCCAGGCCCAAAGGCTAACGATGGTCCGCTGGCATCGGCCAGGATAATCTGGTCGATGCCATGTCGCGGAACAATCAGTCGTCCCACCGGCCAGGTGTCGGCCCATGGCCAGGGCTTGGCTGGCTGCTGTGTCTTGAGAGTCGTACTCCACGCCTGTTGCAAAAGCCATTGTGCGGCAATAGCCTTCATGGGCATCCACAGCCCCTGACCGATCAAACAGATTCCCAGGACCAACATCAGGCTTCCCAATACTCGACGCACACGCGGTATTACGTCCGTGCGGCTTGTTGTCGCGTCCATAACCATCCAATCCCGACCATGAAGATTCCTAACAGAAGATAAAGTGTGGAGGGTGTGGCTGTTTGTGGCCAGCCGAAGATTGCCTCGTATTGCATGCCATGCGGAAGGTTGGTCTTCATCGCATGGGATTGGAGTGGGCGATGTTCAGGCCGCGCCGGATTGGTTTCCACGGCGACCAGGCTTGTGTATTTGCTCACGAGATGATGCCGGAGAGCCAGGTCAATGACGGCCTGTCGGAGTTCCGTTTCCTGTTCGGATTGATCAGGTTGGAACGATGAAGCCTGTTGATCCATGAGTTGGGATATTTTTTGCCTGGCCCAATGCACCGCGATGCCTGAACGGGAAAGTCCGGCTGTGAAAGGCAGAATTCTTTTCCAGGGAACGGTTCCGTGCGTCCCGGAAATGGTCAGATGGGCGGGAGGGGTTTTTGATCGAAACGCGGCCATGAGCGGTTCCCCGGCATACACATCCGGCAGTGGAGCAGGAAGAAGATCCCATGCCCCATCGGTGGAACCTTCCAGTGCGAGATTAAGAAATGCGGGTTGTTCGAGTTTCACAAACAGGCGATGCATCTTGTCTTGCACCTCTTTCGTGGTGCCGATGTAGGTAAAGGTGCCGCGGCCATGTCGCGCGGCCTTCCGCATAAAATGTCCGTTGGGTGCGGAGCCGATGCCGACGGTAAACAAGCGGGTCTGGCCGAGGAGACGTTGAAGGGTCGCGAATAATTCCTCCTCATTGCCGATCAATCCGTCGGTGATAAAAATGACCTGCCTGAGAGATTTCTGTATTTCTTTTTGATGAGACAATGCTTGAACCACAGCCGGAAGCATTTCCGTCCCGCCCTCAGCTTGAAGGCTGTTCACATACAAAATCGCGCGTTGAATAGCGCGGGTGTCAGCCGGCACGGCCTGCGGAAATAAATGTTTTGTGATGGAATTAAATTGAATGATGTTGAAGCGGTCCTTAGGCGTCAGACGAGACACGGCTAGGGTGAGTGCGGCTTTGGCCTGCACAAGGGATGCGCCTGCCATGGAGCCTGAGGTGTCGATGACAAAGATAACTTCGCGGCTCAGTTCATCCGGGCCGTCTTCGATGAGTTGTGGGGGAAAGAAAAACACCAGACCGTAGGTGTCACCGTCGTGTTCCTCTAGAAACAGTTGGGTTTGGGCTTCATGGGTGGCTTGCGGGGTCCAGGCTAATTCGAAGTCGCGATCGGCAAATGTGGAAGAGTCGGTCAACTCTATGTGCGTGCGTCCGTTGGAATGGGTTTCAATATGAATGGGGTGAGTCGGGGATTCCACTTGATCAAGCAGGAAGCCGGGTGCCAGATCGATATGAAGGGTAAAGGGATTGATGGGGCCTTGGCCAGGATGTTGGACCGGTGGCGTAATCCGTGACGCATCGGGAACCTGGTCGGTGTTGACGGCCCATCCCAAACCGGTTGTATGCAGTTGTGCCTCGACCATAGACAGGGGAGTGCCCGGGATATAGCGGGGCCCGACCACCATCGGAAACCGGAGAGAAAACCGGCCCTGGTCGTACCGGACCGTATCCTGAATTTCAATCTCCACAATGATGGGTTCCCCCGGTGCAAGATTTGCCACGGATGCGGTAAACACATTGGGTCGTTCCTGCTCCAGCAAACTGGCGCGCTGTCCCTTGCGCTTGGCCTGTTCAAATGTTTTCCTGGCTTCGGCCCGTTCTTGAATGATTCCTTCAATCACCCGGTCGCCGATCCGCATACGCAGGTGATCGACGGCCGCTTGTTCGGGTAACGGAAAGACATAGATGCCCTCGGCCCATTCCGCACTGGGATTGTGAAAGGTTTGCGAGACGGTGGTGCGCACGATCAGCCCGCTGATGGTGGTGGTGACATGGGTGGAGACGGTGGGGGCGGGGAGAGTTGTTTCCCCGGACATCGGGCGAATCATCAAGCCCGGTTGCAGGTCCGGTCCGGCCTTGTGAGCTGGTGCCGTGACTTGAGATTCCAGAGGTTGAGCAAAAACAGGAGGAAGGCCCAGGCAATCCACCACACTGCCGGTGAGCCAAAACGCGAGAGGCAGAAGAAGTTGCTTCCAGTAATTCATACCTGCTCCTTTATGGTCGTGAGAGGTCCTTGTGAAAACTGTCCGTCAGGGCGGGCCCGGGCTGACCCACAGCGTGGTGGGCCAACCCGGGGTGAGAGTCTTAGGGAAGGGACTCGACCGTGATGAGTGGATCGGAAGAGACAAATTCCTCCTGAATGTCTTCCGGCAAGGAGACTTCGGTGTCCGTAGAAGCGATTTGTGGTTCGTCAGTTGTCAGAACTAGTTCTTCCGCAGCCGGGCTGTCCGTGTCCGCAGGAATCATCGACAGTTGGAGTTCTTCTCCTTCTGTGGTTGAAGCAGGGAGTAACGCCACATGGGCCCGCCGGTTTTGTTCAAAACATTCCGGCGTCTCTTCCTGGCAGATCGCTCCGTCTTTCCCCAACGTGTCCACCTGGACGTCGTCCTCAGGAATGCCAAGCGACAGCAGGTAGGTTTTCACGGACTGGGCTCGCTTGAGCCCCAACGCACGGTTATAGACATCCGGCCCCTGAGCGTCAGTATGTCCCACGATCTGAAGGGTGCCGCTCCATCCTTCCGGCCTGCTCTCCATCTGGATTTTAAGATTGTCCTTGGCCTCGTCGGATAAGGTCCATCCGTTAAATGCGAAATAGACATCCGTCTCTGCCATCGGCGGGTTCTCACCCGGTCCGGGGATCGGGGTGATCTCCTCGGTCAACGGCTCTTCACCCGAGGCCTGGCTCACTGCCATCGGTTCGTAAGAAGCGGGTTGCCGTTCGGTGGAGGTAAACGCACCCGCCATTTGCCCTTTATCAATTCCCTGAGAAGCCGTGGCAGGCAGCGGGACATCCTCGGAATACATCAAGAGGCCGCCTATACCAATGACCAGAATGAGTAAGCCGGAGGCCAGATAGACAATTTCCTTGGTATCCGTTGGACCGGCTCCGGTCTCAGGGTTTGGGGTTTCCGTGTGCTTCTGTGATGCGGGTGGCTGAGAAATTTTCACGTTCATGTCTGTCTCCTTGGTTAAGTCGTTAAGAAGTAGTCGTTGGTATGTCCGATCGTTTTGTTTCGCGATCTCTTTTGATAATCCGCCCTTTGGCCCCTGTAACTGTTCACCTCCTTTCCGGTTGCGAATGCGATTGTTGAAAAGGTCCTATCGCAAGGGGCTTGCCATGACGATGAAAAGAAAAAGATGTTGTAAAACAGTGGTTTATGCGTGATGTGGGAGTGGTGGTTTTGCGGGGATTGCGGGGACGAATGAGTGGATGCGGGGATATCCCCGCATCGTCTATTAAGAGAGAGGAGGCTCTGGGGTTATTTCTCCGCCGTATCAGCAGGGTGGGTGTTATTGCGATTTTTTGTAATGCCGGGTTTCGGCCCGGCAGCCGAGGTCCTTTTGTTTCGGCAAAAGGACCCAAAACCAAGTGACGCCCCGTCTGGCCTCATGAGAGGGGACGGACGCCAGGTTGAGGAGGGCGGACCAACTCACCTGGCTCAAACAAGGTCCGCCAGGGAATCAGAGCGTCCTCCCGTGGGCCAGCCGGCAGGCGTCGGACCAAGGGAACAACCTCAGTCGAGACTTCGTCATAACTGCAGGGTTGGCATTGTCGTGATGTTCTGTGATGCCGGGTTTCGTCCCGGCAGCCGACCCACTTTTGTTTCGGCAAAAGTGGGCAAAACCAGTGACGCCCCGCCTGGCCGCATCGGATTGATCGGACGAGGAGGAGGAAGAAGCGGGCTAACTCGCGGGGCTCGAACAAGCCCGTCAAGAAAAAGAGCGTCGATCATGGGACGGGTGGCAGGCGTCGAAGTTCTCAACTGAATTGTCATTCTGAGTTTTGCGAAGAATCTGTGCCCAGACCACCCATGGTGTTTAGGTAGTATGGCATTAGTTGACATGGCCTACACTCTGTCCTACTTTTTCTTGCATAAAATCTACATCTATTCCTATAAAAAGGAGGAGTGAAATGGCTGTCAAAGATATTGCCAGACAAGTCATTGACTGACGCATTACCTGATGAGGGCACAATGGATGATGTTATCCATGCCGTTTACGTGAAAACAAAATTTGAACATGCTGAGCGTGAAGTCCGCGAAGGAAAAAGGGGTTCCCCATGAAGCAGCCAAACAGAGTCTGCAAGAATGGGTCAAGTAATATGGTCTCCATCTGCTTTTAATGACATAGATGCGATCGCGGAATAAATCGATCTTTTATTGGTGTTCTCCAGGCCTCTTACCTTGTCATCGGAAAAGGCCTCCGTTAATGTACATACAAGTGCCATACATAAGGAGAAGTCATCATGAGCGTCAATAACCTGTTACGAAAAGCCAAGCCTGTCAATGTGCGAGAAGCCCAAGCTCAATTATCCAAGCTGATCAAGTCAAAGTCTCCCTCCATGGTCCTCTCCCATGGCAAACCGGTTTCGTTCCTCGTGCCCTATGCAGATATGGTGGATCTTGTCGAAACGCTTGACGAATTAAAGGACAAAAAACTCCTTGGGGAAATCGAACAAGCCCGGAAAGACTATGCTCAGGGCCAAGCCGTACCCGCCGAGCGCCTCTTCAAAAAAATGGACGTCTAGATGGCCTATGAAGTTGTCTTGCCCAGTGAGCGGGTGGAGCGCCTCTTTCAAGAAGTCTTAGAAAAAATTCCTGCCGACTCCTAAAAACGATAAATGCCGGGGTTCGTCCCGGCGGCCGACCCACATTTGTTTCGGCAAAAGTGGGCAAAACCATTGACGCCCCGCCCGGCTCATCACATTGATCGGACGCGAAGGAGAGGAGACGGGCTAACTCGCGGGGCTCCCACAAGCCCGTCAAGAAGAAGAGCGTCCGATCATGGGACGGGCGGCAGGCGTCGGAGTTCTCAACCGAATTGTCATTCTGAGCCACCGGCGAAGAATCTGTGCCCAGCCCGACGATTGTTTTTGTTCTTGAAAAGAGACCGAGTAGATTTGAGTCTTTGGTTTCGGCCTCGAATAATTTCCGAATAAACACGAATCTTTCCTTGACTTATCTCGACGATTATTAAATTATCTCCTGGCGGGGACGTTAAATGAGCCTTGAATGGCTTATGAAGGCGTTGTCAGAAATTTGATCTTATTCAAGAGCTGGCAGTTTCGGCTCTTTTGTGGACCTGCCTAATTATTTTTAGATTGCGGGATCAATAATGCTTTGTCCACATTGTGAAACCGGCATAAAGCTTGACTTCAGTGGAACAAGTAATGTTTATCCTGCTGAACACAAGGCTAAAAAACAATGGGGTTTTGACCTTGCCCACGGTTTTTGTCCGCAGTGCGAACAACTCATTGTTTTGCGACGTTACGGCACCTATTGGCAACACGACGACGAATTTGAGAGTTCGCGGGAACTTTTTTCAGAGAGCGAGGAGATTCTCTATCCTGTGGTTCGGCGTTCTAAACCCGTGGATCCAGAAGTACCCGAACGGTTCAAAAACGAATACGTTGAGGCCTGCGCGGTACAGGAGATCAGTCCGAAGGCAAGCGCGGCCCTCAGTCGTCGACTGCTTCAGGATATTCTGCACAACCATTTTAATCTGAAGGCTCGGAGCCTCGACAAAGAAATCGATTTGTTCCTAGAGCTACCAGGAGTTCCTCAAGCGCTCTCATCCCAAGTTGACGCTGTTCGAAACATCGGAAATTTTGCTGCACATCCTTTGAAAGACTCCAGCACAGGAGAAATTATTGATGTCGAACCCGGAGAGGCAGAATGGCTTATTGGCACAATTGAGGCCATGTTCGATTTTGTATTCGTTCAACCAAAGCGACTAGAGGAACTCCGAAAGCGACTTAATGTCAAACTTGCTGCTGCTGGCAAGCCACCTATGAAATAAATGTTTTACCCACGATAAGCAGGACTCTACCACCAACCAGCTTGGCCAGCTTGTGCTTGGAGTCAGATCTTACGACCTGCAACTCATTGTATCGGGGTCAAAATTAAGTTTTTTGCTCAGAAAAATCATCTATGGTGTGTTCTACGGAAAGAAATGAGCAAATCCGATTCTTATGGGGATTCTCCTAAACATTGAGTGTTATGCGGTAAAGGATTGAAAATATGCTATTTGAATGGGAAGAAGAGGTAAAAGGATTCAAGCCTGTAACTGGAATGAGTATAGTCGATTCGCTTGATGGGGACGAGAAGGACCTCGAAAACTATCTAAAGGGGATCATTGGAGACCTTCTTTTCCCAGAATACCTGGTGTTTGGCAATGAACGCAGTTTTCAGAAGGAAGCAGACCTGTTTGCGGTCAATAGTAGCGGGGACCTAGTAATTTTTGAGCTTAAGGTAAAAGGGCACTATGACCGCGGAAAAATTTATCAAGCGTTGGATTATGCACAGCATTTTTCATTCTGGCGCTACAAAGAAATGAACGACCATTCCCAAAAATGCTATCCCGAGCGAAACGAATTAATAGATGCCTTTGAGGATCACTTCGGTTTTCGGGTCGATCCTACGGAATTCAACAAGAAACAAAAGGTCATTGTAATTTCTCATTCGTCGTCAGAGGATACGGGAAGGGTTTCTAGCTACTGGAAGGGATTGGGTGTCGATATAGAAGAATACTTCTATCGGTTCTATGAGGTGTCTGGAAAGAGGTATTTTGAACTATCAAATGAACTGTGGTTCCAGAAAAATTCCTACAATTGTTGGATCAATACCAACAGGAAATACAACCCCAAGGCATATTTGGATATGGTTAGGGGACGGAAGGCGGCCACTTATGGAGATCGCCGTAGTATTATCGGATCGTGGATGAATAAGTCGTATATATTCCTTTATCACAATGGCTTTGGAGTTATTGGGGTTGGAAGGGGTACAGCAACAATACAGGAATTCTACAATGACGAATTGCAAGAAGAGGAGAGATCCATTAAATTGAGCAACTTTATATGTGGCGTTGACCTTGCCACAGCAGATATCACTACGTGCCTTTCACCTGGTGCGATTAAAGAGCTTCTGCAGCGAGATTTCTATTTTCCGAATTCATTAGTAACACTGTCGGAATTTGAGGCGGAAAAGCTATTTAAAGAATGCAAGAATACCTTTAGATGATTGCACAAAATGGCAATGCACCAGACGACAATTCCGCTGTGCTCCATTACCGACGATGAACTTTGGCGTGTATTAGCGGGTTAAATCTGCTGTTGAGAGTCGAAGGTAAAGTATCAGAGCTTTATTTTGGGGTACTTCTCCCGTCTTGATCCAGTGACAATGACAGATTTGCATAACAACAGGATGCAGCAGACTCGCATGAATCCGGGTGTCGTTGATGCTTAACGCTAGGTGGCGAAATACCTGTGTCTCGAAACATTAGAAACCCTAGTAATGTTTGTACGTGACAACCCAAGGAATAAAGGTACAGCATGAAGTCCGATATATCTACAAAGCTAGCAACCGAAACAGCTTACTTCCAACAACTAATCGCAGACATCAAAAAGGGGGAAATCAAGATACCTCAGTTTCAACGAAAGTTCGTCTGGAAAGACGATCAAGCGTTAGACCTGCTCGATTCTGTGGCAAATAGATATCCGATTGGCAGCGTTCTGCTCTGGAAAACTGTTGAAAAGCTCAATGCAGCGAGGGACATAGGTAGCTTCCGTTTGCCTACCACAGACGAAATCACGCCGACGAATTACGTATTGGACGGGCAACAGAGGTTAACAGTTATGTACTCGTGCCTTGGAGCGAGTGAAAAGGAAGGCGGTTATACCGCGGCTTATGATCTCACAAGCGAAATTTTCATTGAAATCAAAGGGCCCATATCCAGACCAGACATATTTCCTCTCCGAAAGATGTTCAACACCACCAGCTTATTGAACTACCGAACTTCGTTGTTAAATCTGCCCAATGCTGCCATCCTGCAAGAGCGACTCGACGATATTATTTCCGCATTCACTCAGTACAAACTTCCAGTAGTTACACTCAAGGATCTAACCATTGAGGAGGTTTGCCCAATCTTCGAAAGAATCAATAGTTCAGGTACAAGACTATCCACATACGACCTCATGGTTGCAGCCACATGGGCTGAAGACTTCGACCTGAACGAGAAGGTAGCCGGTGTGCTATCTGCGCTTGATTCAAAGGGTTACGGTAGTACGGAACGCTCTACAATCCTTAAGGCACTCTCCGCCGTACATTCTGGATCTATTCAAGATAAATCGCTTCGCGAACTTCGAAACCTTTCGACATCACAGATTGAAAGCTTGGCAGCGCGTACCGAATCCGCACTTAGGTCTGCAGTAGATGCACTTAGTACCCAGTTCCTAATTCACAGTTGGGATTTCTTGTCCTACGAAGCCGTATTGCTTGTAGCGACATACATTTTCAGAGATGCTAAGGAATTATCCGCGTTGCAGGCCAATCGCCTGAAGCAATGGTTCTGGCGGGCCTCGTTCGGAGAACGTTATAAAATCGGCGGAGAGAACTTTGTTTCGCGTGACCTAGAGGTTGTCAAGACGTACGTCCTCAATGGTGAAGGGGATGGTGAACAGTTTGGCCGTGTGCCGAATCCCAATGATTGGGGAAATACTCAGTTTAAAAGCAATGTGGCTAGGTCAAGGGCATACATCTTGGCTTTGGCATCTGCTCCCCCGCGTAACCTCACCAATGGTATGTCCATTGACGTTCAAAGTGCTCTTTCAGGATACAACAAGAAAGAGTACCACCATATCTACCCAAGAGCGTATCTGAAAGCCATCGGAGAAACGCTTGAGTCTAACGCCTTGGGAAACATCGTCATGCTCACCTCTACGTCCAATAAGACCATAAGTGATAGTCCCCCCTCGAAGTATGTTCCGACAATTGTCGCAGCGCTTGGCAAGGACGCTGACGAAGTTTTCACTTCAAACCTCCTACCGAAGCCCTCGTCTTTCAGTTACAAAAAGGCGAATTACTCCGACTTCCTTGCAGCACGAGGGAAGATCATATCCGACTATGTCGCTGGACTGATCTCGGGGTGATGATCGGCTCTGCATAACGGCGAACTCTTGCCTTAGTTCATACAAACAGCTAACGCCAAGCTAGTGTTTCTGGGTAACTACAAGCTTGTAGCCTAGCATGGCGCGAACCTAAATAGATTGGGTCTTGCAATATAATAAAATATGCAGATTAATTAAACCGAATGAGAATTGTGTTATTAAAATACCTGTCAGCCATGACGAATGTATCGAGGATACAGGAACTTTCCTTGATGGGTTTCAGGCATTCCAATTAATTTCCCCTCCCCCTCCCTTCCCCTGACCGACGCCTGCCGTTCGGCCCCTAATCGGACGCTCTTGTTCTTGACGGGCTTGTGTGAGCCCCGCGAGTTAGCCCGTCTCCCCCTCCTTCGCGTCCGATCAATCTGGTGAGGCGGAACGGGGCGTCAATGGTTTTGGGTCCTTTTGCCGAAACAAAAGGACCTCGGCTGCC